>NZ_MUYM01000014.1 GCF_002150765.1 Lentzea kentuckyensis
GTGGTACCCGTGCACGGCAACGACAAATCAGCCGAGGTACCGGCCGACTGAGCCGACACCGAGCCACCGCTGAACGAGCCGGAACCCGTCACGGTGTAGCCGACGATCGGATCGGTCGACGACACCGCACTCCAGCTCACCGTCACGACCACCGCAGAGGAGGTGCGCGACTTCTCCCGCACCGTCACCCCGGCGGGCGCGGCCGGGGCCGCGCCACCTGACGTGGAAGGCGGCGTGGAAGACGGCGGCGGCGAGCGGTCCGGGTCCTTCACCGGCACTTCGGGACTGCGGATCGTCAACGACCGCGTCGCGCCGTCGGTGTCGACCAGCACACCCGTCGAGGAGCCCGGCACGTTCACGAACAGCCGGCCGTCGTCGAACACGAGCTCGGGGTCGGACCCACCGGCGGTGCGCACGTCGTCGCCACCGCGGCTACCACCGCGGTCGAGGATGATGACCTTGCCGGATCCCTTGCACGGCACGTAGACCTTGTCGCGGTAGACAGCGGGCCGCCCCGGCTTCGGGCACCCCATCGCGCCGACGTCGATGCGCAGCACATCGCGCCCCACGACCAGCACGACCACCGAGGACGACGGCAGCGAGGCGGGCACCAGGTCCAGCGGCGACGACTGCGCGGCGATCACCTCGGCGTCCGAGCGGTCGGTCATCGACGACACGTCCTCACCCGTGCCGTCACGAACCACGACACCGCCGTCGAGACCGATCAGCGTGACGCCCTGGTCGTGCGGCACCAGCACCGTGCGCGGCCCGGCACCCGAGACCTGGCGCTGCGATCGCTCCTGGAACCGCTCCTCGTCGTCGGACCAGTCCAGCGACCGCAACGTGCCGCCGTGGTCGACCAGCCACAGCACGCCGCGCTCGTCCACGACGGCGTCGGCGAGGGGCTGGCCCGCCTCCCACGTCTGCCCGATGTCGGCCAGCGTCAACGGGTCCGCGGTGTGCACCGTGCCGGCCGCGCGGTCGACGACGAACACCATCCCGTTCGCCACCAGCACCTTGCTCGACGCTCCGGGCGGCGCCTGCCGGCGGCCGGACGCGAGCAGCGTGGCCAGGTCGATGACGGTGATCTCGCCGGTGCGCCGGTTCAGGACGATCAGCCGCCCGTCCTCCTGCGCGATCTCCAGCTGCGAATCAGGACCGCTGATCTGCAGGCGCGTCTGCGGCTTGCCCGACACCGGGTTCACCTGCACGACCTCGCCGCGCTGGTCGTCGCCCAGCCAGGTGAGCCCGTCGGAGACGTCGACCGACGTCCGGGAGATGCCCTGCCCGAGCGCGGCGCCCGCGAGCACCAGAACACCCAGCAGTGCCGCCACGAAACTCGCCGATTCCCGCCCTCCACCGGAGATAATGCGTTTGATCCGGTGCCACCAAGCCATGCGCGCCTCCCTCGCCCGCCGGGGATGCTAACCCCCGGCTCTGACAACTTCGGACGGCGCACGGTTCCCGGATCGCCCGGTCAGCCGACTGGCAGACATCAGCGAATGTAATGACGAGGTCTGACAGTTTTGAAAACCGAATGGCGCTACGCCGAACCGATCAACGCATAAGGCAGAGTGGACGCATGGAGATCCCCGGCATGGGACTTGCCAAGCAGGCGCTCAACACCGCGCTCGACACCACGGCCGCCGTCGCCGCGGTCCCCGGCCGCGTGCTCGACCTGATCACCGAGGTCGAACAGCTGGTCCGCAAGGTCAACGGCACGATCGACGCCGTCGACGGCATCGTGGCGAAGGCCGGCACGCTGGTCGACCGCACGGCGAACGTCGTCGCGGACGCCGAGAAGGCGGTGGACGAGGTCCGCGCGATCACGGCGAGCGCGAGTGACGTCGCCGAACGGGCCGCGCAGGTCGTCGTGACGGCCGGCCACACCGCGCACACGGCGAACGAGCTGATCGGCATCTACGAGCCGATCGCCAAGCAGGCCCAGCCGCTCGCGAAGCGGTTCGTGGAGGAACTCTCGCCGCACGAGGTCGAGGCCGCGATCAAGCTGGTCGACGAGCTGCCGGTGCTCACCGAGCACCTGACCAGCGACATCCTGCCGATCCTGGCGACCCTGGACCGGGTCGGCCCGGAGGTCCACCAGCTGCTCGAAGTCACCAGCGACATGCGTCAGGCGATCCTCGGCATCCCGGGTTTCGGGTTCATGCGCCGCCGCGGCGAGAAAAAAGAAGAGGAAGAAGGTGTGAAACCCGCCGAGAACGGGTAGCCCACCCGAATGACCGCTGACGCACGTGTGGATCAACTGACCTGGTGGCTGCTCACCAGCGTGTTCGGGCTCCTGTCCGCGATCAACGTCGCGCTGGCCGTCACCGAACGCACACCCTGGCCCTACGCGCTCGCGGCGTTACTTCTCGCCGCGAGCGCGTGGTGTGCCAGACAGGCGCTCAGGCCTTCCCCGTCGTCTGATGAGTCAGGTTCGACGGTGCTCCGAACCGGAACGCCCGCACCCGATAGGTCGCGGTCTTCTCGTCTGGGAGTGTGATCACTCCGTACGACGTGCTGTCCGGGTCGAGCTGCACGGCGACGCGGTAGTCCGCCGTGCCCGCGGGCCTGACCTCGATCAGGTACCCGTCCTCGTCAGCGGCACGGTCCTCCCAGGTGAACAGGATCCCGTTGGCGTGTTTCACCTCCGCCTTCAGGTTCCCCGCCGCCGCCTCCGGTGATGACACCGGCCGGGTGCCACCACCATCCTCGCGCGCAGCGGTCCAGTCCGGCCCCTCGATCTCCGGCACCTCGTCACCCGGCGGCAACGCGACGTCCACAGTGGCCGAAGCGGGCCCGCTGAACGGCCGGACCCGGTAGTAGAACTGTGTTTCCGGGATCAGGTCGGGGTGCCGGTAGGAGTCCCGGCCCGGCGGGGCGAACTCCAGGACCACGTAGTCGCCGTCGGCCGCGTTCGCGTACTCGACGACCTGCCCGGCCGCTCCCGCCTCCGGACGCCAGTGCAGCGTCACGTCCGTCGGCGAGGTCAGCTCGGACGTCAGCACGGGGTCCTGCTGTTCCTGGCCGCAGGCAGCCAGGAACAGCAGGAGTACCACCAGAGAACACTTGATCACTTGCGCCAGAACCGGATGTTGCTCCACACGACCGTGGCAGGTCCCTGGCCGCTGGCTGTCCGGTACGCGCCGAACTTGTCGTAGAACTGCGAACCCGAGCTCGCGTAGGTGTGCTTGCGCGAGCCGTTGATGTACGTGCGGTGTTCGTTGCCCACGTTGTGCACGGTGTTGACGCGCACAGTCGTGCCCACGGTCGCTCCGGTGGCAATGGTGTCGCCACCGTGCACGGCGTAGAGCCTGCCGCCGCGTTCCACGGCGAGCATGAAGAACGGTCCCGCGTTCGAGCCGTCCCGGAACGTCTGCTTGAGACTGACGCGGGTGCCGCCGAGACTCGTGATCCGGAAGCTCCCTTCGAACTGCCGCGTGCCGCCGGTGTAAGTGGCGTACCGGCGCTCGGCACGCTGATCACCGCTCGCGGTGGAACAGGTGAGGGTGAACGTGAGGCCGCTGACCGTGCCGCAGCCGCGTTGCTGAACGCTGAACGACGGCGATTCACTGGTCCACGGACCGGTTTCCACCTGCGCCAGGGCGGGAGAGCCCGCCACGAGCAGACCGGTCGCCAGCGCGAACCCCGCGACGATGCGGAGTCGTTCGGACATACCGATACCTCCTCAAGACGTGCTGAGGACAGCACGTTCTTTCTCAGGGGGCGGTGACGGCAGCGTAGCCGATAATGATCTGATGTTCGACCTCCACCGGCTGCGACTGCTGCGCGAACTTTCCCAACGGGGCACGCTCGCCGCCGTCGCGCAGGCGCTGAACTACAGCCCGTCCTCGGTGTCGCAGCAGCTGTCGTTGCTGGAGACCGAGGTCGGTGTGCCGTTGCTGGAGCCGGTCGGAAGGCGAGTGAAGCTCACCCCGCAGGCCGAGATCCTGGTGCGGCACACCGAAGAAGTGCTGACCCGGCTGGAACAGGCCGAGTCGGAGGTCGCCGCCTCGCTGCACGAGATCACCGGGACGCTGCGGGTCGCGACGTTCCAGACCGCGGCACTGGCGTTGATCCCGGCGACGCTGGCGCGCATGAGAGACGAGCATCCGTCGCTGCGGATCGAGTTCCAGGTGCTCGACCCCGCGGAAGCGCTGTCCGCCCTGAACGCCAGGGACTTCGACCTCGTCTTCCTGGAGGAGTGGCCGGACCAGCCAGAGCCCCGGTTCGCGGGCCTGGAATACCGGGAACTGTTCCGGGATCCCATCCGGCTGGCCGTCCCACGTGGACTGCCGGTCGCCGAGGCGAGCACGTTCCCGTGGATCATGGAGACCCCCGGCATGCCGCAACGGAGCTTCAACACGAACTGGTGCCGCCATCAGGGTTACGAGCCCGACGTGCGGTTCGCCTCGGTCGACGTGCTGGTGAAGCTGCGGTTCGTGGAACGGGGTCTCGCGGTCGCGCTGCTGCCGGACCTGGTCTGGTACGACCGCGAGATCACCGTCGACCTGCACGAGTTGCCGGTTCCCCAGTCCCGGCTGCTGTTCACTGCGGCACGGGCAGGACGAGGTCAGCATCCCGCGGTGCGGGCGTTTCGCGAGGCGCTGGCGGTTTCCGCAGCGCCGCTCCCACCCCGGCCGTGATCACCAACGCGATGGCGCACAACGAGACCACGCCCAGGTGCTGGCCCAGCAGCACCGCACCGGCCAGCGCCGCCGCGGCCGGTTCGAGCGCGAGCACGACGCCGAAGGTGCTGGGCTGCAACGTCTTCAGCGCCCTGATCTCCAGCGTGTACGGGATCGCGGACGCCAGCAGCGCCACCAGCGTGCCCAGCACCAGCATCCTGGGCTCGAACAATGCCGCGCCGGCCGTCGAGAGCCCGTACGGCAGCGTCAGAGCGGCCGCGATCAGGCTCGCGCCCGCGAGCCCACCGGTGCCGAGCCCGGCCGTCGCGAGCTTGCGGCCCGCCAGCACGTAACAGGCCCAGAACGCGGCCGCGAACAACGCGAGGACCACCCCGATCAGGTCGAGCCTCGCGCCGGTGTACTCGCGCACCCCGAGGATCACCACGCCGGCCAGCGCGAGCCCCACCCACACGAAGTCCCGCGGCCGCCTGCTCAGCACCGCCGCGAGCCCCAGCGGCCCGAGGAACTCGATCGTCACCGCCACCCCGAGCGGGATCCGATCGAGCGCGAGGTAGAACGTGCCGTTCATGCCGGCCATGGTCATCCCGAGCACGACCGTCTCCTGGCGGAACTTCGGCCGTACGACGATCGCGAGCATCACCGCGGCGATGCCGAGCCGCAGCGCCGTCGCGCCCGGCGCGCCGATCTGCCCGAAGAGCTGACTGGCGAAGGCCGCGCCGAACTGCAGTGAGATGACCGAACCGAGGACCAGGAAGACCGCCATGGCCACAGCCTCGTTGACCAGTTCTCTTCGGTACAGCGAATGTTTTCGAGCGATATCGTTCGGTTTTTTCGAACGTTTAGACTGACCGTGCGATGAGACGCAAACCTTCCTCCCCTCTCCCCCAGCGCAACGGCCTGGACGCGGCGCGGCTGAAGCTGCCGCCAGAAGGCCACTGGGTGCTGTTGCGCGACCACCTCGTGGAACGGCTGCCGCGGGTGGCCGCCGAGCGCATCGAGGAGATGCTGCGCGAGGAACGGATCTGGGGCGTGACCGGCCCGTTGGGCATCGACACGCCGTTCGTCCCGGACAGCTACATCTGGTTCCACCGCGACCTGCCCGTCGAGGTGCCCGTGCCGTTCGAGGTGGGCGTGGTCCACCAGGACGAGAACATCGTGATCGCCGACAAACCGCACTTCCTGGCCACGATCCCGCGCGGGCAGCACATCATGCAGACCGCGCTGGTGAAGCTGCGCGACTCACTGGGCCTGCCCGACCTCTCCCCCGCGCACCGGCTGGACCGGGTCACGGCCGGGCTGGTGCTGTTCGTCGTGCGCCGCGAGCTGCGCGGCAAGTACCAGACGATGTTCCGCGACCGGTTGGTGCGCAAGGAGTACGAGGCGATCGCCGGGTACGACCCCGCGCTGGAGCTGCCTCGCGTCGTGCGGTCGCGGATCATCAAGGAACGCGGCATCATCACCGCGTTCGAAGTGGACGGCGAACCGAACGCCGAGACGCACGTGTCCCTTGTGGAGCATCGCAACGGCCTGGGCCGCTACCACCTGAAGCCGCTGACCGGCCGCACCCACCAGCTGCGTCTGCACATGTCCGGTCTGGGCGTGCCGATCGTGAACGACGACTTCTACCCCGCGCTGCGCGAACGCCCGCTGGACGACTTCTCCTCGCCCCTGCAGCTCCTCGCCCGCACGTTGTCCTTTGTGGACCCCGTGACCGGCGAGGAGCATTCCTTCACCTCACGGCTGAAGCTGTCCGCCTGGTCATGAGATGTGCGTGCGCCGGGTCTCGATCGGCTGCGGTTCCCAGATCCGGCTCATCCGCTCGAGCAACCGCCCCGCGAGCGCGCTCATCGCGGGGTGGGTCTCGGTGAACCCCGCCACCACCCGCGCCCGGAACATCAACCGACCGCGCGCGGTCGTGCTGTACCAGAACCAGTCCTCGTCGACGACCCTGGCGAGGTGGTCGGTGCCGTCCCGCTCGGCCCGCTGCACCAGCGCGTCACCCTGCACCAACCACCGCACGCAGGCGTCCTCCAGCGGCTCGGCCCAGCCACGTTCGGCGGGGTAGGCCTGCTCGGCGGCCTCCATCAGCTGTTTCGGCGTCTCCGGCACGAGGGCTCGGGGCAAGAACCCCGATGCGAAGGTGCACGAGCTCGGTGGCCAGTCACCGAATTTCGCGCTGAGGGCAGGGCCCCGCCCTCCTCGGGGGCAGACCGGCCAACAAATCCAGCCTATTCGAAAGTTCGCCGTGTCAAGCGACCTCTCGGCGATCTGTGGACAACTCGGCACCAGCCAACCCCCGACCGCCGGGTTGTCCACAGATCGCTGAACGGCACCTTGACACGGCGGCGGCGCGGCTAAAGTCAGCCATGCGCAGTGGTGGTTAGTCCCCCGTGGAGGGCGGGGCCCTGCCCTCCGGCGTAGTCGATCACCCAGTCCTCGTCGAACGGATGGGACGGCAGCCGCTCCAGCACGACGGTCCGCGCGTCCTCGTCGACATCGAGGACGCGCGGCACCATGCCGGTGTGTTCGGCCAGCCGCAGCGCGGTGACCTCGCGGGTGAAAGCGGCCGCATCGCCGACAACCTGCTTGACGATGCGGTCGCCGTCAGCCCACACGCGGGACCGCACTCCGCTTTTCAGTCGTTCCATCAGGCAAGTGTGAGCGCGTACAGCTCCACTCGCGGGTCGTTGGGCAAAGTCACCGAACGGACCGTCTTGGCCGCGTCCAGCCGCAACGACTGCCCGAACAACCGGACCGGCGGCCCGTCGACGCCCTGGCCCGCCTTGATCCGGTGCGGCATCTCCAGCACCACCGGGCCACCGGCCGCCCAGTCCGGCACCGTGGCCGCCACCTCGGCCGACGTGCCGTCGGTGTACCAGACGGTGAAGGCCGTGGACACCGGGCCGTTGTGCGACGCGCCCACCACGTGCAGCCAGGAGAACTGGCCGGCGGGCAGCAACAGCCCCTGCCCCCGCGCCTCGACGAAGTTCGGCGTGGTGCCCGCCGGATCCGGTGCCTGGTAGGTGATCCCGCCCCACGTCACGGGTCCGGCCGGCGGCAGCAGCGCGGCGTCGTAGCTCCAGCCGCCGCCGTCGAAGTCGCCGGAAGCCGAGTCGGCGACCGTCGCCGTGCCGTCGTGGTTGCGCTCCGGGCCGACGTCCACCGCACAGGTGGAGAACGCGCACAACGCGGCCGGCTTCACCTCGATCACGGCCTTCACCGTCACGGAGTCGACGACGACCGAGACCTCGTAGGAACCCACCGGGGTCCCCGCCGGCACCGACACCGTCAGCGGCACGGTCTTCTGCGTCGGCAGATGCCGCGACACGATGACGAACGGCTTGGCACCGCTCACCTTCCAGCCCGCGGGAGCCTTCACCTCAGGCCGCACGGACATCCCGGACGGCGACTGCGCCAGCACGTCGAGCTGCAGGGTCAGCGACTGTGCGGAGTCCGAGGTCGGCATGACGATCTCGCTGTTCCGCAACGACGCCGACAACGCGCGACGCGAGTCCACGTTGCCGTTGTTGAGCGACGGCGGCTCGTCCGAACGGCTGGCGCCCCACGAAGACGGCTTCGAGGAGACCTCGTACGAGAGCTTTCCGCCACGCTGCACCGCGGACCAGTCGAGCCAGGTCTTCCGCACGTCACGCCCGTTCAACGACGCGCTGCGCACGTACCGCACCGAGTCGGAGACGTTGGGCGCGGCCACGGTCAGCGTGCCGCCCTGCGAGCCGTACTGTCCGATTCGGACGGTCGCGGACGGGAACTGCGGTGACGACAACGCGAGGAAGTCGCCTCCGCTGAACGTCGGGTACAGGCCCAGCGACGAGAAGACGTACCAGGCCGACATCGTGCCCAGGTCGTCGTTGCCCGTCATGCCGTCGGGACCGGTCGTGAACAACGTCATCGCCGCCCGCACGACCGTGGCGGCCTTCGACGGCGTGCCCGTCCACAGGTACATGTACGGCGCGAGCAGGTCGGGCTCGTTGTTCGGGTTGTAGGTCGGTTTGCCGTAGTAGTCGTACGGTTCGGTGATCCAGTCGTGCCGTGCGGTACCGGCCGGGTCCACCAACAGCTTGTCGTAGACGAAGAAGGAGTCGAGGCGTTTCTCGGCTTCCTTGCGCCCGCCCATCAACGACACCAGACCGGCGGGATCCTGCGGGACGAGCCACTGGTACTGGTAGGCGCCGCCCTCGTGGAACTGGTGCGAGGCGTCCACCGCGTTGTACGGCGTGAGCCAGGTGCCGGCGGTCGTGCGCGGCCGGAACTGGCCGATCGACGAGTCCCACAGGTTGCGGTACCACTGGCCGCGATCGGCGAACAGCCGTGCGTCCGACCGTTTGCCCAAGCCCTGGGCCATCAACGCCAGCGAGGCGTCCGCCGCCGCGTACTCCAGCGTGGCCGAGGCCGGGTGCACGCAGTCGTTGTCGCCGCCCTTGTGCGCGCAGTCCGTGCCGAGCTTCAGCCCGGACGGGATGTACCCGCGGTCCGAGTAGTACTTCACGCCCGAACGTCCGTTGTACGGCGACTCGGCGGGAGGCAGCGACAAGGCGTTGGTGCGCAACAGCTGGTACGCCTCTTCCTCGTGGCCCTTCAGCAAGCCCTTCGACCAGGCCTCGACCAGGAACGGCGTGACCGGGTCACCGGTCATGATGTTGGTCTCGGACGACGCCAAAGCCCAGCGCGGCAACCATCCTCCGTCCCGGCCACTGGCCACGACGGACAGTGCGACGTCTCTGGCCACCCGTGGTTCCAGCATCTGCAGCAGCTGGTTCTGTGGCCGGTACGTGTCCCACAACGAGAAGTTCTGGTACGGCGTGTAGCCCGAAGCCGTCCGCACCTTCCCGTCGAAGCCCATGTACCTGCCGTCGACGTCACCGGCGAGGTTCGGGTGCAGCACCGAGTGGTACAGCGCGGTGTAGAAGGCAACCTGCCGATCGCGCGGCCCGCCGGACACCCGCACGGCGTCCAGCTGCTTCTTCCACACCTCCTTGGCTCCCGCCACCACACCGTCGAAGTCGTGGGAAGGGGCCTCCGCCGCGAGGTTCTTCCGCGCGCCCTCGATCCCGGTGTAGGACAGGCCGACCTTCAGCACGACATCACGGTCGGCCGTCGCGTCGAAGGTGACCCACGCGCCGTTCCCACCGGTCCCGGCCGCGTCCCGGACGCCCGCCGTGGGAACGCTCCCGCGCCACGCGCCAAAGGAAGCGAACGGCCGGTCGAACGACGCGGTGAAGTAGACGGTGTGCTCGTCCTTGCCCGCGCAGAACCTGCCGTTGCGGACCCTGCCCTCGATGGTCCGGTCACCGACGACGTGGATCTCCGAGTCGAGCACCGTCTGGTTGGACCGCCCGGTGTTGAACAGGACGTTGGCCGCACCTGACGACGGGAACGTGTAGCGCTGCCAACCGGTTCGCGCGGTGGCAGTGACCTCGGCGTTCACCCCGTAACGGGACAGCCCGACCCGGTAGTAGCCGGGCTGCGCGGTCTCGTCCGAATGGCTGAACGCCGACTTGTAGGCGTTGATGTCAACGTTGTCAACGGGCCCGACCGTCGGCATCACCGGCAGCTCGCCCATCACCCCGCAGCCCACACCGGAGAGATGTGTCTGCGAGAAGCCGTAGATGGAGCCGGCCTTGTAGTCGTATCCGCCCTGCCCTCCCGTGTCAGGGCTGACCTGCACCATCCCGAACGGCACCGAGGCGCCGGGAAAGGTGTTGCCGAAGTTTTGCGTACCAACGAAAGGATTGACGAGCGACGAGGGGTCTTCGTCCGCCTGAGCGGCTTGCGCAGGAACTGTTAGACCCAGTAACAGCCCGGCTACGACGAGTATCCGCATGCCAGGCAGTATTGTCCGATCACCGCCGCGCCGACACCCATCAGAGGTCTGCGATGGGTTGCTCTTGCCGCCCTTGTCGCGGAAGCTCCGCGCTGACAACTCCCTGACACCGGAGTAAGCAGGAGCTATGCCCGTACAGCTCAACCACACCATCGTCCACGCCACCGACCAGGAGCGTTCGGCGCGCTTCCTCACCGAACTCCTCGGCCTGCCGGAGCCGGTGCGCTTCGGCCCGTTCCTCGTCGTCGAGGTCGCGAACGGCGTCTCGCTCGACTACCTGACCAGCCAGGCCCCGATCACCGACCAGCACTACGCGTTCCTGGTGACCGAGGACGAGTTCGACCAGATCTTCGGCCGGATCCAGGAACGCGGCCTCGACTACTGGGCCGATCCGTTCCACTCCCGGCCCGGCGAGATCAACCGCAACGACGGCGGGCGCGGCGTCTACTGGAACGACCCGGACGGCCACGCGCTGGAGATCATCACCAGGCCCTACGGTTCCGGCGCGTAGATCAACTCGTTCACATCCCTAAAAGGTATAGACCACCTCTTGTGCTCGGAGCACTGGGACTGCCACCGTGAGAGCGGTAACACACCGTGGGCGCGCAGAAGCTCCGAGGAGTTGGTCCCCATGTCCGGAACTCGCGCCGCCGCCCTGATCGTCGCGCTGCTGAGCGTTTTCACGTTCGTGCAGCCGGCGACGGCGGCGCCGTTCATCGTCACCGAAGCGCAGTTCAACCGCATGTTCCCGTCCCGCAACAGCTTCTACACCTACAGCGGCCTCAAGTCCGCGATGGCCACGTTCGGCTCGTTCGCGAACCAGGGCAGTGACACGGTGAAGAAGCAGGAGCTCGCGGCGTTCCTCGCGAACGTCTCCCACGAGACCGGCGGACTGGTCCACATCCGCGAGATCAACCAGAACGGCGACTACTGCGACGAGACCAGGCCGTACAAGTGTCCCGCCGGCGAACGGAACTACTACGGCCGCGGCCCGATCCAGCTGTCGTGGAACTTCAACTACAAGGCGGCGGGTGACTACCTCGGCGTCGACCTGCTGAACAAGCCGGACCGGGTCGCCACGGACGCGACGATCTCGTGGCGGACCGGGATCTGGTACTGGATGACGCAGAACGGTCCCGGCACCATGACCCCGCACAACGCCATGGTCAACTCGCGCGGCTTCGGTCAGACGATCCGCAGCATCAACGGATCCCTGGAGTGCGACGGCCGCAACCCCGGCACGGTCGAGAGCCGCGTGTCGAAGTACCGGCAGTTCACCGGGATCATCGGCGTGGCAACGGGCAGCAACCTGTACTGCTGACCCGCCAGAACAGGTCTAGACCCTTGACTGGTCTGGACCACTGGTGCCAATCTCAGCGTTGTTCACATCCTTGATTCCTCGGGCGCGCAGACTCCAGGAGTGGGTGACCCTTGCTGAGAAAACGCATCTTGGCGTCTATCGCGGCTGGTGTGATGGCGGCGGCTTTGGCCGTCATCACGCCCACCGCGTCCGCACAGGCGGAAGTGTCGGCGCAGGCCTGCACGTACACCGACTGGGTACAGGGCAAGCAGTACTACACCGGCAACATCGTCCGGTTCGAAGGCAACTTCTACATCGCCGAGCACGACAATCCTGGTTACAGCCCAACGATTTCCACCTGGTACTGGGAACCGACGAGCTGTGACGGTGGCGGAGGTGGCGGCGGCACCTGCACGTACACCGACTGGGTGCAGGGCAGGCAGTACTACACCGGCAACATCGTGCGGTTCCAGGGCAGCTTCTACATCGCCGAGCACGACAACCCCGGTTACGACCCGACGATCTCCACGTGGTTCTGGGATCCGTACAACTGCGACGGTGGCGGCGGAGGTGGCGGCGGTGACTTCGTCGTCAGCGAGTCCCAGTTCAACCAGATGTTCCCCGGCCGCAACAGCTTCTACACCTACAGCGGTCTCGTGGCCGCGATGAGCTCGTTCCCCGGCTTCGCGAAGACGGGCAGCGACACGGTGAAGAAGCAGGAAGCGGCGGCGTTCCTCGCCAACGCCTCGCACGAGACCGGTGGCCTCGTGTACATCGAGGAGATCAACAAGAACAACGACCTCTGCGACGAGAGCAAGCCCTACGGCTGCCCGCGCGGGACGTACGCCTACTACGGCCGCGGCCCGATCCAGCTGTCGTGGAACTTCAACTACTACTCGGCCGGCCAGTACCTCGGCCTCGACCTGCTGAACAACCCGGGCTGGGTGGCGAGCGACGCCGCGATCTCGTGGAAGACGGCGCTCTGGTACTGGAACACGCAGACCGGGCCGGGCAGCATGACCGGGCACAACGCCATGGTCAACGGGGCCGGGTTCGGCGAGACGATCCGCAGCATCAACGGTTCTCTCGAGTGCAACGGCGGCAACCCGGCGCAGGTGCAGAGCCGCGTCTCGAAGTACCAGCAGTTCGTCGGGATCCTCGGCGTGCCGGCCGGCGCGAACCTGTACTGCTAGTACCGCGTCGCGGCTTAGTTCTGGCGCTTGCCCCGTGGATGAAGGGACCCTTCATCGACCTGAGGTGGATGAAGGGACCCTTCATCCACAACCGGGAGCACAACTAGGCCGCGACAACCTACTAGCACCAGCGATCCGCTCATCCTGGACGGGTTCATCCCGTCCAGGATGAGCGGCTGTTCAGCTGGCGGCCAGCTGGTCCCGCACCTGGGCCAGCGACGGGTTCGTGAGCGCCTTGCCGTTCGGGAAGTGGACGGTCGGCACCGTGCGGTTGCCGCCGTTCACGCTCATCACGAAGTCGGCCGCGCCCGGCGTCTCCTCGATGTTGATCTCGACGTACTCGATGCCCTCGCGGTCGAGCGAGCTCTTCAGGATCCGGCAATAGCCGCACCACGAGGTCGAGTACACGGTGAGCTGGTCAGGAGCCATCAGTGGCACTCCTCATCGAGGTTGGTCAACGTCGTCAGTATCAACGCCCGACGAGGAGTGGTTCATCCCAGGGTGCGTCAGCTCACTTCCGGCGCCTGAGCCCGCATCACTCGGACGGCCCAGCGAACGGCGATCGTCAGGCAATCGTCAGGTTAATTCCGCACACCGTGGGTGAGCATAGTTCGCGCACGGCCGAAAATTTCGGGCGTGCAATTGGTCGTGCTTTCCCACAAGCATTGCCGAGAAATTCAGTCACCCATTCGGCGGCCCTTCACCACGCAGGGTTTCCGATATCGTCTGGATTCCGTCGCCGGTACCACACTTCGGAAAGAAAGGCTGGCCATGCTGAAAATGGTGGCGGCTGCTGCCCTGGCACTGTCCGCGGTTCTCACCGCACCCGCAGCGCAGGCAGTTCCCGACGTTCCCGATTTCGTCACGATCGACGTCGTCACGGTGAACGGTTCCGGCTGCCCTGCCGGCACCGCGGCGGTCGCGTCGTCCGACGACCGCACGGCGTTCACGGTGACCTACAGCGATTACCTCGCCCAGACAGGACAGGGCTCAGGCCCCACAGACTTCCGCAAGAACTGCCAGCTCAACATCAGAGTGAGCTATCCGCAGGGCTTCACGTTCGGCATCGCCCAGGCGGACTACCGCGGTTTCGCCAATCTGCAGCAAGGGGCGACTGGCACCGAAAAGGGCAGTTACTACTTCCAGGGCATGTCGCAGACCACGAGCCGTACGCACAACTTCTCCGGCCCGAAGAGCGACAACTGGCAGGCGACCGACCGCGCCACGGTGTCGGAAATCATCTACGCGCCCTGCGGAGAAGTGCGACACCTGAACATCAACACCGAGCTGCGCGTCAACGCGGGCACCGCGTCGAAGGCCAACAGCTTCATGACGATGGATTCGACCGACAGCAGCGTGAGCACGAAGTACCAGTTCTCCTGGAAGCGCTGCTGACCCAGGCACCCATTCCCCGCCGCCGTTCTTTGTTGAACTTCAGACGGAAAGGTGCCCCATGCTCAACACACTGGCCGCGGCCGCGCTCGCGATGTCGACGATCATCATCCCGCCCGGCGGCGCCCCCGGAGACACGCCGCCGCCGGACATCATCACCATCGACGTCGTGACGATCAACGGCTCAGGCTGCCGGGCGGGAACGGCAGCGGTCGCCGTCAGCCCGGACAACAAGGCCTTCACCGTGACCTACAGCGAGTTCATGGCGCAGGTCGGCCCACAGGCACTCCCGACCGACTTCCGCAAGAACTGCCAGCTGAACCTGCGCGTCAACGTGCCGTCCGGCTTCACCTACGGCATCTCGTCCACCGACTACCGCGGCTTCGCGCACCTCGAGCGCGGCGCCACGGCCCTGGAGAAGGCCAACTACTACTTCCAGGGCATGTCGCAGACCGCGTTCAAGCAGCACAACTACAACGGACCGTTGAGCGACGACTGGCAGGCGACCGACACCACCGACGTGGCCGCGATCGTCTACCACCCGTGCGGTGAGAAGCGAAACTTCAACATCAACACGGAGCTGCGGGTCGCCGCAGGCACGTCCGACCCGAAGAAGGTCACCAGCTTCATCTCGATGGACTCCACCGACGGGTCAATCGAGACGACCTACCACTTCGCGTGGAAGACGTGTCCACCGAAGCCGTAACCCCTCACCCGGTGCCGGGCACTCCGAGAACGGGGTGTCCGGCATCTCCCCTCAGATCAGGAACCGGTACGCCGTCGAGCCCGGCGCCACGTGCTGGATCTTCAGCGGGGACTCCTTCATCCGGCCCCACAGCAGGTCGTAGTCCTCGCGGCGGCCCAGCTCGATGCACACCAGCGCGGCGCCGGTCTCGCGGTTGTCGCGCTTGATGTACTCGAACAGCACGATGTCGTCGTCCTTGCCGAGCACCTCGTCGAGGAACCGCCGCAGCGCGCCCGGCTCCTGCGGGAACTCCACCAGGAAGTAGTGCTTGAGGCCGCGGTGGACCATCGAGCGCTCGACGATCTCGGCGTAGCGCGAGACGTCGTTGTTGCCGCCGGAGAGCAGGCACACGACCGTCGAGTCCGGCGCGACGGAGATCTCCTCCAGCAGCGCGGCCGAGGCCAGGGCGCCCGCGGGTTCCGCGATGATGCCGTCGATCTGGTACAGCTCCAGCATCTCCGTGCAGACCGCGCCCTCGGACACGCTCAGCAGCTCCGCGCCGCTGTCGCGCACCATCGGGAACGTCACCTCGCCCGCCCTGCGCACCGCGGCGCCGTCGACGAACGAGTCCACCTCGGGCAGCGTCACGGGGTGACCCGCCTGCATCGCGGCGATCATGCTCGCCGCGCCCGCCGGTTCCACGCCGATGATGCGGGTGCGCGGGAAGCGTTCCTTGAACCACGTGCCGACGCCGGACAGCAGCCCGCCGCCGCCGACCGGGACCACGACCACGTCGGGGGCGCCGCCGAGCTGCTGGACGATCTCCAGGCCGACGGTGCCCTGACCGGCGACCGTGCGGCGGTCGTCGAAGGCCGGGACCAGGGTCGCGCCGGTGGTCTGCGCGTACTCCTGGGCGAGCGCGGCCGCGTCGTCGTAGGTGTCGCCGTCGACGATCAGCTGCACCATGCCCTGGCCGAGGGCCGAGATGCGGTCGCGCTTCTGGCGCGGGGTGGTGCGGGGGACGTGCACGCGGCCCTCGATGCCGAGGCGGCGGCACGCGTAGGCCATGCCCTGGCCGTGGTTGCCGGCCGACGCGCAGACGGCGCCACCGAACGCGAACTCGGTCTGGCACAGCAGGTTGAAGGCGCCGCGCAGCTTGTACGAACGGCCGACCTGGAGGTCCTCGCGCTTGAACCACACGCGCGCGCCGGTCCGCTCGGACAACCGCTGGTTCACCTCGAGCGGTGTGGTGCGTGCGACTCCGCCCAGCCGGGCTGCGGCGGCGGACACCTCATCAGCGAAGGACATGACATTACATCTTCCGTGAACGACTCGGGTCTGGCACGCGTACCCCTAGAAAGACAGGGGAGGTGCTCGTGTTTCGCCTTGTGGGCGTTCTGACGCTGCTCATGATGCTCTCCGCGGTTCCCGCGCACGCCCATGGCGCGCCTACCGACCCCGCGAGCAGGGCTTTTCTGTGCTCGCCTGGTCAGGCAACAGCATCATCCTCGCCGTGCCGCAGTGCCATTCAGGCGGGGTTGCCGTCCAAGGACTGGGACAACATCCGGCTGCCGAACGTGGCCGGGCGCGACGCCGAGAGGGTTCCTGACGGCAAGCTGTGCAGCGCCGGGCTCGCGAAGTACGCGGGTCTCGACCTGCCGAGCGCGCAGTGGCCGGCGACCAGGCTCAAGAGCACGGACTTCACCTACCGGGCGACGATCCCGCACCAGGGCTCGTTCCGGTTCTACGTGACCCGCGACGGCTACTCGCCGGTCCGGCCGCTGCGGTGGGCGGACCTGGACCAGTTCCTGAACGTGCCCTCTCCCCCGCTGGTCGACGGCTCCTACGAGTTCAAGGTGCAGCTGCCGCGGAATCTGACCGGACGTCACCTGATCTACACGGTCTGGCAGAACACCGACACGCCCGACACCTACTACTCGTGCACCGACGTCGAGATCGCGGCACCGGCCGCGGCGCCCGCTCCGGTCGCGCCGGTCGTACCGCGACCAGAACCGGCCCCGCCCGCCGAGGCACAGGCGGCCCCGGCAGCGGCGCCGCCGTCGAGTTCCACGCCGACCTCGACGCCGACCTCCACGCCGAAGTCGAGCACGCCGCGTCCTGTTCCCGTTGCGTCGACCGCCGAACAATCTCCTTCCAACGCAACGAGGTTCGGCATGGCCGCTGTGGTAGCCGCACTGGGAGGTCTCGCGGTGATCGGCGGGATCATGTTGTGGCGCAAAAGAATTCTGTGAACGTCCCGGTCCCCAATAGGTCTGGACCACCTCTACGATGATCTTCGGGCGCGCAACCCTGTGATGGTGAGGTGTGCCCCGCATGACAAGAAAACTGCTGGCGCTACTGGCATTGCTGGCCGCAACGCTCGTCCCGGTCTCCGGCCCGGCACACGCGGCCCCGTTCAAGGTGCTCGGCTTCTACTACGGCACCAACGACCTGGCGCACATCTCGTTCGTCAAGGAGGCCAACCCCTGGCTGGCCAGGGCCGCCCAGGAGAACGGGTTCACCTACGAGGCGACGACCGACTGGAACCGGCTGAACAACCTGACGCCGGCCCAGGCCCAGGTCGTGGTCTTCCTCGACGACCTGCCGAACGGCACCCAGCGCGCGGGGTTCCAGCGCTACATGGAGGCGGGAGGCGCGTGGTTCGGCTTCCACGTCTCGGCGTTCACGCAGAACGCGAACGAGTGGTCCTGGTACCACAACACGTTCCTGGGAAAGGGGAACTTCGTCAACAACACCTGGGGCCCCACCACCGCGACGCTGAAGGTCGAGACCCGCACGCACCCGTCGACCCTGCGGCTGCCGGAGAAGTTCACGTCGTCGGTCAGCGAGTGGTACAGCTGGTCGCGTGACCTGCGCACGAACCCGGACATCCAGATCCTGGCGAGCGTCGACCCGTCGAGCTTCCCACTCGGCACCGACCCGAACCAGCAGTGGCGCAGCGGGTACTACCCGATCATGTGGACGAACAAGAACTACAAGATGATCTACGCGAACTTCGGCCACAACGCGATGGACTACGCGGCCAACCGGCCGCTGTCGTCCACCTTCGCCTCCGCCACGCAGAACAACTTCCTGATCGACAGCCTGCTGTGGCTGGGCGGTGGCGGCACCCCGCAGCCGCAGCCCGACTGGAAGACGATCGCCAACAGGGGCAACGGCAAGTGCGTCGACGCGCGGTCCGCGGGTCTCGACAACGGCACCGTCATCCAGCAGTACTCCTGCAACGGGACCACCGCGCAGAACTTCCGCGCGGTGGCGACGAGCGACGGCTACTCCCGCCTCGAGTACCGCAACAACCCGGCCAAGGTGCTGGACGTGAGCGGCGTGTCCACTTCGGACGGTGCGGGCATCCACCTGTGGGACTACGTCGGTGGCACCAACCAGCAGTGGCGCGTCACGACCGGCGCGGACGGCTACTCGACGCTGACCGTCCGCCACTCCGGCAAGTGCCTCTCGGCCCCGGCCGGCTCGACCGACGGCGTGCAGTTGGTCCAGGCGACCTGTGACGGATCGGCGGCCCAGAGCTTCAGGCTGGGCTAGCCGAAAAGCTCGCGGCAGCGTTGCGCTGAGCTTATGGTCCGGTGGTGGACCTGCCCGTGATGCCGCCGGTGAAGCCGATGCTCGCGAAGTCCGTCCCCGCACTGCCGCGCGGGGACGGACTGGCGTACGAGCCGAAGTGGGACGGCTTCCGCTGCATCGTGTTCCGCGACGGCGACGAGGTCGAGCTGGGCTCGCGCAACGACAAGCCGCTCACCCGGTACTTCCCCGAGGTCGTGGAGCTGCTGAAGCAGGCGCTGCCGCCGCGGTGCGTGGTCGACGGCGAGATCGTGCTGGTCACCCCGGCCGGACTGAGCTTCGACATCCTTCAGCTGCGCCTGCACCCGGCGGCTTCGCGCGTGCGGAAGCTCTCCGTCGAGACGCCCGCGAGCTTCGTGGCGTTCGATCTGCTGGCGTGCGGCGACACCGACGTCACCGGGCTGACGCTCGGTGAACGCCGCACGCGGCTGGAGGAGATCGTCACCGAGGTCCCCGGTGTCTACCTGACACCGTCCACGACCGACCCGGACGTCGCGCAGGACTGGTTCACCCGGTTCGAGGGCGCTGGCTTCGACGGGGTGATGGTCAAGGCGGTCGACGGCGTCTACGAGCCGGACAAGCGGGTGATGTTCAAGGTCAAGCACGAGCGGACGGCCGACTGCGTGGTCGCGGGCTACCGCCTGCACAAGGACGGCGAGACCGTCGGATCGCTGGTGCTCGGGCTCTACCAGGACGGCGAGCTGCGCAACGTGGGCGTGGCGAGCAGCTTCACCGCCGCCCGGCGCCGCGAACTGGTCGAGGAGCTCAAGCCGCTGCTGAACCCCGCCGAGCACCCGTGGAGCGCGTGGGCGACCTACGAGGGTCCGGGCATGAACAGCCGTTGGAACCCCGACAAGCAGCTTCAGATCGTGTTGCTCGATCCGTCACGAGTGGCCGAGGTGCGCTACGAGCACGTGCAGGGCGGACGGTTCCGGCACACCTCACGGCTCGTGCGCTTCCGTGCGGATCGCGATCCGGTCAGCTGCACGTTCGAGCAGCTGGAAGAAGTACCGCCGGCCGAGCTGGACGCCCTGTTCGGCGAGGCGGAGAGAAGGCGGACAATCGACCGGTGAAGGTGATCAAGCGGGACGGCACGCACGAGATCGAGATCCAGCGATCGCGGTTCCTGTGCCACGTCGCCCGCGTCACCTCCGACCAGGAAGCCTCCGACTTCTTCGCGCGGATCCGCAAGGAGCACTGGCAGGCCACGCACAACTGCACGGCGTTCCGCACGAAGGACACCCAGCGCTCGTCCGACGACGGCGAACCCGCTGGTACGGCCGGTGTGCCGATGCTGGAGGTGCTGACACGGCGCGATCTGGTCGACACGGCCGTTGTCGTCACCCGCTACTACGGCGGCATCAAACTCGGCGCCGGCGGCCTGGTCCGGGCGTACGGACGGGCGGTGTCCGAGGCCATTGACGCGTTGGGCACGCTGACCCGTGAACGGCACGAGAGCGTGCTTCTGGCCGTGGACCACGATCAGGCGGGGAAGCTGGAGAACGCGTTGCGCGCGGCCGGCCACCACGTCGCCGACGCCGAGTACGGCCGTGACGTGACCTTCACCGTGCTGACGACGGACCCGGGGGCGTTCGAGGTCTGGCTCGCCGCGCAGACCGGCGGTGCGGTCACCGCGATCAGGGGCGAGCCAGTGGATCTCGACGTTGACTAGGTCTTCGGCTCCGGCGGCGGGTTGTCGGGTTTGCGGGTCTCGACGAGCAGGTCGCGAATGTCACCGTTCATGGGTCCTTCATAGAGCGAACGCGTTGTTCGGTTCCGCCGACTGGACGCCGAACAAACAACGAGAGAACAATCCGGCGCGTGCCGAGACCCGAGCGCCCGCTGGATTCCGACGATGACGAGCTGCTCAGGTTCGCCGCGGACTTGAGATTGTTGCGTGAGAAAGCAGGTAAACCGACCTACCGCGAGCTGAGCAAGGCCGCGCACTATTCGGTGACGATGCTCTCCGAGGCCGCGAGCGGGCGGAAACTGCCCAGCCTGGCCGTGACCACGGCCTATGTCCATGCCTGCGGCGGTGACGTCGAACAATGGCGGCGAAGATGGCACGAGGTGGCCGAGGGCGCGAAGCCCGCCGATCCTGACCGGGAACCGCCGTACCTCGGTCTGGGTGCCTTCCAGGCCGCGGACGCGAGCCGGTTCTTCGGCCGGGAAAAGCTCGTCGGACAACTGCTGGAGAAAGTGCGCGAGCGTCCTTTCGTGGGCGTTTTCGGCGCTTCCGGTTCCGGCAAGTCGTCGCTGCTGCGCGCCGGTCTGGTGGCGTCACGGCCCGCGGCCGTCCTCACCCCCGGCCCGCACCCGCTCGCGGTCTGGGGCGAGGTCACCGCGGACCTCGTGGTGATCGACCAGTTCGAGGAGCTGTTCACGCTCTGCCGCGACGAGGACGAGCGGGTGGCGTTCCTCGACGCGATCACCTCGGTGGCCGGCAAGAAGGTCGTCATCGGCGTCCGCTCGGACTTCTACGGCCACTGCGGCCGCTATCCGCAGCTGGTCGACGCGTTGCACGACGCGCAGATCCTGGTCGGCGCGATGAGCCCGCAGGAGCTGCGGCGCGCGATCACCGAACCGGCGTTGCGCGCCGGCTACACCGTCGAGGGCGCGCTGGTGTCGGTGCTGGAGGCCGAGCACGCGCCGTTGCCGCTCGTCTCGCACGCGTTGCTGGAGACGTGGCGTCGTCGTCGCGGCACGCGTCTGACCGTGGCCGGTTACGAGGAGACGGGTGGCGTCCGGCACGCGCTGGCCCAGAGCGCCGAGGCCGCATACCTGGCGTTGGACGCCGAGCAGCAGGCGATCGCGCGCAAGATCTTCCTGCGGCTGACAGCGCTGGGCGAGGGCACTGAGGACACCAAACGACGGGTGAACCGTGACTCTCTCGACAACGATGACGACGTGTTGGTCGTGCTGGACCACCTCGCGCGCGCACGGCTCATCACGCTCGACGACACCGGTGTCGACCTCACGCACGAAGCGGTCATCCGGTCGTGGCCGCGGTTGTCCGGCTGGCTCACGGCGAACCGCGACGGCCTGCGCGTCCACCACCAGCTCACCGAGGCGACGGCGACCTGGGAGTCGTTGAACCGTGACTCGGGGGCGCTCTATCGGGGCGTGCGGCTCGCACAGGCCCGTGAGTGGGCGACGGGCGACGACGACGCGATGTCCGCGCGCGAACGCCAGTTCCTCAAAGCCAGCGTCGAGGCCGAGGAGGCCGAACAGGAGACGGCCCGGCGCACCACCCGCCGGCTGCGGCAGCTCGTCGGGCTGCTCACCGTGCTGCTCGTGCTCGCGGTGACGGCCGTCGGGTACGCGATCACGGCCGAGCGGGAAGCCACGACCCAGCGGAACCTCGCCATCGCGCACAAGGCCGTGACCGACGCGAAGGCGACGCAGACCGTGGACGCGACCCTCGCGCTGCAGCTCGGACTCGGCGCGCACGACCTCGTCGACGACGGCGAGACCCGCGACAACGTGCTCAGCGCCCAGTCCGCGCCCTACTTCACGCGCGTGCCCGCACACGACAAAGACGTCACCGCGGTCGCCGTCGCCCAGGGGATGGCGGCGACGGTGAGCTGGGACGGCACCGCGAAGCTGTGGGACATCTCCGACACCACGAACACGCGCGAGCTCGGCCGCGTCACGACGAAGGCCGAGCTCAACGCCGTCGACCTGAGCAAGGACGGGCGCAGGCTCGCGTTCACCGCCGACAACGCCGCGCCGCTCTACGACGTCAGCGATCCGCGCTCACCGCGTGCCGCGGGAGTGCTCCCCGGCGGCGCCGCCTCGGTGGAGTTCAGCGCCGACGGCCTCCGTGCGGTCACCGCGCTCGCCGACGGCACCACGCGGCTCTGGGACGTCGGCGACCTCGACCACCCGCGCGAGATCGCCTCGCTGCCCGCCGAGGTGAAGCACGTCAAACGCGCCACCTTCAGTCCGGACGGCAGGTTCGTGGCCGTCGGTGAGGCCAAGATCGTCACGCTGTGGGACGTGACCGGGACGCCGGTGCGGCGCGGCACCCTCTCCGGGCACACCGACCTGATCGAGTCCATCGCGTTCTCCCCGGACGGCACCAGGATCGCCACCGGCGGCTGGGACCACGTGACCCGCCTGTGGGACGTCCGCGACCCCGCTCAGCCGGTGTCGCTGGCCGCGCTGACCGACATCTCCTCGATCGTGTGGGGCGTCGCGTTCTCCCCCGACGGCACGATGTTCGCCGCCACCGGCAACCTGACGACGCAGCTGTGGAACGTCACGGAGCCGCGGCCGCGCAAGCTCGCCACGATCCCCGGTGGTGTCTACGCGGCCGAGTTCACCCCGGACAGCGGCACGCTCGTGATCTCGGAGGGCGCCAAGGCGATGCGGTTGCAGCGGCTGCGCGACCTGCCGCTCGCGGGGCACCAGAACAACGTGTCGATGGTGACGTTCCGCCGTGACGGCGAGGTGCTCGCGAGCAGCAGCTGGGACGGCACGGCGTGGCTGTGGCGGATGACGCCGGAGCGCACCCGCGAGCCGTTGGCGCAGATCGGCACCGACTCGGGCGCGATCCTGCGCTGGCTCGAGTTCAACCCGGACGGCACGCTGCTCGCACTCGCGTCCGATGACGGGTTCATCCGCCTGTACGACGTGCGCGACGCGCGGAAACCGTTGCTGCTGCGCAAGTTCGACAGTGTCTTCGACAACTCCGCGTCGGTCACGTTCTCCCCGGACGGCCGCACGCTCGCGGTCGGCGGCAACCGGGTGGTGTCGCTGTGGAACGTCACGAACCCCGCGGAGCCGGTGAAGTTGTCGCACGTCGGCGGCTTCCCGAACACGGTGTGGTCGGTGGCGTTCACGCCGGACGGGGGCCGCCTGATGGCCAGCACGGGCCTGCGCAGCAGGATCTTCGACGTCGCCGACCCCACCGCGCCGCGGGAGCTGCCGTTCCTCCGGCCGGCCGACGGCGTGCCGCGCGGCGGGATCAGCGCCGACGGGCGTTACGTCGCCGCGGTCGTCGGTGATCGGGAGATCGTGCTGCTGGACGGGACGGGTCAGCGGGAGCTCGGCAGGCTGACCGGGTTCGAGCGCAACGCCTACACCGTCGCGTTCCACGGCGACCGGATGGCGACCGCGCACGCCGACCACCTGGTGCGGTACTGGGACATCGGCGATCCGGCACACCCGCGGCTGATCACGACGTTCACCGGGCACACGGTCGACGTGGGGACCGTGGCGGTGAGCCCGGACGGGTCGTACCTCGCGTCCGGCAGCAACGACACCACGATCCGGTTGTGGGACGTGGACGTCTCGCGGGCGATCGCCCGGATGTGCGGGCGCCGGCTCGCGCCGATGACCCGTGAGCGGTGGGAGGAGCACTTCCCGGACGTGCCCTACCGGCAGGTCTGCCGGTAGGGCACGTCTTTCGGGCCAGATGCAGGTTTCGGGCTAGTGCCGTAACCGGCAGCCTTTGCCCCGTATTTCGGTGTCCAGACGGGTGGATCGCGGTGCCGGCCCCGCGTCCTCATCCTGGTTGGCTGCGGGTGCGGGGCCGGTGCCGCGAGGCGCCCTGCTGGGCGCCGGAAGACGCGGTGAAGGTTGCCGGTTACGGCACTAGGTGCAGGGGACCACGTCCGGATCGGCGCCCGCCTTGGGCACCCAACGCACGTTCGCGAAGGACGCCTGGAACGTGCCGTCGGTGTAGACCAGGAACGGGGTGTTGACGTTCTCCAGGTCCAGTCCCTTGTTGGAGAAGCACGACACCGGGATCTTGACGGTCGCCTTCTGTCCGATCGGGAGGTTGCGGAACACCTGCGTGGCGTCGATCTCCGCCATGCACGGGTACACGCAGTGCGCGCTGACGACCGTGCGGTTGGCCGGGGCCTGGTGCACGATCACGTCGAACTGCATGGCCGCGTCGGCGTTGCCGTAGCCGCGCAGGTCGGCGCCGGCCGGGCTCTGCAGGTACACCTGGCCGGGGCCGGTGCCGGTCCACGTCGTCTTGAGCGCGTCCTGCTGGACGTTGACGTCGGACTGCACGACGTTGATCTCGGCGTGCGAGGCCTGGCCGTCGGGCCCGATCACGGTGCCGCCCCAGTTCTCGGGGGAGCCGATCATCGCCTGGTACGGCGCGATGTCCGCCCGGTTGAAGATCTCCAGGTCCTCGGTCGCCGTGCCACCGCCACCACCGGAGCACAGGGCGCCGGGGCTGGTCTCGTCGAGCTTGCCGACGTTGCCGGTCTGCCAGTCGCGCAGGCCGTAGCCGAGCTTGAACAGCGGGGCCTTGGCCGGCTCGCCGGGCAGTGCCGGGCAGGCCGCGCCGGGCCACGTGTAGGACAGCTTGCCGTTGAAACCGTTGTGGCGTCCCCGGATCAGCAGGTCGGCGATGCCGCCGCCCTCGGTGCCGGGCAGCCAGGCGGCCACGAACGCGTCGGAGCGGTTGATCTCCTTGTTCATGTACAGAGCGCGGCCGCCGACGTAGACGGTGATGACCGGCTTGCCCTTGCCGGACACCTTGTCCAGCACGGCGAGGTCCTGCGGCTGCAGGCGCGCGGCCTCGAACGACCGCTTGCCGAGGTCGCCCACGCCCTCCGCGTACGGCGTCTCACCGATCACGGCGATGACGGCGTCGAACTGCGCCGGATCCACGTTGTCGGCCGTCTCGGCGAACGTGACGTTGGCGGCGCCCAGCGTGTCCTGGATGCCCTTGAGGATGCTGGTGGCGTTGGGGAAGTCGGCGTTGGTGTTGCCGGTGCCCTGCCAGGACAGCGTCCAGCCACCGGTCTGGTTGCCGATGTTGTCGGCGCTCTTGCCGACCACCAGAACCTTGCTGCGCTTGGACAACGGCAGGGTTCGGTTGTTGTTCTTCAGCAGCACGGCGGACTCGCGCACGGCCTCGCGAGCGAGTTCCTTGTGCAGCAGCGCCTCCTGCTCGCCGGCGTGGTCGCGCTGCGACGGCTTCGGCGCGTCGAACGTGCCGGCGCGCAGCTTGACGCGCAGGATCCGGGCGACGGCGTCGTCGATGCGTGCCAGCGGGATCTGCCCGGACTCGACCTGGGCGATCGTGTTGGTGATGAACGCCTTCCAGTCGTTGGGCACCATGATGATGTCCATGCCGGCGTTGATCGCCTGCGGGCAGCTGGCGTTGGTGCAGCCGGTGACCTGGCCGATGCCGTTCCAGTCGGAGACGAGCAGGCCGTCGAAGCCCATCTTCTCCTTGAGGATGCCGGTCTGCACGTACTTGCTGCCGTGCACCTTGCCCTCGTTGATGACGTCGTTCGTCCAGCTGTTGAACGAGATCATCACGGTCTGCGCACCCGCGGCCAGTGCCCCGTAGTAGCCCTGTCCGTGAATGTTGATCATGTCCTGCTCGGACGCGGCGTTGACGCCCTGGTCCTTGCCGCCGGTCGTGCCGCCGTCACCGAGGAAGTGCTTGGCGGTGGCGATCACGCCGTCCTCGCCGATGCGCTTCTTCGCGTTGTCCTGCAAGCCCTTGATTGCCTCGAAGCCGTACGCGCGGGTGATCCGCGGGTCCTCGGAGAAGCCCTCGTACGTGCGGCCCCACCGGTCGTCCTGCACGACCGCGAGCGTCGGCGAGAACGCCCAGTCCTGGCCGGTCGCGCGAATCTGCTCGGCCGTGGCCTCGTTGATGTCGCGGATGAGGCACGGGTCGTGCGCGGCGCCGAGACCGATGTTGTGCGGGAAGACCGTCGCGCCGTAGACGTTGTTGTTGCCGTGCACCGCGTCAATGCCCCAGATGACGGGAATCTTGGTGCGCGTGGCCTTCGAGGCGTCCCAGTAGGCGTCCGCGAGCTTCAGCCAGTCCTGCGGCGTGGCCTTCTTGTTCGCGCCGGGCCAGCTACCCCCACCGTTGAGCACGGAGCCGAACCCGTAGGTCGTGACGTCCTGTGCCGTGATGGCGCCGATCTCGGGCTGCGTCATCTGGCCGACCTTCTCGGCCAGCGTCATGTTCCTGAGGATCGCCTTGATGCGAGCCTCGTCCTTGCGGTCCCCCTTGAGCTGGCTCTCGACCTTGGGCCAGTCCTTGAGGGTGGGCAGGGACTTCTCGATGCGGGCGCACCCGTGCTCCGTCCGGGGCTGCCCGATGACCGTCTGCTTCGACCCGTGCTGCTGCGCGTCGGGCGCGGCGGCGGCGGCCGACGTGGCGCTGGCGGCGAGCGTCAGCCCCAGCACTGCGGCGAGAGTGCTTCTCCAATGCATGGGGTGGATCCTCAACGGCGTGTTACGTCCGCGTCAATGGGAACGCTCTCACGACTTTTTTCCGGAACTCTTCCGGACGAACCACGCATACCGTCACCTGGTCGTTCGCTCGCCCTCGCTTGGCCGTGGGGGTGGTGGGCCGGATGGGTGGCTGGGGTGGGCGGGCTGGGTGACGGCCGGTGGGGTGGTCGCCTGCCGTGCGTCGGGTCTCACCCAGCGCGGCAGGAGTCATGCCAACCCAGCCGCGTCTCACCCGGCGCGGTGCTGCTCCGCACTGCTCGCCGCGCCGCAGTCGAACCCTGCGGCACGGGCTCACGGCAGTCGGCTGAGGGCCCTTCGCGATCGGCCGGCCGCAGGCGAACGGCCCCCGGTTCCCGTAGGAGCCAGAGGCCGTCGCGACGAACGTCAGCCTGCCAGCGCGCGCACTCGGCGCAGGACCTCGTCCTTGCCCAGCGTGCGGGCCACCGCGTGCAGGTCCGGGCTGCGGGTCGAGCCGGTCAGGGAGACGCGGATCAGCTGCGCCGCCTCCTTGATCGAGCCGGGGTAGGCGTCCGGGTTCTTCTTGAACTCCTTGGGGTTCGGCGCGAAGCCGTGCTTGCCGGCGAGCTCGCGGATCTGGCCGAACCACTCCTGGCCGTCCTCGACATCCACGTACCCGTCGGCGAAGTCCGCGGCGAACGCCGAGATCAGGTCCGGGGACAGGCCGCCCAGGCGCTCGTCGGCGCGGTCGGACACCAGCTCGAACAGCGACGGGAAGAAGAAGCCGTAGGCGGTGCGGAAGTCGGACCACTTGCGGAGGTCCTTGCGCGGGTTGGCGACCTCCGGGCCGCGCTCGACCTGAAGGGCCGCCAGGGCCTCGTCGCGCGAGTCGGCCAGCACGGAGACCAGAGCCGGGTCGTAGGTCGCGGCCCAGGCCGAGATGCGGGCGATGATCTCGTCGCCGGAGAGCGTGGCCACGTAGTCGGCGGCGATGTCCTCCAGCTTGACCAGGTCGACCAGCGGGCCGGCGACACCACACTCGGCCAGGGAAATCGGAGCCGCCAGCGCTTCCGCCAGGGGCAGGTCGGCCAGGCGGGCGTTCACCAGGCCGCGCAGGTAGTACTGGACGGCCTCGGCCGGGAAGCCCGCCTCGATGAAGAACTCGACGGAGGCCTCGGGGTCCTTGCGCTTCGAGAGCTTGCGGCGGGAACCACCCTGCTGCTTCATCAGCGGCGCGATGTGGGCGTACTCGACGCGCTCGAAGCCGAGGGCGTCGAACAGCTGCAGGTGGGTCGGGACGGAGGAGATCCACTCCTCGCCGCGGATCACCAGGTTCACGCGCATCAGGTGGTCGTCGACGGCGTGCGCGAAGTGGTACGTGGGCAGGCGCGGGGACTGGTCGGAGGCCTTGAGGATCACCACGTCGTTGCGGTTGGCCTCGTGCTCCAGCGTGCCGCGGATGGCGTCCACGAACGACGTGCGCTCGCCCGCCTTGCCCGGCGAGCGGAAGCGGACGACGTACGGGCGGCCGGCCTCAAGAGCCTCGGCAACGTCCTCGGCGGTCTTGTCGCGCCAGATCGCCCAGCGGCCGTAGTAGCCGGTGGGGAGCTTGGTGGCCTGCTGGCGCGCGGTGATGTCCGCGAGCTCTTCCTTCGTGGCGAAGCAGAGGTAGGCCTTGTCCGAGCGCAGCAGCTCACGCACGTAGGTCAGGTAGATCTGCTCGCGCTGCGACTGGTGGTACGGGCCGTAGGCGCCCACGGAGTCGGCCTCGTCGGGCTCGATCCCGAAGTACTTGAACGCGGCGTTGAACTGGTCCACCGCGCCGGCGACCTCACGCGCCTGGTCGGTGTCCTCGACGCGCACGATGTACGAGCCGCCCGACTGCGTGGCGAGGTCGCGGTCGATCATGCCGACGTACAGGCCGCCGATGTGCAGGAACCCGGTCGGCGACGGGCCCAGACGGGTGACCTTGGCGTCCGCGCCCAGCCCGCGAGGCGGGTACTGCTCCTCCCAGAACGACGGCTCGGGCAGGTCCGAGGGGAAGAGGGCGTCGACGACGGCACGGTCGAGCATCGCTGGGGGTCTCCAAACCGGGGAAAGAGAGTCGTCCCAGGTTATCAACGCACGACCGCGGGGAACGCCCTGGGCATGAAGGCAGTCACTTGGCACGGCAAACGCGACGTCCGGGTCGACAGCGTCCCCGATCCGGCTCTCAAGGAACCGGAGGACGTGATCGTGAAGATCACCTCCAGCGGCATCTGCGGGTCGGACCTGCACCTTTACGAGGTGCTCGGGCCGTTCCTGACCGAGGGCGACATTCTCGGGCACGAACCGATGGGCGTGGTGGAGGAGGTCGGCGCCGCGGTCACCGAGCTGAAACCCGGCGACCGGGTGGTGATCCCGTTCAACGTCTCGTGCAACTCCTGCGCGATGTGCGCGCAGGGCCTGCAGAGCCAGTGCGAGACCACCCAGGTCAGAGAACACGGGTCCGGCGCCGCGCTCTTCGGCTACACCAAGCTCTACGGCCAGGTCCCCGGCGGCCAGGCGGAGTATCTGCGGGTCCCGTTCGGCAACAAGCTGCCGATCAAGGTGCCGGAGGGCCCGCAGGACGACAGGTTCGTCTACTTGAGCGACGTCCTGCCCACGGCCTGGCAGGCCGTCGAGTACGCAGGCGTCCAGGCGGACTCCACCGTCGCCGTCCTGGGTCTCGGCCCGATCGGCGACATGGCGTGCCGGGTCGCCCAGCACAAGGGCGCCAGGGCGATCGGCATCGACCTCGTCCCCGAACGGCTCGCGCGCGCCAAGGCCCGCGGCATCGAGACCATCGACCTGCGCGGCGCCGGCAAGCGTCTCACCGAGGTCGTCAAGGACCTCACGAACGGCCGAGGCCCGGACGCGGTGATCGACGCGGTCGGCATGGAGGCCCACGGCGCGCCGGTCGGCAAGCTCGCCCAGCAGCTCACCGGCCTGCTGCCGGACACGATGGCCCAGAAGCTGATGAAGGAAGCGGGCGTCGACCGGCTGAAGGCGCTCTACACCGCGATCGACATGGTGCGCCGCGGCGGCACGGTCTCGATCGTCGGCGTGTACGGCGGCATGGCGGACCCGCTGCCGATGCTGACCATGTTCGACAAGCAGCTGCAGCTGCGGATGGGGCAGGCCAACGTGTGGCGCTGGGTCCCGGAGATCCTGCCGCTGCTCACCGACGACGACCCGCTGGGTGTCGACGACTTCGCCACGCACCGCTTGCCGCTCGAAGACGCCCCCTCGGCGTACGAGACGTTCCAGAAGAAGAACGACGGCATGGTCAAAGTGCTGCTCAAACCTTGATCGGCATATCCTGCCCCGCATGGCCAAGTACCTCGACGTCCACCCGGTCAACCCGCAGAAGCGCGCCATCGACCAGGCTGTGCGGATCCTGCAGGAGGACGGCCTGATCGCGTACCCGACCGACTCCTGCTACGCGCTCGGCTGCCGCCTGGGCAACAAGGACGGCATCGACCGCATCCGCGAGATCCGCAAGCTCGACGACAAGCACCACTTCACGCTGATGTGCGAGAACTTCGCGCAGCTCGGCCAGTTCGTGGTGGTCGACAACGCGGTGTTCCGCGCGATCAAGGCCTCCACGCCGGGCAACTACACGTTCATCCTGCCCGCGACGAAGGAGGTGCCGCGCCGCATGATGCACCCGAAGAAGAAGACGGTGGGCGCGCGCATCCCCGACCACGTCGTGACGCAGGCGCTGCTGGAGGCGATGGGCGAGCCGCTGCTCACGTCCACGCTGCTGCTGCCCGACGAGGCCGAGCCGCTGGTGCAGGGCTGGGAGATCAAGGAACGGCTCGACCACGTGGTGGACTTCTCCAGCGGCGAGGCGGAGATCATCCGCTACGGCGCGGGCGACGCCGAGCGGTTCGAATAGCCGCTACGACACGACCAGCGCGTAGTCGGCGTCGGTCGCGGCCGTCTCGACGTGGCCGTCCACGTTGACCGCGGTCGCGATCACCTCGACGGTCCACGTTCCCGCGTCCGCGGCGTCGACGAGCACGTTCTCCACGGTGTCGACGGTGTTCGCGGCACCGCCGGCCAAGGACCAGTTGCCGGCGTCCAGGCCGTAGTTGCCCCAGTAGACGGTGCCGTCGGGCGCGGTGACCTTCAACGACAGATCGTTGACGGTCGCCTTGGTCGCGGTCGGCGAACCGGCCGGGTCCGTGTACGCGAGCGTCGCGCGCAGCGGCGTCTTGCCGTCGGTCGTCACGGTGTACTTGCGCGTCTGACCGGTCGTGACGAGGTCGGTCTCGTTCACCAGCACGGGCAGCTTCCAGCCACCGGCCTTCGCACGGTCGTACAGGTTGCGGACGGACGCGGTGCCCCAGCCCTGATGCGTGCGCGTCTGGTCGTGCGCGGCGCCGATGAACGGGTGCTGGTTGGCGGTGTTGATCAGCAGTGCCTTCGCGGTCGCCGCGTGCGGGCGTGCGGCGAACACGTCACGTCCCTTGCCGGGACCGCCGTCGAACACGCCGTCGGCCCACATCTGGAACATCAGGCCGGCGTTGCCGCAGGTGATCGGCGTGGCGCCGGACGTGCCCCCGAACGACGCCGTGTAGGAGGTGTCGTTGCTGGACGACGTGGTGTCGATCTGGTCGTAGTAGTTCGACAGCTCCGGCTTGATGCGGCCGTCGGCGGCGGGACCGATCGACGCGCCGCGGTTCCACTTGTCGTCGGTGCGGTCGAGGGTGTTGTAGTGGTAGTGGCCGCCGACCGAGAGCACGTTCTTCGCCCACGCCTGCGGACGCGACGACTGCGATCCCGCGTTGCTCTGCGACTGGCAGATCAGGATGTCGTGGTCGAACACGATCCGGTCCATCTGCTGGGAGACCGCCGTGTATTTGGTGGTGAGCGAGTCGCCCCAGCTGTTCGACTGGAACACGGCGCGGTACTGGCCGGCCGGGTCGACGAGCTGCTTGGTGTGCGCGTAGCGGTCACCGCTGTTGTAGACGGCCGTGATGCCCTGGCCTTCGGGCAGCAGGCCGCGGCGGGTGGGCGAGACACCGGACGCGAAGATCTGCCCGAACGTCGAGGTGCCGTGCGAGGTGTCCGTCGAGTTGGCGGTGTGCTGCACCGGCGGACGGGCGCGGAACTCCTGGTGCGTCAGGCGGAACCCGCCGTCCATCACCTCGCCGCGCACGCCCTGGCCGCGGTAGCCGCCGGCGGTCTCGACGTGGTTGGCGCCGGACGACTCGCGCGACTTGTCCATGTCGGTCTCCGGCGCGGACACCGGGTCGACGGCGATCACCGCGGGCAGCTTCGCGACCTGCGCGACCTGGCCCGCGTCGAGCACTGCCATGATGTGCTCACGGCTCGTGGACACCTCGACCACCTTGCCGCCCAAGGACTTCACCTTGTCGGCGACGATCTTCTGGTCCCGCTCGTCCTGCTCGGCCAGCGCGATCAGGTAGGTCGAGGAACCGCCCAGCGCGGCGATCTGCGGCTGGGCCTGGAACGGACGCACCTCGCGTACGTAGCTCAACCGCGAGACGCGTGAGGTGCTCGTCATGCGGGCCACGTAGGTGCCGTCCTGGACGAACACGCCGAGCCGCACGCCGAGGCCCTTGAGCTGGTGACGCTGGGCGTCGGACAGGGTGGTGCGGAACTGCAGCAGGTAAGCGCTCTCCGCCGGAGCCGCGACCGCCGGCACGACGCTGATCAGCGCGAACGCGGATAATGCCGAGATTATTGTGCGCAGCACGAATACGACCTCCACATCAGGCAGGGTCGGCGGGGACTGGAGGGAGTCACCGCCCGTGACCAGGACGTTACCGCGAAAGACCAGGTCAGGACATCAGTCGATCGGCGGTGATCATCGCGACCGGCGGTGTAGAAGAATCCATCCGGAGTAACGTCACGGCGAGTAGGCCCGACATGCCCGGCAAAGCATTTCCGCGCGGAGGACGGATGTCTGTCTCACCTGAGCAGCTGATGGAAGAACTGCGCACGTTGTGCCGCGGGCGCGGAGTGCAGACTCCGGGAATCGACTTGCACGTCGGGCCGGCACTGAGGCAGGTGTGCGGCGTCGTGGAGACCGACGGCGCGGAAGCCGTCAGAACGAAACTGCGCGACTGGGTGACGAACGCGGCGCGCGGTTTCCCGGTCGAGGTCCGCAACGCGGTTCTGGCCCCGCTCGGACTGCACGAGGAAGCGCAGTTCCGGTTCCTCAACGAACGCATCGAGTGGCTCGCGAAGCAACAGGACCGCGGGGCGCGCACGGTGCGCAGAAGGATGGAAGCCGGGCTGCAGCGCCTGGTGGAGGTGGCACTGCAGCCCGCCCCGTCGACGGCGCACGTGACGCCGTCGGAACTGTGGCACGTCAAGGAGTTCGACGCGCTGCTGAAGCTGGACGGCCCGACGCCCGCGTGCACGGAACGCCGGACCGTTGTGGCCGACACCGACGGTGTCAACGAGATCGCATGGTCCATCACGATCCCCTCCCCCACGCCCGACGGTGCTCCGGGTGACCTGGACGTGGAGGTGTTGCACGGGGTGGAACTCATCGGCCACGAACGGCCGTCCCCCCGGCGTTTCCTCATGAAGCTGCGTTTGCCCCGACCCCTCAATGCGGGGCAAACGCACCAGTTCGCACTCGAGGTGCGAGTTCCACGAGGACAGTCGATGCGTCCGACCTACGTGTTCTGGCCGGAGCGGATGTGCGAGTCGTTCCGGTTGCGAGTCCGCTTCGACCGGGACGACCTGCCCGGCTCGGTGTGGCGCGTCGAGGAAGCCCTGGCGCGCGACACCGACGACCTGACGCCTTGGCCGAGGACGCTGGCCGTGGACGAGATCGGCGAGATCGACGTGTCGTTCCCGCATCCTCGTCAGGGCCGCGGCTACGGCGTGCAGTGGGCGCCACGGGTCTAGCCGAGCAAGTTCAGATCAGGTCGATGCAGAAATGCGGTTCCACGGCTGACACCTCCCTTGTGAGCTAAGGGAGAACCGCAGTCCGAAGTCGTCAGATCACCGATACCATGAAGAAACTGCCGACCACGAATCCCAGGAACAGGCAGATCGCGGCAACCTTCACAACGGTGGCGAGTGAGCAGATCATTCTCATCGAGAAATTCACCTTCTCATTCTGACTGGCTTTCGGGCTGATGTTCTCGCCGATGCACCAAGAGTGGCTTTGCGCCAGTCGAATGAGAACGGGTTTCCTGTTTCCAACGAAATCAGGAAACCCTGGAAACGCTATTTCTGGGCTGTGCGGCGCAGCGCCATCACGAGCAGCGCGTGCGAGCTGCCGGCGTGCGGGAGCATGCCCCGGCGGACCAGGTCGAGCGCATGGCAGAACGGCATGGTCCGCACGCGCAGGTCCACCTCACCGGGCCCCAGGGACGGCTTGCCCTGGGTGAGGCCGGTGGCGAGGAAGATGTGGTCGACGTGGTTGCTCAGGCTGTCCGCGCCGTGGATCTGGCCGAGCGGTTCCCACTTCGCCGCGCGCAGCCCGGTCTCCTCGGCGAGCTCACGGCGTGCGGCGGCGAGCGGATCATCGTCCGCGTCGTCGACGGCGCCGCCGGGCAGCCGCCACTCGGTCCCGCCGTGCGTGTAGATCCACTGCCGGGTCAGCACGACATGGTCGTCGTCCTGGATCGCCAGCACCGTGACCGATCCCGGTGCCACCACGTGGGTATAAGTGTCGTGGCCGCCGTCCGGTCTGACGACATCATCGGCGCGCACCTCGAACCACGCGGACCGGTGAACCACGTTGGTCGCCAAGCGCTGCCAGACCATCACCACACCAGCCGCCTCGTCGGAGCGCGTCATCACCATGCTCACATGGAACCATCGACGCCCGCTCCACTTGTCCCCAGTTGATCGTCAATCTCCGGACAAATCGTGGACATCTGGTATCTGAAGGTTTGAAGACGGAGACACTGTCGGTGAGGGGGTGTAGCCGTTGTCGCCCACGTTCGCACAGGAGGTACGCCGCCTGCGCAAGGAGCGCGGGTACTCGCTCACCCGGATGACCGGTCTCGTACCGTACAGCAAGGGGTACCTCAGCAAGATCGAGAACGGCCAGGTGCAACCCCACGCCGAGATGGCCAGGGTCTTCGACGACGCGCTGCAGGCCGACGGCAGCCTGATCGAACTGGCCGACGTCCCGGCCCGCCCGATTCCCAGTGACCACACCACTTTGCTCACCTACGACGCGATGTTCGAGCAGCATCGCGCGCTGGGTCACCGGCTCAGTCCCGACGTGGTGCTGCTCGGCGGTCTGCGTTCGCAGGTGGACCTGCTGAGCTCGATGGCGCGTTCCGCCGACGATCCCGGCCTCGGCCGCGGCCTGTGGCTGCTGGCGGCCCGGTACGCCGAGTACGCGGGCTGGATGGAACAGGAGCGCGGCGACGACGCCTCCGCCGTCGAACTGACCAAGCGAGCGGTCCAGTACGCCGCGAAGGGCGGTGACCTGGAGCTGGAGGCCTGGGCGTTCGTGCGGGCCGCCGAATTCGCCCTGTACCGGGGGGACGCGCGGGCGACGGTCCACTACGCCCGGCGCGCGAGCAAGTCCCGCTTCACCGCCGTGCAGGGCGCGGCGGCCCAGCGCGAAGCTCATGGCTACGCGTTGGCGGGTGCCGCCGACCGTTGCCTGAGCGCGTTGGACCGGGCCGCCGAACTCCAGTACGCGGTCGGCCAATCCTCTTACGGCTCAACGAGTCTGCTCGACCAGGTCGCCGTCGCACGGGCGTGGTCCTACTACGACCTGGGCCGGCACGCCGAGGCCGCCGCCATCCTGGACGCACAGCTGCCGCTGATCGCGCCGACCGCGTTACGCGCGCGCACCCGCTTCGGGCTGCGCCGTGCCCTCGCGCACGCCTCGGCGGGCGACGTCGATCACGCCTGTGAACTGGTCGAGGCTCTGCTGGACGACATCCGCCAGGTGCAGTCCGCGACCGTGCACATCGACCTCACGGCGTTCAGCAAGCTGTTGTCGCAGCAGCTGCCGGCGGCGGGCCGCGAGGTGGCCGGCGAGATCAACGACATCCTGTTCGGCTAGCTGGCTAGCCCGCGGCGCGGTCCTCCCGTTCCAGCGCCTCCGCCATCTCCAGCCACGCCTCGGCGCAGCCGCGGGCCATGTCCGCCACCAGCTCCCGGCAGTGCGACGGCACCCCGGACACCACCGCGGCCCACTCCCCCGGCGACACGGCGTGCCCTTCCAGCCAGCGCAGCACGTGCCGCCCGTGCTCGTTGAATCGCAACGAGGGATCCCGCCGCAGGATCGGCAGGGTGGTGTGCGGTGCCCGGACCTCGGTGCGCGCCACCGGCACCTCGACCTCGGCCCGTTCCGCGGCGCGCATGCGTTCGGGCACCGGGTCGAGCCCGGCGGACAGCCGCCGCCGGACATCCCGGACGGTGCCCGGCGACACCCCGGCCGCCCGCGCGATGTCGCGCAACGACGCCTCGGGCCGTTCCGAGATCATCTGCCCGGCCAGCCGGCGCCCGGCGGCGGAGTTGAGCGGGCGGACCTTGCCGTCGCGGCCGACCCGCACCTCGGCACGGCCGCCGACCGCGCGCCGCAGCACGCCGACGGACTTGGCCGCGAGACCTGTCGAGGCCGCGATGGCGCGGTCCGACCACTGCGGGTGCGAGCGCAGCAACCGCCGCACCGCCGCCTCACGGTCGGCGGTGGACAGCGTCGAGACGTTGGCGGACACGGACAGGGCGAACACGTCCTCGGCCGGACCGCCGACGTACTCGACCTCGACGGCACGGCTGCCGCGCAACACGGCCGCGCGCAGGCGGTGCATGCCGTCGACGACCTTCATCGTCGGGCGATGCACCACGATCGCGGGCAATGAGACGTCCGAGGACGCCAGTGAACGAACGAACTCCTCGCTGCAGCCACCAAGTCGCGGCGAATCCGCGGGCTGCAGCGCGTCGATGTCAACGAGCATGCGAAATCAAGCCCCCCAGGCTGATCGCGTCCCCAGAACCCCCAGATGGCCGAGGACGACCTTCGCAGATTAGCTACTCGGTCACCGCGAACGCCACTCGATCGCGGGACAAACGTCCATGACCATCTTCAGCCCGGCGTCCTTCGCCCGTCCGTACGCCTCGTCGTCGACCACGCCGAGCTGGAACCACACGGCTTTCGCACCGATCGCGACGGCCTCGTCCGCGAACTGACCGGCGTCCTCCGAGCGGCGGAACACGTCCACGACGTCGACCGGGAACGGGATGTCCGCCAGCGTCGCGTACCCCGGCTCACCGTGCACGGTCTCGGCCGCCGGGTGCACCGGCACGATCTTCTTGCCGCGCTCCTGCAGGAACCTCGCGACGCCATGTGCCGCGCGGGACGGGTTGTCCGCGAGCCCCACGATGGCCCAGACCTGGCAGTTCTCGAGGATCCAGTCGACGTCTTCGCGCATGGGCCCAGCGTAGTCGCGCGCCCAATGGTGTGATGGCGGTCACATCCAGCCGAAGCTCGTCGAAACGCGTCTCTCCCGATCGACGGCTGAGTAGAAACGCACCGGACAACACCTGACGCGAGGAGATCGAGATGCGGTTCATGGTCATCGTCAAGGCGAACGAGGACACCGAGAACGGCGTCATGCCCACCGCCGAAGAGCTGGCCGCGATGAGCAACTACAACGAGGAGCTGGTGAAGGCCGGCGTGATGCTCGCGGGCGACGGTCTCTACGGCAGCGACAAGGGCGCGCGGGTCGCGTTCGACACCAAGGGCGGGACGACGGTCACCGACGGCCCGTTCGCCGAGGCCAAGGAGCTGATCGCGGGCTTCTGGATCTGGGAGCTGCCCTCGTTGCAGGACGCCGTGGAGTGGCTGAGGAAGGCGCCGTTCCAGAGCGGTGAGGTGGAGATCCGGCAGATCCACGGTCCGGAGGCGTTCGAGGGCATCATCACGCCGGAGACCCAGGCGCAGGAGGAGCGGTTGCGCGACCAGATCGCCGCCCAGAACCAGTAAGCACCGAACCAGTGAACGCAGAACCAGTGAGTGCGCGGCAGTGGCACTTGAGGCGTTGAGCGAGCAACGAACGCGGTGAAGTCGGACGGCAGCCGGTGAGCCGTTCGACCAACCGCAGCGTTCTCCAGCGTCATGCCAGTGTTGGCCAGCCTAACGTCGGGTGCATGGCACCTCAGCTGCTCGCTCCGGCGCGGCCGCCGATCCTCGCGCCCTCCACCGAGGCGTGGCGCCAGTTCGCCGGCGCCCTGGAGCCCGCCGAGTTCGGCCGCGGCGACGTGTTGCTGCGGCTGGGTGCGCGTACCGAGGAGCTGCTCGTGATCCGCACGGGCAAGGCGAAGACGTGCCACACCGCCGCCGACGGCCGCGAGCTGGTGCTGGACTTCCACTGCGCGGGTGACGTCCTGGTCGAGCCGACGCTGTTCGACGCCTCCCCGTCGGTGACGACGACGGTCGCGATCACCGACGTGCGGGCGGGCCGGATCGCGCGCGCCGACCTCACGAAGTGGCTCGCGCTGTGCCCGGAGATCACCGAACGGCTGCTGGGCCGCATCGCCCGCCGTCAGCGCGAGTCGCACCAGATGCGGATGGACGTGGTGCAGCTGGACGCCCCGGCTCGGCTGGCGAAAGCGTTGCTGCGCCTCGCCGGACGGTTCGGCGACGACCCGCGCGGCGCCCTGCTGATGATCGAGGACCTCACCCAGGAGGAGCTCGGCCAGTACATCGGCGCGCGGCGCGACACCGTCAACAAGACGCTCTCGGACTTCGCCCAACGTGGCTGGATCTCGATCGAGCGCAAGAGCATCTTCCTCACCGATCCGGCACAGCTGTCCCGCCGGGTCCGCGCCGGGATGGCCGCCGTGCCCGCGCAGCGCTGAAACCCGGCCGCGACGCTGACGCAGGGGCCCCGACAACGTCCCGTCAGGCCATCCGCCTGGCTGGCGATGGCGTGTGCAAGTACCACCAACCCAACATCAACAAGCACTTTGCTACAACCAACTGGCCTCGTCGATCCCAGCGCCCGGCCCAGACATATTCGACAACTGACGAACATGTTGGGTGTAGTTGGCGGCGATTTGATCAAGAGTTGGTAGTACTTGCAGACCCCCACCAGCAGAAACGACTTTGCCGGGCCAGGGGGAACCCTGTTCTTCATTCTTCCAGGCGGGTCTGACAATCGCGTTGTCGCAGGTCAGGCCGTGCTCGGCAGGTACGAGTGCAGGTCCGCGGGCAAGTCCTTGCGGTACTTGACGTTCAGCTTGCGGTACACCCGAGTCAGGTGCTGCTCGATCGTCGACGGCGTGATGTACAGCTTCGACGCGATCTCCCGGTTCGTGTACCCGACGGCGGCCAGCGCGGCCACCCGCCGCTCGGCATCGGTCAGCGTCGCGATCGGATCCACCGGCCTCTCCTCCGCCGGCGCGTCCTCCCCATCGGCCTTGCCCCGCGACGGCAACAGTTCCTCGCACAACTCGGCGGCGTCACACACGTTCGCGACGTGCCAGGCGCGCCGAGCCACCGTCCACGCCCGCCGATGTTCCCGCAAAGCCTGATGCGCCTTGGACAGGTCGGCCAAAGCGCGGGCCAGCTCGTACTGGTCCCCGCACTCCTCCAGGATCACCACGGCGTCCTGCAACAGCTGCGGCCGGGAGTGCGGCTGGTTCGCGGCGGCCAGCAGCCGCAACGCCACTCCACGCGTGCTGGACGCCTCCGGACCCAGCCGGGCCAGCTGCTCGTTGATCAACCGCTTCGCCTCGTCGCGGTTCGCCCCGTGCAGCAGCCAGGCCTCCGCGGCCGAGGTCCGCCACGGCACGACACCGGGCTGATCAACGCCCCACGACGTCATCAGTTCGCCGCACGAAAGGAAATCCGCCAACGCCGCGTAGTGACGCGAGGTGGCCAGGTAGTGGTGTCCTCGCGCGTACAGGTAGTGCAATCCGTACCGTGACTGGAACATCACCTCTGGCACCGGCTGCTCCAGGAACGACGCCGCGGCCTCGTGCCGGCCCGTCCTGGTGGCGGCGTTGATCAGGATCCCGAGCGGCATCCCCAGCGCGACACCCCATCCACCGGCCGGCATGAAGTCCAGTGCGTTCTGCGCGTGCTCGAAAGCCGTGGTGAGATCGCCGCGCCGCAACGACACCTCGGCGCGCACGCAGGAGAAGAACGCCCGCGCCACAACGAGATTCTTGGCCCGCGACTCTTCCAGCAGCCGGTCGCACCACTGCGCCGCCACGTCCAGCCGGTCCGCGTACACCAGTGCCTGCAACGCCAGCATCGCCGACTCCGGCCCCCACGATCCGCTGTCGGACGGCCGCGCCGCCTGCAGCACGTGCTCGGCGTCGGTGGCGGAGGAGTCGTTGGGGCCGTGGGTCAGCACGTTCGCCAACGCCATGACGGCTTTCAGCATCGGCCCGGACGTGAGGCTCACCGTCCGGGTCTTCACCGGCTCGGACTGCGGGCGCCGCGCCAGCGTCGGATGCGAACAGGCCAGCCACAGCTCCATCGCGCGCATCCCGCTGCTGGGGCCGGAAACGCGCCGGACCCGTTCCAGTGCCTCGGTCGCCTCGTCGACCTGACCGTTCCACAGCATCGGCTGCACCAGCGAGGCCACGTCGCGGTCGGACAGCTGCCCCGCACGCATCGCCGGTACGACGATCCCCAGCCGGCGCCCGGCGGCGGACGGGTTGACCCGCCACTCCACCCGCACCAGCTTCGCCGCGATCGCCGCCCGCGCGTGCACCTCCACGCACGCCCGGTGCGCCAGTTCCAGGTACCGCAACGCCGTGTCGATCTGCTCGTCGCGCAACGCGTGCTCGGCGGCCTCCTCGAACACCGGGACCATCCAGGGCTTCTCGGCGTGATCGGCCAGCACCAGACAGGGAGCCACCTCGGTCGCCGGCGCACCTTCGTCGTGCAACAGCAAAGCCGCCCCGAGGTACATCTCCCTGCGGTCCTGTGTGGACATGTCGTCCAGCACGGCATCGCGCGCGGCCGGGTCGCGGAACCAGCCGTCGCGCAGCAGCCCTGCCTCGTTCATGACGTCCAGTGCGGACGTGACGGCCGCCGCGTCGACGCGAGCCAAGCGCCCCAACGACTCCCGCGTCGCCTGCTCCCCCGTCACCGCCAACGCGCGCGCGACGGGCAGCACGTGGTGGTCGGACCGGTGCAGGCAGCTGACCAGCGCGCGCCGGTAGCTCGGGCCGATCACGAGACCGCCGTCGTCGCTCGGCCTGCACAGCCTCTGGTCGTCGAGCAGCGACCGGATCAGCAACGGGTTGCCGCCGGAGAGCCTCATCGCGGCGTCGGCGTGCAGCGGCGTGTGGAACAGGTCGCGGACAGAACTCAGTGGTGCCAAAGGAACATCGCGGCAGTGCGGGTGGCTCAGCAGTTCGGTGTGCAGCGGTGTGTGGGCGGCGCGCGGTGACGCGGTCTCGCTCAGCATCAACAGCACCCTGACCTGACCGAGCCGCCGGATCAGGTAGAGCAGCCACTGCAACGACGACGAGTCCGCGTGCTGCACGTCGTCGATCCCGATCACCAGTGGTGTCTCGGTGGTCAGGTCCATCAGGGCGATGCACAACGCGTGCAGCTGCCGCGCGGTCGGGCCTTCCACCGAACGGGCGGCGGCGTCGAGCAGCTCACCGACCTCGGCGGGCGCGTCCAGCGGGTGGAAGATCTGGCCCACCACACCGAAAGGCAGGTCGCGCTCGAACGCCGAGCAGGTCGCCTTGACGAAGCCGACCCCGGACGCCTCACCGAACGCGTGCAGCAGCTCGGTCTTCCCGCTCGCCACCGGGCCGGTCAGCAGCGCGACCCTGCCGGATCCTGACAGGGAGTCCGCCAACAACGTCTCCAAGGTGGCCCACTGGTCGTCGCGCTCGATCAGCCCCGCGAGCCTCGCCTTGGTACTGCTGCTGCCACCCGTCCCGGTCATGATGATGTACCTCTCGCCAGGAAGCCGTCAGCCGCGGCGTGGTGGTGGTGATGAGGCACCACCACGTCCCCCCGGATCGCGGGCACGACGAGTCGATGTCGAGGGTCTCAGCCGGACACGTCCTCGTGACATCGATACATGGCGGTTCTAGGTGTTCTCCTGGAATCGCGCTGCGTTCGAACGGGACGACGGATTCGTCACCGTGCGCGACTAACGGCTGCGACGGGGCTTTGCGCGCTTGGCCGACTGCTTCTTCTGCCCGTTCTTCTGCGCGGGCGCGGGTCCCCGTCGCTGCTGCTGCTTGGGCTGTGCCTTCTTCTGGACGGGCTCGGGACCACGGGTGCTGTTGACCGTGCGGCCGCGGACGATGCCGATCATGTGCTCGACCAGTTCGGGGTTCTCGTCGCGGATCGGGAACGACAGCGCGACGCGGGACTGCGGCGCGTCGCTGAGCGGCACGTACTTCAGGTCCTTGCGGTGGTGCAGGCGCGCGAGCGACTGCGGCACGACCAGCATGCCGACGCCCGCCGCCACGATCTGGACGGCGTCCGCGGTGGTCTCAGGACGTTCGACCGGCGGCTGACCGGGCTGTGCGTCCCACTCCAGCGTGTCGTCGAGCGGCTGCCACAGGACGTGCGGCGACAGGTCCTCAAGGGACAGTTCGCCGGCCGCGGCGAACTCGTGGTCCTTCGGGAACACGACCACGCTGGTCTCGGTGTAGAGCGGGATGGCGTGCAGGTCCTCGCGGTCGCCGGGCAGCCTGAGCAGCGCGGCGTCGGCCTCGCCCGCCCGCACCATCCGGGCGGCGTCGGCGGCGGTCACCTGCACGAGGGTCAGCTCGGTCTCCGGCAGACGGTCCTGCCAGACCCGTGCCCACTTGCCCGGCGTCACGCCTGGGACGTACGCGAGCGTGAACGATCCGGTCACGTGCTGAGGCTACCGGACCGGACGGTTACTCTTTTCGGCATGAAGTCGCAGCAGACGATGAAGCCCGCCACCGCCGCCAAGAAGCTCGGCGTGTACCTCGAGGCGACGCCCGAGGAGTTCCAGGCAGGTGTCGTCTCGCGCGACGAGCTCAACGACCTGCAGGCCAACCCGCCGCAGTGGCTCGCGGACCTGCGCCGCAACGGCCCGCACCCCAAGCAGCTCATCGCGCAGAAGCTGGGCATCTCCACGTCCGGCCTGGTGCGTGCCGGCATCACCGAGGCGCTGACCACCGAGCAGATCAACGCGCTCAAGGACGAGAACCCGGACTGGCTGGTCCGCGAGCGCGCCACCTACCTGGAGTTCAAGGCCGAGGAGGCGCGCCTCGCGGAGAAGGCACGCCTCGAAGAGCAGGAGTGACTGGGCAGGAGTGACTGAGCAGGAGTGACTGGGCAGCTCAGCCCAGGACGAACGGGATCCGCAGGTCCCCCAGTTCGGCGCGCTCCGCTTCGGCCGGGGCGCGCCGTCCCGTTCCCACCAGCAGCACGTCCACGTCCGACCAGTGCTTCGGGAACGCACCGGCGATCTGTTCCAGCATCTCGCGGCACCGGGCCAGGGTTCGCGCGGGCGGGCCGGCGAGGTGCGGCAGGTGCTGCACCAGGTCGAGGTGGTGCAGCGTCCACTCCCAGACGTACGCGCCCAGGTAACCGGACGTGCACAGCACCATGTCCTGAGTGCTGACCTTGAGCGTCGGATCGGCGAGCTCGGCGGCCCGCAACGCCGCCTGCCCCACGTCGTCGACGTGGTGCTTCAGCATCCACGGCTCGCCGTAGGCCGCGGCGAGCCGGACGGTCAACGCCGCCAGCGGATCGTCGGACGGCTCGTGCGCCACCTTCCAGTACGTCACCGAGTCGTGCGTCACGGCGTCCGCGGTCGGCGTCACCAGCGTGATCAGCACGTCCTGCGCGTCGATCACGAAGTGGCACACCAGATCCCGCACCAGCCAGCCCTCACACCCGGACGGCTGGGCGAAGTCCTCGTCCGCCAGCGAGCCGACCGTCGTGAGAAGTGCCCCCAGGGACAGCGAAAAAAGGTCCACAACCGCAAACTACAGCGACGCGTCGCGCACCCACATCTCGCGCGTCACGAGCACCGTTCGGGCTGAAGAAACGCCTGGAAACGGTTAGGTTGGTCGGCATGGGCAAGTCCCCGGCTGTGGAGCTCGAGGTGGAGGACCGCGTCGTGCGGATCTCCAACCCCGACCGCGTCTACTTTCCCGCGCGCGGCGAGACGAAACTGGATCTCGCGAACTACTACCTGTCCGTCGGTGACGGAATCGTCCGCGCGCTGCGGGAACGGCCGTGCATGCTGCACCGCTTCCCCGAGGGCGTGACCGGCGAGAAAGTGCACCAGAAAAGGCTTCCGCACGGTGCACCGCCGTGGGTGCGGACCGTCCGTGTGCATTTTCCGCGCTACAACCGCCACGCGGACGAACTCTGCGTCACGCACGTCGCCGACGTGATCTGGGCCGTTCAGATGTCCACTGTGGAGTTTCACCCGTGGAACTCGCGCGCCGCCGACACCGAGAAGCCCGACGAGTGGCGCATCGACCTCGACCCCGGCCCGACGTGCACGTTCGACCGCGTGAGGCGGGTCGCGGGCGTGGTCGAGGAGGTGCTCGCGGAACTCGGCGCGGTCGGGTTCCCGAAGACGTCCGGAAGCAAGGGCCTGCACGTCTACGTGCGGATCAAGCCGGACCACGGCCACCAGGACGTGCGGACCGCGGCGCTGGCGTTCGCGCGCGAGGTCGAGCGGCGCGCGCCCGACGACGTCGAGACCACGTGGTGGCGCAAGGACCGCGATCCGGCGCTGGTTTTCGTGGACTACAACCAGAACGCCCGCGACCACACGATCGCCTCGGCCTATTCGGTGCGCGGATTTCCCGAGGCCACGGTGTCGACGCCGATCCGCTGGGACGAGATCCCGGACGTCGACCCGCGTGACTTCACCATCGCCACCGTGCCGAAGCGCTTCGCCGAACTGGGCGACCTGCACGCCGGCATCGACGACGCGGTGTGGTCGATCGAGCCGCTGCTGGAGTGGGCCGCCCGAGACGAACTCGAGGTTCCTGATGAACGGTGAGGCCATGAAGTTCTCCTCGCTCGACCAGCCGCTGTTCGGCGGCACGATCAAGGGTGACCTGGTCGAGTACCTGGACTTCGTCGCCGATCGGTTCGTGCCGGTGCTGGCCGGGAGGCCGCTGTCGGTGTGGCGGATCCTGCGCGGCCAGGACCCGTTCATGCAGAAGAACGTCCCCAAGTACACGCCGGACTACGTCAAGACCGTCGAGGTCTGGGCCGAGGCGTCCCACCGCACGATCAAGTACGCGCTGTGCGACGACAAGCAGACGCTCATGTGGTTCGCGAACCAGCGCGCGGTCGAGTACCACGTGCCGCTGTTCCTGGGCGACCACCAGACGCACATGGTGCTCGACATCGACCCGCCGGAAGGCTCCGGTTTCGACGTGGTGGTCGAGTCGGCGTTCCTGATTCGCGAGGCGCTGGCTCAGGCCGGGTTGGAAGGCGCGGTCAAGACCAGCGGCGCCAAGGGCGTGCACATCTTCGTGCCGTTGGAGCAGCACGACCCGGACGACGTGGCCGCGGCGACGAGGGCGGTGGCCGCGCGGGCCGAGAAGCTCAACCCCGAGATCGCGACCACCGCCTACATCCGGGCCGATCGGGACGGCAAGGTGTTCCTCGACTCGACGCGCGCCTGGGGAGCCACGGTCGTCGCCGCCTACAGCCCCCGCCTGCGCGAGAGCCTGCCGATCTCGTTTCCGGTGCCGTGGGACTCACTTCGCGACGTCACCCCGGCCGACTTCACCGTCCGGACCAGGTTCGACGGCGACCCGTGGACGTCGCTGATGCCCGCGTCGCAACGCCTGCCCGACGACCTGATCGCCGAGGGTCACACCATCCCGGTCGCCCGCGTGGTCGCGATGCACGAGGGCAAGCGACGCAAGAATCAGCGCGAACGCGAGAAGTAGGCGACGACCGCGGCGGCCAGCGGCAGGGTCACGTGCATGACGCTCGGGAACGACGGTTCGTTGGCGGACACATATTCGTTGGCGCGCACCAGCAGTCCCGCGGCGACGGCGAGATAGCCGGCGAACCTGGCTGTACCGCTGGTCAGGATGGCGATCAACGGGACCACGACCAGCCCGGCCAGGCTCGCGTGGGTGACGAACAGCGGTACGCCCGTCAGATGCAGGACCGCGTCCAGCAGCAGCAGGACCGGTGCGATCGCGCTGATCCACGCCCGTTCGTGCCAGGTCCGGTAGCCCGCGAGCACGACGAGACCCGCCGCCACGATCAGGAACGTCACGTCCTGCCCGTCCCCGTTGATCGTCGACAACTCGTCGGCCGACGACGCGACCACGAGCACCCCGGTGACCCCCAGCGCGCCACCCACCGCCGCGAGCCACCACGGGCTCGCCAGGGATGCGACCGCGACGACCACCGCGGAAATCCCGAGCAGGAACCACAGGTAGTTCCAGTCGCTGCCGCCGAGCAGCCCGGCGAGGCCGGCCAACAGGCCGAGCGCGGCGCCCGGCACCCACGGGTGGTCGCGGCACACCAGCACGAACGTCGCCGCCACCAGCACCCACGGCCACAACGAACCGAACAGCCACGTGCTCGGCGTGGTGTCGCCCAGGTGGCCGAGCACGCCGCCCGGGACGGACAGGAGACCGACCATCAGCAACGCCAGCGCGAGACCCGCGACCACGCGCGGCAGGGCGGCCCTGATGCTCTCCGGCGAGGCGACGGATCCGCCGGGCTCCGGGGTGCGCCTGGGGATCGATCCGACCGTGGCGGAGCCGGAGCCGGACGCGGTGAGCGCGGCCCGTCGTGGTTCCGAGCCCAGGTCGTCCTCGCCTGCCGGACCGGAAAGAGCGCGCGACGAGCCGGCATCCGCGCTGCCGGACGCAGCCGTGGCCTGCGACGAACCGACACTCGCGCTGCTGGACGCGGACGTGGTCTGCCGAACCTGCGACGAGCCGGCACTCGCGGTCCCGGCCGTGGCGTGCTGAGCCCGCGACGGGTCGTCACTCGCGGTACCGGCTGTGGTCTGCCGAGCCCGAGATGAGCCGGCACTCGCCCGGCCAGACCCGGCCGTGGCTTGCCGGCCAGCACCTTCGTCAGGCTCATCGGCTGGGCCGTCGCCGGTCGTGCTCGACTTCGCCGGAGTGTCAGACCCGCTGAGTACCGTTGAACGCGGGGGTTCCCGATCCGGGGGTACCCCTGCGCCAGCGTGGCCAGCACCAGCGTGGCCAGCACCGGCTCCGGCCGTACTTGACCTCGCCGGAGTGTCAGACCCGCTGAGTACCGTTGAACGCGGGGGTTCCCGATCCGGGGGTACCCCTGCGCCAGCGTGGCCAGCACCAGATCCAGCCGCCGAACCCGCTGCCCGACGAGCCTCCGAGGCACGCGAGCCCGTGCCTGGCGAGGCCACCGTGCCGGGCGATGCCGACGTGCCCCGCGAAGCCGACGTGCCCCGCGAAGCCGACGTGCCCCGCGAGGCCGCCGTGCCTGGCGAGGCCTGGTCCCACGAAGCCGCCGTGCCTGGCGAAGTCACCTGGCCCGCCGAGGCCGGGTCCCACGAAGTCGCCGTGTCCTCCCCCAGCGCCCGGCGCGCCGCCGCCGCCACCATCCGGCTGTCGTCCTCCACGAGCCGCGCCAACGCCAGCCGCGCCGCCAGCACCCGCCCCTCGTGCGCGACCGACAGCATCCGCCGCAGTTCCGGGACCGCCCCCGCCCGCACGCCCGGCAGCGAGTGGTCGATGGCGTCCTGCAGTTCCGACGGCAGCGCGGCGGGCACCGTGACCGGGCGGGCGCGGCGGGCGATGCGCAGGTCGCCGCGCACGTCGAGCATCCACTTGCCCGGCGTCTGGTGCGGGGTGACGCGGCGGACGCGGTCGTAGACGTATTCGTAGAGTTCGTCCAGGCCGACGTGGCCGTCCTGGTCGCGGTCGGCGTCGCCGGATTCCAGGCCCTCGACCAGGGCCGAGGTGAACACGGACGGTTCGCCCTCGGAGGTGTCGGCCACCGAGGCGCCCTCGAAGGCGTACTCCATGGCGGACGAGGCGGTGATGACGGCACGGCCGCTGCCGCCGAACTGTTCCTCGATGCCCACCGAACCGCCGGCGCGGGCGACCATGCCGCGGCCGAACGCGCCGGAGTAGCAGCAGTCCAGCAGCAGCACGATGCGGCGTGAGCGGGAGCGGTTCATGCGGCGGGCCACGAAGTCCGCGGACACGGCGGTGCCGGCCAGGCGGGACAGCTTGGTGCCCGAGGTGGCGAAGTGGAGTTCGCCTGCCTCGTCCTTCACGCCGTGGCCGGAGAAGTGCAGGACCAGGAGGTCGTCGGGCCCGCGGTCGGCGAAGAAGTCCTCGACTGCCTCGTTCACCTCGGCGGCCGAGGTGTTGATCAGTGTGCGGACGTCGAACCCGCCGATGCGCGGGTCGGCGAGCACCTCGCCCAGGCGGGCGGCGTCGTGGGCGGGGGCGCGCAGCGAGGACAGGCCTGGGTCGGCGAACTCGTAGCTCGCGATGATCAGCGCGTAGCGGTGCAGGTGGCGGCCCAGCCAGGCGGACCGCTGGGCGAGTTCGGTTTCCGTGGGCGCGCCGGTGAGTTCCAGGGTGTCGCCGTCGGCTTCGACGGTCACCGACCGTTCGCGGCGCTGGCCCAGCCACGACGACACGGCGTTGATCAGGGCGGCCAGGACGGTGGACTGGGAGACCGTGGTCAGCAGGGTGCCCAGCTCGTTCAGATCGACGGCCTTGCTGCCCTCGGGAGGGACGGCGGGAACCCCGGAGACAGCGGCGAACTCCTGGATCTCGGTCCGCAGGAACGCGGTGAGCTCCTCGATGCGCTCGTCGTCGGCCCCGTCCTCGTTAACGCGCAGTGTGACGTCGGTCATAGCGACCTCCTACGATAGGGAGGTCGTTCACCAACCACAAAGCATTACGACGGGTCGGAGCCGCGGAACGCGCCCCACCACAGGCCCAGCACGGCGGCGACCACCGTCGCGGTGATCCAGCCGATGAACCCGCTGCCGTCCAGGTAGGCCCAGAACATGCCGACGAACGGCGCGGGCACCATGAACACCGCGTCCACCCGCAGCTGGGCGAGCAGACCGCGCGGCGCCCGCGTCTCCGGATCGGGCTGCGCGGGGTTGTCGAGACGCCGGCCCCGCGGGTGCTTGGTCACCGCACGGCCGGACGGGTAGATCGTCACGCCGTCCACCACGGCGACCCGGCCACCGCGCAGTTCGACGTCGACCGGCGACGGCAACGTGACCAGCACCGGGTCGTAGAAGACGGGCAGCCACCGCTCGACCGGACCGTCGATCTCCAGCCACGACCGCACCATCAGCCCGGACTGCAACCGGATCCGCCGCACGGACACCGTGACCGGCTCACCCCGAACAGATCGCACCGCCAGCAGCACCCGCACCACACCGGCGAGGACCACCAGCAGTGCCACGGCCAACGAGAACGTCACGCCGCCCAGCGCGCGGTCTGCCTCCAGGAACAGGTCCGAGCCCGGAATCACGGCACGGGACGGATCCGCGGGATCGAACGCCACCTGCGTCTGCCGTCCCACGTACCGGGCGCCGTCCTCGTACGGGACGCGCGCGGAACCCGAAGGCCAGCGCACCTCGACGAAACCGTCCGAATAGGACACCACGGAACCGACCTCGCGAGACGTCATGGAGGCCAACGAGGCACGTGAGTCCGAATAGGACAGCCAGGAGAAGATTCCGACCACGAGGCAGACGAACAACACGATCGCCGTGGCGAGAACACCATGACGCAGCGCGCGAACCCGGGAACGCAACAAGAGAAGCTCCAAACAGAAACGAACGGCCCGGCGGGAAGCCCGCCGGGCCGTTCAACAGCTAACTACACGTCACTCGGTGAAGCCCATGTGGATGTAGTCGTACGGACGGTTCGCGAACGCGACGGCACCCATGTTGGCGACGTTGCTCTTGATCGCGACCGCGCCGGGCAGCTGGTAGAGCGGCAGCTGGTGGCCCAGCTCCCAGATCTTCTTGTCGGCCTCGTTGGCCAGAGCGGCGCGCTTGGTGTCGTCCAGCTCACCGTTCGCCTGCTCGAGCAGCTTGTTGACCTCGTCCGAACCGATGCGGCCGTAGTTCTGGTTGGTCGCGGCCGGGTCGAGCGAGTAGATGCCCTTGCTGTCCGAGATCGGCGTGGCCGAGGACAGCCAGCGGAAACCGGTCATGTCGAAGTTGCCGACGTTGACGAACTGCTTGAAGAAGTCGGTCGAAGGCACGGCCTGGACGTCGACCTTGGCGCCGATCTCCTTCAGCTGCGACTGCACGAGCTTCGCGATCTGGTCGGAAACCGGGTTCGGCGTCGGGATGACGTACCGGATCACCAGTTCCTTGCCGTCCTTCTTGCGGGTCTCGCCCTCGAGCTTCCAGCCCAGCTCGTCGAGCTGCTTCTTCGCGGCTTCCTTGTCGAACGACGCGACGGCCGAGTTGTCCTTGTACTCCTTCGTGCCGAGCAGGAAGAAGTGGTTACCCGTGACCTGCGCGTCACCCTTGAGCATCTGGCCGAGCAGCGCCTTGGCGATGACCTTGGGGTCGATGCCGCGCATCAGCGCGACGCGGAGCTTCGCGTCCTTGAGGATCGAGGAGTCCGCACCGTTGAACGTGATGTGCGAGTAGTCCGGCGTGATCGCCTGACGGATCGTGACACCCTGCATCGACTTGGCCCGCGTGAAGTTGTCGACGCTGGAACCGATGTCGAAGTAGTCGATCTGGCCGTTGGCGAGCGCGTCCGCGAGCGCGGTGCGGTCGACCTGACGGAACGTGATCTTCTCGAGCTTCGGCTTGTCGCCCCACCAGGCGGAGTCACGGACGACCGTGACGAGCTTGCCGGTGCGGTCGATCGTGCCGATCTTGAACGGACCGGCGGTGATCTTCGGGGCGTCGGCCCAGCCCTTGTTGAACTCCTCGGCCGAGGCCGACATCGCCTTCGGGTAGAGGGGCGAGAAGATGCCCTTCCACTCGGCGAACTTCTTCTTGAAGGTCACCTTGACGTCCTGGTCGGACGCGCCCTTCTCGACCTTCTCGATGTCCTCGTAGCCGGTGCTGCCGGCGATCTCGTAGGCCTTGTCGGTCCCGTTGAGGGACTTCCACATGGCCTCGAAGTCTTCCCAGGACAGCGGCTTGCCGTCCGACCACTTGGCCTTCGAGTTGATCTTGAACTCCAGGACCTGCGGGTCGCTGGAAGCCAGCTTCGCCTCGTCCAGGTAGTCCTTGTTGACCTCGATGGTCGAGTCGGGGAGCTGCTTGTACAGGTTCGGCATCATCGTGTCGATCATGCGACGACCATCGGCGACCGTGCCGTCGAGCTGGTTGTAGTTCCAGTTGTCCGGCAACTGGTCGACCGGCCAGCGGAACTCGCCGCCGTCCTTGACCTTGGACGCGTCCTGCGGGTTGATGTCCGCCTGACCGACCGTGCCCTCCGACCCCTTGAGCCCGGAGTCGGTCTTGCTGGGCCCCCCACACGCGGTAAGCGTGAGGGCGATCGCGGCCAGCGCGGTCACTCCCACCTTGGTACGTCGACTCACTGTCGTGAACCTCCCTCGTGCCCGGACACCAGTTGCCGGGGACACTGTTCCTTCGTGCTCGCAGGTCTTCTTCTGAGGCGACGGGTGCATCAGAGGACCTGACGGATCTGGGCGAAGTGGCAGGCGGCCTCGTGGTCGGGGGCCTGCACCTCGCGCGGTGGTTCCAGCTCGATGCACGTGCGCTGCTGCTCGGGCGGCAGCGACGCGTGCAGGAAGCACCGGGTGCGGAACCGGCAGCCGGACGGCGGGTTCGCCGGGCTCGGCAGGTCGCCGGTGAGGAGAATCCTCTCCCGCTGGCGTTCCTTGACGGGGTCGGGGATCGGGATCGCCGACAGCAGTGCCTGCGTGTACGGGTGGCGCGGCGCGTCGAACACCGAGTCCACCTCGCCGATCTCGACGATCTTGCCCAGGTACATCACGGCGACCCGGTCCGCGATGTGGCGCACCACCGACAGGTCGTGCGCGACGAACAGGTAGGCCAGACCCAGCTTGGACTTCAGCTCCTCCAGCAGGTTGATGACACCCGCCTGGATGGACACGTCCAGCGCCGACACCGGCTCGTCGAGCACGACGAGCTTCGGTTCGAGCGCGAGGGCCCGCGCGATGCCGATGCGCTGACGCTGACCGCCGGAGAACTCACCGGGATAGCGCGACAGCTGCTCGGGCCGCAGGCCCACGAGCCGCATCAGTTCCGGCACGCGCCGGTTGATCTCGTCCTTGCCGTACCCGTGCACCTGCATGGGCTCGGCGATGACGTCGTTGATCGTGAGGCGCGGGTCGAGCGACGCCATCGGGTCCTGGAAGACCACCGACATGTCGCGGCGGATCTCCTTGCGGCGCTTGGAGTCCAAAGAGGACACGTTGGTGCCGAGGACCGAGATCTCGCCGCTCATCGGCTTTTCCAGGCCGAGGATCTCCATCAGGGTCGTGGTCTTGCCACAACCCGACTCGCCGACCAGGCCGAGGGTCTCGCCCTCGCGGATGTCGAACGTGATGCCCGCGACCGCGTGCACGGTGCCGACGCGGCGCTTGAACACCACGCCCTTGTTGACCGCGTACTCCTTGACCAGGTTGTCGAGGCCCAGCACGATCTCGCGCCGCTCGCGCGGCACCTTGGCGATCTCGGGCTCGTCGACGACCTCGGCACCGAAGATCTCGGCGGCGGCCTCGGCACCCTCGGCGTCGGTCGCGGCGATCTCGCCGGTCCTGATGCACGCGGCCTGGTGCTCGTCCGACCCGTCGACCTCGATCAGCGGCGGCTCGGCGGTGTGGCAGGCGTCGACGACCATCGGGCAGCGCGGCGCGAACGGACACCCCGGGGGGAGGTCCGTGAGCGACGGCGGCTGGCCGGTGATCGGGACGAGGGCCTGCTTCTCGCCGACGTCCAGGCGCGGGATCGAGCCGAGCAGACCGAGCGTGTACGGCATGCGCGGCTGCTGGTAGATCTCGTCGACCTTGCCCTTTTCCACGGCACGGCCCGCGTACATGACCATCAGCCGGTCCGCGAACCCGGCGACCACGCCGAGGTCGTGGGTGATGATCACGATGCCCGCGCCGGTGACTTCCTGCGCGGTTTCGAGCAGCTGCAGCACCTGCGCCTGCACCGTCACGTCGAGCGCGGTGGTCGGCTCGTCGGCGACGATCAGGTCGGGGTCGTTGGCGATCGCCATCGCGATCACCGCGCGCTGCCGCATGCCGCCGGAGAACTCGTGCGGGAACGCCTTGGCGCGTTCGACGGCGTTCGGGATGCCGACGAGGTCGAGCAGCTCGACCGCGCGCTTGCCGGCGGCCGCCTTGGACACGGCGCCCTTGCGGTGCACCAGGATCGCCTCGGCGATCTGGTCGCCGACGGTGTAGACCGGCGTGAGCGCGGACAGCGGGTCCTGGAACACCATCGAGATGCGGCGGCCGCGGATCTTCGACAGCTCCGAGTCGCTGCGGCCGATGAGCTCACGGCCCTGGAACTTGATGGAACCGGTGATGCGCGCCGACGAGGGCAGCAGGCCCATGACGGCGAGCGACGACACCGACTTGCCGGAACCGGACTCGCCGACGATGCCGAGCACCTCGCCGGGTGAGACGTGGTAGCTCAGCCCGCGCACGGCCTGCACGCGGCCGGACTCGCTCGGGAAGGACACGTGAAGGTCCTCGACCTGCAGCACCGGCCCCTCGACGACCGGGTCCACCGGCGCGTCGAACTGGATCTCCGAGGTGGTCATCAGGCGGCCTTCTCCTTGGTGTCCTTCTTCTCCTTGCGGCGCACGCGCGTGGAGGTGGGGTCGAGAGCGTCGCGAAGCCCGTCGCCGACCCAGTTCACCGCCAGCACGAACACGACGAGGAAGCCCGCCGGGAACAGGAACAGCCACGGGAAGGTCGTCGCGGACTCGGCGTTGAGCCCGATCAGGGTGCCGAGCGAGACGTCGGGAGACTGCACACCGAAGCCGAAGTAGCTCAGACCCGTCTCGGCGAGCACCGCCGAACCGACGTTGATGGTCGCGTCGATGATCAGCAGCGACGCCATGTTCGGCACGATGTGCTTGGCGATGATGGTCCGCGCGGGCTGGCCCATGAACTTGGCCGCCTTCACGAACTCGCGTTCCTTGAGCGTCAGCGTCATCCCGCGCACGATGCGCGCGGTGATCATCCACTGGAACGCCGCCAGCATGATCACCAGCAGGAACCACGACTTGCCCCGGAACCACGGGCTCAGGATGGCGATGATCAGGAACGACGGCAACACGAGCAGCAGGTCGACCACCCACATGAGCGCCTTGTCGGCGGCACCCATGAAGTAGCCGGCGGTCGCGCCGACGATCGCGGCCACGGTGGTAGAGATGAGCGCCACCAGCAGGCCGATGAGCAACGACTTCTGCAGCCCGCGCATCGTCAGCGCGAACATGTCGGTACCGATCTTGTCGGTGCCGAAGATGTGGTCGGCGTACGGCGGTTCGAGGAACGCGCTGTAGTCCTGCGTGTCGTAGGACCACTTCGACAGCAGCGGGCCGACGAACGCCAGCAGGTACATGCCCACGATGAGCACCAGGCCCACCAGTGCCAGCTTGTTGCGCAGGAAGCGGATGAACACGAGCCGACCACGCGTCATCGCCTTGCCCGGTTCGGGCGCCGCGTCGACGGGGCTGCCAGAGGCGGCGCCGGCGGTTCCCGCGGAGTCGCCCTCGTTGAGGATCACGGTCACGTCGTCGTCACCTTGCCTAGTTCACACGGATTCGGGGGTCGAGCGCGGCGTACAGCACGTCGGCGAGCCAGCCGGAGAACAGCACGCACACCGCGACGAACAGCGTCACCGTGGCCGTGATGTTCGTGTCCTGGGCCGAGATGCCGGTGACCAGCCAGTCACCCATGCCGAACCAGCCGAAGATCCGTTCGGTGAACGTGCCACCGACGACGAGCAGACCGAACCCGAACGCGAACAGCGTCGCCATCGGGATCAGCGCGGTGCGCAGGCCGTGCTTGAACAGCGCCTTGCGGCGGGTCAGGCCCTTGGCCTGGGCGGTGCGCAGGAAGTCGCTGCCCAGCACGTCGAGCATCGACGAGCGCTGGTAGCGGCTGTAGTAGGCGATCTGGCCGAGCGCGATCGTCAGCGTCGGTACGATCAGGTGCTGCAGCCGGTCGCCGAGGTGCTCGAACCAGTTGCCCTGGAAGCCCGGTGTCTCCTCGCCGACGAAGATCAGCAAGTTCGTGCCGATCGAGTCGTTGATGCCCTGGGCGCTCATCTTGAGCAGCGTGCCGAGCACGAACACGGGCGTCGAGAGAAGTATGAAGCTGAACAAGGTCGCGAAGTAGTCGCTGAACTTGTACTGCCTGATCGCGCTCACCACACCGAGCAGCACTCCGAACAGGATGCCGATCGTGATGCCGAGCAGGAACAGCCTCAGACTCACGCCGATCCGGCGGCCCAGTTCGTCGGTGATCGGGCGGTCGGTGATCGTGCGACCGAAGTCACCCTGCACCACACCGCTCATCCACGTCACGAACCGCTGCGGGATCGGCTGGTCGAGGTGCAGGTCTCGTTTCTTCGCCTCGATCGATGCCGCCGGTGGCGGTGGGTTGCGTTGTTGCAACACCCCGATCGGGTCAAAGGTGGCGGAGGCCAACGTGAACGCGAGGAACGTTGCCACGAGGGCAAGCACCACGTAGTTGACCAACCGCCGCAACAGAAATCCGGCCACCCGTGTTCAGTCCTCTCCCCGGTGGTTGCGACGTCGGCACACTGGATTGCAGTGGACGAGTTGCAAGAGATTAACCGCCGATCTGGCGGACCGCCGCCCACCCCCACCGATTCGCGGGGGCCCACTGACCGGGCCATAGTCACCCATGCGTGGCGTTATGCACGGGCGAACTGCCACATCAACAGTTGACTCTCGGCGATTGTGTGTCCAAGCGTGACCATTGTGCGTCCGGATCGCTGTAATTCACCGTGAAGTAACTCTCGCGCCACGGATGGATGTGACGCATCCGGGTGAATGCATTGGCCGGAAGATGTGGGACAAGCAGCGCAATGTGATCCGAAACCGGGCATCACGCTGCGGAGCGCGTTAGGTGTGCTCGGTTACTGTATCGATCACTGGGCCGTCCAGCGGACCGGGAGGTCGGCCACTCCGCCGACCAGCTGTTCCGTCCTCGGGCGCAGTTCAGCGATGTCCACAGCTAGCCCGAACGTCTCAAACCGTCCGGTGAGGGCGCGGAAGACCTCGGTCAGCTCGACCCTGGCGAGCGGGGCGCCGATGCAGAACCTCGGGCCGTGGCCGAACGTGAGGTGCGGGTTGGACTCGCGCTGGGCGAAGGTCTCCGGCTCCGGGAACCTGACCTCGTCCCGGTTGGCCTGGTCGATGCCGAGCAACACCAGGTCGCCCTGCGGGATCCGGACGCCTTCGACCTCGATGTCGGCCATCGCGTACCGGGGCAGGCCGGAGTCCTCGCTGCGGATCGACGTGAGTGAGCGGTGGCGCAGGATCTCCTCGACGGCGCTGGGGATGCTCTCGGGGTCTCGCCTGAGCGCGTCCCACTGGTCCGGGTTGATGCTCAGCAGCATGACGCCGCGGTCGATGGCGGACACGGTCGTCTCGTGGCCCGCGAACAGCAGGCCGGCACTGAGCTGGGCGATCTGCTCGTCCGCCGCGGTGCCGACGAGGCGGGTGATGACGTCGTCGCCGGGGTCCTTCTTCTTACGCTGGACCAGCTCGTTCATGTAGGTCCAGAGGCTGGTGAAGCCTTCGATCGACTTCTGCGGGTCGTTGAGCGTGCTCATGGACTCCGACCAGCGGCGGAACTGGTCGCGATCCTCGTACGGAACGCCCAGCAGCTCGCAGATCACCAGGACCGGGAGCGGCAACGACACGAGCTCGTGGAAGTTCGCGGGCTGGGCGTGGGTGGTGAGGCCGTCGAGCAGGTCGTTGATCACCTGCCGGATCCGCGGGCGCAGCGACTCCATGTTCCTGGCGGAGAACTCCGGGGCCAGCATCTTGCGCATCCAGGCGTGGCGCTCGTTCTCCTCCTGTTCGGTGGCCTGGTGCGGCCGGCCCAGGAGCACGGAGTCGGTGAACCTCGGGGCGTTGTCCGGGTCGGTGTGGCCGCGGCCGAGTCTGCGGTCCGCCAGCAGCGTCTTGACCTGGTCGTATCCGGTGACGAGCCAGGCTTCGTCGCCGGCCGGGGTGGGTACGCGTTTGATCGGCATCGCCAGGCTCCCTTAACGGTCGTACGTGACGCGTCGTCGTCGGTGTGCCAGCGGGGATCCCCCCAACTTCCAGCCTACCGCCGAAAGCTGCTGGTCAGGCCGCGAGTTCGGGGATCTGTGGATAACTCAGTGCCTGTGGACAACTCAGGCATTGTCGATCTTGCCGCGGCGGGACCGTCGGTGCGGGATGGGACGATTTGAGTGGGGGCCTCGGGCTCCCGGGAGGGGGGCGAGGCCGGATCGATTCCGAGATGGGCGGCGGCTCAACCGGTTGCACTCAACGACGTCCGGGATCGTCGATCGGTTGCAGGCGCGCGGACTGGTGACGTGGGAGACCGACCCGCAGGACCGTCGCTACACACGGGTGCAGGTGACCGCGCCGATGCAGCAGTACAAGCAGAACCTGGTGGAAGGCCCGTAGGGAAGGCTCACCCTGGCGCTGGAGACGGCGTCCCCGGCCGAACGCAAAGCCGTGCTGGACGGCCTGGAAACCCTGCGCGCCCTGCTGGCCCGGTGACCAGCTAGGTGAGCCGCTACGTGAGCCGCCACAGCCGGCCGCCCGCGATCACGAACACCTGATCGCCCGCCTTCTCCGCCGCCACGACCTCGCCGGTGGGGCCGTCCGCCGGCCGTTCGTCCTTTTCGGACACGAGCTTGACGCCGCCGTGGTCGACGATCAGGGTCGGGACGCCGCCCAGCAGGACGGGGGCGGCGAGGTTCTGATTGTCGGCGACCGGGATGTCCGGGGTGGTCAGCTTCTTCCAGTCCGAGCCCGAACCCGACCACCAGGCCAGTTTGCCCTTGCCGCGGCCGACGACGTGGCAGGTGCCGTCCCAGCAGCGGGCGGCCAGCGCGGCGTCGCCGTCCGGGAGCACCGCGGTCGTCCAGGTCTTGCCGTCGAACCGCCAGACGGCCGCGCTCACCGCGCCTTTGGCGATCTGCCAGCCGACGACCAGCGCGCCGTCGCCGTCCGGGGTGACGGCCAGCGGGAAGCGGAGGAGTTCCTGCGAGCTCTCCAGGACGGTTCCGGCGGAGGGCTGGCGGCTCCAGGTGTCCGCGGCGTAGGTCCACGCCGCGATGTCGAGGCCCGCCTTGGCGCTCTGCCAGGTGCCGATGATCAGCGGGCCCCCGGCCGTGCGGACCGGGCCGATCAGCTCGCCCGCGCCGTAGCCGCCGAACGTGCTGAAGCCCTGCGGCTTCTCGACGACCTGGGCGGTGTCGCCGGTCCAGGCGCTCCACCGGACGTTGCCGTGCGCGCCGCCGCGTTCGCCGCCGACGCCGGTGATCGTGGTGCCGTCGGAGGTGATGCCGTACCAGTGCGCTTCCCTGCCGTACGGGGTCGCGGGGGTGAGCCTCGCGTTGCTCAGCTTGCCGTCCTTGGTGCGGACGACCAGTTCCGGATGGTCGGACGGGCGAGTGCCGATCACCAGCATGTCGCCGTGCGTGCCCAACGCCTCCGGGGTCGCCGTGAGGTCGACGGCGGTGAAGCCGACACCGCCGTCCCCACCCGAGGAGCAGCCGGTGAGGACAAGCAGAACCGCGAGCATCAGCCTCCGCATGCGCGCCAGTATGACCACATGCGCCCCGAATCCGGTCAGGTGTTGCACTTCTCCGAAGATCCTTCGATCACCAGGTTCGTGCCGCACCTCGCGGCCACCGCGCAGCAGCCTGGCGAGTACGTGTGGACGGTGGGCTGGGACCGGTCCCCCGACTACTGGTTTCCGCGGCAGTGCCCGCGGGTGATGGCGTGGACGACCTCCGGCACCACCGACGACGACCGCGAGCGGATCATCGGGCCCGGCTGCGGGGTCAGGGTGCACGCGGTCGAGTACGGGTGGCTGGAGCGGATGCGAACCGTCGAGCTGTACGCGTACCGGTTCGACGCGGGGCCGTTCCAGCCGTTCGGAGAGGACGGGGAGGGGCGCGGGTTCGCGATGGTGGCGAGCGAGCCCGTCACCCCGCTGGGGCCCGCCGAGAGGGTCGGTGACCTGTTCGAGTTGCACGAACAGGCGGGGATCGCGCTGCGGGTGCTGCCGGACCTGTGGCCGTTCTGGGACGCGGTGACCGCGAGCACGTTGGAGTGGAGCGGTATCCGGTTGAGGAACGCTCTGAAACGTCGGGTGGAATGATCTGCGCCCATGCGGGTGCTGCTGGTGGAGGACGACGAGCCGATCGCGGAATCGCTCACACGCGGGTTGTCCCGCTACGGGTTCGACGTCCATTGGGTGCGCACGGGTACTGAGGCGCTCACGGCCGACGACTTCGTGCTGGCGCTCGTCGACCTCGGACTGCCCGACATGGACGGCCTGGACGTCTGCCGTGAGCTGCGTGCACGCGGTGACGTGCCGATCATCGTGATCAGCGCACGGTCCGACGAGGTCGATCGGATCGTGGGGCTGGAGATCGGCGCCGACGACTACGTCACCAAACCGTTCGGCGTGCGTGAGGTCGTCGCACGGATTCGCGCGGTCATGCGGCGTGCGCAGCCCACGCAGAAAGAACCGCCGCAGGAGCACGGACGGCTGCGGATCGACCGGCGCGGGCGGCGGGTGCACCTCGACGGCGGTGAGCTGGAGCTGACGCCGAAGGAGTTCGACCTGCTGGCGTTCCTGGCCGAGGAGCCGGGCGCGGTGTTCACCCGCGAGCAGATCATGGAGGCGGTGTGGGACGAGAACTGGTTCGGCCCCACCAAGACGCTGGACGTGCACGTGGGGGTGCTGCGCCGCAAGCTCGGTGACGCGGCCTCGCTCGAAACGGTGCGCGGTGTGGGCTTCCGGCTGGTGCTCACGTGATCCGGCAGCTCGCCTGGAGCTACGTGCTCCTGGTCGCGGTCGCGATCGCGGCGTTCACCGTGCCGGTGGCGTTCACGCTGAACAACCAGCTCTTCGGCGATGCGGAGAACACCGCGCGGCGCGAGGCCCAGACCGCCGCGCTGCTGCTGGCCTCCGGCGACACGCGGTCGTTGAGCGCGTTGATAGACGCCTACGAACGGCAGACGCTCGGCCGGATCGACGTCCTCGGACCGGAACCGGAGAACAAGATCTGGGACTCCGAGGGTCTGAAGCTCACCGTGCAGGCCAAGCAGCCGGACGGCACGGTCGTCGGCGCGATCCGGCTGTCCTATCCGGACGGTCCGATCATCGACCGGCTGTGGTACATCTGGGGTTTCCGGGCCGCGCTCGCGGTCGGGGTGCTGATCATCGCGGCGTTCCTCGGGCTGTGGCTGGCCCGGCGGGTCACCCGGCCGTTGCGCGAGCTGAACGACATGGCGGCACGGCTGCGCGACGGCGACCTGACCGCGCGCGCCGAGGAGACCGGGCCGCCGGAGACCCGCACGCTCGCCCGCACGCTGAACACCGCGACCGAGATGATCGACACGCTGGTCGGCTCGCAGCGGGCGTTCATCGGTGACGCCTCGCACCAGCTGCGCACCCCGCTGACAGCGTTGCGGCTGTCGCTCGACAACGTGGCCGACGGCGTCGACGACCCGCACGTGCGCGAGGACGTCGAGATGGCGACCGCCGAGGTCGTGCGGATGTCACGGCTGGTCAACGGCTTGCTCGCGCTGGCCCGCGCGGAGGCCGACGTCGCCCACCCCGAACCCGTGCAGGTGCTCGACGTCGTCGCCGAACGGTTCACCGCCTGGCGCGCCGCCGCCGACGAACGTTCGATCTCGCTGGTCAGCGAGGGCTTCGACATCCGGGTCCTGGCGACGCCGGGACACCTCGAGCAGGTACTGGACAACGTGCTGTCCAACGCGCTGGAGGTGTCCCCCGACGGCGCCACGATCCTCGTCCGCACCACCCGCCCGGGCCTGGTCGAGATCATCGACTCGGGGCCGGGACTGCCCGACGCGGAACGCGCGCGGGCGTTCGACCGGTTCTGGCGCGGTCAGGGCCTGACCGGCAAGGGCGGGTCCGGTCTCGGCCTCGCGATCGTGAAGCAGCTCGTCACCGACGACGGCGGCGCGGTGTCGCTGGAGGCCGCGTCCGGTGGCGGGCTGTGCGTGCGGATCAGACTTTCTCCGGCATAGCCGACGAGTGGTGGTTCACGATGAGCCACTTCCCATCGATCTTCTCGTAGACGAACGTGTAGCGGGCGTCCACAGTGGTCGGATTGCCGTCCTGGGTGAGCGCGAACCGGTAGGTGCCCGCGTCGATCGCGTCGTCGGCGTTGAGCACCGCGACGTGCGAGTCGAGGATGGTGCCGCTCGGCTTGCTCTTCAGGAACTTCACGAAGTAATCGACGATCTCGGCGCGGGTGGACCGCACCTGGTTCGACACCGTGGGCAGCAGGACCGCATTCGGAGCGTAGCGGTCGGCCACCTTCTGGGGGTCACCCGTCGCGAGGGCTGCGTTCCAGTCGACGAACAGCGCCTTGATCTGCTCGTCGCTCGGCTTCGTGGCCGCGTTGGCGGTCGTCTGCGCTGGGGCGCTGGAGCAACCGGCAACGAGAGCGGCAACTCCGGCCAGTCCGACAGCTCCCAGGATGCTCTTACGCAATGTCATCACCCATCCGATCGTGTGGCTGTTGAGATCCACTATCGGGTTAGGCGGGGAAGCGTTCGGACAGGAGCGGTCCAGCGTTCGGACAAGCTTCTGGAAAGCCTGGTAAACCTGGACGTATGGGACTTCTCAGCGGAATGATGGGGAACGCGTCGAAGCTCGACCCGAGGGCGGCCGCGCAGGAGTTCGGGCGGCTGCTGTCACAGGGGGAACAGATCCACGCGGCCTACCAGTTGGTGCGCGACTCGTTCCTGTTCACCGACCGGCGGTTGATCCTGGTCGACAAACAGGGCATGACCGGTAAGAAGGTCGAATACCACTCGGTGCCCTACAAGGCGATCACGCAGTTCTCAGTCGAGACGGCCGGCCATTTCGACCTCGACGCGGAGCTGAAGATCTGGGTCTCCAGCAGTGACGTGCCGATCTCCAAGCAGTTCGGCAAGGGCGTCGACGTTTACGAGGTGCAGGCGCTGCTGGCCGCCTTCGTGCGGTAGGAACACCACGGCGACCTCCGCCAGCGCCAGCAGGAGCGCGGTGACCACGTGGCTGGTGTCCAGCAGGACGTTCAGCACGGTCAGGACGGCGGGCGCGACCCGGCTGCGGACCAGCACTCGCATGATGACGGTGGCGCAGCGGGTGGTGGACATTTCCGTTCCCTTCCAACGTTTCCGGCTCTCACAGATACGTCGAACCACACCCGCTCGTTTCGACATTCCGGGCAGAAAAGTCTTGCCCCACAACGAAAAATCCCCCGCCGGCACGTGGCCTGCGGGGGATTTCGCTTGTGGGTTCTGGTGAGCAGCACTCACCGCGCCTGCAGCATCGGGCGGAACTTGTCGCGGTACGCCCACGCCAGACCGATCTCGGCGGCGACCACGACGATCGCGATCCCGAGGCCCGACGGCTCCAGGAACACGTGGATCAGGAAGATGTTCACGACCATCGGCGCCAGGATCGCCAGCGCCAGCGGCACGAACCGGCCGGCGACCAGCAGGACGCCCGCGACGAGCTGGACACCCGAGGCCAGCTGCAGCATGTAGCCGGTCGCGTAGAGGGCGGTCGTGAACGCCACCCCGGCGGGCGCCATCGTGCTGGGATCCGGTGCGGGCATGAAGTTCAGGAACCCGTTCAAGCCGGTCGTCGTGAACAGCAGACCGATCAGCACGCGGGTGACGATCGTGGCGTACCGGCCGACGGCGATCTTGCGGGTGGCAGGGGCGGCGGTGGCGGTCATCTCGGGTTCCTCCTGGGCTGTGGTGTCCTTCCACTGATGCGTCGAACGGCCACCACACCGGATCGACACATCACCCAGAAAAATCTTGAAAAGTTTCGCTCAGGTGCTGCGAGCTGCGCGAACGTACTCGGCGACCGGGCTGAGCTTGAGCCAGTCCGGCAGGCCGCGCACCACCCACCGCGGGCCGGTCAGCTCGATCGTGCCCGCGCGCACGGCGTCGAGCAGTTCGAACTCGCCCTCCCACATCCGGTAGAGCGTCGCGATGTCGGAGGCCAGGACCGCGTCGATTTCCAGGCCCGGATCGGTGTAGCAGACCGACGCATCGCCGGGTTCGACGACGAGCCAGAACGTGCGGTGACGGTCGTTGATGCGGATCTCGATGGTGGCGCGGCGGGTCAGCGTGCCGGTGTCGACCCGGCCGTGCATCCACCACATCAGCACCTCGGGGTCGAGTTCGTCGGCGCGCGGGTCGCCGAACGCGTACCGGGCGCCCCAGTCGGCGAGGCCGAACACCAAGGGCCGCAACGCCTGTCCGGCCGGCGTCAGCGAGTAGCCGTCACCGTTGCGCGTCACCAGGCCCGCGGTGGCGAGCTGCCGCAGCCGGCGGGACAGCAGGGCGCGCGAGAGTCCCGGCAGGCCTCGCGAGAGCTCGTTGAAGCGCGAGGCACCGACGAGCATGTCGCGCACGATCAGCAACGTCCACCGGTCGCCCAGCACCTCGACGGCGCGAACGATCGGGCAGTACTGCGCATACGTCCTCACAGCGACAGCCTCCGCTCCACGTAGATCTTTTGCGGCGCTCGACGGCACAGTGCATAGGTCCTCACGAGGGAAGTCTCCGCCGCGGCGCCGGTTTCGTTACCGCCGTCCGGTTCACTTTCAGAACTACCTGCGGGGCTTGTCAGTTCTTACGTTCGTCGCATGACAACTCTTGAAACACCCCGGGTGACCGGCACCTTTCCGACCGTCACCAGAGACGACGACGCCAAGTTCGTGGAGATGGCCGCCCGCATCGGCGCCATTGCCGCGGCCAACGCGGCCGAGCACGATCGCGACGCGACGTTCGTGACCGAGGCGTACGAGGCCATGCGCGAGGAGGGCTACCTGGCGTTGGCCGTACCCGAGGACCTGGGCGGGCTCGGCGCCACGATGCGCCAGGTCTGCTACGCCCAGGCCGAGCTCGCCCGGCACGACGGCGCCACCGCCCTGGCCGTCACCATGCACCTGTACCTGACGCTGATGCAGGGATACCGCAGACGCAAGGGCGCGCCGGACGCGGAGGGCGTGCTGCGGCGCGTGGCCGCGGAAGGCCTGGTCATCGCGACCAGCGGCGGATCGGACTGGCTGTGGCCCACGACCACGGCGACGGCGGTCGACGGCGGGTTCCTGGTGTCCGGGCGCAAGTCGTTCTGCAGCCAGTCACCGCGCGCGAACGTCGTGGCCACGTCGGCCGTTCTCGGCGAGGAGGTGCTGCACTTCAGCGCGCCGTTGAACGCCGACGGCGTGCGCATCGAGGAAACCTGGGACACGCTCGGCATGCGCGGCACGGCCAGCCACGACGTGGTGCTGGAGGACGTGTTCATCCCGGCCGAGAAGATCGCGGCACGGCGGCCGTACGGGGAGTTCGGCGTGCCCTTGTTCGCCGCTGTCGTCCACTTCGCGCCGGTGTGCGGGGCGACGTACTTCGGCATCGCGGCGGGTGCGCGGGACGTGGCCGTGCGGTCGACCTCGAAGAACGCCGTGCGGCAGATCGGGTTGATGGACTACAAGCTGCGCACCGCGTGGTGGTCGCTGATGGGCTCGATCGAGGAGCTCGGCGACGACTACACGGCCAACGCCGAGTCGACCGTCACGGTGATGCTGGCCAAGCGCCAGGCCGTCGTGGAGGCGATCGAGGTCGTGAACACCGCGATGGAGGTCCTGGGTGGACGGTCGTTCTTCCGGCGTTCACCGCTCGAACGCGCCTACCGCGACGTGCGCGCCGGGACGTTCCACCCGCTCACCCCGGAAGCCACACTCATGTACGCGGGCAAGGTCGCTCAGGGTGACTCAGGTGTCACGGAATAGGTTCAAGTTGTAGGCACGCCAAGGGTTTGCGAGTATTCGGGCCCGTCTCTTCTAAGGAGCGATTCCGGTGGCTACTCGCCTCAACCCGTATCTGCGCTTCGACGGCTCCGCGCGTCAGGCGATGGAGTTCTACCAGTCGGTCTTCGGCGGCGAGCTGAAGATGAACACCTTCGGCGAGTTCGGCATGCAGGACTCGCCGCAGGCCGACCAGATCATGCACGCGCAGCTGGAAACCGAGTCCGGCTACACGCTGATGGCCTCCGACACGCCGCCCGGCATGCCCTACCACCCCGGCGACACCATCACGATCTCCCTGTCGGGCGACGACGAGGTGCTGCGCGAGCACTTCGCCCAGCTCGCCGAGGGCGGCAAGATCGGTACGCCGCTGGAGAAGCAGATGTGGGGCGACGAGTACGGCGACCTGGTCGACCAGTTCGGCATCAGCTGGATGGTCAACATCGGCACACCGCGCTGACGGACCGTGGCGGGGCCGCCGTGGTGGCCCCGCCAGCCGTGCTGACGCATCATGTGGACCATGAGCGAGCGTCTGCGAGGAGTGGTCGACCAACTCGCGATCCGCCCTCACGAGCGGGTGCTGGAGATCGGCTGCGGTCAGGGCGTGGCTGCCACGATGGTGTGCCAGCTGCTGTCCACCGGCACCCTCACCGCGATCGACCGCTCGACGAAGATGGTCGAGGCCGCGACCCGCCGCAACGCCCCGTACGTGGCGTCCGGCAAGGCCGAGTTCCTGATCGCGTCGCTGGAGGACATGAACCTCGGCGACCGCCGGTTCGACCTGGTCTTCGCGGTGCGCGTCGGCCTGTTCCACCGCGATCCCAGCCGCGCGCACGAGCTGCTGCGCCCCTGGCTCGCACCGGGAGCGCGCGTGCTCTCGTTCTTCGACGTACCCGTTTAGCTCCTGCCGGGTCAGATCCGGCTGAGCAGGTCGCTGATCAGCTTCTTCGACGGCTCGACGCCGGCCGGCGACACGACCTCGACCTGCGTCTTGCCCTTGCGCGCGGCGACCGTGTGCTGGGCGGTCTCCGAACCGCCGGCCGTCACCTCGTAGGCCTCGTCCTGGAAGCCGTCGACGGCCTTGGCCTCCTCCGGCTTGCCCGCCGCGAACGACTTGGCCGTCGCGTTCGTCGTGAACCGCACCTCGACCGGCATGCCGGAACCCACGTACTTGCAGGTCGTTACCGCCTTCTCAACGGTCTCCTGCTGACCCTGCAGCCTGAGCCCGAGCGCCTTGCCGACGACGGACGAGTTGGCGTTGGCGCAGTTCGGGCCGTTGCCGGCGGGCTGTTCGACGGTGGTCGGGGTCTCCGGTGCCTGCGTCGGGGCGGCTTGCGGGGTGGACGTGCACGCGGCGAGCAGGAACGCGGCGGCGGCGAGGAGGGCGATGCGCACACCGGTACATCGGCGTTGCGCCGCCGCCGTGTTACCCCGACGCATGACCGTGCGCGTGTTCGTTCGAGCGTTTCGCGGCGAGCATGACCCGCGGAACGGTCACGACACCGACCAACGCTCCCAGTGCGGTCACCGCGGCCGCCGCCATCGCCGCGAACCGCACGGACACGCTCTCCGCGAGCCACGGCCCCGCGACCGCCCCGACGAGCGTCGCCAACGCCTCCACCGCCAGGAAGACCGCGGCGATCCGCCCCAGCACCTCGTTCGGCACCACTCGCTGCAAAGCGGTCTGCGGCGCGATCAGCGTGACCGATCCGAATGTCCCGATCACCACCGCGGCAGCCATCGCGACCCTGAGCTCCGCCGCGCTGAACAGCACCACGAATCCGGCAGCGGTCATCAACTGCGCCCCGGCGAGCGTCACGCGCAGCTCGATCCGGTCGAGCCACCGGACGAGCACCGCCCCGCCCAGAAATCCCACGCCGAGCGCGGAAAGCACCACCGCGACCTGCGTCGTCCCACCGAACCGCTGCACGCCGAACGGCACCAGCAGCGCGCTCAGCGACGCGTTGGCCATCAGGAACACGCCGCTCAACGGCAGCAACACCCGCGCCAACCTCAGTTCCCCCAACGCTTTCAACCCATCTCGCAAGCCCGGCCGTTCGGTACCGGATCCGGAACTCCCGCGAGTGCAGGCGATCGCGACGGCCGACAGGAGATAACTGGCGACATCCAGCGCCACCAGCACCTCGAACCCGGCCCACGCGAGCAGAGCTCCCCCGAGCACCGGCCCGACCAAGCGCACCACGCCGTCCGCGGCGGCGTTCCAGGAGTTGGCGCTGCTCAACGCCGGCCCGGTCCCCACCACCGCCGGCACGTGCGCCTGGGCTGCCGGCCGGAACACCACCGCCCCAACGCTTTCCGCGATCACGGCGACGTAGATCGCGACCGGTGTGCCGACCATCATCCCCGTGACGGCCGCAGCGCGGAACAGATCCGCCGCGATCATCACCCGCCGCCGGTCCCACCGATCGACCATCACCCCGGCGAACGGTCCGAGCAGCAACGCCGGCAGATACTCCACCGCGAGCGTCAACCCGGCGGCGAACACCGACCCGGTCAACGCGTAGACGTGCGCCGGCACCGCCACCACCAGCAACCACGACCCGAGCAGGCTGATCGTGCGCCCACCCCACAGGAACCGGAAGTCCCTCATCCCCCAGACACTCATACCCACAAGATAGAGACAGCACGGAAGTGTTCTGTCAAGATAGCCGTCGTGGACTCCCTGGGACCAACGCTGCGCTCTCTCCGTCAAGCCAGTGGCCGCACGGTCGCGTCGGTCGCGGCCGGCGCGGGCCTGTCCGTGCCGTACATCGCGAACCTCGAGAACGGGCGCGGCAATCCGACCACCGGCGCGCTCGCCAGGTTGGCCGGAGCGCTCGGCACCGAGCTGCGAATCTCGTTCGGGGAGTCCCAGGAAGCGCCTTCGCCACTACCGCAGACACTTGTGCGATTGCGGCGCACCGATCGGTTTCAGCGCGCGGTGACCGAGATCGACGCTGATCCGGCCGAGGTGATCGCCGCGCTGGCCGCGGTGGGGCGGGTCGTCGAGGCGGGTGAGCAGGACTGGTGGCGGTTGCTCGACGCGATGGTGTTGATCGCGCGGCATCCGGCTTGAGCCGCTCGCTCTCGGCGGATTTCCTGGAGTAGATGTACTTGGTCGACTGAACGCGGCTGATGGGTGGGCGCCGTCGAGTACGTGGTGACCGCGTTCAGTGTTGCAGTGATCAGACCACGGCGGCGGCGCTGCGGATAGGGCGGTGTTGTCGAGGATCTCGGCTTGGGCGAGCCGGGAGTGGTCATCGATGGCGGCGTGAACGTCGTCGCGACCAGGCCTCGACGGGAACCGGGACGCAGGCCGTGGGCGCGCCAGCCGCCTCCGGGTGGGATCTTCCCGATCTTCTTGACGTCCAGGTGGACGAGGTCGCCGGGGTGCGGGTGTTCGTAGCGGCGAGTGGCGGGTGGCGCGGATGCGTTGCCCGGTCAGCGGGTCACACTCGTCCAGCCGTGGCACGCCGTGCCGGGTCAGCACCCGTGACACGGTGCGGGCGGGGACGCCGGTGCGGGCACTGATCCGGACCGCCCGCAGCGCGGCTCACCACGTGGGCGCCTCCGGCGGTGGTGACTGACTTCAAGCCGACATACCGTCACCAACTTGTTGGCCAGCTACACCTAAGCACCTGGCCGAAAGTGGTATCCGAAACCTCTGGCCTCGCTGGGTGCCCACAGTGTCCTGCAAGTACCACCAACTCTTGATCGAATCGCCGTCAACTACACCCGATCTCGTCGCCGCTGCAGTGTTCTCAGAGGGAAGCGACCCCTGTTGGGTGTAGAAACACGCCTGTTGATGTTGAGTTGGTGGTACTTGCAGACGCCATGAGAGCCCAGGGCAGAGCGCCAGACGAGTAACGGACACAACTTCCGGCAGCCCGCTTAGAACGGCGGAGGGTCGCCGAGCACTGGTTCCGGTTCGCGGTGGTAGGTCTTTCCGGCCGGGCTGCGGAAGCAGAATCTGCCGGGCTTGGGCTGGGTGACTTCCCAGGCGGTGCGGTGCTTGACCCGGTGATGCCGTCGGCAGAACGCGCCGAGGTTGGCCGCCGAGGTGGTGCCCAGCGGGAACGGGACCGTGTGGTCGAGGTCGGTGTGCTGGGCCTGGCGGGTGCAACCCGGGAACCTGCACGTGCGATCACGAGTCCACACGAACCTGCGCAGCGCGGCGGGCGGACGATAGGTGGACGTGCCGAACTCCAGGGCCTCACCGGTCGCCGGATCGATGAGCAGACGACGCCAGGTGGAGTCCCCGGCCAGTTCACGAGCCAGGTCGGCGGTGATCGGCCCGTACCCGGCGAGTTCACCGGGCTGCTCGGACACGCCCATCAGCGTCGCCGCGGACACCGCGACATACAGCTCGACCTTGACCGCGCTGGTCTTGTCCGGCGTGGCGAGGATCAGGTCGGCGACCACATCAGCACGCACCTGGTCGAGGGTGCGCGGATCGGTCGGGCTCGTGGTCTGGCGGGCGATGGCGTCGACGCGGGCGTAGCAGGCGGTAGCGAGATGCGCGGGCAGATAAGCCCAGAACCGCGCCATGTCCTCCTCCAGCGCGTCAATCCCGGTGCACCGCTGCTTCTTGCGCTCCTCAGCCCGCTCCTTGTGCCCCTCCGGATCCACTCGCATCACGACCCGGCTGGTGAGCTGCCGCATCTGCGCTCCGGTCTGCTCCGGTGCCTTGGCCAGCACCCGCTCCTCCACCTCGGCCGCGAGATCAGCGGACAGCGGCCCGGTCTTGTCGTGCAGGACACGAGCCTTGTAGAGGTCGATCTCGCCCTTCTCCAACGCGTCCAGCGTCCGCGGCAACTTCGACGCAAGGTCAAGAGCCAGGGCGATCTGATCGCTGGTCCACCGCGACGTCCACCGCATCGCCGCCGCGATCTCGGCGTCGAAGAACTCCTCGCCTTCACACGCGATCGCATAGTCGGCGAGCACACGCAACGACTGCGCCTGATGATAGGCGATTTCCCTCTCGTGATAAGCCAGGGCATCGAGAACCTCGACCGCTTCCATACTTCAATTCTATTCTTGATCAAAAACCAAAATGACCAAATCCAGCCACTCAACAGGGTGAAACCCCAGCTCAGACATGCCGCCGTATAGCCCGTGCGTCGTTTTCTCTCTACGGCACGCAACCACTAGCAACCACGCACGCCCCCGGAACTCAAACAACGTAAATGGGCCACGCCCCGCAACCGCCCAATCAACGCAACCACAGAAATCCGTTCCGGCACACGCCCGACGAAGGAGGGCATGTGCCGGGTCGCCGCAAGGCGTGCCTGAAACAACTCTCAGCTCCAAAGCACTAGCGTCAGACACCGAGGGGGCCAAGCACATGAAGATCGTGATTCCAGGCGGCACCGGCCAGGTGGGCGGAGTGCTGAGCCGCGCGCTCAAAGCCGCGGGCCACGACGTGGTGATCATCAGCAGGAGCAGCGGCGTGCGGTGGGACGGCAGCACGCTCGGCGACTGGGCGGCCGAGATCGACGGCGCGGACGTCGTGATCAACCTGGCCGGGCGGAGCGTGAGCTGCCGGTACACGGCGGAGAACCTGCAGCAGATGATGCGGTCACGGGTGGATTCGGCGCGCGTGGTCGGGCAGGCGATCGCCAAGGCCGCGAACCCGCCGCGGGTGTGGCTGCAGATGAGCACGGCGACGATCTACGCGCATCGGTTCGACGCGCCGAACGACGAGAAGACCGGGATCATCGGCGGGCGTGAGCCCGGTGTGCCGGGGTACTGGGCGTACAGCGTCGAGATCGCCAAGCGGTGGGAAGCGGAGCTCGACGAGGCCGACACTCCGCACACCCGCAAAGTCGCACTCCGGGCGGCGATGGTGATGAGTCCGGACAAGGGCGGTGTGTTCGACTACCTGTCGTGGATGGCGCGGCTCGGCCTCGGCGGGCCGATCGCGGGCGGACGGCAATATGTCTCGTGGATCCACGACGACGACTTCGTGCGGGCGGTCGCGCTGCTGATCAGGGAGCCGATCGAGGGCGCGGTGAACCTCGCGGCACCGGATCCGTTGCCGCAGCGGGACTTCATGCGCGAGCTGCGGAAGGCCTGGCACCAGCCGGTCGGGCTGCCCGCGACGAGCTGGATGGCCGAGATCGGGGCGTTCGTGCTCAGGAGCGACACGGAGCTGCTGCTCAAGAGCCGCCGGGTCGTGCCGCAACGACTCACCGAGGCCGGATTCGAGTTCCACTTCCCGAACTGGCGGGAGGCGGCGCAGAATCTGGCCCAGAGGAGATCGCCCCAGCGCAGGAGGTGAGATGCCGAGGATCAACGACGTCGGCGGGCTGGACGGGTTCGGGCCGGTCGTGGAGGAGCTCGACGAGCCGCCCTTCCACGCCGACTGGGAAGCGCACGTGCTCGCGATGAACCGGGCCCTGATCGGGCGCGACATCTACAACCTGGACGAGTTCCGGGACGCCGTCGAACGGACGATGTCGCACGAGTCGTCGTACTACGAGAACTGGTTCCGGGCGATCCAGACGCTGCTCAAGGAGAAAGGCGTTGTCTGAGCGCTATCGGACGGGCGATCGGGTACGGACGTCCACTGTGGACCCGGATCACCACACGCGGCTGCCGCACTACGCGCGCGGCCACGTCGGCACGGTGATCGGCAGCGACGGCGTGCATCCGCTGGCGGATCTGAGCGCGCAAGGAATCGAGCAGCCACAACAGGTGTACCTGGTGCGGTTCTCCGCACGCGAACTGTTCGGGCAGGGCGGCCACACGGTGACCCTGTCCCTCTGGGAGGACTACCTCAGCGATGAGTGACGACCACGACGACTCCCCGATCGCCGCACGCGTCCGGGAGCTGGAAGCGATCCTCGAGGAGAAGGGGCTGCTGGACGCGCGGGAACTGGACCAGGTGCTGGAAGCGTTCGCGCACAAAGCCTCACCGGCCAACGGTTTCCGGGTGGTCGCACGGGCGTGGGTGGACGACGGCTTCAGGACGCGGCTGCTGGAGAACGCGAACGAGGCGTTGCCCGAGCTCGGGTTGTCGATGGGCGGCGGGCTGCAGGTGCAACGGCTGCACGTCGTCGAGAACACCGCGCAGGTGCACAACGTGATCGTGTGCACGCTCTGCAGCTGCTATCCGCTCTCGCTGCTCGGACCGTCGCCGACCTGGTACAAGAGTCCGGCCTACCGGTCGAAGGTGGTCAGCCATCCGCGTGAGGTGCTGGAGCAGTTCGGGCTCACCCTGCCCGAGACCACCGAGATCCAGGTGTGGGACGCGAACGCCGAGTCGCGGTACATGGTCCTGCCGCGCCGGCCCGCGGACACCGAGAACCTGACCGAGGCCGAACTGGCCGCGAAGGTGACGCGCAACGGACTGATCGGCACCGCGGCGGTGTAGTTCGGCCGCGGTGCCGATCAACCGGAACTACAGCTTCTTCATGATGTCGTCGATCGCCTTGCCGAGCTGCGCGTACTTCTGCGTGTACAGCACGGGGAACACGCCGGGCGGGTCCGCCGGACGGTTCGCGTCGACGTAGTCGGTGCCCAGGTTGCAGAACACCACGACGATGTAGTTGCGGTTGTCCTTGCCGCGGAACGACTTCACGATGCCCGCGTCGGAACCGGTGGTGTCGACCCAGCCGGTCTTGTGCGCGAAGGTCACCTCGGCGGCCTCGTTGCACGGGCGGACGTCACGGTCGTAGACCGCGTCGCCGGCGGTCACCGTGCCGTCCGGCTTGATCCAGCGCGCCGGCACCTGCTGCGGGATGCCCTGCACCGGGTAGTCGCGGCCGCACCAGTTCGGCGTGGACAGCATCTCGTTGTGAGCTTGACCGGCCAGCGTCTCCTGGAAGAACTTCCGCGACGAGTACGACAGCTCGTTGCGGGTGATCGCCTTGCCCTGGTCGGTCGTCCACAGCACACCCGCGCCGCCGTTGACCAGCAGCAGGAGCTTCGCGGTGTCGAGGCCGCTCATGTTCGAGCCGAGCCACCGGCCGCCGTTGCCCGGCATGGTGTCGACGATCGTCAGCGTCGGCATGCCGAGGTCGACGAACGACTTGTTGACCTGGTCCCACGCCTTCAGGTCGTGGATCATCTTGATCAGCGCGCAGGTGGACTCGTTCTGCGACTTCGTGATCATCTCGTCGAAGTGCTGCCGGATCTTCTTGACCGTCGGCCCGCCGCACGCCTCGCGCACCGGGTTCGGGTCGTAGACGTAGTCCGCGTCGAGGTCGAGCTTGCCCTCGTCCGCGAGCCGCAGCACGCCGAAGCCCACCATCAGCTTCAGCACCGACGCCGGGTACGGCGACGAGAAGTCGATCGGCGCGTTCTCCCGGCCGGCCAGCACGTCGCGCGTGCCCTTGCCGCCGTTGACGTCCCACTCGGTGTCGTCCCACCAGCGGTACCGGACCTGGTCGGTGGACAGGCCCTTGTGCTTGACCGGCACGACGACGCCGTTCGGGTACTGCGGGCTGAGCAGCACGTTCGCCACCGTCGCGGGACGGCCCAGCGGGTCGAGCTCGATGATCGCCGCGTCCATGTTCGGCGTCTGGTGCAACGGCTTGCCCGCCGACACGGTCCGAGACTGCGCCCGCGCCTGCGCCTTCCGCATCAGCTCGGCCGGGCTCTGGTCGTACTTCTCCCGCTGACCGGCCGACCGCGCGGCGGTGGCGGTTTCCGGCGGGGTCAGGTCGATGACGTCCTTGAAGTTCTGCGCGACGATCGCCGCGCGCAGCCGCTCCGCCAACTTCTGGTGGGCGTCCTCAGAGGCCGCCGCCGGTGCCAGGGAGGCACCCGTCAGTGCGAGAGCAGCGCACAGCACAGTGAATCTCTTGAGCTTCATTCACTTCCCCAGTTTGAAGTGGATCTCGCCCGAGCGTACCGAGTTCAGCGAACCGGCTGCGCCGAGGGAGCGCTCTCCACCGACCGCACGGACCGCGAGGCCACCATCAACAGCGTCGCGGCCACCTGGATCGCCGCGCAGCCCAGCAGGGTCGCGGTGATCCCGGCGACCCCCGACACCGGACCGATCACCAGTTGTGCGAGCGGAACCGCCGCCATCGACCCGAGCATGTCGTAGGAGTAGACCCGCGCGAGCCGGTCCGCCGGCACGTGATGCTGCAGCGACGTCGCCCACGCCACCCCGAACTGTTCCATGCCCAGCCCGCACACGAAGGCCGCGACCATCAGCAGCCACGGCTCCGGGTACAGGGCCAGCGCCAGGGGCAGGCCCGCGAACGCCCCCACGCACGCCACGCCGGGCAGCAGCATCCGGCGCACCCTGATCCGCAGCGCGACGACAGCTCCGACGAGCATGCCCGCCGTCTGCGCGGCCAGCACGAATCCCCAGGTTTCCCGTCCGATCACGGTGTCCGCGAGGACCGGGCCGAGCACCATCGTGCCGCCGGCGTAGGCCGCGTTGACGAACGTGAAGGCCACGACCACCAGCCACACCCAGGTCCGCGACACGAACTCCGTCCAGCCGACGCGCAGTTCGGACAGCACACCGGGCTTGTGCTCGGCGGCGACACCAGCGGCGGGCACCCGCACGAACGAGAAGCACAGACCGGCCAGCGCGAACGACAGCGCGTCGACCGCGAGACCCCAGCCGGGGCCGACGAACGCGATCAGCAGGCCGCCCAGCGACGCACCCGCGATCATCGACGAGTTCAGGCCGAGGCGCAGCAACGCGTTGGCGCTCTGCCTCAGTTCGACGGGCACGGTCTGCGGGACGAGGGCCGCGGAGGCGGGGAACGAGAACGCGCTCGACATGCCGTTCACCACCGCCAGCACCACGAACGCCGCGATAGACACCGATCCGGTCAGCACCAGGACGGCGAGCAGTCCCTGGCTGAGCGCCGACACCGTGGACGACCCCACGAGCACGAACTGGCGGGGCAGACGGTCCGCCAGGACCCCGCCCCACAACAGGAACACCAGGTTCGCGATCGAGCGCGCCGCCACGACGACGCCGAGCGTGGTGACCGACTCCGTCACGTCCCGCACGGCGAACACCAGCGCGATCTGCGCCATCGCGCTGCCGGCCACGGTCGACACGCGGGCGCTGAGCAGCCAGCGAAAAGCAGGATGCGCCAACGGCGCGAGCGATTCCCCCATGAATCGCACCGTACCGCCGTGCTCAATGGAATTGCCGGGAGCCGCCCAGCCTGGGGACCGAGCGGCTCCCGGTTACCGCACCCTCGGGTGCGATGAGGCGATGACCACCGCGGCGGCGACGGTCACCAGGTTCTTCAGGATGTACTGGGCTTCGAACGACGCCTGCAGCGGACCGGCCCACATCTCACCGGGGAACAACACCAGCGGTGTCGACACCAGCACGACGTGACCGATCAGCAGGACCGCACACAATCGCGGTGCGCGGAAGCTCAGCAGAACCAGTGCGATCCCGATTTCCGTGATCGCGGCACTCAGTCGGGCCAAATCCCCGTGGATGATCCCGAACGTCAGCGCGGACACCGTGCGTTCGACGAGATCCTGGGCAGGGCTGCCACCGGGAAAGAGCTTCAGCACGCCGAACCAGAGGTACACGACCCCCAGTCCAATGCGCAGCAGCGGAATTCCGGACTCTCGCGCAAAACGAGTCAGGCGTTCTTCCGTGCTTTCGCGGCGTGTGGTTTCTGGACGCAACATCGATCTCCCTCTCCTGTCTGGCTGCCACCACCCAGCCAGACAGGAGGAGCGAGGGAGATCAGCTGCTGGGCTGTGCCGGAGGCTGCGGCGGGTCTCCGAGCGGGTTCAGCAGGTCGGCCTTGCCCTCGAAGGCGAACAGCAGCAGGTCGACCATGCGGAACGTGCTGGAGTCCGGCCCGAGCGTGGGCCGCCAGTACGGCGAGCGCACGATCGAGATCCGGCTGCCCTCGATGGCCCGGTGGAACACCTCGGCGGTGAGCCGGCCGCCCACGGGACCCATCAGGCCGTTGTTGGCCTCCGCCTCACGCAGCACGTAGAACCACAACGGCGTCGCCTCGACCAGCTGCGCCTTCTGCTCCTCGGTCAGCGAGTCCAGGTTCGCGCCACCGTTGCCGACCAGGATCTGCTCGGCGGTGAGCGGCTCGACCCCGAACAGCTCCGCGAGCTGCTGACCGGTGGCGAGTTCCATCATGTTCGCCCTGGTCAGGTTGCGGAACGCGAGGTTGCGCTGGATCTCCGGGAACTGCGTGCCGCGGCCGCCGAACGTGCCGGCCGGCAGCTGCCGCAGCGGGTCCACCAGCAGTGTGTCGATCCGCTTGGTGACGTTGCCGCCGCCGAACTCCGCCGGGGGCACCAGGTCGTCCCGGTCCGCCTCGGTGAAGTCGTAGAGGCGGCGGAAGTCCGCGATCCAGTTGCTGGGCAACGTGAAGACGGTGCCCCGGTTCACGTCGTCCAGGTCGGGCACGGCCGAGCTGGGGTCGAAGTTGCCCGAGGTGCCGGTGAACACGAACAGCAGGAACAGCGTTCCCGGCACGAGCCCGAGTCCTGGCACCGAGTTGAACACCCGGTTCCACTCGTACTGTTCGCGGACCATGCTGTGGCCGAGCCGGTAGGACGCGACCGAGAACTCGATCGGCATCGTCGGCGTGTTGCCGTGCCCGTAGTGCTTGCCGGGCACCTCGAAGAACTTGCGGCCGTTGGTGAAGACGTCGTCCACGATCGCCGGGTCGACGACGCGCGGAAGGAAGTCCGTCCTCAGCATCCACTGGTAGTGCCGCACCACGAGTTCCTTGGCGGCGCGGAACAGCCGGTCGCCCGTGAGGCCGGTGAGCGCGAGCTCGTCGACCACGCGGTTGTGGAACCGGATGAACGCCAGGTGGGTCTGCGCGATCACCAGGTTCTCGTCGTTGCGCGGGTCCGGGATCAGCGGCGCGCGCCGGTCCGCGGGCGTACCCGCCGTCCCACCGCGGCGCGGCAGGTCGAAGCCCTCCATCGGCGGGAACCCCGGTCCCGCCTCCGAGGTGATGCCCATCTTGAGCTTCACGCCGTCCTCGGAGTAGAAGACCTGGTCGTCCTTGTCGCGCGGACCGCGGCCGTAGACCGAGTCGAGGTCCAGCGCCGGCGAGCGGCCCTGCAGCAGCTCGTCCACGTTGACGTCCTGGCCGAGCTGCGACTCGGTGCGGTCCATCGTCAGGTCGTGGTCGACGAACTGACCGAGGTAGGTGAACCCCGCCGGCACGGCCGGGTCCGCCGAGTCGGGCTGGGCGCCGGACGGCGTCATCGCGTTCGCGAGCGCCTCGCGCAACGCCTCGTCCGTCCGCGGGCCCTTGGGCCCGAGTCGCGAGAACCGGAACCTGCGCAACTCCTCCGCCGTGGAGGGCTGACGCGTGGTGGCCTCACCTTCGCCGTCGAATTCCAGCACACCTTCGCCCACGACGAAGAAACTGTCGCGCACGTGCCTCTTCATATATCCCCCTGTATTTCCCCTGTGTCAGGCGACATGTTCTCCCCAACAAGCACCTGCCCCACCACCAGTCTCCAGATGGCGGAAATTACCGTCGAAGCTTTTGAGCACAACCAAAACGTGGTCACACAGCGGATACGAGGTGGTCCGGAATATCCGTGAAAACCGGCAGCTCGGCCATCTCGCCGGCGAAACTCTCAGCTGCGTCACAGTATGTCCTGGTATCCAGCACGTGCTGGATA
>NZ_MUYM01000140.1:0-170 GCF_002150765.1 Lentzea kentuckyensis
GTCCTCGGACAGCGGGTCCTCGATGGACACCATCGGGTAGTCGCGGACCAACTCGGAGTAGTAGCCGATCATCTGCTCGGCGGAGCGCTTGTTCTTCTCGAACGTGTAGGCGCCGTCGGAGAAGAACTCCGTGGCGGCCACGTCGAGCGCGAGCGCGATGTCGCGGCCCG
>NZ_MUYM01000140.1:243-15395 GCF_002150765.1 Lentzea kentuckyensis
CGCGCCGATCGGCGCGATCATGAACTCCTGGATGTCCACCTCGGTGTCGGCGTGCGAGCCACCGTTGAGGATGTTCAGCATCGGCACCGGCAGCACGTGAGCGTTCGGTCCGCCGACGTAACGGAACAGCTCCAGGCCGGAGCTCGTCGCCGCCGCCTTCGCGACCGCGAGGCTCACGCCGAGGATCGCGTTCGCGCCGAGCCTGCCCTTGTCGGGCGTGCCGTCGAGGTCAACGAGCTTCTGGTCGACCACGCGCTGCTCGACAGCCTCGATGCCCACCAGCTCCGGGCCGATCTCGTCGAGCACCGCGGTGACCGCGCGCTCGACGCCCTTGCCCAGGTACCGCTTGGCGTCGCCGTCGCGCAGCTCCACCGCCTCGTGCTCACCGGTCGAAGCACCCGACGGAACAGCCGCACGCTCCAGCGTGCCGTCGTCCAGCGCCACCTCGACCTCGACGGTGGGGTTGCCGCGCGAGTCAAGGATCTCGCGTGCTCCGACCTGCTCGATGACCGCCACTTGCGCTCCCTGTTTCTCCTGCGTCTCGTCTCGCGACGAGCCTACTTGGGCCAGGTGACCGGCCGGGGCTCGCCACCTCAGGATCACAGGGAGGCCGCCGGCGTCGATCCTCTGAATCGTGCCAGACGGCCCCGTCAGCCTGCGAGTGCCGCCTACCGGATCTCGGACGGGGTGAGCGCGCGGTCGTAAACCTCGACGTCGTCGACGCCACCACCCCAGTAACCGTCGGCGTTGCCTTCGACCTTGCCGCGACCGACGACGAACGGGCCGGAAGCGTTCCACGGCGTCTCGTGCCTGGCCACGCCTTGCTGGCCCCCGTCGACGTAGAACCTGAGCTCCTTGGCCTCCGCGTCGTAGACGCCGGTCAGCCTCGTCCACACATCGGTCTCAACCGGGTAGATCGACGCCACCGAGCTTTCCGCAGCACCATCGGCGTCCGCGCCCGGAAGGTTGAAGACCCACCTGTCCAGCGCGGGCGAGTACTGCAGCGCGAACCCGCTGCGGCGCTCACCGTCCTGGCTGACCGCGGTGACCCGGTCGCCCTTCTGGTCGACCTTCACCCACGCCGCGACGCTGAAGCTCTGGTCCGTGCGCAAGCCGAGGTCCGCAGTGGACAAGGTGCCCTGCTGCTCCGGGTCCAACTGGGTGGCCTCGCTGAAGAGGCCGTCGATCCAGGTGACGCCGTTCGGAGAAGCGGTCAGCGGATGCACGTTGTCCACGACGTCGTCGCCGTTGCCGTCGAGTCGCCACCGCGCCACGGCCGGACGGGGAAAATCGGCAATGAACTGGTAGCGCTCCGGCTGCCCGGCGTTGACGTTGCCCGCCCGGTCGACGCTCTGCACGTTCAACGTGTTGAAGCCCGGTCGCACGGTGATGTCCACGGTGGCCTCGCCACCGAGCTGGTCCGCGGCGACGTAGTCCCTTGACGGGTTCTCGTAGCCGTAGTAGAAGCCCTTGACGTCGGCAACGTTGTTGGCCTTGAACGTGAACGCCCCGGTTATGTCGCCGCCGCCGTGGGACTCGTCGTCGGCCGGGAAGTCGGTGGAGGAGACCCGCGGCGGCCGGTCGGGCTGCACCGTGTCCACCTCGAACTCGCACGGGCCGGAGCGGTCCGACGACTCGTGGTTGTCGGCGGCTTCGGCGCTGAAGGTGTACTTGCCACCGTGGATGAAGGTGCCCGCCGGCTGGCTGGCCTGCGCGATCCCGCCGTTGGGCACTCTCACGCTGACGGATCCCATGTCGCCGCTTCCGACTGCGCCCCAGTAGAAGCGGGCGGTCAGGATCGGGTCCTGACCACCGTCCCGGTCGACCACACGAGCGCTGAAGACCGGGGCGGCGTAGCGGATGAACGGCCGGCCGTCGCCGACCGCGCAGTTCACGCCTTCTACCTTCAGCTCGCTCGGTACCTCCGGCTTGGTGTTGGCCGGAGCGGCGTTGGCAACCGGGGCACCCGCCAAACCCAGTGCAACGACTGCAACTGCCAAAACCTGCGGCACGCGCGCATGCGCATGCCGCGTCGCAAGGCGACGCAACATCAGAAACTTCCCCCCAAGTTGGACACGACCGGCACTAGCTTCGATCAACGTCCAACCGCGGGCAAGCGCCCGTACGCATGTACTCAGCCCGCCTTGGTCAGGCTCTCGACGGCGCGTGGCAACACCATGGGCAGAACTTCCTCGTCGAAGCCTCTTCGCCGGCGTTGACCGCGAGCGTCATCACCATGTCGCCGCGCACAAGGACCGCCTCGCAGATCCAATGCCCCTCGCGCAGGTCAGGAACGCTCTGGCAGAACGCGTACGAGCCGTCGACACCTGGAAGTTCGGGTAGCTCGACATCGGCCTCGACCGTTCGCGCGGGCTTGTTGATCACCGCGACGTACGTCTGACAAGAACGAGCCTTGGTACGCACCGTTTCGAGCACATGAGCACCGGTGACGCCGATCAGCGCGAACACGTCCTGTTCAACGGCCATCAGGCCCTTCCACACCCGCTTGCGCGACGTCGAGACACCGGCGTCGACCCGTGCGCCCAGGCACACCTCGCTGAGATAGCCGTCCGTGTTGCCGACCTCTGCCGACAGCGCCGGCCGGTCCAGCAGAGGCTTCATGCCGAAGTCGTCGAAGGCTGCCGGCGCCATCAGCGCCGCCTTCACCTTCGGTTCCAGTGCTCGCACCAGGTCCGGCGTCGACGCTGTGGACGTGGTGGTCGCCGGTGCGGAGGTCACCGGCTGCACGGCCGGTGCGGCGGCGCAGGCTGTGAGCGCGGCCAAACAAATGGCCAGAACGAATCGCATGACCTTCCCCCAGGTCGACATCGCATCAGCAGCGATGGTCAGGGGAGCTTAACCGGCAGGTGTTTCACGCCGTTCTGGAAGTTCGACCTCAACCGGCTGACCTCACCGTCGAGCTCCAACTGGCCCGGCAGCTCCAGCACAGCCTCGAACACCGCCCGCATCTGAGTCCGCGCCAACTGCGCTCCGAGACAGAAGTGCGGCCCGTGCCCAAAGCTCAGGTGGTCGGCTTCGCGGCGCGACACATCGAACCGGTCAGGTTCGGTGAACACGAGCTCATCCCGGTTGGCCGACGAGAACCAGACCACGACCTTGTCCCCCGCCTTGATCTCCACCCCGCTCAACGAAGTGTCCCGCACGGCCGTGCGCCGGAAATGCATCACGGGCGTCCACCACCGCAACATCTCCTCGACGGCGAGAGGCAACAACGAACGGTCAGCCCGCAACCGCGCGTACTGGTCCGGGTGCGACAAAAGCGCGATCATGCCGCCCGGGATGCCGTTGCGCAGGGTCTCGTTGCCGGCAACGGAAAACAGCCAGAAGAGGTTCTCGAACTCCTCAAGAGAGATGTCCTCGGACATGAGGTTGCTCAACACGTCGTCAGAGGGGTGCGCACGCTTGAAAGACCCCAGAGCGTGCGCATACGCGTAGAGGTCGGGCATGCCGTCACGGGAGCGCGGGTCACGGCCGTCCGAAGGGCGCAGTTCCAACGCCGCCAAAGCCATGTCGGTCATGCCCGCGGAGGAACTCGACGACAGCGCGTACTCGGTGTCCTGGAAGCCGATCACGCGGTTGCTCCAGTCGTAGAGCAGCGCGCGGTCCTGGCGCGGCACGCCGAAGACGTCGGCCAACGTCAGCAGCGGCAGGTCGGCCACGTCAGCGGCGAAGTCGCCGGACAACCCAGCGACGATCGCACGGGCGTTGGAGCGGATCCCCTCTTCCAGCCGTGCGACGGCACGGGGTGTGAAGGCCCTGGTCAGCATGCGCCGCAACCGCGAATGCTCAGGAGGGTCCTGGTTGAGCATCATGCGTTGGACGTAGGCCAGGTCGGCGGGCTGTGGATCGCGGATCTGGGTGGCGCCGCGGTGGGAGGAGAAGACGTCGGGCGAACGAAGGACTGCGCGGACGTCGTCGTAGCGGAAGACTGCCCAGAAGTCGTCGATGCGCACGACGTTCTTTTCGCGCAGCCGGGTTAGTGCGTCGTGCGGTACGCCCGAGGTATACGTGTCGGGGTCGACGATCAGCTCGGCATCGGTCCGCATAGAACGGGATTCTGACGTGCTTCATGTCGAACGTGGTGGAAACGGGCCGTTGCTGGTGCTGCTGCACGGGCTGGGCGCTACCGGTGAGGTGTGGAAGGACGTCGTGAAGGAGTGGCACGGCAGCTGGCTCGTGCCGGATCTGCCTGGTCACGGACGCTCCGGCCCGATCGAGAGGTACTCCTTCGGTTCGCTCGCGGCGGCTGTCGCGCAGGTCGTTCCGCGCGAACCGGTCACGATCATCGGCCATTCGCTGGGCGGCGTGGTCGGGCTGGCGCTGGCGAGCGGCTGGTTCGGCGTGAAGGTGACCACGTGCGTCGGCGTTGGGATCAAGGTCCGGTGGACGGACGAGGAGCTGGCGAAGGCCGCGGCGTTGAGCGCCAAACCCGCCAAGGTCTTCGCGAGCGAGGAAGAAGCCGTCGAGCGGGCGTCCAAGATGGCGGGCGTGCCGATCGCGCACGGCGTGTCCGAAGTGGACGGTGGATGGGCGCCGAGCCTGGACATGAAGGCCTTCGGCGTGGGGCGGCCGGACATGCCGGGGCTGATCATGGCGGCACGTGCGCACGTCGTGCTGGCGGCGGGTGAGAACGACCCGATGAGCCCTCAGGAGCACCTGGAGGAGTTGGTGCCCGAGCCGGTGATCTTCCCCGGCGCGGGCCACAACGTGCACGTCGAGTCGCCCTCTTCCCTGCACACCGTGCTGGCTCAGCTGGCCACGTAGCCGCCGTCGGCCGTGAGGACGGCGCCGGTGACGTAGCTGGACTTCTCGGACGCGAGGAACAGCACCGCTTCCGCGATCTCGTCGGGCTGGCCGACGCGCCGCAGGGCGGTCAGGCCGGTGATCGTCTCGAACATCTCGCCGGCGCCCTGGACGGCGGCGTCGGTGGCGATCGGGCCGGGGGCGACCGAGTTCACGCGGATGCCCGCCGGGCCGAACTCGACGGCCCACGACCTGGTCAGCGCGTCCATCGCGGCCTTGGAGGCGTTGTAGACGGAACCGACCGGGGTGCCGACCACGGCGGCGATCGACGAGACGTTGACGATCACGCCGTTGCCGCGGGCCACCATCGCGGGGACGAGGGCGGACGTGAGGAAGTAGGTGCCGCGGACGTTGACGTCGAACACCTGCTGGTAGCTGTCGAGCGACTGCTCCGGGGTCGGCGAGAACGGGAAGATGCCCGCGTTGTTCACGAGCACGTCGACCTCGCCGACCTCCTCGGCCAGCTTGCGGACGTCGTCGATGTTCGCGACGTCGGCGACGACGAAGTGACCGGTGCCGCCGGCCTGCTCGATCAGCGCGACGGTCTCCTTGCCCAGTTCGGCGCGGCGGCCGCTGACGTAGACGGTGGCACCCGCCTCGGCGAGCTTGACCGCGATGGAACGGCCGATGCCCGAGGTGGCTCCGGTGACGAGGGCCTTCTTGCCTGCGAGTTCCTTGGTTGACATGTCTACGAAGTTGCCGACGCCGAATGGTCAGAACATAAATTCCGGATATACGGCCAGGTCAGTCAGCTGATCAGCGCGGGTGCGCGCCAGCCGAAGTAGATCCGCACGAGCCGCGGCAGCCGGTACCGGCCGAGCACCAGCGGTTCGATCAGATGCACGTCGGCGAGCGACTCCAGCACGTACTCGATCGCCCCCGGCTCGACGCCCGCGATCTTCGCCGCCGCGCACACGTCGATCAGCTCGGCGTCCTGCCCGGCGAAGCACCGCAGGAGGTGGCGTTCCTCGTCGGTGAGCTGCTGTTCCGCCTTGATCAACGGGCCCAGCACGGCCCGGCAGTCGGACGGGATGGCGTTGCCGAGCCTCGTCTCCCGGTCCATCTGCGCCACCAGCATCGTGATGGTCCAGGTCGGCCGGCCGGAGAGCTTGCCGCCGATCACGCGGATGGCGTTCGGCAGGTACGACATGCGCGCGAGGACCTCCTCCGCCTGCTCCGGCTCAGCGGCGATCCTGGTGGGGTCGAGGACCCTCCCGAAGAACTCGTGCGCCTCCTGACCGGTGAGGCCGGCGATCTTCAACCAGGTCACGCCCGGCAGCTCGTTCAGTCGCCGCACGCTCGTGATGATCATGGCTGAGCCTGGCGTGGCCAGGTCCCGCACCGAAGCCGAGTCCTGCACGTCGTCCACGATGATCAGGAACCGCTTGCCGCGGGCCTTCTCCCGCCACAGCGCGGCCTTGTCACCCGACGGGTTCTCCACTCCGACCGCGCGCAACAGGTCGTTCGCCACGTCCTTGCCGCGGACGAAGATCTGCCCGTCCTCGAACCGGTGCTTCACGAGGTGCCCGATCCGCGTGGCCAGCGCGGTCTTTCCGCTGCCGTACATGCCGGTGATGCCGACCGTGCCCGGCAACGTGCTGAGGGCCTGGGCGATCTCCCGCGCCCGTCCGGTGAAGTCGGCGAGGTCCGGCGGCAGCTGCTCCGGCCGGCGGGGCAGGTCGAGGTCGCCCTTGAGGATCTGCGCGTACACCTTGCGCAGCTCGGGACCCGGTTCGAGGCCGAGCTCCTCGTTCAGCAAGGCGCGTACCTGGTGGAAGTGGTCCAGCGCCTCGGCCTGCCGGCCGTCCCGGAACAGCGCCTGCATCAGCAGGGCACGCGGGTGTTCTCGCAATGGGAACGAGCCGACGTGCTTCTGCAGTTCGAGCACGTCCAGCTCACGTTCGAGCCAGTCCTCACGCGTCTTGAGCCGCTGCTGCGCGAGCCGGACCCGCTGGGCGTCGAAGTAGGTGCTGTTCAGGCCTTCCAGCGGTTCGCCGCGGCAGTCGTCGACGAGCTCGGCGCGCAGCGTGTAGCCGCCGTCCTTCGACCTGAGGTTCAGCTCGGGGAGCGTCTTGCGGATCTTGTACATGTACGTGCGCAACGCCATGACCGCGCTCGGCGTCGGGTCGTCCCAGACCATGCCGATCAGCTGGTCGTTGCTCAGGCGGATGCCGTTGTTCAGCAACAACGCCGCCAGCACCGCGCGCTGCTGGCGCGGCCCCAGATCGAGCTCCTCTTCGTCGCGCCAGGCTCGTACCGGACCCATCAGTGAGAAGCGCAGGCTCATGCAACAGCACAACACCCGCGAGCATTCCTCGCTTCCCGTCTCACGGATTGGCCGGCAACGGACGTGGCTCGATCACCTGCTTCATGACGATCGTCGAGGTCAGCCCGCGCACGCCGGGGAGCTTCGCCAGCGTCTGCTCGTACAGCCGCTGGTAGGAGGCGAGATCGGCGGTGACCACGCGCAACAGGTAGTCCGGGCTGCCGAACAGGCGTTGCGCCTCCACCACGTTCGGCACGTCGACGAGCGCGCGGTCGAAGTCGTCCATGGCTTCCAGGCGCAGCTTGGCGAACACCAGCGCCTCAAAGCCGAACCCGATCGCGACGGCGTCCACCACCGCGCGGTAGCCGCGGATCACCCCGGCGCGTTCCAGCTCGCGCAGCCGACGCTGACACCGGGAGATGCTCAGCTGCACCTTGTCGGCGAGGTCGGTCACGGTCAGCCGTCCGTCAGCCTGCACCTCGGCAAGAATCTTGCGGTCGATGGCATCCATGCAGCAAAGAATGGCAAAAACTTCCTCCGAATACTCGCCTACCTTTGCCCTATGAACCCGTTACGTCAGCTTTCCTTGGACCAGCTGAGGCAACGCACGAGCGTAAAGTGGCGGCACTACCCGGAGGACGTGCTGCCGGTGTGGGTCGCCGAGATGGACGTCCAGCTCGCCGAACCCGTGGCGCGGGCGATCACCGACGCCGTGCGGCGAGGCGACACCGGCTACCCCAACGGCACCGCCTACGCCGAGGCACTCGCCGAGTTCGCGAAGAAGCGCTGGGACTGGGCCCCTGCCGTGGAACGGACCGCGATCGTGCCCGACGTGATGCTGGGCGTCGTCGAGATGTTCCGGCTGATCTCCCACCGCGACGCGCCCGTCGTCGTCAACTGTCCCGCCTACCCGCCGTTCTACCAGTTCGTCGAGTCCCTGGGACGGTCGATCGTGGAGGCGCCGCTGAACGCCTCCTGGCGGATCGACCTCGCCGCGCTGGAGGAGGCGTTCGTGCGGGCGGGCAGGGGCGCGGTGTACCTGTTGTGCAGCCCGCACAACCCGACCGGCACCGTCCACACCGCCGCTGAGCTCGAAGAAGTCGCCGAACTGGCGCGCCGGCACGGGATTCGCGTGGTGGCCGACGAGATCCACGCGCCGCTCACGACCGCGGACTTCGTGCCGTACCTGAGCGTCGCGGACGACGGGCTGTCGTTGATGTCGGCCTCCAAGGCCTGGAACCTGGCCGGCCTCAAGGCGGCGCTCGCGATCGCCGGTCCCGAGTCGGCGGAGGATCTCGCGCGACTGCCGGAAGAGGTGGGCCACGGTCCCAGCCACGTCGGGATCCTCGCCCACACCGCGGCGCTGCGGGACGGCGGAGACTGGCTCGACGCACTGCTGGCCGACCTCGACGAGAACCGGCGGCTGCTCACCGAACTGCTGGCCGAACACCTCCCCGCCGTCCGGTACACGCCGGGTGAGGGCACCTATCTCGCCTGGCTGGACTGCCGCGGCCTCGGTCTCGGCGACGACCCGGCCAAGACGTTCCTGAAGCACGGCAGGGTCGCGGTGAACTCGGGCATCCCGTTCGGCACCGGCGGCGCGGGGTTCGTGCGGATGAACCTCGCCACCACGCCGGAGGTGATCACCGAGGCCGTGCGCAGGATGGCCGTCGGGTGGAACGAAGGCTCGTCCTGAGCGGACCTGACTGGTAGTCCTGGGATCGTGCGGATCAAACCCGGCTTCGCGGTCGTCACGGTGCTGGTCTGGGCGTCCGGCTATCCGGTGGGCGCGCTGGCCGTCGCCGTGGCTCCCCCGTTCCTGATGACGACGATCCGGTTCGCCCTGGCCGCCACGCTGATGGCGCTGGTGGCGCTGGTGACGAGCGCGCGCTGGCCACGCGGTTGGCCGCTCGTTCACACGTGCGTCGCGGGACTGCTCGTGCAGGCCTGCCAGTTCTCCGGCGTGTACTTGGGACTGCGGCTGGGCGTGCCGGCGGCGGTCACCGCGTTGGTCATCTCGTGCACGCCGGTGCTTACGGCCGTTGTGGCCGCTTGGGTGTTCCGTGTCCGAATTGGACTGAAGCAGCTGCTGGGTTTGGCGTTCGGCATCGCCGCGGTGCTGGCCGCGCTGTGGGACCGGCTGGGGTCGTTCGGGTCCGGCGCGGTGTTCACGGTGCTGGGCATGCTCTGCTTCGTCGCGGGTGGGGTCTACCAGCAGAAGTTCTGCCGGGACACCGACTTCCGCAGCGGCAACGCGGTGCAGCACGCCGCGTCGGTGCCGGTGGTCGGGTTGCTGGCGCTGACCGAGAACGCCGGGGTGACGGACTGGCGGCAGCTGTGGCTCACGCTGGTGTTCCTGGTGCTGGTGAACTCGATGGGCGGGGCGTCGTTGTTCCTGGTCGGGGTGCGCGACGGCGGGGCGGCGGCGATGACCACGCTGTCCTCTGTGGTCCCGTCCGTCACGGCGTTGATCGCGTGGCCGTTGCTCGGTCAGACGCCGACGGCCGGGGTGGTCACGGGACTGGTCCTCGGGTTCCTGGCGTGCTGGCTGGGAACGTCCACTCCTTCGAGTTCTGTCGCCCGGACGGCAGTCGAAGAACCAGCGAACGGTAGGTAACGTTGATCGAATGACGGACAGCACCTTCGAGGCGTTCCGGAAGGCGGAGGCGTTGATGGCCCAGCGTCGGCCGCTGGAGGCGCTGCGCGAGCTGAAGCAGGTGCTGGCCGAGGCCGGGGAGGCGCCGTCCGTGCAACTGCTGGCGGGCCGGGCGTATCTCGGTTCGGCACAGCTGCACCGGGCAGAAGAGGCGTTCCGCAAGGTCCTCGACCTGGACCCGAGCGATCACTACGCACGGTTCGCACTGGGCAAGACCCTGCAACGGCTGGCCCGGCTGCCCGAGGCGCTTGCGCAACTGCGGATGGCCGTCGCGATGAACCCGTCACCTGAGTATCAGGAAGCCCTCGGCGAAGTACGCGCCAGGATGGCCGTCGAGCGCGATCGCTGACTGTCCACTGAGGACTGCCCAGCAACGTTGCTCCGTTTGGACGCGTGGTGAGCGGTGAGTGAGCGACTAACTTCTCTGTGAGGCCACCAGGGGGATGCGACGAGCGTCTGACGGCCGTACAGGATCCGGGGATCTGTCTACCGTGAGCGCGTCTGTTCGCGCTGCCGTGGTTCTGGTGTGCCGACGTTACGCCGCGAACAGAGGGGTTTTGGGCAGTGAAGATGGTCAAGCTTTCGGCATTGGCGGCGGTCGCCGCCACCGCAGCACTGCTGGCGTCGACCACGCCGTCACTCGCACAGGGGCAGAGTGGCCCGTCCGCGATCACGCCTGATGTCAGGGCGTTGATGCAGACTCAGGACAAGCTTCACAAAATCGCCGACCGGTTCGAGAGAGGCAACGGCTTCGGCGGGCTCTCGGTGGACGCCGGCAGCAAGACGCTGAACGTCTACTGGAAGGGCAAGGCACCGGCCAAGGTGACGGCGGCGGCCGCGGTCGCCAAGGCGCAGGGCCTCGTCGTGAAGATCCACCCGGCCAAGTACTCGCAGGCCGAGCTCAAGGCCGAGGCCGCACGCATGCTCAAGGCCGGCGCGCCGATCCAGAGCATCGCCGCCAAGCACGACGGCAGCGGTCTCGCGATCAAGCAGGCGGCGGGCTTCTCCGCGAAGGCCGCCGTCCAGAGCGCGGTCCCGGTCGAGGTGGAGGCAGGCGACGTCGAGCTCGCCGCGTCCCGGCTCGTCGACACCTCGCCGTTCAAGGGCGGTGCGTACATCCAGAACACCGCCGCGGACGGCACCATCCAGGGTGGCTGCACCTCGGGTTTCGCCGTGATCGACAACGCCACGGGTGCCGACAAGCTCCTCACCGCCGCGCACTGCGGCCAGTCCGGCAGCTACTACACCAACGCCGCGGGTGACTTCATCGGCTCGGTGGAGAGCCGGGCGGTGGCTTCGGACAGCGAGATCCTCGGCGCCACCGGCCAGGCCCGCGTCTGGATCGGCGACTCGATCGAGAACGAGCAGAACCAGACCAGCCTCGAGGTCATCGGCTCCTCCGCCACGATCGTCGGCGACTGGCTGTGCGACTCGGGTTCGTACTCGGGCACCATCTGCAGCATCCAGGCCGTGAAGGTCGGCTTGACCGTCTGCCTCGGCAGCTTCGGCTGCGTGAACAACGCGGTCGAGGCGGTGCACAGCGGTGGCTTCAGCGCGGGCGGCAACGGCGACAGCGGTGGCCCGGTCTTCTCGGTGCAGCAGCCCGGCGACAAGCTCGTCGCCCGCGGCACCCTGACCGCGATCTCGGTCGCGCCCGCCGACATCCGCCAGTGCAGCGGTGTGCCGGAGCGCAACGGCCGCAAGTGCTCGCAGCGGATCATCTTCCCGGACGTCACGGCCCAGCTGGCGGCCCACAACGTCCGGGTCAAGACGATCTCCTGACCCACCGACACCGGGCGGGTTCGAGTCCTTTGTGGACTTGAACCCGCCCGGTCGCACGAGGTCGCCGACCTCCGCCAGTGCAGCGGAGTGCCGGCGTGCAACGGGCGCCAGTGCTCGCAGCGGATCTACTTCCCGGACGTCACCTACCAGCTGCGCGACCTGAACGCCCGGATCAAGACCGTTTCCTGACGCTCAGCTCCGGAAGAGGGTTTCGCCCCAGTAGCCACCTGGCTGAACGCCCGGTGGCACTGCGAAGTGACCTGAACCCGTGTGCTCGACGTACTCCATCATGTCGTCCTTTGTGGACAACGCCTGCTGCATCGGGACGAACTGCTTGCCCGTGTCACGGTTGAAACCCAGGAAGAACAGTCCCGCGTCGAGGTGCCCGAGCCCGTCCGAGCCGTCGGTGAAGTTGTAACCGCGGCGCAGGATCCTGACCCCGTTCAACGACTCCGGCGAGGCGAGCCGGATGTGCGCGATCTCGCCGATCAACGGCACCCCGCCCGCGCCCCTGACGTGCAGGTCGGGTTCGTCGAACTCCTTCTGCTGGCCCAGCGGCGCACCCTCGCCCTTGGTGCGGCCGATGATCTGCTCCTGCTCGGTCAGCGACGTGCGGTCCCAGATCTCGATGTGCATGCGGATCCGGCGCGACACCAGGTACGTGCCGCCGACGAGCCAGTCCGGGCCGTCCTCCTTCGAGACCCAGACGTGGTTCTTCAGGTGTTCGGTGTCCTCGGCCTTGATGTTGCGCGTGCCGTCCTTGAACCCGAACATGTTGCGCGGTGTGGCCTGGTCGCGCGTGGTCGACGAGGTGCGGCCGAAGCCGAGCTGCGACCAGCGGACCGCGACCCGGCCGAAGCCGATGCGCACCAGGTTGCGGATGGCGTGCACGGCCACCTGCGGGTCGTTCGCGCAGGCCTGGATGCAGATGTCTCCATTGCTGCGCAACGGGTCCAGGTCGTCCTGCGGGAAGCGCGGCAGGTCGATCAACCGCTCCGGCCGCTTGTCCTTGAGCCCGAACCTGTCGTCGAAGAGCGACGGCCCGAAGCCGATGGTGATCGTCAACGCGGACGCGGGCAGGTCGAGCGCCTCGCCGGTGTCCTTCGGCGGCGCCTCGGCGTTGCCACCGACGGCACCGTTCTCCGCGGCCTCCTGGCCGGCCGTCATCCGTTCCGCGGCGACGGTCCACTGCTTGAGCAGGTCGATCAACTCGTCGCGGCTCTTCGTCTTCACGTCCAGCGCGACGAAGTGCATGTGGTCCTGCGCGGGCGTGACGATGCCCGCCTGGACGTCACCGTAGAACGGCACCTTCGCCGCCGCGAGGTTCTCGACCTCCGGCGACTGCCTGCTCGCCAGCACCCCACCGGTGGCACCCGCACCCGCGAGCGCCACACCGGCGCCCGCGTACCCGAGCAGCCTCCGCCGCGAGACCCCGGTCACTTGGCCGACACCACTTCAGCGACTTTGCTGACCGGCTCGCCGAGCGCGTCGACGGCCTCGGCCAGCGTCTTGATCTCGTCCTGCGTCAGCTCGGTGTAGAGCTTGAAGCCGTCACCCTTGCGGTGCTTCTCCAGCGCCTCGTCGAGCGCCTTGAACTTGGCGTCCAAAGTGGACACGAGCGCCGCGTCCTTCGGTGCCACCGCGGGGCGCAGCGCGGCGATCGCGGCCTGCGAACCGTCCACGTTCGCGCGGAAGTCCCAGAGGTCGGTGTGCGAGTAACGGTCCTCCTCACCGGTGATCTTGCCGGTGGCGACCTCGTCGAGCAGCTCCTTGGCACCGTTGGCCAGCTCCACCGGAGTCAGCTCGACGCTCTTGGCCTTGGACACGATCTCCTTGACGTCGGTCAGGAGCTGGTCCGCGATCTTCTCGGAGTCGGCCTGCAGCCCGGACACCCACAGGTCCTTCTCCAGGCGGTGGTAGCCGGTGAACGCCATGCCCTCGGCGATGACGTCCTCACGACCGTCGATCTTGGGGTCGAGGTCGCCGAAGCTCTCCGCGACTGGCTCGATGCGCTCCCAGTAGGTGCGCGCCACGGGGAAGAGCGCCTTGGCGTCGTCGACCTTCTTGGCCTTGACGGCGTTGACGAACTCCTCGGTCTTCACCAGCAGCTGGTCGGCCTGCGAGTTGACGTAACGCTGGTAGCTCTTGGTCGCCTCGGCGAGCAACGCGTTGCCGTCGGTCGACTTCTTGCTGTCACCGGTGACCGTGAAGTCGCCGCGGATGCCGTCGCCCTTCATGCCGGGCTTGCACGCGGTCTGGAACTTGCCGGACTCGGTCACCTCGACGATCAGCTTGCGGCTGAGCCCAGGCCCGATGTTCTCGACCTCACCGAGGATCCGGTCACCCTCCGCGTAGAGGTAGAACTCGGTCACCTTGGTGCCCTTGTTGGTCACCTCGAACGTGACGTTGCCGGTGCTCGCCTCGGTCTTGGCCACCTTGCACGCGTCGTCACTCGCCTCGACGGCGATGTTGCCGCTCGCGTCGCTTTTCGTGCTGCCGTTGCTACACGCCGCCAACACCGCGAGCGAGCCCAGGATGACTACTGCTTTGCGCACGGTTGCTACTCCATCGATCAGTTGGACACGGCAGCGCGGCGGCGCGGCCGGATGAGGAACAGGGACAGAACAACCCCCACGTAGGCGACCCACGCGATGGCCTGCAGCACGGACGTCCGCTGCGAGTAGTTGAAGAACCCCTTGAGCAGCGCCCCGTACCAGGAGTCCTCCGGCACGACGTCGCTGATGTCGAACGCCAGCGTGTTCAACCCGGGCAGGATGGCGGCCTCCTGCAGGTCGTGAATGCCGTAACTCAGCACGCCGGCGGCCACGAACACGAGCAGCACACCCGTGACCGTGAAGAACTTGCCAAGATCGAACCGGATGGCCCCCTGGTACAGCAGCGCCGCGATCACCACGGCCACCGCGATCCCCGCCAGGAACCCGAGCAACGGCTCAGCAGTCCCCCCACCGGCCGCCTGCACGCTGGAATAGAAGAAGACGGCCGTCTCCAGCCCTTCCCGCCCCACCGACAAAAGGGCCAGCGCCACGATGGCGATAGGTCCGATTTGAAGCGCTTCGTCCATTTTGCCGCGCAACTCGGCCGCAATCGTCTTGGCCGCCCTGCGCATCCAGAAGATCATTCCGGTGACGAACGCGACGGCAATGATCGACATGACCCCGCCGAACGCTTCCTGCTGCTCGAACGACATCCCGGCAGCACTGAACGTGATGATCGCCCCGGCCGCTACGGACAGTGCCACCGCCGTCGCAACACCGACCCAAACCCACTTGAGCGCATACCGCCGCCCCGTCTTCACCAGGAATGCGATCAAGATGCTCACCACGAGCGCGGCCTCGAGGCCTTCCCGCAGCCCGATCAAGCCATTGGCAAACAGCATCCCGACGCCTCCGTGAATTAGGTCGGCCTTATTTAAGGTAAGCCTCACCTGAATGTCCAGCCGCCATCAGTGCCGGTTTCATCACTCTTCACCCGCTCGGCCCACCAGCCGGACACGTAGCCTGGATCTCGTGGTCCCGCAGCCGCCCAACCCGCCCCAAGCCCGCCGCCCCCGCTCCGGCAACATCTTCGGCCGCATCGTCCTGGTGCTGCTGCTGATCGTCGTGG
>NZ_MUYM01000141.1 GCF_002150765.1 Lentzea kentuckyensis
GGGTTACGGTTTCAGGGGGCGGGTTGGGATGTCAAGGTTTAGACCAATTGAGGGCGTCGCCCAAGCCAAAGCCGCGCTGGCGGCTAGAGGTGTTCCTTGGTCAGTTTCCGCCACAGGGCTGGGAGTTCTGCCTCGGTTTTGTGTGCTAGCTCCACCTCTTTGCCGTAGAGCAGGCCGAAGGTGAAGCCGTTCTCGTCGCCTCGGCCCAGGTCCAGCAGGACGGGGCGGGCTACTACCGAGTCCTGGTGTTCGCCCAGGAGGGTTTGCACGTCCTTGGCTCGCTTGCGGAGGTGCGTGGCGTGTTTGCCCAGGGCCGGTTCGGTTACTTCGGCGCTGTAGCGGAGGCGTTTGGCGGCTTTGCGGGCCTCGTGCAGCGGTTCGTCGCTGTTGGGGGTGGCCATGGCCGTTTCCACGCGGACGTCCAGGCGGTGGCGGGCTTTTTCCACCAGGCGGGGGAGGACGTCTTTTGCCTTGCCGGAGGCCAGTTTGGTCAGTGGGGGAGAGGCCAGGAGGGTGTCGATGGTGTTCAGGAGGGTGAAGTAGCGCTTGTTGTCCAGCGCGGCTACGGAGTCCTTGTGGGCCTTGGCTTCCAGTGGAGCGAAGTGGCGGGTCAGGCGGGCGGCTACGTCGCCCAGGACCAGTTCTGGGGGGAGGGAGTGCAGGGCGTCCTCGAAGCGCATGCGGAGTACTTCGAGGTCGCGGGAGGTGCCCAGGACGGAGGCCAGCCACTTGAGTTCGTCGGTCAGGGTGCGGGTGGCTTCGCGGTCGACGATTTTGCCGAAGGCTTGGAGGGCCGAGCGCATGCGGCGGGTGGCCACTCGCATTTGGTGGACGGCGTCGGGTTCGTTGCGGCGGACTCGGGGGTCCTGGTTTTGCAGGGCCGCGCGTTGTTCGTGGAGGTAGGCGAGGACGACTTCGCCTGCGGTGGACTTCTTGGTGATGGTGGGGATGGCGTCTCGTTTTACGCCGATTACCTGGGAGAGTTTGGACTTCGAGGAGGACGGGTGGATGCCCGCCTCGCCCAGGTGTTGTTCGACGGTGTCCAGGAGTTCGCGGTCGCCGCCTTCGCCCAGTTCCACTTCGATCTCGCGCCACGAGGTGGTGGTGGTCGAGGAGCCCATGGTTTGGGCGGTGACCACGTCGTCGACCACTTCGGCCAGGAGTTGGCCGTTGTCGTTGGTCAGTTGCCAGCGGCGGCGATTGGTGCGGATTTCGGCTACCGGGCCCAGGCCGGAGCCTCGGGTGTGGGCGCGCACCAGGGAGGAGAGGTCCTTCGGGGGGTGCTTCACCGCGCGGCCCAGTGGGACGCGGACCTCTTGGCGGGTGTCTTCGCCTGCGGGGAGTTTGAGGTGCCAGCCCTCGTCGTCGCCGCCCACGCGGCGGCGGAGTGTCACGCCGGCGCGGGCCAGGCGGTAGTCGTCGGTGTCGAAGTAGGTGGCTTCCAGGTCGAACACTTCCGGGCCGGTGGCCACGCCGGTGATGTCTGTGAGGTCCGGCAGACTCGCGTCCGATGGTGCCTCGTACTTGCGCTCGGTCTCAGTAACGGAGGTCGCCATTTTCTATTAATACCTCGTTTTGTCCCAGTTCACCCAGTGTGGTGACGGTGCGTGAGGGGTGAGTGCCACGGCCGGGCGGAAACGTGGCCTCTAATGCGTGCATTCGACGGGTACCCGCTTTTCAGCGTCTGCGGTGTCCGGTTCGCTGGTCGGGTGCCCACGGAGAAGGAACGGCTTGACCTGGTCGAGCCGCAGGTCGCCACGTTGATCAGTCATGTCGGTCAGTTGACTGCGGAGCTCGAACGCGTCACGGCGCGGCTGACTGTGTTGGAACGGCGGCTGTCTGGTGCTGGTGACGGTCCGCTGGTCGATCTCGACGCGGTGGCCGACGACATCGCGCCGCTGGTCGAGGCGTTGCGCAAGGCGTGGGACGCGGAGAAGGAGATCCTCGCTGACCCGGCTCGGGTGGAGCTGCGGCAGGAGGTGCTGGAGTTCGAGGGGCTCAAGGCCCGACGGGACGAGGCGCGGTCCAAACTGGACGGTGGGCGGGTGCCGCGGTTCGAGCGGGACGCGTTGTCGCACGAGGTCCGCCAGATGGAGTGGCTGATCAACGCGAACGAGGCGAGCGCCAAGCGGGCGGCTGAGCGGTTGGACGCCGACGAGGACGCCATGGGGGAGGAGTGGCGCACCGAGGCGGTGCTGGCGGGGGACAAGGCTCGCGCCGAGATCAAGGACGCGGCCGCGCGGCGCATCTCGGCGGCGCTCGGGCAGTACGCGCGCATGCCGGTGTGGTTCGGCGTTGGGCTGGGAGAGATTCCGACGCCCGATCCGTCGTTCTGGCTGGAGTCGGCGATCGCGGTGCTCGCGTACCGGCTGGAGTACGGGGTGACGGACGCGGTCTCGCCGCTCGGCACGCCGCCGTCGGCGTCGTCCGGCTGTGAGAACTGGGTCCGGCGCACGAACGTCTACGCGGACATCACGGACCGGCTCACGACGCTGGCCGCCACGTTCCACCTGCAGTAGCCCTGGCCGGCGGCGACCAAGAAGATCGCGGAGAGGTGAGTCCTCTGCCGACGCGTCGGCCAGGCACCGGGTGGTTCGCGATCAGATGGAACGCTGAGGCATGAGGTTTCCGCCGACCATCGTGGCCAGCACGGGAATGTCCGCGATCGCGTCGCTCGTGCGCGGGTCGTCGCCGAGCACCACGAGGTCCGCGAGCTTGCCGGGCGTGAGGCTGCCCAGCACGTGCTCCTTGCGGCACGCGTAGGCGCTGCCGAGCGTGTACGCGCGGATCGCCTCCTCGACGGTGATCGCCTCGTCCTGGCCGACCGCCTGGCCGCCGCAGGAGCGGCGCCGTGCCATGAACTCGATGGCGCGCAACGGGGAGCCGTCCGCGACCGGCCGGTCCGAGCTGCCCGCGACGGTGATCCCGCGGTCGAGGAACGACCGCCCGCGGTACATCCAGGGTGCGCGGTTCTCGCCCATGATCACGCTGTAGTCGTCGCCGTAGGACCACAGGAACGTCGGCTGGACAACGGGGATCAGGCCGAGGCTCGCGATCCGTTCGAGCTGGTCGGGCCGGACCAGACCGCAGTGCTCGATGCGGTGCCTGGCGTCGGCGCGCGGCCGTTGTCGCTGGGCTTCGGCCACCGCGTCCAGGGTGAAGTCGATCGCGCGGTCGCCGATCGCGTGGATCGCGAGCTGCCACCCGGCGTGGTGGCCGTCGATGATCGCCGCCCGCATGAACTCGTCTGACTCCGCGAGCTGACCGGAGTTGTCCGTGCCGGCGTAGGGCTCCGACAACGCGGCCGTGCGCGCGATCATGCCGCCGTCGGTCCACAGTTTCATGGCGCCCAACGACAGCATGTCGTCGCCGAACCCGGTGTGCAGGCCGAGGTCGATCGCCCTCGGAATCCCGTCCGCCGCAGCGGCGGCGACGTCGTGCAGCACGTACGCGGAAACCATGAGCTGCACGCGGATCGGCAACTGAGCGCGCTGGTACGCGGCGGCCTCCAGTGGACTGCTCGCGATGAGCCCGGCGCCGATGCCCGCCTCCGCGCACATCGTCACGCCCTCGGCGAGCACCTGCCGTGCGCTCTCGTGCAGGTCGCCGATGATCTCGTCGATCGAGTACGGCAGCAGCAACGACCGTGCGGCCAGCTGTTCGTTCTCGGTCAGCCAGCCGTCGCTGGTGATCTGCGGAAGCCGGTTCAGCACCGCGGAGTTCACCACGCACGCGTGCCCGGAGATGTCCGCGAGGTAGAGCGGCCGGTCGCCGGTGACGGGGTCGAGGTCGGCGGCGGTCAGCGGCCGGTCCATGATCCGCCGGTCGTAGCCGGACGCCTCGATCCAGCCCTCGCCCGGCGCGCCGGACAGGCGTTCGCGCACCTGGGCCGCGGTGGTCAGCCCCGTCACGTCGATCGTCCGGCGCGAACGGCCGTTCCACGCGAGGTGCGTGTGCGCGTCAATGAATCCGGGCAGCACCACGGCGTTGCCGAGGTCCACGGTCTCGGCGGCGGGGAGGTCCGCGACCTGCTCGTCCAGCCCGGCGATGCGGTCCTGCCAGATGCCGATCGTGTGCGCGGCCGGACGTGCCGGGTCCATGGTGAGGGCCCGGCAGCCCGTCAGTTTCAGGTCGAGCTTCACTCGGTGAGTCTCATGCGGTCGCGAGGACCGGCACTGGAGTGTTGGTCAGCACGGACGTAAGGATCTCACCAGAACGCACCGCGACGTTGGACAGGAGCGACGACGTGATGCCGTGCGAGTGCTCGGTGCCGCCCTGCAGGTAGATGCCGCCACGCAGTGAGGACTGCACGCGGTAGTCGCGACCAACGACCAGACGGCCCGCATCGTCGCGTGCGCAGGTCTCGTCGAGCGAACCGAGGATCGGCGCGGCCTCGTCGTAGCCGGTCGCGAGCAGCACGAGGTCGGTGTCGACGTACTCCTGCTCGCCCGTGACGAGCGACTGGATCACCGCACGCGCGCCGGTCGCGGACTCCTCGACGGCGACGAGACGGGTCATGTTCATCATCTTCAGCCGCTGCGTGCCGAGGACCTTCTCCTGGTACTCGGTGCGGTAGAGCTGCGTGATGAGGTCGATGTCGACCACGGAGTAGTTGGTGTTGCGGTGGTAGTCCATCAACCGCTGCTTCACGGCATCCGGCGCGTCGTAGTAGTGGTCGACGGCCGCGGGGTCGAAGATCCGGTTCGCGAACGAGCTGTCGTCCGCGGGGCTGTAGCCGTAGCGGGAGAACACCGAGCACACCTCGGCGCCGGGGTACTCGCGGTGCAGGTACGCCACGGCCTCCGCGGCGCTCTGGCCGGCGCCCACGACGACGCAGCGCTTCGGGTCGCGCAGCTCGCCGATTCGATGCAGGAACTGGCTGTTGTGCCACACCCGGTCCGACAGCGCGATGCCGTCGGGCAGGGTCGGGCGCAGTCCGGTGGCGAAGACGAGGTTGCGGGCGTGGTACACGTCACCCGTGGTCGTGGTCACCTCGAACAGGTCGTCGTGGATCGCTTCCACGCCAACGGCTTCGGTGTCGTAGGACACCATGTCGTCGACCTGCGCCGCGGCCCACTCGAAGTAGTCGTGGAACTCCACACGCAGCGGGAACAGGTTCTTGTGGTTGACGAAGTCGACGAGCCGGCCGCGGGCCTGCAGGTAGCAGAGGAACGAGAAACGGCTGGTGGGGTTCCTCATGGTGACCAGGTCCTTGAGGAACGAGACCTGCATGGTGGCGTCGTCGAGCAGCATGCCCCGATGCCAGCCGAACGCGTGCTGGCGTTCCAGAAACACCGCGGTGACAGGGGTTTCGGCCTGCTCGTTGTGCTCGGTGAGAGCGATGGCGAGTGCCAGGTTCGAGGGACCGAACCCGATGCCGACGATGTCGTAGATCGGATGCATGAGCACCTAACTTAGGGAAGCCTAAGCTTACTTGGCAAGTCTCAGTTAGGTTAGCCTGACCGTATCGCACCGGAGTAGAGGAGGGCACCCCCATGCGGGTCGTCATGTTCGGGTTCCAGACCTGGGGTCATCGCACCCTGCAGGCACTTTTGGCGTCCGAGCACGAGGTCGTCCTGGTGGTCACCCATCCCAGGGGTGAGGGTGCGTACGAGAAGATCTGGAGCGATTCGGTCGAGGACCTGGCGCGCGAGAACGGTGTCGAGGTCCTCATCCGCGAACGGCCCGAGGACCAGGAGCTGCTCGACGCGCTCAAGGCGGCCGACCCGGACGTGATCGTCGCCTGCAACTGGCGGACCTGGATCCCGCCGCAGGTCTTCGCGCTGCCCAAGCGCGGCACGCTGAACGTGCACGACTCGCTGCTCCCGAAGTACGCGGGCTTCTCGCCGTTGATCTGGGCGCTGCTCAACGACGAGAAGGAGGTCGGCGTGACGGCGCACATGATGGACGACACACTCGACGCCGGCGACATCGTGCTGCAGCGCTCGGTTCCGGTCGGCCCGCGCGACACGACCGCGGTGCTCTTCGAGAAGACGCTGGAGCTGTTCGGCCCGATCACCGTCGACGGCCTCGCCGAGATCGCGTCCGGCCGGACCGACTTCGTGAAGCAGGACCGTTCGCAGGCGTCGTTCTTCCACAAGCGCGCGGAAGAGGACCTGCGGATCGACTGGACGTGGACCGCCGAGGAGCTCGACCGCCTGGTGCGCGCGCAGTGCGCGCCGTACCCGAGCGCGTTCTGCTTCCACCGCGGCCAGCGCCTGGAGATCATCGAGGCGGAGGTGTCCGCCGAGGTCTACGGCGGTACGCCCGGCCGGATCTTCTACCGCGAGGGTGACGGCGTGGCGATCGTCGCGGGCGCCGAGGCCCGGCGCGGTCGCAGCAAGGCGTTGCTGGTCAAGAAGGTTCGCACCGCAGACGGGGTGGAGCTCAAGGCACACGAGTACTTCAAGAACATGGGCGGCTACCTCACTTCCCAGCCCAAGTAGTCGAATGCGGTAACGACGACATGCCGATTGCGGGCCGGTTGACCGGTCCGTGATCGGCATGACCGATCATGAGCGCATGAATCGCGCGGCGGTGACGTCACTGGTGGTCTTCGTGCTGCTGGTGGCACTGGGCTGGTACCTGACCAAACTCCAGTCATCCCAGGAGAATTCGCCCACGACGCCCGCGCCCACCGGGCCTGTTCCGACCGGTTCGGCCGACCTCGGCGCCCTGCAGATCGCGTCCGAGAGCAAGATGGCCGGCTACAGCCGCGACCGCTTCCCGCACTGGGCCTCGCAGGGAAACTCCTGCGACACCAGGGAGATCGTGCTGCAGCGCCAGGGCACCGACGTCAAGACCGACAAGGACTGCAAGGCCGTGTCGGGCACCTGGAACAGTCCCTACGACAACGTGGTGATCAAGGACGCGGGTGAGGTCGACATCGACCACACCGTGCCGCTGGCCGAAGCGTGGCGGTCCGGCGCCGACAAGTGGACCGACGACCAGCGCAAGGCGTTCGCCAACGACCTCGGCGGTATCCAGCTGATCGCGGTGACCGCGAAGACCAACCGCGGCAAGGGCGACCAGGACCCGGCGAAGTGGAAGCCGCCGGTGCAGGCCTACTGGTGCACCTACGCCCAGCACTGGATCTCGGTGAAGATCACCTACAAGCTGACCGTCGACCAGGCCGAGCACGACGCGCTGGCCGTGATGCTCAAGGCTTGCTGAAAACGCGGTGCCGACGACGCGGCCCGACCCCCCGATCGGGCCGCGTCGGCTCTCGCTAGACCGCGTGCACCGACTCGAACAGCCCGGACAGCTTCCAGTGCGTCACGTAGCCCATCGCCTCGGCGGCGATCAGCACGTCCAACTTGCCGAGGTTCGTCCGCGCCGGCATCTGGTACGCCTTGCCGCGCCGCACGTCGAGGATCATCGGCGTGGCACCGGGCAGCGTCTCGCCGATCGTGTGCTGCAGGATGCGCAGCCCGACGTTCGCCGCCTCCCTGGTCAGCGGCACCTCCTTGGTGTGCACGAGCACCGCGTAGGCCGACCCGTCCTTCTTGCGCAGCCCCAGGTGCGGACGGACCTTCAGGGTCAGCTCGCCGGCGCGGTAGGTGGCGGGCTCGACCGGCACGCCGGTGGCTTTGAACGACGCCAGCCAGGGCAGGAAGCCGTCGGCGATCTCCTCGAACGCCCGCGGCTGGCCCGTGCGGTTGGCGTTCATGACCGCCTTCTTCAGCTCCAGTTCAGGTTCGGTCGAGTTGACCGCTCGTCGCATGGCGTCGCGGATCGGGTTGTAGAACCCGCACACCCTGGTGTCGGAGGTCAGGTACATCCCCCGCTGCTCAGAAACGATGTTGATACGTCCACGCTGGCCGCTCATGACGTACTCGGTGAACGACAGTGCGGTGACGCTGACGTTGTTGTCCGGCAACGCTTTCTCCCCTCGTACCGCTCTCTTCACCTGACGTTATCCGAGGGGTCTGACAAAAACCGCGCTGCTCCGAACGGTGTAACGACTACGTAGAGTTGAGCGACTACGGGATAACGGCCACTCAATGTGGTGGCGTTGACCTCAATCGGTAAACGGACGGTGACGGACCGACAGCTGATCGCGCCGATGACCGTTCGTCTGCCGTTCGCCGACGCTCACCGAACGCTCACCGCACGACAAGCGGAAGTAACACTGCGTAGAAGATCAACTTAGGAGAATAGGTCCCGCAGGAGGAATCTCGGCGAGGGAGCACGATGGCGGTACAGGCGGAGCGTTCACCCGATAGAGCGGGTGACGTGGCGGTTCCGCAGCCGCGGCAGGAGACGAGGTGGCTGGTCCACCCCGACCAGTGGCCGCACGCGGTGCAGGTGACGATCATCCTGGTGCTGATCGCCCTGCTGTTGTGGGCCATCGCCGTCACGCTCGGTCCCGATCAGGCGTTCATCGTCGGATCCGCGGGCGTCGCCGCCAAGCTCATCTGCATGTACCTAGACACGCGCGTGCGTAACTAACGCCCGTAACGCTCCGCTGCTCGCGCCTTGGCTTTGGCCGCCTCAACCTCGCGGTCCTTGGGCGGAGCCGTGGTGACGAGCGCGTCGAGCAGTTCCTGCGTCGCCGCCGCCACCGCCGCGACGGCCTTGTCGAACGCGGCCTGGTTCGCCGCCGACGGTTTCGCCGCCCCGCTCACCTTCCGCACGTACTGCACGGCCGCGGCCTGCACCTCGTCGGAGGTGGCCGGCGGTTCGAAGTTGTGGAGCACCCGGATGTTTCGGCACATGGCTCCACTATGACCGCTGTGGCGGAGCCGCACTACGACCGCTGTGGTGGCGCGGCGCGGGTGTGGATGCGTTCTCCCTGCTTGCCGAACAGGCTGATGATCTCGGCGGGGTGGCCGTCCGCGCTGCTCAGCGCGTGCGGCTGGCGGCAGTCGAACTCCGCGACCTCGCCCGCCCGCAGCACGACCTCCTTGTCGCCGATTCGCAACCGGATCCGGCCGCTCAGCACGTAGAACCACTCGTAGCCCTCGTGCACGCGCGGCTCGTGCAGCGTGGTGTCGGTGAGGATCATCTTCCACGCCTGCAACGGCCCGATCGACCTGGTCAGCGGGATGCCGACGCGGCCGTGGTCGAGTTCGCGCGGCTTCATCACGACGCGTGGATCGCCCACCTCGGGTGCGCCGACGAGGTCGTCCAGCGACACCTGATAGGTCCGCGACAACGGCAGCAGCAGCTCCAGCGTCGGCTTGCGCTGGTCGGACTCCAGCCGCGACAGCGTCGACTTCGAGATGCCCGTCAGCTCGGACAACGTCGCCAGCGTCAAGTCGTGCTCGGCTCGCAGCGCGGCGAGCCGTTGCCCCACGGTTGTTGCCATAACGGCAACATACTTTGCCAAAACTGGACTGTCGACCGCAGAGTCGTGGCATGGGATACGAAGTGGTGATCATTGGTGGGGGAGCGGCCGGACTGAGTGCCGCCCTGATGCTGACCAGGGCGCGCCGCAGCGTCCTCGTGGTCGACGGTGCCGAGCCGCGCAACAAGCCGGCCGCGCACATGCACAACTACCTCTCTCGCGACGGCCTCTCGCCGTTGGACCTGCTCAAGCACGGTCGCGCTGAGGTCGAGGGCTACGGCGGAGAGATCGTCAACGACACCGTCGCCGGCGTGACGAGGACGGACGACGGGTTCGCCGTCGAGCTGTCCGGACGCACGGTGCACGCCAAGCGCCTGCTGTTCGCGACCGGCCTGGTCGACGAGGTGCCGGACATCCTGCGTGACCGCTGGGGCCGCGACGTCTTCGGCTGCCCGTACTGCCACGGTTACGAGGTCCGTGACCAGAAGCTCGTGGTGTTCGGCGAGGAGATGAAGGTCGCGCTGGTCCGGCAGTGGTCGGCCGACGTCACGCACGTTCCGACGGTGGACGCCATCGAGGTGGAGGACGACCGGCTCGTCGCGGTGATCTCCGGCTCGGACCGCATCCCCGCTGACGCGCTCGTGTACTCCGCACCGGTCAAACCACGCGACGAGTTCCTTCTGGCGTTGGGCGCGGAAACCGAGGAGACGATGGTCGGGCCGTTCGTGCGCACGGACGGCAAGGGCCGCACGAGCGTGCCGGGTGTCTACGCAGCAGGCAACGTCACGGATCCGACGGCCATCGTGATCGTCGCCGCCGCGCAGGGCGCCCAGGCGGCCGGCATGATCAACGTGGACCTGCTCACCGCGGCAGGCTGATCCGGAACGTCGACCCGCTGCCGAGCGTGCTGGACACCGACACCGTTCCGCCGTGCGCCTCCACCAGGTGCCGCGTGATCGCGAGCCCGAGGCCGCTGCCACCGGTGCGCCGGCTGCGCGACTTGTCCGCCCGCCAGAACCGGTCGAACACGTGCGGCACGTCGTCCGGTGCGATGCCGGTGCCGGTGTCCCGCACCTCGAGGACAGCGTTTTCGCCTTCCTGGAACAACTTCACGACGACCTCGCCACCCGGCGGGGTGTAGCGGACGGCGTTCGCGACGAGGTTGCCGAGCGCCTGCCGCAACCGCACCGGGTCCGCGGTGAGGTGAACCGGCGTGATTTCCGCTCGCAGCAGGATCTCGCGGTGCTGCTGGGCGTTCACGACCTGGTCGACCACGTCGTCGAGCGCGATCGGCTCGGGGTGCAGCCGGAGCGTGCCCGCGTCGGCCTGGGCCAGGTCGTGCAGGTCGTCCACGAGTCGTTGCAGCAGAAGGGACTCTTCCAGCAGCATGTCGATCAGGTGCGGGTCCGGCTCGGCCAGCCCGTCCTGCGTCGCCTCCAGCCAGCCGGTGATGTTGCCCAACGGCGTGCGCAGCTCGTGCGCCACATCGCTGACCATCGCCTGCCGCTGCCGTTCGGTCTCGGCGAGCTTCTCGGACATGGCGTTGAACGACTTCGCCAGCTCACCGATCTCGCCGGCGCCGCCGTCGACGCGCACGGCCCGATCGCCCTCGGCGGTGCGTTTGGTGGCGGAGGTCAACGCCCGGATGGGCCGGACCAGCTGCGTCGCGGTGATCCACGACGCGAACCCGGCCAACGCGAGGATTCCCAGCGCCACCAGGATGATCCGCTTGGTCCCGGTCGTCGACAGGTCGATCGTCTGCGGCCCGGCGCCGGTCGGTTCGGTGATGAACGCGTGCGCGTACTCGGCCACCCACGGCCGCAACTGCTCGCGGCGCGCGGTGTCCATGCACTCCGCGACCGGAGGATCCGAGTACTTGACGGCCGTGAGCTCCCAGTCGAGCGAGATCGGCCCGTCCTTCGACCCGAACCGGTAGGTCTGGGGCAGCCGGCTGACGCACCCTTCGAACAACTTGTGCAGCTCGGCGTAGGCGGCTGTCTCGGTCGGCGTCAGCGTGTAGAGCTGGTCGCCCACCGCGCAGTCCTCCCACTGGGACGGCTTGCCCGGCTCGTCGTTCGCGAGTCGAGGCCTGCGGTTGGGCTGCTCCACAATGATGATTTTGTCGTTGCACTGCAACAACCGGTCCGCGTAGCTCCGCCACTTCGCGTGCTCGTCGTCGGTGAGCATGAACGGCCCAGCCGCCCGCGGGTCGATCTTGCCCGCACCCGGCTTGAGCCACGAGTCGACGTTGAGCGGGTCGACGGACACCTTGGGGTTGACGGGCAGCGGTGGAGAACTCGCGTTGCCGGTGTCCAGCAACGGTTTGCCGTTGCGATCGGTCAACGCGATGCGCCGGTTGAACGTCCGTGCCAGATCGTCCACTTCGGACTTCGCCGTCGCCCAGCTCCGGTGCGTGGCCGCCGCCTTCAGCAGGCCGTCGTAGATCTGCGCGTCCGTGGCGAGCGCTTCACCCTGCTCCTGCCGGATCGCGCCAGTGGTCGCCTGGCTCGCGAGCCACGCCGTCATCGCGATCGAACAGGCCGCGATCACCACGGAGAACAGGAAGAACCGAACGAGCAGGCTTTTCATACGAGCTTGTACCCGATGCCGTAGACGGTGAGCAGTCGTTCCGGCCGGCGCGGATCCTGCTCGATCTTGCGGCGCAGCTTCATCATGTGCACGTCGACCGTGCGTGCCGTGATGAACCCGTCCTCCAGCAGTTGTTCGCGTGTGAACACCCGTTGCGGCTGCGCGGCCATCTTGGCCAGCAACCGGAACTCCGCGGGTGTGAGACTCACCAGGTCGTCGTTGACGCGCACCTCGTGCCGGATCGGGTCGACCATCAGGTCCCCGACCCTGAGCACGGTGACGTTGGTCTCGCGGGCACGTCCGGTGCGCCGCAGGATCGTCCGCACCCGCGCCACCATCTGCCGCGGCCGGAACGGTTTGGTGATGTAGTCGTCCGCTCCCAGGTCGAACCCGAGCAGCACGTCGTCCTCAGTGGACCGTGCGGTCAGCAGCACGATCGGCACGTCCGACTCGGTCCTGATGGCGCGCATCACGTCGATGCCGTCCACCAACGGCATCATCACGTCCAGCACGAGCAGATCCGGGTTGCGCCGCCGCGTCTCGTCGATCGCCGCCCGGCCGTCGTGGACTACCACCACGGAATGCCCGTCGTGCTCCAGGTACCGGCGGACGAGTTCCGCCTGGTGAACGTTGTCCTCGGCGACGAGGATGTGGGCACACACCACCGCAGTATGCAGGTCTTCACGACAGCCAAGCGGGACGTAAACAGGTTCTTCATCAGTTCCGGAGAGCCTCGGTGCCATGAAGGTGCACCTGGTCCTGGGAGCAGTCGCGCTGACCGCGTTGCTGCTCACCACCACCCAGCTGGCAGGCGAAACCTCACCCGCGGCCGCACCCACCACAACACCGCCCGTCGAGCCCTCCACGGTTCCGTCCGCTCCAGCGGCGCCTCCACCTCGGGTGTACACGTCCAGCTCGGACCTGCCCGACGGCCCCGATTTCCCGGCCGCCGGCGCCGGTTCGTTCCACGTGGTCCAGGGCGCCGGCGTGGTCGTCGGCACCGGCGGCCCGGTGCGCACCTACGCGGTCGAGGTCGAGGACGGTGTCACCGTCGACGAACAGGCCTTTTCCACCTTCGTCGATGCCACGCTGACCGACCCGCGCGGCTGGACGGCACGTGGCGCGTTCTCGGTCCGGCGGGTGCCGGGTCCTGCCTCGGTGCGCATCCGGCTCGCCTCGCAGCAGACCGCGCGTGCCGTGTGCGGCTTTGAAATCCCGGTCGACGTCTCCTGTCGTGACGGCAACTTCGTCGTGCTGAACGCCGCCCGCTGGTTCCGCGGTGCCGTCGCCTTCCTGCCGGACCTGACCTCGTACCGCCGGTACATGGTCAACCACGAGGTCGGTCACGCGTTCGGCCAGAACCACCGCGCGTGCGAGGTGGCGGGCGGCCCGGCGCCGGTGATGATGCAGCAGACGTTCAGCGTGTCCAACGACGAGATCGTGCGCATCACCAACGGCGTGCCTCAGGGCGCGGTCATCCCGCAGGACGGGAAGGTGTGCACTCCGAACGGCTGGCCATATCCGTGATCTTCCTGGCCATGACCACCGTCGTGGTGTCGCCTTCTACGGCGAACACCGGCTCCACCTGCTCGAACACGGTGCGGAGCTCGCCGACGACGTCAGCTCCGGTGAATCCCGCGATCCTGCGGTAGGCCGCCCGCAGGAACCTGGTCGTACGGGTTTTCTTGGCCAGCCGCACGTCGAAGACGAACAACCGCCCGCCCGGCTTGAGCGCGTCCGCCGCGTTCGCGATCGCCGCCGGCACGTCCGGCATCGCGCTGAACGCCCCGAGCGCCACCGCCGCGTCGAACTGCCCAGCCCCGTGATCGGTGTTGCACGCGTCGGCTTGGCGCACCTCGACGTTCGGCCACTTCGCCCGTTTCCGCGCGAGCGCGACCATGCGCGCGCTGTTGTCCATGGCGACCACACGTCCTTGCGGCCCGACGGCTTCCACCAGTGCGGGGATCAGTGCCCCGGTGCCGCAGCCGATGTCGAGCACGGCCTCGCCGGGTGTCAGGTCGAGCTTCTCGATCACGAGCCTGTTGAGCGATCCGGCGAACCGGTCGAGCACGGGGTAGTAGGTGAGCGCGGCGATGTCCCAGAGTTGCATGACGTCCCCCTCACGTTTTTTGCAATGCGATCGCATCGTAAAACACTTCCCGGGTAGGATGCAATGCGATCGCATTGGGGAGTTCGCATGCCGAAGCAGGTCGACCACGGGGAGCGTCGCCGTCAGATCGGTGACGCCGTGTGCCGGTTGATCGCCGCTCAGGGCTTCGACGCGGTGAGCCTGCGTCACGTGGCCGCCGAGGCGGACGTGTCCATGGGGCGCGTCCAGCACTACTTCGCGACCAAGGACGAGCTGCTGATGTTCGCGTTCGAGCTGGTCAGCGAACGCGTGGCGGCTCGCCTGGGCGCCGTGCGCTCCGACGACCCCGCGACGCATCTGCGTGCGATCCTGCTCGAACTGCTGCCGCTGAGCCCCGCTTCTAGTGCCGAGGGCCCGGTGCTCGCGGCGTTCCTGGCGCGGGCCGTGGTCGAACCGCGCCTCGGGCTGCCGTTGCGCGAGGGCAGCGCCGAGATGGTGGCCTGGCTGGCGGGGATGATCACCGCGGTGCGGCCGGGTGGTGATCCGCGGCGGGACGCGATGGCGTTGCTGGCGTTCGTCGACGGCCTGATGCTTCAGGTGCTGATCGGTCAGGTGTCGCCGGAGGCGGCGGAAGACCTGGTGGATCACCAGCTCTCGCGCGTGCTCACCTGAGGTTGATGTCCATCGCGCCGACACCCAGGGGTGCTGGCTGGCACTGTCCGAAAGGGACGGTCACGCGGTCGCGGCGCACCGGGTGCGGCACTCGCTCGGGCTGAACCCGTGCACGCGTTTGAAAGCGGCGCTGAACCCGAACGCGTCCGCGTACCCGACCTGACGCGCCACCGCGGCCACCGTCGCCGACGACTCGGCCAGCAGGTCGGCGGCCAGCGCCATCCGCCACTCGGTCAGGTACGTCAGCGGCGGCACCCCCACCAACCTGGCGAACCTGGTGGCGAGCGTCGTCCGCGCAACCCCGGCTTCCCTGGCCAGCAACGGAAGCGTCCAGGCCCGTTGCGGTGACGCGTGCATCGCCCGCAGCACCGGCCCGACGACCTCGTCCCCGAGCGCGGCCAGCCATCCGGTGCCGTGCTCGCGGTCGAACCACTCCCGCAGCGCGCACACCATCAGCCAGTCCAGCAACCGGTCCATCACGACCGCGGGCTCATCGGTGCCCACGGCCCGGTAGAAACCCGCGCACTCATCGGATCCCGGCGCCACCAGCGCGTCCGGAAGCACGGCCGCCAACCGGCGCGCCACGGCACCCTTGACGTCGTAGGTTCCGCTGAGCAGCGAGGCGTGTCCCTCAGCCGCGACGGATCCCTGGACGACCACCATGTCCCCGGCCCTGGCGGTCTCGCCCAGCACGTTGATCTCGCCCGACGCCACCGCGTACAGCGTGAGCCCCTCCAGCACCCGCGTGCCGGACATCTCGACCCGACGCACCCCGGCACCATCCGCGCGCACGCCGCGCAGCAGTTCGTCGAAAGCCTCCATGCTCCCCAAGATACGGAACGATCGAACATCATCGATGGACTTTCACCCATGTCCGCGGACGCCGCACGCGGGTTGGCTGGAGCCCATGACACAAGAGATCCTGGTCCTGGGCGCGACCGGCAAGACGGGCCGCCGCGTCGTCCGAGCCCTCGAAGCCGCCGGGGCGAAAGTCCGCGCGGCCTCCCGTTCCAGCGCACACCGCTTCGACTGGTCCGACGAGTCCACCTGGAAGCCGGTCCTGGACGGCGTGAGCGCCGTCTACCTGATCGCACCGGAAGACCCAGCGCTGGCAGCACCGTTCGTCGAGCTGGCCAAGGCTTCCGGTGTGCAGCGGCTCGTCCTGCTGTCCGGCCGCGGGCTCGACGAGACACCGGACGAGGTGTTCCAGGGCATGCACGCGGCCGAGAAGGCGGTCCGCGCCAGCGGTCTGTCCTGGACCGTCCTGCGGGCCACCAACTTCGCCCAGAACTTCTCCGAGGACCTCTGGCTGCCCGAGATCGAGGCGGGCCGCCTGTCCCTGCCGGTCAACGACGTCCCGGAGCCGTTCGTGGACGTCCGCGACATCGCCGAGGTCGCGGCGCTGGCCCTGACCACCGACGGGCACGACGGCCAGACCTACGACCTCACCGGCCCCGAGGGCGTCACGTTCGCCGCGGCCGTGCAAAAGATCGCCGCGGCCACCGGCCGCACGATCGAACTGGTCCGGCTGACCCCGGACGAGTACCGCGAAGCCCTGCTGTCCCAAGGAGTTCCCGACGAGGTGGCGACCGAGCTGAACGGCATGTTCGAGGGCATGCGCAACGGCCTGCTGGCCACCCCGACCGACGACGTCAGCCGCCTGCTGGGCCGCAAGGCCACCAGCTTCGACGCCTACGTGGCCGAAGCCTGGTCCTGACGCGGCAGCAACAGGTGCACGGCGAACCCGGCCGCCGTGGCCATGACCGCCTGGTAGACGACCGAGAGCTGGTACCGCGACGCGATCAGGAACGCCGCGTCCAGCCCGGTCGTCCACCAGCCGGCCAGCTCACCGAGACCGAGGACGTGCCACCCGAAGAACCCTGCACACCACCCGGCGACCACCCAGGCGGCCCGCCCGCCCCGGCGGACGAACAACCCCGTCGACACCGCGGCCACCGCGTTGAACGCAAGAGCGATCCCGGTCAGCGTCGCGTCGGCGTTCCACACCAGACTGGCCAGTGTCTGCACCACCAACACGACCACCACGAGCCCGACGCCCAACCGAGTCTTGTCCACGCGGCACCCTAGCCCGCCCCACCCGGCTTGGCCGCAGACCGTCGATCCCCCGGAACGATCCGAACCAGAACATCGATCTGCGCCGGGTTGTACAACTCCACCAACGCCCGCCCAAGAGCCTCGATCGCGTAAGCCTCCCCATGTGGCGCCGCCGCGTACACCCCCTCCGGAAAGACCTCCCGAACCTTCCGCACAACCCCCAGCCCGCGCATCTGCTCAGCCACCCGCTGCCGGGTCCCCTCGTCCGCATCCGCAGGCAGGTTGTCGAACTCCACGATCACCGGATCCTGCGCATACCCCGCCAACGACTGCGAATACCGAACCATCGCCTCCGGTGTCAGCACCTGCGCCAGCACCACCGCGAACGACCGATCAGCCGGCGAAAGCCCCGCCCTGGCAATCACCCCCGCCACACCGGCTGGCAAATCGGTGGGCGAAGCCTGCTCGAGAATCAACCGAAGCTCGGCCCGAACCCGCTGAAGCCGCTCGATCGTCCCGGCCAACTCGGCATCGAGAAGCCGCAGCGCCTGCTCGGGATGCTCGTCGGCGTCGCCCAGCTCCGAGATCTGCGGTAGCGACAGACCCAGTTCCGTCAGCCGCTTGATCCGCAACACCCGCACGAGATGCTGGACCCCGTAGCTCTTGTACCCGTTGGCGCGCCGCTCGGGCTCTTCCAGCAGGCCGACGTCGTGGTAGTGCCGGATCGTGCGCAACGTCGTGCCGGCCAGTTCGGCCAGCTGACGAGTGCTCCACCCCACACCTTCCCCCTCAACCCATTGCTGCGTATGGCGGCTGTTCAATCCATTGTTGCTTGAAATTGTCCATTGGGTGGGAGTTGAGGACATCACCGCTGATGCGGTGCGCACGGCAATCGCGGAGTACGACCAGGCGGGACTGGAAGAGTTCTGCGACCGCTACGAGTTCGATCGGTTCCGCAACTACGTGATCGCCATCGGTCGCCGCCGGTATGGCACACGAGTGATCGCCGCCGCTGCCCACGGTCATCTGCCGGGCCGGACGCCGCTGCGACCTGAGGAGGTAGCGGATGAGGAACTCGTCAACGAGACCCTGAAGAGCCTGGGCTTCGAGGTCAAGAAGCTGCCGCCGCCCGATTGGTCGCGCGATGAGTTGATCCTGGCCTGCTCGCAGCTGTTCCTGAACAACCGGGTGGCGCAACGGGCCACCGATCCCGCGGTGCAGGACCTCTCGAAGTTGCTTCATCGCCTACCGGTGCACGCTCCGCAGGATCGCGGTCACAACTTCAGGTCGGTCAACAGCGTCCAGCGCAAGCTGTACGACCTCCTGACGAGCCTTGACGAATACGAGAAGAAGAAAACCCGTGGCGGAACTCTCGACGGGGTCGTCCTGAGCGAGTTCCTCGCCGACGAAACCGCCATGCACCGCCGGGCTGCGGAGATCAGGGCTGAACACGCGCAGGTGATGGCGTGGGCGCTGTTCTCGGCGGAGGGAGAGCGGAAGTACGGGGGCAACACGGGCTACCCGGACGTGTTGGGCACCAGCTACGTCTACGACAACAACGTCGGCCGCTCGCAACAGCTCCGCGAAGGCCACGTGATCGCCATCCGCAACGGCGAAGACGTCCTCGGCGTCGGGCGGATCAGCCGGATCGAGCACCAGGACGGTGTGCCGAAGCAGCAGAAGGTGTGCCCTCGCTGCAAGGGCGGGCGTTTCGACGAGCGCAAGGTGCAGCGCCCCCGCTACCGATGCCGTCGCGACAGCTGCCACTACGAGTTCAACGAGCCCGATGACAAGCCCACGACCGTGACGCAGTACGTGGCGTACTACGGCAGCACCTGGCGCGCACTCGACGGCGCCATCACGGCAGACGAACTCAAAGAGGCATGCACCGACGAAGCGGTGCAAAACGCGATCCGCCCGCTGGACGTCGACAAGCTGGAGGCGATGCTGGCTCGCGTGGCCGTGCAGCTGCCTTCTCAACAGGCCGAAACCGCCACCGCCGCGACGGTGAAAGCAGCCCGCCGCACGGTCGCCCCCACCGTCTCCAACCGCGACAACGGCAAGGCACCCAAGGGAGGGCGACGGGAGCGCAAGACCAAAGCCCGCAACGGACAAGGCGGCTTCCGGAAGAAGCTGATCCAGCGCTACGGCAACGTGTGTGCCGTCACCGGCCGCTGCCCCGCTGAAGTGCTGCAAGCGGCGCACTTGCGCGACTTCGCAGAACACGAGACCCACAACCTGGACGAAGGCGTGCTGCTGCGCGCCGACGTGCACCTGTTGTTCGACAACGACCTGTTAGCCGTCGACCCCACGACCTGGCGCGTGGTCCTGGCCCCGTCGCTGAGCGACTACCCCGCCTACTCCGACCTGGACGGCGCCGAGTTCGCCGAAGGCCCGTGCCCGAAAGCGATCACCGAACACTTCATCGCCGTGACCGCGACCTGGACCTGATGACGAAGACGGCCTCTGACCTGTCGTCCAGGTCAGAGGCCATTTTTGTGAAGTGCCCCCGGCAGGATTCGAACCTGCGACCTCGGGATTAGAAGTCCCTCGCTCTCTCCACTGAGCTACGGAGGCTTGGGAGCTGAAGCGGCCACGAAGTGTGGTCGCCGATGCCCCCACCGGACACATCGTCCGAAGTCGATCGTCTGTTTCCGCCCTACGTCCAAATGGGTGACGAAAACAGGTCAAACGTGACATGTATCACGTTCGTGGGGCCGTTGAGGCTCTCTCCACGAGGGAAACGTCGAGTCTCGTTGGCCTGGGCGGTCTGCCGCCGGCCAGTAACTTCAGTGCCAGTTCGCCGGCTCGGCGGCCCTTGTCCGCCAGGGGTTGACGCACGGTAGTCAGGGGCGGGTCGCTGTAGGCCGCTTCGGGGACGTCGTCGAAGCCGACGACGGAAATGTCCCGCGGGACGGTCAAACCCAGATCGCGGGCGGCTTGCAGGCAGCCGAAGGCCAGTTGGTCCGACGCGCACAGCAGAGCGCTCGGGCGCGGCGTGCGGGTGAGCAACCACCGCGCGCCGAGACGTCCGAGTTCGCGATCACTGCCGCGCGCCTCCCACACCGGAACATTGTCCGGTTGCACCCCGCCTTTTTCCAAAGTGTCGAGGTAGCCGCCGAGCCGGTCGCGGCTCACGCGGAACGGCACGGCCGAACGGCGCTCGAAGGAAACCGGGCCCGATACTCCGTCCGGGTGCAGGGAGAACGTCAGGATGCCGAACGACGTGTGCCCGAGCCTGAGCAGCAGTGAAGCGGCGAGTGAAGCGCCGAGGTAGTCCTGGACCTCGACCCTCGCTGTGTCCGGGAGCGCCGGCTGGTCGATCACCACCAGGGGGAGCCCGCGGGCGGCCACCGCGTCGAACGCCGGCGCGGAGTCCGGTAGTGAGTAGGCCACCATCACGTCCGCCTGGGCGCGCGTCACGATCGACGGGCGCGGGCCGCCGGTGGCGTCGCCGGGCATCAGGACCAGGCTGTGGTCGTGGCCGTCGACGGTCGAGGCGAGGCCGTCGAGCACGATCGACAGCGCGGGATCGGAGAAGGCTCCGGAGAGGCCCTGCGGCAGCATGAAACCCACGGCGGCTGACGACCGCGTGGCCAGAGAGCGGGCAACGGGGTCTGGGCCCGCATAGCCCAGAGCGCGCGCTGTCTCGAGGATGCGTTCGCGCAACGACGACGAGAGCTGGTCGGGACGGTTGTACGCGTTCGAGACCGTTGCCCTGGAAACCCCGACCGCGGCGGCGACGGTGTCCAGCGTCGGCCTGCGTCGGCGATCGGAGTCCACGGACAGCATCGTAGGCGAGAGGTCGTACCCAAACAGCTGGCATGACTGAAGCGCTTCAGTCATGCTGGAGCGCATGTCCCCACGCCTGGCCACGTTCGTCGTCTTCCTGTTGAACGGCGCCGTCTTCGGCACCTGGGCCGCACGCGTGCCCGCGCTCGCCGAGCAGATCGGCGCGGAGGTGGGCGGCCTCGGCCTGGCGTTGCTCGGGGCGAGCGCAGGGCTGGCCGTCACGGCACCGTTGGCGGCACGGATCTGTGCGGTCTACGGATCGCGTGGAGTCCTGATAGCGAGCAGTCTCCTCAGTCCGTTGCTTCTGCCAGTGCTCGCGCTCTCGCGGTCACCAGTGCAGTTCGGCGTCACCCTGATCGCACTAGGTGCGAGCGTCGCCGCGATGGATGTGTCGATGAACGTCGCCGCGGTCGTCGTCGTCCGCGACCTGCAACGGCCGTTGATGCCGCAGTTCCACGCGGGTTTCAGCTTCGGCGGTCTCATCGGTTCGTTGGGCAGTGCCGCCGCCGCGCAGGCGCACTGGACGCCGATGAAGCACTTCCTCCTGGCCGCGTTCGTCGGCCTCATCATCACCGCGTTGATCGCGAAGAAGATCCCTGGAGGAGTCGGGGAGCGCCATAGGGAAGAAGCCACCGAACGCACGAGCGTGCTCAAGAGCCCGGTTCTCTGGCTGTTGGCGAGCGTCGCGCTGTGCAGCGCTATCGCGGAAGGGGCGGCGGCGGACTGGTCAGCGTTGTTCATGGTGCGTGAACGTGGAATGGGTGACGCGGCGGGCGCATACGCCTATGCGGGGTTCTCCGTCGCGATGGCGCTCGCACGGTGGTTCGGCGAACCGATTCAACGAGTGCTCGGCCCGCACCGCCTTCTCGCCGCTGGCGGTGGGCTTGCCGCGACGGGTCTGGCGCTCACGGTCTTGGTGCCGTTCCCCGCCGCCGGGTACGTCGGGTTCGGGATGGCGGGCCTCGGGCTCGCGTTCTCGTTCCCCGTGGTCATGGACCTGGCGAGCGAGACCGGCAAACGCGAGGACGGCAGCGGCGGCGAGCGAGAACTCGGGCTCGTGACGACGATCGCCTACACCGGGTTTCTCGCCGGTCCGCCGATCGTGGGCGGCCTCGCGCACGTCAGTTCGCTGGTCGTGTCACTCGGGTTCGTGGCCATGGTCACCGCGCTGATCATCCCGGCGACCTGGCTGGCCAGGCGGGCCGCTAGGCAGTCGGCATCCGTTTGAGCGCTTCCTGACCGATCGGCTCCAGCGCGTCCCGCGCCTTGGCCTCGGTGCCGCCGGCCACGCCGATGGCGACCAGCAGCGACTCGTTGCGCGTCACCGCGATGGTCGCCGTGCACACCATGTCCTTCTCCTGCTGGCCGCAACTCAGCCATGTGGCGTGCTTGCTCGTCTGGACCTCACGGCCGGACTTCTGCGACTTCTTCGACTCGTCGAACGACCGGTAGGGCACCGCTACCAGCACGTACGCGTTCTCTTTCAGCGTGTACAGGCACGAGTTCGCCATCTCGGCGCGCGGGACGGGCTGGAACTTGAGCGTCCCGACCGGCTTGAGGTCCTTCTCCGTGACGAGTGCGCACGGGTCGACGCCCTCGGTCTTGCGCGGCGTCGCGATGGCCAGGGGCGGCTGCGGCGCCGAGATCGGCTCGCCCTGGATGCGGTACGAGCAGCCGGTCACCGCGAGCAGGGCGAGCAGGAGCAGGAGAGAACGTCTCACACGGCGCAACACTAGAGGGTCGTAGGCTCCAGGACGTGGCAATCGAACGCTCCACCAGAACGGGTTTGGTGCCCCTCGTCGCCATCGGCTTCGCGATCGCGGCCCTCGCCGCCGTCGCGTTCAGCGCGCTCTCGGGCAACCCTCCGGCAGGGCTGCTCGTCGTGCGCGTGCTGACGGAGACAGGCGCGGTGGTGACCATCGGCTCGTTGCTGTTGGCGGCATTTCTTGTGCCACCGCAGAAGTCCGGCACTCTCGCAGCAGACGGATACGCCGCGATGCGCACCGCGGGATGGTTCGCGCTCGTGTGGCTTGTTGGCGCCGTGTTGTCCGTGCCGTTCACCACGGCGGCCGCGATCGACCGGCCGGTCAGCTCGTTCACCTTCAGTCAGATGATCGCGACGGCGATGCTGCTGGAGCAGTCCAAGGCGTGGCTGCTGACGGCGATCATCGTGAGCTTGCTCGCACTGGGCTGCCGGCTCGTGCTGTCGTGGGGCTGGACGACGGTGCTGCTGTTCCTGGCGATCTTCGCGCTGGTGCCGGTCGCGGTCACCGGTCACTCGTCGTCCGGCGGCTCGCACGACATGGCGACGAACAGCCTGTTGTTCCACCTCATCGCCGCGGTGCTCTGGGTGGGCGGCCTCATCGCGTTGCTCGCGCACGGCAGGCGTGGCGGCGCTCACCTTCCTCTCGCCGCGACGAGGTTCTCGAAGGTGGCGCTGGTCTGCTGGATCGTTATGGCCGTCTCAGGTGTGGTGAACGCGCTCGTGCGAGTCACACCGCTCGATCTCGTGACGTCGACGTACGGCTGGCTGACGCTCGGCAAACTGACCTGTCTGCTGCTGCTCGGCGCGTTCGGCTACTTCCAGCGCGAACGCGGCGTTAAGGGCGTTGTCGACGGCAAGCCGCATGCGTTGCTCAAGCTCGCGGGCCTCGAAGTGCTGCTGATGATGTTCACGATCGGTCTGGCCGTGGCGCTGGCCCGCACGCCTCCTCCGGGCGGAAGCACCGAACTGCCCAGCCGCACGGAGATCGCGATCGGCTACGACCTCGACGGACCGCCGACGCTCGCGCGCATCCTGTTCGACTGGCGGTTCGACCTGATCTACGGCACGGCGGCGCTGGCGTTGGCGCTGATCTACGTGCTGGGCGTGCGCAGGCTCACCAAGCGCGGCGACAAGTGGCCGGTCGGCCGCACCGTCGCGTGGCTGTGCGGGTGTTTCTCTCTCTTGTTCGCGACGTCGTCGGGTATGGGGCGGTTCTCGCCGGCGATGTTCAGCGTGCACATGGAAGCGCACATGGTGCTGTCCATGCTGACGCCGATCCTGTTCGTCCTGGGTGGACCGGTCACGCTGGCGTTGCGCGCGTTGCCGGTCAACAAAGAAGTGCCGGGGCCGCGAGAGTGGGTGCTGGCCTTTGTGCACTCACCGGTCGCACGCTTGTTGACGAACCCCTTTGTGGCGCTGGCGTTGTTCGTCGGGTCCTTCTACGCTTTGTACTTCTCGGGACTGTTCGAGGCCGCGCTGCCGTTCCACTGGGCGCACCTCGCGATGAACGCGCATTTCATCCTGGCGGGCTACGTCTTCTACTGGCCCGTGATCGGCATCGACCCGTCACCGAACAAGTTGCCGCCGCTCGGCCGGTTGGGGCTGTTGTTCGCGTCGATCCCGTTCCACGCGTTCTTCGGCGTCATTCTGATGAGTTCTTCGACCGTCGTCGGCGAGCAGTTCTACCGCGGCCTGTCGCTGCCGTGGGTGCAGGACCTGCTGGAGGACCAGCGGCTCGGCGGTGGCATCGCGTGGGCGGCGGGGGAGCTCCCGTTGCTGGTGGTCATGGTCGCCCTGCTCACGCAGTGGGCGCGGCAGGACGGCCGGGACGCGAAGCGGTACGACCGCAAGGCCGACGCCGATAACGACGCCGACCTCGAGGCCTACAACGCGATGCTGCGGAAGATGGCGGGTAAGGACTAGATCGACAGTGGTCGGCGGAAGCCGCGGACCGCGAAGAACGCGCCGACCACCGCGATCGTGCCGCTCGTGACCAGTGCGCCGACCACGCCGCTGACGGGGTGGGCGAGTGCCAGGCTGCGGGCAGCGTCGACCGCGTAGGTCAGCGGGTTGACCTTCGCGACCGCCTGCAGCCAGCCCGGCAGGCCGCCCACCGGCACGAACGCGCTGGACGCGAACATCAGCGGGAACATCGCCAGGAAGCCGACGGTCTGCATCAGCTCTGCCTTGCGCACCCACGCGGCGATCGCGATGAACACCCAGCTCAGCGCCCATCCCACGACCAGCGCGAGGCCCAGTGCGGCCAGGGTGCCGAGCATGCCGCCGTCGGGCCGGAACCCGAACACCAGCACGCCGAACGCGATCATCAGGATCAGCTGGAACGCCGTGCGCACCGCGTCGGAGAGGTTGCGCGCCAACAGAACCGTGCTCGGCCGGATGGGCAGTGAACGGAACCGTGCGAGCACACCGTTCGACATGTCCTGCACGAGCCCGATGCCGGACGCGAGAGAGGACTGCATCGCGGTGTTCACGAGGATCGCGGGCAGCAGGTAGTTGATGTAACTCATGCCCGGCGGGAAGTTCGCCGTGGACGTGATGCTGCCGAAGATCTGGCTGAACAGCGTCAGCATGATCAGCGGCTGCAGGATGCTGAAGAACACCAATGCGGGCGTGCGCAGCAATGCGCGCAGCGAACGGCCGGTCAGCACCAGAACCTGTGTCGGGTAACTGCTGCCGTGCCAGGTAAGAGTCGCCATGATTTCCCCCTAGTTCGCGGCGAGAGTGAGGTAGACGTCGTCCAACGTGGGCTCTGCGAGGCCGATTTCGTGCGCCTCCAGGCCGTTGTCGTCCAACGCGCGCACGACCGTCGCAAGGTCGCGTGACGCGCTGACGGGCGTGGTGAGCGTGAGGCCCTCCGCAACGGGATGAAGCCCCACGGCGTTGATGGCCTTCAGCGCGATGTCCACTTCGGACGCCGAGTCGAGCGTGACGGTCACCGTGCGCTGGCCGACCTGAGCCTTGAGTTCAGCCGACGTGCCCGACGCGACGACCTTGCCGTGGGACAGCACGGTGATCGTGTCGGCGAGCCGGTCGGCCTCGTCCAGGTACTGCGTCGTGAGCAGCACGGTGGTGCCGTCGGCGACGAGCTTCTCGATGACCTCCCACATCGACAGGCGGGCCGCCGGGTCGAGGCCGGTGGTCGGCTCGTCCAGGAACAGCACCTCCGGGCGGCCGACCAAGCTGGCCGCGAGGTCGAGACGCCGCCGCATGCCGCCGGAGTAGGTCTTGGCGTTGCGCTTGGCGGCATCGGTGAGGTCGAACTGCTCCAGCAGGTCGTCCGCGCGGTGGTGGGCCTGCTTGCGGCTGGCACCGAGCAGGCGGGCGATCAGCACGAGGTTGTCGTGGCCGCTGAGCTGCTCGTCGACGGCGGCGAACTGGCCGGTCAGGCCGATGCGGCTGCGGACCTCGTGGCTCTGCCGCACCACGTCGAACCCGGCGACCTTCGCGCTGCCGGCCGATGGCGGCAGCATCGTCGTGAGGACGTTGACCAGCGTGGTCTTGCCGGCGCCGTTGTGGCCGA
>NZ_MUYM01000142.1 GCF_002150765.1 Lentzea kentuckyensis
GCTGCGGATGCTGGCCGCGCAGGTGGGGCCGCACCGCCGCGGCGTGCGGCCCCACCTGCGCGGCCAGCATCCGCAGCACACCCGCGTTCTCCCGCGCCCACGCCGCCACCGCCTTGTCGCCTGCCCGCCGGTCACGCTCGGCCCGCACCCGTTCGTCGCCGGTGCCGGCCTCGCCGGTGCGCCGCACCCGCAGGTACCGCTTCTCCGCCGCCTGCCTGCTCGCCACACCCAGTGCCGGCGCGAGATCCGCCCAGCTCGTGCCCAGCGCGCGGGCCGCCTCGATCAGCTGCGGCTCCCAGCCCGACAGCTCGTCACGCAGCTCCCGCAGCAACATCAGCGCGGCCAGCACCTGCGTGGCGTCGCCGGGCGAGGCGGCGGCCGCGCGGACCGATTCGTAGTCACTCGTCATGTCGTCCTTCCGATGACTTCGGGTGTTGTCATCGTTCCGACGACATGCTACAACAGAGGGGCAGCGCATTGACAGGCCAACGAGGGATAACAGGAGGTGTCAGATGTTGATGCGCACTGACCCGTTCCGCGAGCTCGACCGGCTCACCCAGCAGGTCTTCGGAACTCCGGGAACGTGGTCCAGGCCGACTGCGATGCCGATGGACGCCTACCGCGACGGCGACCAGTTCGTCGTCTGCTTCGACCTGCCCGGCATCTCGCCGGACGCGATCGAGCTCGACGTCGAACGCAACGTGCTCACCGTCAAGGCCGAGCGCCGGCCCATCGGCAAGGACGTCGAGATGCAGGTCTCCGAACGGCCGCTCGGCGCGTTCTCCCGGCAGCTGTTCCTCGGTGACACGCTCGACACCGAGCGCATCGACGCCCAGTACGACGCGGGTGTGCTGACGCTGCGAATCCCGATCGCGGAACGCGCGAAGCCCCGCAAGATCGCGATCAACGCCGGCGACGAGACGCCCCGGCAGATCGACGCGTGATTCACCCGGCGGGCGGCGGCCGACCGGGTGATGCCAGGTAGGCTTCCGCCCGCCATGAGACCCCAGCCTCAGTGGACGGCGTTAGACGTCTACGCGTCCAACTCCGACCTCTACGCCGATCCCCGACTGGTGGAACGGGTGGATTACCGGCGTCGCTTCAAGCGGCACCGGCCCCGCACCCCCTCGGTCGTCCTCGCCCCGCACGGCGGCGGCATCGAGATCGGCACTTCGGAACTGTGCCTCGCGATCGCGGGCTTCCACCCCGCCACGCGGGTGCCCATCGGCCAGACGCACGACTACTGGATGTTCGAGGGCCTGCGGTCGGTCGCGAACGACGAGCTGCACGTCACCTCGTCCAACTGCGACGACCGCGTGGCCCGCACCCTGGTCACCGGCGCCTCACACGCCCTGGGCCTGCACGGCTGCACCAGCGCCGCCGCGGGCCTGGAGGACCACGACCGCGCCGTGCTCGTCGGCGGCCGCGACGCCCTGCTGCGCCTCGAACTGCTCACCCGCCTGCGCCGCGCCGGATTCCACACCATCGACGCCGTCGACCACCCGATACTGGGCGGCTACGACCGGGCCAACATCGCCAACCGCACCAAGTCCAGGCAGGGCGGGCAGCTCGAACTCACCACCCCGCTGCGCAACGCGATGTTCGCCGAGAACTCCCGCTCCGACCGCCGGCACACCACCACCGAGGTCTTCTGGGACTTCGTGCACGCCTGCCGCGCCGCCCTCACCGCCCGCGAGGCCATGAACAACTAGTCGCGTGGCCGAAAGTGCTTGTCAACTGTTCTGGGGCTTCGTCAACGCCCTGCGCACGGCGATCACCGGCCTCGAAGCGGCCCAGCAGATCCTTGGAGCACCGTCAGCGTCCGCGCCTCGACATCGAGCGCGGCTTCCACGCCCAGCGGCAGCGACCACTGGCCCGCGCAGTGCCCGAACCCGAAGTCACCCAGGATCGGCACACCCAGCCCGGACAGCCGGTCGTGCAGCACCGACGACACGTCACCGCAGCCCGTCCACGACCCCAGCACGATCCCCGACACCGGCGCGAACCAGCCCGCCCGCAGCAACTGCGTCAGGATCCGGTCCAACCGGTACGGCTCCTCACCGATGTCCTCCAGCAACGCGATCGCACCCTGCGTCGGCGGCGCCCACCTCGGCCCGCCCACCGACGCCGCGAGCAACGCCGCGTTCCCACCCGTGAGCACCCCACGGGCCGTACCCGGCACCACCGGTGTTCCGGCCGTCCACGACGACACCGACCCGAACAACACCTCACGCAGCCGCGCCTGCGCCAGCGGATCGTCCACGAAGTCCGACGTGCCGGGCATCGGCCCGAACACCGTCGGCAGACCGGCGGCGTTGAGCTCGGCGTGCAGCACCGTCACGTCCGACGAACCCACGAACACCCGCGCCGGCAAGTCCTTCCACGGCACCAGGTCGGCCATCCGCAGACACCCGTACCCGCCCCGCACGCACACCACCGCCGCCACGTCCGAGCACCACGCCGCCACGAACTCCGCGGCCCGCGCCTCGTCCGACCCCGCCAGGTACGGCAACGACCACGACCCCACCACAGGTGTGGTGACCTCCAGGCCCCACGACCGCAACACCTCGACACCCGCGGCGACCCTGGACACCAGGGCCGGGCCGGCCGGTGACACCAGCGCGACCCGATCCCCGGCGGACAGCAAGCTCATTCGGACAGTTCCAGCACCGGCACGCCCGGCGGGACGAACCCGAACACCTGCCCGTAGAACGACAGCTCCGCCTCCAGCGCCGTCTTGATGGTCTCCGCCTTGCGGAACCCGTGCTGCTCACCCTCGAACGTCAGGTACGCGTGTGGGATCCCCGACCCGGCCAGATCCGCGGCGAACCGGTCCGCCTGCTCCGGCGGGCAGATCTCGTCCTCCAGGCCCTGCAGCAACAGCACCGGCCCCGACACCGACCGCGCCTTCGTCGACGGCGACCGGTCCCGGTAGCGGTCCGCCGCCTGCGGGAGCGTGCCGACCAGGCCCTCGACGTAGCGGGACTCGAAGTCGTGCGTCTCGCCGCCCTCCGACGTCCAGCCCGCCAGATCCAGGATCGGGAACGCCACCATCCCGCACCGGTACACGTCCGTCGAGGTCAGCGACGCCGCCGAGGTCCAGCCACCCGCCGAACCGCCCCGGATGCCCAGGCGCTGCGGATCCGCGGTGCCCTCCTTCGCGAGCTGCTGGGCCACGAACGCGCAGTCCTCCACGTCCACCACACCCCACTGCTCGCGCAGCCGCTCGCGGAACGCCCGGCCGTAGCCGGTCGACCCGCCGTAGTTCACCGCCACCACACCGATGCCGCGGCTGGTGAAGTACGCGATGTCGGTGTCGAGCTTCGGCAACGCACGCCCGGTCGGCCCGCCGTGCACGTGCACCACGTACGGCGGCAGCTCACCCTCGGGCGCGGCGAAGTCCGGGTTGGACGGTGCGTAGACGTACGCGGGGATCTCCCCGAACATCCGCTCGACCGGCACCGGCAGGTACGCGTCCTGCGGCGAGGACTCCCCGCCGGTCAGATAGGTCAGCTCGCCGTTGGACAGGTCCAGGCGCACCACCGCGAACTCGGAGGTCGGCCCGGCCGCGCCGCACACCACCACACCGTCGCGCACCGACAGGTCCGGCGCCCACGTCGGCAGGTCGGTCTGCACGTCGGTCACCGTCGCGCTGCGCTCGTCGAGCACCGCCAGGTGACCGCTGCGCACGACGAGGTACCGGCCCGGCGACAGCGTGGCGAACCAGCGGTTGCCCAGCCGCCACATCGGGCCGCCCAGCTCCTGCTCGCACGGCGCGAGGTTCGTGCGCGAGCCGTCCAGGCCGACGCGGAACAGGTTCCACCAGCCGTCCGGGTCGGTCAGCGCCAGCAGGGAGTCGCCCTCCCACTCGAACTGGCACACCGCCTCGGTCCGCGACCCCGCCAGCACCCGGTGCCCCGGCGAACCGGCACCGGAGGAATCAAGGTCCGCGACGCACAGCTCGGCGCCGTCCCACGGCATCTGCGGGTGGTCCCAGCCGATCCACGCGAACTTCGTGCCGTCCGGACTGATCTTCGGGCCGGTCATGAAGTGGTGCGAGCCGCCCAGCACCCGCACCTCACCGGACGCGGTGATCGCCACCAGGTCGCGGCGCACGTCCGTGCGCGCGTCACCGGTGATCGTCTCCCGCACGCACCACACCTCGCCGTCCGGGCCCGCCGACAGGTCGGCGTAGCGGATCCCGTGGTGGCGCTCCGGTTCCGGCGTCAACGGCGCCGGTTGCGGATCGTCCGGGTTGAACACGTACACGCGCTGGTCGGCCCAATGCGTGAACGCCACCCGGTCCTCGGCCAGCACCACGAACGGCCGTCCGCCGTACTCGTGCACCCGGTTGCGGGCGTTCCACGGCGCGGGCAGCACATCCACGCCATCGCGCACCAACGCCACCCTGCCGCCCTCGGCCGGACGGCTCTCCGCCCACCACACCCGCTCACCGGACAGGTCGGCCCACTGGAACCCACCGCCCGGTTTCGAGGTGTCGCCGGCACTGATCGGCGAGGTCCAGGTCCCGTACGAAGCGATCTTCACCACAACCCGACCCTATACGCGGAGTGTTTGGTGGGGGAGGACCTGCCGACGATCTCCGCGTGGCCTAGGGTCGTATCTGCCATGGCCCGTGTCATCCACGTATTCCGCGCACCCGACCGGTTCGTCGCCGGAACCGTCGGGCAGCCCGGCGACCGCACCTTCTACCTGCAGGCCTCCGAGCAGAGCAGGCTGATCAGCGTCGCCCTGGAAAAGCAGCAGGTACAGGTCCTCGCCGAGCGCATCGGCTCGTTGCTCGAGGAGGTGCACCGCCGCTTCGGCGCCGACGTCCCCGACGACCCGCCGCCGGACGACAACCTCGACACCGAACCCCTCGACGTGCCCGTCGAGGAGGAGTTCCGCGTCGGCACCATGGGCCTCGGCTGGGACGCCGAGTCCAAGGCCGTCGTGATCGAACTGCTCGCCGTCTCCGAGGAGGAGGTCGACGAGGCCGTCGTGCTCGACGACACCGAGGAAGGCCCCGACGCCGTGCGGGTCTTCCTGTCGCCGACCGCCGCCCGCGCCTTCGCCGAACGAGCCGACCGCGTCGTCAACGCCGGTCGCAAACCCTGCCCGCTGTGCGCGGAACCGCTCGACCCGGACGGTCACATCTGCCCGCGGCAGAACGGCTACCGCCGCACCGAAGAAGACTGAGAACACCGACATGGACACCTCCGCGGCCCTGGAGTTGCTCAACCGCGGCCGCATCGAGGTCGAAGGCCGCCTCGTCGACGCCTCCAACGCCACCTTGTTCTGCAAGATCTCGTTGGACGGCGTCGACGCCCAGTGCGTCTACAAACCCGTGCGCGGCGAACGCCCGTTGTGGGACTTCCCCGACGGCACCCTCGCCGGCCGCGAGGTGGCCACCTACCTCATCTCCGCCGCCGCCGGCCTCGATGTCGTACCGCCCACCGTGCTGCGCCCCGGCCCGTTCGGCACCGGCATGGTCCAGCTCTGGATCGACACCCGCGAGGAAGACGAACTCGTCGACATCATCGGCGTCGACGACGTCAAACCCGGCTGGATCCCCGTCTTCCACGCCCACGACCGCTTCGGCGACCCCGCCGTCCTGGTGCACGCAGACCACCCGCGGATCGCCCTGATGTCCGCCTTCGACGTCGTCGTCAACAACGCCGACCGCAAGGGTGGCCACGTCCTGCACGCCCTCGACGGCGCCGTCTACGGCGTCGACCACGGCATCTGCCTGCACAGCGAACCCAAACTCCGCACCGTCCTGTGGGGCTGGGCCCGCGAACCCCTGCCCGCCGAGGTCCTGGAATCGCTGCGCCGACTGAGATCCGCGCTCGACGGCGACCTGGGCGAGTCCCTGCACGACCACCTCACCCGCGCCGAGGTCCGGGCCGTGGGGGAGCGCACCGACAAACTCCTCGCCGCCGGTGTCTACCCCGAACCCTCCGGCGACTGGCCGGCCATCCCCTGGCCCGCGTTCTAGGTCAGCTGCTCGGTCAGCTTCGCGATCTCCTCACCCTCGTACGCCTCGAGGATCTCCCGCACTCCGCCGCGGAACGCCCTGTGCCGGTCCCCGGTGAGCTCGAACCGCTGCAGCTCGATCCCACCGCACGTTGTCGTCCACCGTCGCGGCGAGCGCTTTGAGTCCGTGCGTGCCCTCGACCCTGCGGTGCAGCCGCCGCTGCGACGCCGGCCACCGCGCCACGATCTCCGCGAGCAACACCAGGGCGTGCAGTGCGTCGTACACGAGCACCGTCGACGTCAGCACCACGACGTCGACCTCACCATCGTGGTGGGCATGAGTCAGCTGTGATCCCCGTTGCTGAACCGACGCCGGCACCCCCGATTTCGGGACTTGGCCGTGCCGCGTTACTACGCTCGGCAACCATGTCGTTGATCAATCCGCCCAAGCCGCAGCCGGGTGACCGCGTGGCGATCGTGTCGCCGGCCGCGGGCCTGCCCGGCCTGTTCCCGCTGCCCTACGAACTGGGTCTCAAGCGCCTCAGGAACGACTTCGGCCTCGAACCCGTCGAGTACCCGGCCACCCGCAAGATGGGCTCGACCCCGCGCGAACGCGCCGACGACCTGCACGCCGCGTTCGCCGACCCCACCATCAAGGCGGTCATCGCGACCATCGGCGGCGACGACCAGATCACCGTGCTGCCGCACCTGGACGCCGAGCTGATCACCGCGAACCCCAAGCCGTTCTTCGGGCACAGCGACAACACCAACCTGTTGGTGTGGCTCGCCAACCGCGGCATCGTCGGCTTCTCCGGCGGCAGCGTCATGGTCCAGTTCGGCCGGCCCGGCGCCATGCACCCCACCAGCGCCGACTCGCTGCGGGCCGCCCTGTTCACGCCCGGCGAGTACCGGCTGAGCGAGAGCACAGCCTACGGCGACAGGGACAGCCCCTGGGAAGACCCCGCCACCTTCGACACCGAACCCGTGCTCGAACCCAGCGGCGGCTGGATCTGGCACCAGCCGGAGCGGGTCGTCGAGGGCCGGTCGTGGGGCGGCAACCTGGAGATCCTGTCCTGGCTGATGATGGCCGACCGGGAGATCAACGCCCCCGCGCACTACGACGGCCGCGTGCTGTTCTTCGAGACCTCCGAGGAGATGCCGTCCGCGACCGAGGTCTACCGGATCCTGCGCAACATGGGCGAACGCGGCCTGCTGCACCGGTTCCCCGCGGCGCTCGTCGGCCGCGCCAAGTCCTGGTTCTTCACCAACCAGCACACCGACCGCGCCATCCACACCGCCGAGCAGCGCGCCGCCGTCCTGAAGGCCTTCGGCGAGTACGCGCCGGAGACGATGATCGTGTTCGACGTCGACCTCGGCCACACCGACCCGCAACTCGTCATGCCCGTCGGCGGCACCGTGCGGGTCGACGGCCCCGGCCGCACGATCACCGTCACCTACTGACCGATCCGCCCGGTACTTCGGCTGAGGCCGAATGCCCCGACAACCGCGGACCGACTCGCTAGTCTGAGTCCGGTGATCGACGAGGACGCCAGATCCCGGCTCATCCGACGTTTCGGCGACGACGTGACCGGGTGGATCGCCACACTGCCCGACCTCCTCGCAACCCTCACCGCCCGCTGGAACCTCACGGTCGCCGAGCTCATGCCCGGCGGCACCGGCACCACGTTCCTGTGCACGAGTCCGGACGGCAACGCGGTCCTGAAGATCACCCCGGACCACGACATCGCCGCCCAGGAAGCCAGGGCGCTCACCGCGTGGGCCGGCACGCCCGCGATGGTCGACCTGCTCGACACCGATCTCGCCCGCGGCGCCCTGCTGCTCGACGCGATCACCCCCGGCACCCCCGCGACGGATCCCGCGCTCGTCGTCCCCCCGCTGCACGACGCGAACCCGGCAGGCTTCCCGCCGCTCAAGGCCCGCGTCGACTTCCTGTTCGAAACCGTGCTCACCCGCCGGACCGGCACTTACTACGCCACCGAACACCACCGTGCCCGCAAACTGGCCGAAGACGACATCACGCCGGTGCTGCTGCACGGCGACATGCATCCCGGCAACGTCCTGCAAGGCCCCGACGGCCCGAAGGCCATCGACCCCAGGGCGTGCGTCGGCGACCCCGCGGTCGACTGGATGGACTTCGTGCACGGCGGCTACGACCTGCACGGCGCGGACGTCGACCTCGACCGCGTCCACGAGTGGCTCACCGCCTTCAAACCGTTCTACGGCTAGCCTTCGCCCGTGCGTTCTCACGACTACGGCCGCGACATCCTCAACACCCCGAAGCGCAAGAAGGTCCCGGAGATCCCGGCCGAACCCGGCCTCGTCGTCGAGGACCCCGCCAGCGGCTTCTGCGGCGCCGTCGTGAAGTTCGAGTACGGCCAGGTCGTGCTGGAGGACCGGCACGGCCGACACCGGCTGTTCCCGCTCAACCCCGCCGGCTTCCTCGTCGACGGCCGGCCCGTCACCCTCGTCAAACCCGCGCCACAGCCCCAGAAACCCCGCATCACCGCGTCCGGCTCGGTGCGGGTCGAGGGCCTGCGCGCCCAGACCGCCAAGGCCAGCCGCATCTGGGTCGAGGGCAAGCACGACGCCGAGCTCGTCGAACGCGTCTGGGGCCACGACCTGCGCGTCGAGGGCATCGTGGTCGAACCGCTCAACGGCGTCGACGAACTGCCCGGCCTCATCCGCGAGTTCGGCCCGGCACCGCACCGCCGCCTCGGCGTCCTGGTCGACCACCTCGTGGCCCACTCCAAGGAACAGCGCGTCGTCGACCAGATCCGCGACGACAACGTCCTGGTCACCGGCCACCCGTACGTCGACATCTGGCAGGCCGTGAAACCGCAGGCCGTGAAGATCAAGGCCTGGCCGGTCGTGCCGAAGAACATCGGCTGGAAGGAAGGCGTCTGCGCGCAGCTCGGCTGGGGCGAGACGTGGGAGGGCTGGCAGCGCGTGCTGGGCTCGGTCGGCAGTTACCGCGACATCGAGTCCGACCTGCTCGGCGCGGTCGAGCGGCTCATCGACTTCGTCACCGTCGACTGACCCGCGGCTCCATCCAGACGGTCACACGCCGTTCCGACACCGCCGATTGATCGATTTCGTCACGGTCCGGGGCCCAGCACGGTGAATCTTGGAGCCGGGTGGGTCCCGTTGGTGTATGTATGGGCGCATGGCCGCGCTGATCTGGCTGATCGTCGGGATACTGCTCGTCGTCGCCGAG
>NZ_MUYM01000143.1:0-296 GCF_002150765.1 Lentzea kentuckyensis
GTGAGCGCGCGGACGTCCGCGGGCGAGGTGATGTCAGCCAGCACGGCGCACCGCCAGCGGCAGGGTGAAGGAGATCGTCTCGGTCGCCGTCGTGTGCGTCGACACCGACACCGAACCCAACGCCTCCAACGCGGCGACCACCTCGTCGACCAGTTCGGGAGGAGCCGAGGCGCCGGCCGACAACCCGACGGCCGTGACCCCGTCCAGCCACGCCGGGTCGATCTCCGAGGCGTCGTCGATCAGGTGGGCGGGCGTGCCGGTCCTGGCCGCGAGCTCGACCATGCGCACCGAGTTGG
>NZ_MUYM01000143.1:308-2096 GCF_002150765.1 Lentzea kentuckyensis
AGTTGCGGGAACTTCCGCTGCAGCGCGTCGATCACCTCGACCGTCTCGTCCACGGCCAGGGTCGTCTGCGTCAGGTACGAGACGGGTCCGGTGATCTCCAGCGCCTCGACGTCCTCCACGGTCTCGACCAGCACCATCTGATCGGGTGCTTCCCCGAGCGTGCCTTCGACCTCCTCGTGCCCGGCGTGCCCGACCAGCACGATCGTGTCCCCGCGTTCGGCGAACCGCCGCGCCTCGGAGTGCACCTTCGTCACCAGAGGACAGGTCGCGTCCAGCACGTCCAACGACCGTTCGCGAGCTTCAGCGCGCACAGCGGGGGAGACACCGTGCGCGGAGAAGACCGCCGTGGCACCGAACGGCACCTCGGACAGCTCCTCCACGAACACGGCACCGCGCGCCTCCAGGCCGCGCACGACGTGGACGTTGTGCACGATCTGCTTGCGCACGTAGATGGGACCGCCGCGCTGGTCGAGAAGTCGTTCCACGATCTCGATGGCGCGCTCCACCCCGGCGCAGAACGACCGGGGTGAGGCGAGCAGCACCGAACGCGGCGGATGTTCCGTCATCGAGTGCCTTCCCAAGGGAATTCAGTGGTCTCGGTGGGTGACCAGTTGAGCGAGCGTGCCCAGCTCCACGGCCGGTCGGCGAGGCCTCGCCGAGACGCAGCAACGCCATCGTGTGCAGCTCGTCGGCCTGGGTCTGGCTCCACGCGCGACCGCCGGCCAGATCGACCAGGGAAGCCGCCCGCGCAAGCGTTTCCGCGTTCATCTCCTGCGAACCGGAGTAGAGCGACGCCAGCTCGGCGGCGTACACGGCATCGGAGTTCAGCGCGTACACGACCGGCAGGGACTTCTTGCGGTTCGCCAGATCCGAGTGCACGGCCTTCCCGGTCACCGCCGGGTCGCCCCAGATGCCGAGCAGGTCGTCCACGTGCTGGAACGCCAGCCCGAGCTCGGAGCCGTAGCCGCGCATGGCCTCGACCTGCTCGTCGGAACCGTCGCCGTACAGCGCGCCCAAAGCCGTTGATGCGCCGAGCAGAGCGCCGGTCTTGCCGCGCGCCATCAGCTCGACCTCGGGCACCCGGACGTCCGACCGGGACTCGAAGTCGAGGTCGTAGGCCTGTCCGTCGAGCAACGCCACCGTGGCGTCACCCAGCGTCCGGATCGCCTCCAGCGCGCGCGGATGTCCGGACCCGGCAAGCACGTCCACCGCCAACGCCTGCAGCGCGTCACCGGCCAGGATCGCCGCGTTGACGCCGAACACGGTCCACGCCGTGGCCCGGTGGCGCCGGGTCGTGTCGCGGTCCATCACGTCGTCGTGCAGCAGCGAGAAGTTGTGGATCAGCTCGACCGCGACCGCCGCCGGGACAGCGGCGGAGGCGGTGCCGCCGACGGCCTCGGCCGCCAGCAGCACCAACGCGGGACGGATCGCCTTGCCGCCGTTCTCCAGCACCGGGTTGCCGTACTCGTCACGCCACCCGTGGTGGTACTCCGCGATCGTGCGCATCGACGGCGGTAGCTGTTCAACGGCCTTGCGCAGAGCCGGCAGCACGAGGCTCCGGCTCCACGCGAGCACCTCACCGGCAGGTCTCCCGGCTGAAAGCGGTTCGGTCATCTCGGCTGTCATCTCTCAGAGACCGATCTCCACGTTTTCCAGCACGCCCAGCGCGTCCGGTACCAGGATCGCGGCCGAGTAGTACGTGGACACCAGGTACTTGAGCATCGCGTGCTCGTCGATGCCCATGAACCGCACGTTCAGGCCGGGCTCGTACTCGTCCGGGATGCCGGT
>NZ_MUYM01000144.1:0-2734 GCF_002150765.1 Lentzea kentuckyensis
TCGAACAGGCCAGGGTCGACGACCAGTGCTTCGGCCCGATCGGCGACGCCGTCGGGTTGAGCAGCGGGTATTTCAAGAGTTTGCAGGAGTGCCAGCAGCTCGCCACCGACGCGCAGGGGTTCCTGAAGCAGACCGGTGAGCAGCTGCAGCAGAGCTTCGAGGTCTACCAGGGCGTGGACCAGGGCATCTCGCAGGCGTTCGGGCAGATCGGCAAGGGCCTCGGGAGCGCGACATGAGTGGTCCCGGCACGTTCGCCGACCTGAACAACGGCGACCAGAAGAACTGGTTCGAGCAGGCCGCCGGGCGCGGCAGTTCCGCCTACAGCGCGATCTCGGACCTCGCGGACGCCACGTCGCCGCNNGCCCGCTGATCGAGCTCGCGGAGTGGGCGATCGGTGACCCCGAGCAGATGCGCGCGACCGGCGAGGGCTGGGAAGAGGTCGCCAAGTGGCTCGACGAGGTCGCCGAGTCCGAGAAGAAGCGCGCCGAGACCACCACGAGCATGTGGGAGGGCGCGGCGGGGGACGGGTTCCGCAAGCAGGTCAACGAGTTCGCCGGTGGCGTCGAGGCGCTGGCCGAGGACATCCGCGGCCTGAAGGAGACCCTGGAGACCATCGCCGAGCTCTTCGACATGTTCGTCGAGTTCGTGATCCAGATCCTCACCGAGCTGATCATCGGCCTGATCGTGCAGTGGCTGGCGGCGCTGGCGGCCTCCTGGATCACCGCGGGCGGCTCGGTCGCCGCGGCGGGCGCGACGACGACCGTGCAGGTCGGCAGCACCGGCGTGCGCATCACCATGCGGGTGTCGAAGCTGCAGATGGAGCTGTTCAAGGCCGTGCAGCAGATCGAGAAGCTGCTGGTGCGGCTGCGCGGCCCGTTGCGTCAGGTGATCGAGAGGATGAACGGCCTGCGCGGCGGCAACATGGCCCAGAAGTGGCTCGCTCGCCAGGCCGGCAGCACCGCCAACCTCGTGACCAGGGCGGACGCCAGCACGCTGGCCTCCACCGCGTCGAGTCGCTTCCTGCAAGGCGTCACCGGCGAGGGGGCGCTGGCGGGCAACATCGCCCAGAACGTGCTGACCGGGATGCTCGGCGGCTCCACCACGGCCGGGATGGCCGCGTTCAAGGCCGGAACCAGTGCGGCGATCGACGGCGCCATCAAGTTCGGCAGCGAGGAAGCCTACGACGCTGCCCAGAACAAACCGTCCGAAGAGGAGCGTCGCGACGCGCAGGACCGCGGGTTCAACTGGTGAAGCTCGACGGTGTCCTGGCGATTCGGCAGTCCTGGTGTGCTCCAGGTGAGCCGGTTCTGGTGTGCGCACCTGGTGGACGGGGAGCGACGCGGTTCGACGTCGATGGCCTGGACTGGACCGGCAAGCCCGAACGCGGCCTGCTCGGCAAGGCGATGATGGGGGCGGCCAGCGTGCCGTTCGCGCTGGCCTCCGCTGACGACTGGCAGGACAGCGCGACGCCTCCGGACGTGGTCGTGTTCGGTCCACGGCCCGACGCCATCGCGACGCGGGCCTGCTCGAACCTGGACAGCTCCGTGCTCGTGTGGTGCGTGCTGACACCCCGGAGGTTCGCCTGGGTCGCCGCGGTCGAGGAGGAGGCTCCCGCGGAGGAGCGGTCGTTGCTCGGCCAGGTCCGCGGCTTCGCGAAGAGCGCCAAGGACGTCTTCTCCGGCCGCAGCCCCTATCCCGCGCACTGCCCGATCGAGACGGTGGCGATCCGGTCCGTGGCGGAGGTGCCGCGCGAGCAGATCGCGGGGATCGCGGTCGCGGAACGCAAGCTGCCGCGCGGTAAGTACACCTACCGGGACGCCCACGTCCTGCGCCTGTCCTTTGTGGATGGATCAGGAGTCGACGTCCTCGCAGGGCATGAACCCGGACAAGCACAACGGTTGTACGCGATGGCCAACGGACAAGGGTGATCATGCCCAGGGACAGGTTCAAGCTCGCCGAGATCGCCCAGAAGCACTGGGTCCGCGACGGCGAGCAGATCGTGTGGGCCGTCGAACGCAAGGGGCACGTCGGCTCGGCGGGCACGGCACCGCACGCGCTCGTCGGCGAGGTGCCGGCGGCCGAGATCGCCGAGCNNGCCGCCGTGAGCAGCGGCCAGTTCTGCACCGACGAGTGGGCGCACGACCCGGCCGTGTGGGGCTGGGCGCACGCGCGAGGTCCCGCCCAGATCGCCGTGCGCTGGGCCGACCTGTTCACCGCGGGGCGCGACGAGTGCTGGCTGCTGCTGAGCAACCGGCGGCTGGGGCTCGTGGTGGAGGGCGAAGTCCTCGAGCCAGACCGCAGTGGTTTGTTCGGCCGGGCACGCGGACCTCAGCGCGAGGTCGCACCGCTGATCACCTGGTGGGAGGCGCCGGTCGGTGCGGTCCGGCGGTTCGTGGCCGTGCCGCTGGGCAGGCTGGTGCGGCCGGAGTGGTTCGTGCGCGTCGAGTTCACCGACGGCTCCGCCTTCGACTTCCGGGACCCGCGGGCTGAGCAGTCCGTCCGAACGGCTTACGCCAACCTGACGAGTTCGTAGTCACAACCTCAAGCGTTCGCTAATTCAGCTGTGCTCGCCGTCACACGGCCCCTAACCTCGTTTCATGAAGCTGCTGCTGTGGTTCGCGCTGGCGTGCATGTGCGCGCTCAGCGGTGACCACGTGCTCGCGGCCGTCACGATGCTGCTGCTCGCAGGCTGCGCGACGGACCGCGTGCGCCGCTAATAGTGCTTTGTCGGGTC
>NZ_MUYM01000144.1:2766-27640 GCF_002150765.1 Lentzea kentuckyensis
TGCGCTGGTAGTGGCCATGGGAGCGCGTTCTTCAAGATCGAATCGTGGCGCAAGGCCCGTACTAGTTCGCGGCTCAGGTCGTGGTCTTCGGTGCCTGCTGGGCCGCCCTGAGCTGCTGCTGCAGGTCGTCCACCTGCTGCTGAAGCCGTGCGACCTGGGAGGCGTCGACCGCGCTCGCGGCCGACGCCTCCTGGTGCGGCTGTCCTGAGGTCTCCGCCTTGAGGATCTTGGCGGACCGACCCAGGGAACGGGCCATTTCCGGCAGTTTCTTGCTGCCGAACAACAACACGACCACCACAGCGATGATCAGCAGCTCAGGGGCGCCGAGGTTGCCCATGACTCACGTCCTTCAGGTGCGGAAGCGACTGGGCCCCGCTCGTGCGAGACCCGAAGTCGACGATAACCCCTGTGCTGTCAACACGTTGTGACGCGCGAGCGCGGTCACACTGTCCATTTCAGACAGATTGTCAGATATGCCGTTCTCATCTCCGCTCGGCGAGGACCGGGAGGGGGATCTCGAAGTGCACGGTCTGGTTGCGGCCGTGATCGCCGTCGCGCGCGTCGCACACCTCGACCGCGACCGAGCGCCAGAACGCCTCGGCGCCGGGCACGCGGGTGTCGGTGTGCAGGTAGATCTGTTCGTAGCCGGGGGTTTCGGCGATGAACCGGACCGCGGCGTCGACCAGTGCCCGCGCGAGGCCGAGGCGCCGGTGCTCGGCCCGGACGTACACCCGGAACAGCTGCGCGGTCCGGTCGCCCGAGTAGCGCTCGGCGAGCCAGGCCGGATGGGGCGGGCTGGCCGGCCCCTGCGCCCGCACGGCCGTGGTGCCCACGACCTCGTCCCCGTGGACCGCGACGAACAGCGCGTGCCTGGGCGTGTCCAGGTAGGTGCCGGCCAGGTCGATCACGTCGGTGTGCCACTGCGGGCGATAGCCGTGGCCGAACTCGCGGTAGAAGGTGTCCAGCATGACGCTGCGGGCCCCCGGCAGGTCGGCGTGGGTCGCCAGCCGCACCTCGTGGGATCCCTTGTGGTGCTCGTTCACTTCATCCTCTCTTTTGCGCCGTCCAGGGTCGTCCCCACCGGACCGTCCAGGACGACGCGTCCTTCGTGGAGCACGACCACCCGGTCGGCGAGGCGGGCCACGACCTCGAGGTCGTGGCTGATCAGCACGAGCGCGCACGGCACGCTCGCGAGCAGGTCGAGCAACCCGGCGCGGGTCACCGCGTCCAGGCCCGAGGTGATCTCGTCGCACACGAGCACCTCGGGTTCGGCGAGCAGGGCGCGCACGAGCGCGGCCCGCTGGAGTTCGCCACCGGACAGTCCGCGCGGGCGGCGCAGCACCGTTTCCTCGTCCAGGCCGACCCGGACCAGGGCGGCGAGCGCGGACGCGCGGGCTTCGGCAGGACGCACGCCGCGTAGCCGCACGGCCGTCCTGGCGACCTGGTCCAGCACGGGGCGATGCTCGTCGAACGAGCCCCGCGCGTCCTGGAACACGTACTGCACGGCTGCCAACGCGGCCCGCGACCGGCGGCGCAGCGACCTGGCGAGCGGCCGGTCGTGCAGCAGCACCTCGCCGGTGGCCTGCTGGTGCAGACCGGCGAGGCAGCGGCCGAGCGTCGTCTTGCCGCTGCCCGAGCGGCCGACGACCGCCAGGCGTTCACCGACCTCCAGCTCCACGTCGTGCAGGACGGTGGCGTTGCGGTAGCGGGCGGTCAGGCCGCGCACCCGCAGGCGTGGCGCCCGCTCGGGAACCTCGACGGACACCAGCGGCACGGTGTCGAGCAGCGCGCGGGTGTACTCGTCGCGGGGATCGGTCAGCAGTTCGTCCGCGGGACCCGCTTCGACGACGCGGCCGTCCCGCAGCACGACGATCTCGTCGGCGAGTGCCCGTACGACCTCGACGTCGTGGGTGAGCAGCACGAGTGCCACGCCCTGGGCGACGACGGCGGCGAGCTCGTCCACGACCTCGGCACGGGTCAGGGCGTCCTGCCCGGTGGTGGGTTCGTCGGCCACCAGCACCGCCGGGCTGCCGACCAGCGCCTGGGCGAGCACGACGCGTTGCTGCTGGCCGCCGGAGAGCTGGTGCGGATAACGGCGCAGCAGGTCGGCCGGCACCCGTGCCCGGCGCAGGGCCGTGTCCACGAGTTCGCCGGGATCTCCGTCGTGCAGCGCGGCAATCTCGTGGAACACGGAACCCAGCCGGCGCACCGGGTTGAGCGCGGACGCCGGCTGCTGCGGTACGAATCCGACCCGCCCGTGCACCTCGACGCGTCCGCTGACGGTCACGCCGGGGGAGTGCTCGCCGAGCAGGGCCAGACCCGTGGTGGTCTTGCCGCTGCCCGACGCGCCGACCAGCGCCAGCACCCGGCCCGCGGACAGCGCGAAGCTGACGCCGTCGAGCAACACGTGCCCGTTCGCCTCGGCGCGCAGGTCCTCGACGTGCACCACCGGGCTCATGTGCGCACCTGCCGCAGAGCGCGGTCGAACACCAGGTTCAACCCGACGGACAACGCCACGATCAGCAACGCGGGCACCACCACGGTCAACGGCTGCAGGAACAACCCGCCCCGGTTCCGGTCCACCATCACGGCCCAGTCCGCCGCGTCGGGCGGCACGCCGACACCGAGGAAACTGGCCGACGCCACCAGGTACAGCGCCGCGGTGAGCCGCACGCCGACGTCGGCGGCGAGGGTGCGCAGCATCGACCGTCCGGTGTAGACGATCGAGGTCTGCCACCACGACTCGCCCTGCATGCGCATCGCCTCCAACGCGGGCCTTCCGGAGATCTCCAGTGCCGCCGCGCGGGACAGGCGGGCGACGTCGGGGAAGTTGACGAGCGTGACCACACCGATGAGCACCGGCAGGCCCTGTCCGGCGATGGCGGCCACCAGGATCAGCACCAGCAGCGACGGCACCGCCAGCAGTACGTCGAGCGGCCGCATCAGCACCTCGTCGACCAGCCGCAACCGGGTGGTGGCCGCGAGGACGCCGTAGGGCACCCCGGCCAGGTAGGAGAAGGCGGTGGCGATCAACGCCACCAGCACCACCATTTGGCCGCCCGCGAGCACCTGATACCAGGCGTCGCGGCCCACGAAGTCCGTGCCCAGCAAGCCCGACGGCATGAAGGGCGCGCCGCGGGTTTGCTCGTCCGGCACGAACAACGGGCCGAGCAGCGCCAACGCCAGCGGTACCGCGATCAGCAGCCCGCCGATGCCCGCCCGCTTCACGCGACCACCTCCGCGCGCGGTGCCAGCCGGAACGCCACCAGGTCGGCGAGCAGGTTCACGGCCACCGTGGTGACGGCGAAGACGACGGCCAGGCCCTGCACCACCGGCAGGTCGCGGGCGGCCACGGCGTCCACCAGGACGGTGCCGAGACCGGGGATCACGAACACCGCCTCGACGACGATCACGCCGCCCAGCAACCAGTCCGTGGTGCGCGCGACCTGCTGGACGGCCGGCGCCAGCGCGTTCGGCAACGCGTGCGCGAACCGCACCCGCGTCTCACCGATCCCCAGCCGCCGGGTGTGGCGCACGTAGTCCGACGCCAGCGCCTCCACCATGCCCGCGCGCACCAGCCGGCTGATCGAGCAGATCGGCCGCGCCAGCAGCACCACCAGCGGCAGCACCAGCACGGCGGGCTGGGCGAACAGGTCCGCGCCGACCGCCGTCGGTGGCAGCCAGGCCAGCTGCACGCCGAACACCGCGATCAGCACCACGGCGAGCGCGAACTCGGGAATCGAGTGCAGTGCCACGCTGATCGACGTCAGCGCGCGGTCCAGCAGACTGCCTTCGCGCAACGCGGCCAGCACACCGACCAGCACCGAGATCGGCACCAGCAGCACGAGGGTCAGTGCCGCCAGCACGATGGTCGGGCCGATCCCGCCGAACAGGAAGTCCGCGACCGGCCGCCCCGACACCAGGGACACGCCGAAGTCCAGCCGTGGCAACCCGATCAGCCACTCGACGAACCGCTCGGGCGCTGGCCGGTCCAGGCCCATGGCCGCGCGGATCTGGGCGATCCGCGCGGGGTCGGGGTTGTCGCCGGCCAGCGCCACCGCCGCGTCGCCCGGCAGGGCCTGGACGAGCAGGAACACGAGGGTGATCACGGCGAGCACCTGCACCAGCCCGAGCGCGATCCGCCGGGCCGTGTAGGACGCGAGGCTCAACCCAGCCACACCTTGTCGAACCGGGCCCAGTCCAGCGTGTTGGCGGGAGCGGTGGAGATCCCGCCGACGTTCGGCCGCGCGCCCACGATCCAGTCGGCGAAGCCCCACATCAGGTAACCGCCCTCGGCGTGCAGCGTGCGCTGCATCTCCCGGTACGCCTCCTCACGAACACTCTGGTCCGAAGTGGACACCGCCTTCTCGTACAGCGCGTCGAACTCCGGGCGGGCCCACTTGGTCACGTTGGTGCCCGACGCGGTGAGCAGGCGTTGCGCGATGTGGGTCTCGATGGGCATGGCGCCGGAGCGGTAGCTCGACAGCGAGCCGTTCTTGAGCGTGTCGGCCCAGTAGCTGTCCTTGTTGCCCTGGACGACCTCGATGGTCAGCCCGGAGCCCTTGGCCTGGTCGGCGAACACCGTGGCGGCCTCGACCATCCCGGCCGCGGCGGTCGAGGTGTCGAGCTTGACCACCAGGCCCTCGGCACCGGCCTTGCGGATCAGGAACTTCGCCTTGTCCAGATCGCGCTGCCGTTGCGGGATCTCGTCGGCGTAGTGCTGGTAGCCCTTGCCGAACAGGTCGTTGGCGACCTGGCCGCTGCCCGCGAGCACCGACTCCACCAACTGCGGCCGGTCGGCGAGCAGGAACAGCGCCTCCCGCAGGTCGCGGTTGTCGAACGGCGGCCGGTCGAGCTTCATGGCGAACGCCTGCACGGCACTGTTGGGGGAGCGGTGGATCGCCATCCGGTCGCCTGCTGCGTGGCTGCGCGCGGTGGTCGGGGTCAGATCGTGCGCGTACTCGACCTGGCCGCCCAGCAAAGCGTTGGTGCGCGCGGACTCCTCGTTGGCGATCACGAACTCCAGCTCGTCCAGCAGCGGCGCGCCTTCCCAGTAGTCCGGGTTGCGCTTGAGCAGCACGGACCTCCCCGGTTCGAACGACACGAAGCTGAAAGCCCCCGACCCGAAGGGTTTGGTGAAGTCCTCGGCGCCCTCCGGCACGATGTACGCGCCGAACGCCGCGAGGGCGTTGGGGAACTCGGAGAACGGCCGTTTCAGCGCGAACTCGACGGTGCGGTCGTCGACGGCGCGGCTGTTCGGCAGGTCGATCAGCGTGAGGCTCGACTTGGCGCGGAACGCCCGTTTCGGGTCGAGAATGCGCGCATAGCTGGCGAGCACGTCCTGGGCCCGCACCGGTCTGCCGTCGTGGAACTTCGCCTGGCGCAAGGTGATCCGCCAGCGCGTCAGGTCCGCGTTCGGCTCCCACTTCTCCGCGAGGCGTGGCTGCGGTGACACGTCGGCACCGAGGTCCGCGAGCTTGTCGAACATCGCCTTGGACCGCGCGGCTTCGACGAACAGGTTGGCCAGGTGCGGGTCGAGGACCTCCTTGGCGCCACCGCCCGCGAAGGCCGCCCGGAGCCTGCCTCCGGTGCGTGGCGCGGAGGACGCCGGGCCACCACCGCTGCCGCACCCGGCGAGGGTGACGACCGTGAGACCGGTGGTGAGGCCGAGGAAACCGCGGCGGTTCAGGGTCATGCTGGTTCCTTTCGGGGGTGCCCGCTTCGGCGGAGGCGGGCCACGACGTGAAGGCGGTCACCGGACAGCGCTGTGCTCACCGGGGCGTCGGCGGTCCAGGGCTGGTCGGTGCGCGGGCCGGGGGAGTCGAACAGGGCGAGGACGTCGAACCCGGCGAGGTCGAGCAGGTGGCGCAGCTCCTGCGGGAACAGCAGCCGCCAGGCCGACCGCTGCACGAGCGGTTCGGCGCCCCACTCCCACGTGCGGCGGCGGCGCAGCAACTGTTCGGCGTGGTCGATCCACAGCTCGGTGTGCGAGGTGTACTCGGTCCCGCGCCACGTCACCGAGCGGGTTCTCCCGCCGTCGAGGAGTTCGGCGTTGCCGAGGAAGAACGCGCCGTTGCGCATCTCCGCGACGAACAGCCCGCCGGGATTGAGGTGCGTGCGGCACCGGGCCAGGAAGGCGTCGAGGTCGGCGTTGGTGTGGCAGTACAACATCGCGCTGTCCAGGCACGTGATGACGTCGAAGCTCCGGCCGAGGTCGAACGACCGCATGTCGGCCAACGCCACGTCGACCGCCGGGTGGTGCTCGCGCACGTGCTGGAGCATGTTCGCCGAGCTGTCCACCCCGGTGACGCGATAACCGTTGCGGGACAACCACCCCGCGTCCCGCCCGGTGCCGCAGCCGACGTCGAGCAGTTCCCGCCCGGTGCCGTTGAACCTCGTGATGATGTCGTGCACGAACCGCGCCGCGACGTGTCCGGGATCGGGGAACTGGTGCTCGTACAGCTCGGGGTTGTCGGTGAGCAGGTTCATCGGACGGCCTCCGGCTGTGGTGTGAGCGCGCCGCGGCGGTGCAGCCAGAGAACGCCCGCGGCACAGGCGAGGCCGACCACGACGCAGAGCAGTGACGCGAACCGGTCACCGAACCCGATCACCCACCCGATCGCGGTGTTCCCGAGCGCGGCGGCCAGCCCGGACCCCAGGTAGAACACGCCGAAGTGGGTGCCGGCCAGGCTGTCCGGCCCGAACGAGGGGATCAGGTCGTAGACGAGCGGATGCGCGATCATCACGCCCGCAGCCAGCGTGAGCGTGGCGATGAGCACGGGCACGAGCCCGGACCACAGCGCCGGCGCGACGAATCCCGCCCCCATGACGGCCATCCCCGCCGCGATCACCGGTCCGCGTTCCCGGTTCTTCAGCCAGCCCGTGATGCGCACCTGGAACAACAGCGTGGCCACCGTCGAGGTGATGAACAGTGCCGCGACGACGCCGGCCTTCCCGGTGGCTTCCTGCGCCTGGATCGGCAGCAACAGGTAAAGCTGGTTCTGCAGAACGAAGATCCCGCTGAGCACACAGGTGAACGCCACGAACCGTCGGTTGGCCAGACACTCCCGCCAGTCGCCGAGGATCGTCCCGCCCCGGCGCGTGGCCGGCCGCTTCGGCAGCACGACGGCCTGGGCGACCGTCAGCACCGCGAAGATCCCGGCCGCCACCACCGCCGAGACGCGGAAGTCCCACAGCAGCAACACACTGCCGATGACCGGCCCGCACAACGCACCCGCCTGGGCGTAGACGTTGAACCGCGCGAACGCGTCGGCGCGCGCCTCACCCGCCTCCAACGCGATGTACGCCCGCACCGCCGGGTTGAACAGCGCCCCGGCCAGCCCGCTGAGCACCGACGCCGCCAGCACCACGGCGACCGACTCGCCCACCGCGAACAGCCCGAACCCCACCGCGCGCAACGCACACCCGGCGAGGATGACGGTCCGCGGTCCCAGTCGGTCCGATGCGGTGCCGCCCAGCAGGAACAGGCCCTGCTGGCTCAACGTCCGCACGCCGAGCACGACACCGATCACCGCGGCGGACATGCCGAGGCCGCCCAGGTGCGCGGCGAGGTAGGGGATGAGCAGGTAGAAGCCGGTGTTGACGGCGAACTGGTTGACCAGGAGGAGCCGCACGGGCAGCGCGAACCGGGTCATGACCGCACCACGTCCAGGCTTGGCGCGCCGGACAGCCGCGGATGGTCGTGCTGTAGCGGGAGTGGCGGCGCGAGTTGGGTGGTCTTCGGACCAGCCAGGCCTCGTGTCCCGGCCAGTCGCGGATGGCTGTGCAGTGGCCGCACCGGCGGCGTGGACCGGGTCATCGCGGCACCACTCCCAGGCCCGGCGCCCCGGACAGCCGCAGCGTGCCGTCCTCGCCGCCGATGCCCGACCACGGGTCGTGGGCGAGCAGCAGGTGCCCGTCCAGGTCGGCCCACCTGGCGTGTCCGGCGAGGTGGACCGCCGGCGCGATGCCCAGCGAACTGGCGACCAGGCAGCCGAGCATCACGTCGAAGCCACCGGCGCGCGCGGCCGAGACGATGTCGAGCGCCGGCCGCAGGCCGCCGCACTTGGCGAGCTTGATGTTCACGCCGTCCACCGCGCCAGCCAGCTTGCGGACGTCGGCGACCGTGGCGGCGTCCTCGTCGGCGATCAGCGGTGCCGGGCACCGTTCGCGGACCCACGCCAGCGCGTCCGGGTTGCCGGGCGGGATGGGCTGCTCCACCGCGTCGAGCGCGACACCGGAGAGCCGTTCCAGCGTCCGCACCGCCAGGTCCGGGCTCCAGGCGCCGTTGGGGTCGAGCACCAGCCGGGCGTCCGGCGCCGCGGCACGGACCGCGAACACGGTGGCCACGTCCCGGTCCGGATCGGCCCCCGCTTTGACCTTGAGCACGGAGAACCCGCGCGCGGCCAAAGCATCAGCCTGGGCGGCGGCGTCGTCCGGTGTGGTGATGCCGATCGTGTAGGCGGTCGGGGTGGCCTGCCACTCCTCAACGCCGACAAGGCGGTGCACCGGCACGTCGCGACGCAGGCCGAGCAGGTCGTGCAACGCCGCGTCGACCGCCGCCCGCACACCGGCCGGCACCGCGGAGTCCGCGTGCAGAACGTCGAGAGCGGCCTCCGGGGTGTCCGCGAGAACCGGCCGCAGACGTTCCAGAACGGAAGTGATCGCCGGTACGTCGAGCCGGTAGTACGTGCTGGTCACGACCTCGCCGTGGCCGTGCTGCCCGTCGCGCGAAAGGACGACCCGCACGGCGTCGCGGCGGGACATCACCGAGCGGGAGATGCGCAGCGGTGTGGCCAGTTCCAGGCCGTAGACCTCCCACCGAAGCTTCATGCGAGCACCACGGCTTGTGGCGCGACGACCGAACGGCAGCGCGTCCAGCCCGTTGCCTCGACGCGGTGCGGATCACCGATCTCCACCGGCCGGTCGGAGGCCGGGCCGAGCAGGCCGCGGGTGTGGCAGAAGTCGTCGTCGAAGATCGTGCCGAGGTAGCGGTGCGGACCGTCCGGGAAGATCGTCGCCACCACCGCGCCGGGTTCGACCCTCGCCGCCCAGGCGGCGACCAGTGCGACGGCGCCGCTGCTCCAGCCGCCGGTGACGAAGGCGTCGCGGGCCAGTCGGCGGCAGGCGTCCACCACCTCGACCGGGCCGAGCCAGTGCACCTCGTCGAACTCGGCGTAGGCGACGTTGCGGGGGTGGATGCTGCTGCCCAGGCCGCGCATGACCCTGGTCCGCGCGGGCTGGCCGAAGATCGTGGAACCGACGGTGTCCACGCCGATCAGCCGCACGGAGGGCCAGTACCGGCGCAGCTCCCGGACGACACCGGCGCTGTGTCCGCCGGTGCCCACGCTGCACACCAGCACGTCGACCGGGTCCAGCTGCTCGACGAGCTCCCTGGCCAGGCCCGCGTAGCCCCGCGGGTTGTCCGGGTTGTTGTACTGGTCGGGCCAGTAGGCGTCGGGGAACGAACGCAGCACCGCCTGCAGCCGGTCCAGCCGCGCCTGCTGCCAGCCACCCACCGGGTGCGGCCGGTCCACCACTTCCAGGCGGGCACCGTGTGCGCGCAGCAGGGCGCGCATCGACGGCTCCAGTTCGTTGTCCACCACCAGGACCACCGGGTGGCCGAACACCTGGCAGGCGAACGCGAGGCCGAGACCGAGCGTGCCGCTGGTGGACTCCACGACCACGGCGCCCGGACGAAGTTCGCCGCGCTCGTGGGCGGCGCGGAGCATCGACACGGCCGGCCGGGCCTTCATGCCGCCGGCGCTCAGGCACTCCAGCTTGGCCCAGAACCCGCCGTGCCGGTGGGGCAGCGGCGTGGTGATGCGGGTGACCGGGCTCTGGCCGAGGAGATCGAGCAGGTGCCGGTTCTGGCGCGGGATCATCACGACGGACGCTCCGTGTAGTGGTGGATCGTCGTGGGGCCGCCGTCGAGCCAGAAGAACGGATACGGCTCGGCAGACACCGCTTGCACACCACTGCCGATGAACCAGGGCAGCACCGCGGCGGCCGTCTGGGCGAACAGGACCATCGGCGTGCCCGCCGCGACGGCGCGTTGCAGCAGCGGTTCGAAGGTGCCGTTGCCGACCGTCATGCCCGAGGCCAGCACGAGGTCGCAGCCGTCCAGCGAAGCCCCCGTGGTGATCGGCTCGTCCCACTCGGTCCGGCCGCCCTTGAGGTCGCACGCCACGTACGTCGCGCCACGCTCGCGCAGGTGGTGCAGCAGCGAGTTGACCACGCCGACCACCAGCACCCGGTCGCCCGGCGCGGGGTCCAGCAGGTCCACGACCGCCTCTGCCCGCGCCATCGACTTGGCCAGCGAACTGCCAGGCCCCACGATGATCGACTTCGTGGCGGACAGGTGGTGCGGCCGGGCGTGCGCGAGGTAGGCGTCGAGCGCGGCGGTGCGGATGGCCGGGTTCGGGTGGCCGAGCAGGTCGAGCACCGTCGAACCGACGCAGTCGTGCACCTCGTGGTCGGCGACGTCCTCCACCGCGCACGAGCCGACCGCGTCCTCCACGCGAAGGCTGACGACGGTGTTGCGGTAGGACTGGCCGCGCGTGGCGTGCCGGGCACCCTGCCTGGTGGTGAACCCGACGCTCACGGCGCACTTCGCCGGATCGGGACCGAGCCCGCCACCACGGACGAGTTCGAGCAGGTCGGTGAGCGTCACGCCGGCTCCTCGGCGTACTCGACGGACAGACCGCCCACGAGTTGCTCGGCCCGCGCACGCGCGCCGAGACCGTTCGGGTCGGTCACGACGACGTGGCCGAGGTAGCTGTTGTTGCTGGTCGGGTCGCCCGCGCGGTGGCCGGGCGGCTTGAGCACCCACTCCACGACGTCCGCGGCCGGTTCGGCGCCGTTGATGGCGGCCACCAGCCCGGAGCGCGGGGGCAGGAGGAAGGAGATCGCGGCACTGCGCACACCGGTGCCGGCCGGGCGCGGCTCAGGACGTTCGCCCGCGGCCAGTTGCGCGTACACGGCGGGAAGGTCGATGCCGGTGACCCGCCGGACGAGTTCGGTGATCTGGTTGCCGGCGGGACGTGGGTTGACCTCGACGAGCTTCGGGCCTTCCGGCGTCAGCTTGACCTCGGTGTGCCCGACGCACCGGTCCAGGCCCAGCGCCTCGATCGCGGCGACGGCGACCGCCTCGGCCTCGGTGGTGTCCAGGTCGGCGGGGAACATGTGCCCGCTCTCGACGAACCACGGATCGCCCGCGACGCTCTTGTCGGTGACGCCGACGACCTGCGTGGTGCCGTCCACGGTGACGGTCTCCACGCTCACCTCGGGCCCGGTGAGGAGCTCCTCCACCAGCACGGTCCGCACCCTGGGCTGGTTGCGGGCGTTGACCGGGAAGGCCTCCATCGCGGCGAACGCCTCACGCAGCCCCGCCTCGTCGGTCACCTTGCGCACGTACATGCCGGCGCACAGGTCGACCGGCTTGACCACCAGCGGGTAACCCAGCTCCGCGGCGGCCTTGGCGAGCGCCGGCCAGTCCTCGGCGAGGGCGAACCGGGGACCGGGCACCCCCGCCTCGCGCAGGGTGGTGCGGGTGAGGTCCTTGCGGCAGGCCCGTTCGACCGCAAGGGGATCAGGACCGGGCAGGCCCAGGTGCGCGGCGACCCGTGCGGCGGTGGGGAGGTAGTAGTCGCACGAGGAGATCACGCCGTCGAAGCGCAGCACCGCGTGCAGGCGCTCGACGTGGTCGAGCAGGGTGGTGACGTCGTTGGTCTCCGCGGTCAGCACGTTGTCCGCGGCCAGCAACGGATGCGGGTGCGCGGGGGCGGCGCGCAGGTAGTGGTGCAGGTCGCGGGTGATGAAGGTGAAGCGGTGCCCTGACTCGTTGATCGCCCTGGGCAGCAACGAACTCATCGCGCCGACCCAGCTCTCGATCATCAACAGGTGAGCCACATGTCCCCCTCCTCGGCCGCGACTCCCGCGGCCGACTGGGAAACATGGTAATCATTGTCGTTTTCAAAGATCTACCGCCTCCGGGAAACAGAGGCTCACCGGCGACGACGTCAGTAGCTGAACGTGGTCGCCGGCTCGTCGCCGATCCACTTCCACATCGGGATGGTGCCGTTCACCTCCGCGCCGGGGATGAGGTCGGCGGCGTCGAGGTGCTTGGCGTTGAAGCAGAGCGGGCAGACGAAGTAACGCCCGCCGGCCGCCTCGTAGCGCTGGAGCAGGTCCGCCACCGGCGGGCAGCCGTCGCACGCGACGCCCGCGGCGGTGCCGGTCAGCGCGAGGCGCACCGCCTCCTTGGACAGGAACATCAGCGTCTCGCGCCCGGTCTCGGCGGCGCCGATCGCGACGAGGAACGCGACGGTCACCTTCTCCGCGTCCTCGAGACCCGTTGCGAGGCTGATGACGGCTTTGTTCGACATGGTGTGCTCCTAGAACTTCGTCGGGAGTACCGAAGTTAGGAGCGGGAAGACCCCGTGTCGTCGGGTGTTCGCCCTACAAATCGAGCGGATCGAGCAGCCCGTTGCGCAGCGCGAACAACGTGGCGGTCGAGCGGGACGACGCCCCGGTCTTGGTGTAGATCCGCTCGATGTGCGTCCCCGCCGTCTTGCGCGAGATCCCCAGCTGGTCGGCGACCTCGCCGGTCTGCGCGCCGCGTGAGATCAGGATCAGCACCTCGACCTCGCGCGGGGTGAGCCCGGCCGGACCCGACACCCGCCGCCGGACGCCGTTGCCCGCGGCGGAGAGGACGGCCTCGGCCGCGTCGCCGTCGAGCGCGCCGGTCCGGATCGCGTCCCGCACCGCGCCGACGGCCTGCTTGTCCGTCAACGCCGTGCGGTGCGCCCTCGGTTCGAGCATCGCCCGATACGCGCACGCCGCGGCCAGCAGGCGCCCGGTCATCGGCACCGCCGCGCCGGACAGACCGCGGTGGTAGCCACTGCCGTCCATCCGTTCGTGGGCCGTCGCCGCGATCGCGCCCAGCCTGGCCAACGCCGCCGGACGAGCCAGGACGCGCTCGGTGTAGTACGAACTGAGCCGCACGCGCTCCCAGTCGGTGGCCGACAGCGCTCCCGGCTGGTCCAGCACCGTCACCGGCACCCCGTGCAGGCCGATGTCGTGCAGCAGGCCCGCGCGTCGGGTGGCGATGACGTCGCCGACGGGAAGCCCCATCGAGCGGGCCGCCGCGCCGGCGAGTTCCGCGACACCACGGGAATGCCCGGCTCGCGAGGCGCAGCGCAGGTCGGTGAAGTCGGCCAGCGCCTCCAGCGCCGTGTCCAGCTCGCCCTCCGTCAGAGGGCGGCGCCGCGGTGGCTCGATCTCGGTTTCGGACAGCACCTCCGCGGCGTGCGCGACGAACGCGTCGACCACGTCGGGCGCGAACTGGCTGCCACGCCGTGCTTTCGCGACCTCGACCGCGGCATCGATCCCACCGGTCCGGTGCTGGACCTCGGCGACGTCGGCCAGGTGCAGCAAGCGGACCGTCGGCGCGATGTCCGTGCCACCCACGCCCTGCGGCACCCCGTGCCCGTCCCAGCGGGTGAAGAACTGCCGCAACGCCATCACCACGTCCTGGCCGAGCCCGAGCCGCTCCGCCAGCGCCGACGTCGTCGTGCAGTGCGACTGCATGCCCCGCATGACGCTCTGACCGCCGCTCGTCACGATCGTCGTGGCCACCCGGAGCCGGTGCCACATCGGCGTGCCGCGGCCCGCGCGACGCAGGAAGAAGCCGAACCCCGCCAGTCCGGCGAGGTCGACCTCGTAGCTGTCCGCGCGGAACGCGATGTCGTCGCCGAACGACGCCGCGACCTCCGGCGAGTCCGCGATGCAACCGACCCAGGCGAGCATCGAGACGTAGAACAGCGACCGCCGCTGATCCTCCGGCAGGCCCATGCGTTCGGCGAGCCGCTCCGCGATCCGCCACGAGCGGAGGACGTGCTCCATCGGCTGGCCGAGCCCGAGGTCGGTGGCCAGCGAGAACGCCGCCAGCAGTTCGGCGAGGTCGATCCCGGCGTCCCGATCAGCAAGCTCCACCCGCGCAGCGTAGCTCCGGCAGCAGGCTCTCACCCGCGCCGCCGCGACCGTCCTACTGGGACTTCGTTCGTGCCAGCGTGGTTCGCAGCACGGTCAGGAGCGCGTCCCGGACCGACAGCTTCACGCGGGCGTCGAAGCTGATCAGCGGGATGTGGTCACCGATCGCCAGTGCCCAGCGGATGTCCGCCACGGCATGGCTGAGCCGGCCCTCGAAGAGGTTGACGGCGACGACGAACGGCAGTCCCGCCTTCTCGAAGTAGTCGACGGCCGGATAGCACTCGTCGATGCGCCGCGTGTCGACGATGACGAGCGCGCCCAACGCGCCCAGCACCAGGTCGCGCCACATGAAACCGAAGCGGTCCTGGCCCGGTGTGCCGAACAGGTACAGCTTGATCTCCTCGTCGATCGTGATGCACCCGAAGTCCAGTGCCACCGTGGTGGTGGTCTTTTCCGGGGTGAGCGCGGTGCGGTCGATGCCCTCCGACGCCGTCGTGATGGCCGCCTCGGTGCGCAGCGGCTTGATCTCGGAGATCGACGACACCGCGGTCGTCTTGCCGACCCCGAAGCCACCGGCGATGATGATCTTGACCGGCGTCGGGGTGCGGGGCTCAGCTGATGGCTTCAAGGCGGCGGATGATCCTCTCGATCATGGCGGGGTCGCCGGCGAGATCGGCGTTCGGTCGGTGGACGGCGACGTACCCGAGCGCGGCCAGGTCCGCCACGAGGACCCGGGCCACACCGACGTGCAGCCCGAGGATCGCGGCGACCTCCGCGACCGACGTGGACCTCGTGCACAGCGCCACGATGTCGCGACGCTCGAACGACAGGCTCGCGTGGGACGCCGCGCCGAGATCACTGGTCACCACCTGGGTCTCGAGCTCCAGGTTGCGGTCGATCGGCTCGGTCCGGCCGGACGTGAGCAGGTACGGCCGTAGCAGCGAGACGTCACGGTCCGGCATGCGCTACCGCCCGACCGAGAACTTGAGTTCCTCGATCACCTGCGGGGTGAGGACGGCGCTGGCGCGGTTGGCGAACATCGCCATCTCGTAGCCGATCGTGCCGAGACTGGCCTGTTTGGACGCCAGCACGCCCAGGGCGCAGCCGACGCTGATGGTGCACACGACCAGGTAGCCCTGCCCCAGCTCGACGATCACCTTGTCCGGCGGGCCGAGCGGCCGGCAGTCGGAGACGCCGCCCGCGAGGCTCAGCATGGCCGAGGTGATCGCCGCCAGCCGGTCGGCGTTCTCCCGCACCAGGTCCGCCGACATCGCGATGAGCAGTCCGTCGGAGGACACGGCGATCGCGGCCAGGGCACCGGGGGTGCCCTGCGCGAAACGGGACACGAGCCAGTTGAAGTTCTGCGCCTCGACGCTGGTCCGTGCGGTGGGCAGCGCGCTCATTCAGCATCCTCTTTCGTGTGGTGCGTGCCTGCTCCGGCCGCGGCGCCCAGCACCAGGCCGTTCGCGAACGCGTCGAGCGCGGCTCGTTCGGCGGCGGGGTCGCGCTGCTGCCAGGAGGCGGCGGCGTGCTCGGCGGCGGGTGGTGGGGCCGCCGGGGTGATGTCGGTGCGCAGGCCCGGTGAGAGGCTGGCCCCCGGTACCCGCCGGGTCAGGCCGGCGCGTCCTTCCTGCTCCGGTGGGACCGGAAAGGGCTGCGGCAGGACCGCCACGCGGGCGATGGCGGACGACACCAGCGTGATCTCCGTGGACAGGTCGCCCGACAGGTGGTCGGGTTCGGCGCACACGGCCGGGAACGTGATCGTGATGTCGTCGTCGCCCATGAACCAGCCGAAGTCCCGGTCCTGCAACGGTACCGGTGCCACGGGTGGTGGCACGGCGGGTGTCACGACCGTTGGCAGCGCGGACAGGTCCTGGGTCAGCAGACCGGGCGGCACGGTCACCCGCGCCGTGACGCCGCCGCCGTCGGTCGGGAGCAGTTCGACGGAGAGGGCGTGCCGGCGCGCCAGCCGCCCCACCACGAACAGGCCGAGGACGCTGGTGGGGGTGATGTCGAGCCGCTCGCGTTCGACCAGGCGCAGGTTCTCGTCGGTGAGCCTGGCCTCGGTCATCCCGATGCCGCGGTCGACGATCCGCACGACGCAGGACCGGTCGGCCGTGCGGGTGATGTCGACCTCCACAGTGGACTCCGGCGGCGAGAACGAGGTCGCGTTGTCCAGCAGCTCGGCGAACAGCTGGATCAGGTCGGCCCCGAGTGCGGGCGCCACCGTGATCTTGCCGACCGTGCCGAGCCGGACCCGTTGGTAGTCCTCGATCTCCGCCAGTGCCGAGCGCAGCACGGTGCCCAGCTCCATCGGGCCGGAGAGCTTGGCCTCCTCGCGGGTGCCCGCGATCACGAGCAGGTTGTCGGCGGTGCGCCGCAACCGGGTGGAGAGGTGGTCGAGCTGGTACAGGCTCGCGAGTAGCTTCTCGTTCTGCTCGTCGCGTTCCAGCTCGTCGACGAGGGCGAGCTGCCTGCTGACGAGGCTGCGCGTGCGCTTGGCGACGTTGGCGAACATCAGGCTGACGTTGCGTCGCGTGATCGCCTGCCGTTCCACGAGCTGCGCCGCCGTGCCCTGTACGCGGTTGAACGCCTCGGCGAGCCGGCCCAGCTCGTTGCCGGACGACACGTCGATCGCGCTGAGCCGCGGCACCTGTTCGTCGGGCACCTCGGTGTCGGAGACGCGCACCAGTTCGCGTCCGGCCAGATCGGCCACCGCGCCCGCCGCTTCGGTGAGGTTGCGCAACGGGTTCGCGATCGAGCGGCGGACGGCGATCACGAGCCACACGACCAGGGCGAACAGCGCGGCGCCGCCGAGGCCGACGGTCCAGGCGAGCACGGCGGCCCGGCTCGCCCGCGCCGCGGCCGCGGCGGTGATCTCGTCGGTGACCCGGTCCTGCGCGACCTTGCGCAGCTCCGCCTGTGCGGACACCGCGTCAAGGGCCTCCGCCGCGAACGACGGGCTCGGCTCGGCCGGCAGCCGCGTGGCGAGTTCGTCGACGCGGCGGCCATCGGTTCCTTCCTCCACCGTGACGACCATGGCGGCGTGTTCCGCGTCTGCCTGCTGCACGAACCGTTCGGTGAACGCGCGGGCCTGCATCACGGCGTCGTTCTGCAGAGCCTGTCCTGTCTGTTTCTTCGCCGCGGCGACGATCAGTCCGGTGTCCCGCATGGCGTGCTGCTCGGACGCGCGCAGCAGTGCTTCGAGCGCGGTGAGCTGTCTGGTGCCCTCCGCGTCACCGGTCTGCTGGGGAACGAGGCGCAGCGAGTCGATCACCGCGGTGATGTCGGCGTGGTACGTCCGCGCGACGCCTTCGAACGACGAGCCGCCGCGCAGGGCGGTCTGCCGCAACCCGGTCAGCGAACCCAGGCGTACCAACGCGGTCGTGAGCTCGTCGGACATCTCGTCCCCGAGCGCCGCGCGCACACCGCCGGCCGCGGCGTCCACGTTGCCGTGCTGGCGCTTGAGCTTCTCGCCGTCGTCGCCGGGTGACGCGAGGTGCGCGGCCGTCAGCACGCGTTCCTTCTGCAGTTCCCAGATCAGGTTCCCCAGCTCGCGCACCTGCCGTGCGGACTCGGCGGTACCCGCGGCCGAGCCCGCGTCCCCGGTCTGGCCGAGCAGGAACGGCACCGCCACGAGCACCGCGGCGACCAGCGGAGGCACGATCAGCAGGTTCAGCTTCCGGCCGATGGAGTGCCCGTGCAGCACACTTCGCCTCACCCGGTCACCCCGCAGCGGTGCGGTGCGCGGATCATGTCCTCGATCAACGCGCGCAGCCGCAGGAACGCGGTCGTGCGCTTGGTCGCGAGATCCCGGTCCTCCGCGAGCGGGATGCGGGCCTGCGCGGCGACGCGACCGGGGTCGCTCGCGAGCACGACGACCCTGGTGCCCAGGAACACCGCCTCTTCGACGTCGTGCGTGACCATGAGCACGGTCGTGCCCGTGTCGCGCCAGATCTGCCTGATCAACAGCTGCATGTCCTCCTTGGTCTGGACGTCGAGCGCACCGAACGGTTCGTCGAGCAACAGCACGTCGGGTTCGCAGACCAGTGCCCGCGCGATCGCGACGCGCTGCTGCTGGCCGCCGGACAGCTGGCGCGGCAGCGACCGGCGCACGTCCGCGAGGCCGGTCTCGGCGAGGTACCAGTCGACCCGGCGGCCGCGTTCGGTGGCGTCCAGCGCGAGCAGCTCGAGTCCGAAAGCGACGTTGCGTTCCACGGTGCGCCACGGGTAGAGCGACCCGGTCTGGAAGACCAGTCCGCGGTCCGGTCCCGGCCCGGTGATCGGGTGGCCCTCGATGGTGATCTCGCCGGCAGTCGGCGTGGTGAGACCGGCGATCAGCGACAGCATGGTCGACTTCCCCGAGCCGCTCGCACCGACGACGCACAGGAACTCACCCGGACACACCGTGAGGTTCACGCCGTCGAGCGCGCGCTTCTGGCGACCACGTACGTGGTAGTCCATGGAGACATCGACGAGTTCCAGCGTCATGCGGCCCACCGCCCTGCCCGAGCGCGCACCAGGCGCAGGGCCACGTCGATCGTCACGCCGATGACGCCGATCACCACCAGCACCGCGAAGATCTTGTCGGTCTGCAGGAAGCGTTGCGCGCGAACGATCCGGTAGCCGAGCCCGGCGGTGGAGTTGACCAGTTCCGCCACCACCACGAAGTTCCACGCCGCCGCCGCGTTGACGCGAACCGCGTCGATGATGCCCGGCAACGAGTGCGGCACCACGACCTTGCGCAGCACCTCGCCGCGGCGGGCGCCGAGCGTGTAGGAGACGTCGATGAGCGCGCGGGGCACTCCCCGGACGACGTCGGCGGTCATCAGCGTGTTGAAGAAGACCGTGCCGAGGAACAGGATCGCGATCTTGGACGGTTCGCCGAGCCCGAGCCAGATGATGAGCAACGGGATGAACGCGCTCGCCGGCAGGTACCGCAGCAGCCCGATCACCGGCTCGAACGCCGCCTGCCCCGCGTGGAACGTGCCGATCAGGATGCCGAGCGGCACGGACACGAGCACGGCGAGCCCGAACCCCTCCAGCACGCGCCGGGTGGTCGTCCACACGTCGACGACGAGCTCGCCCGAGCGGGCCATCTCCCAACCGGCGGCGAGCACGGCGCCCGGTGACGGCAGGAACGTGGCCGGTACGACGCCGCTCGCGCTCAGCACCACCCAGCAGGAGAAGGGCACGGCCAGCGAAAGGACGGTGAGCGTCGTCGCGGCACGACGGGAGATCGGTGCGCGGATGGTGAGCACCGTGCGCGGCGGGCGGGTCCGGCGGGGCAGTGGTGGCCAGGCGGCGCGGACGTCGGCCGCGCGCTCGGCGAGTGCGGTCTTCATCTGTGCACCGCCTTGACGAACCTGTCGTCGAACAGCCCGTCCAGCGAGGGCCGCTTCTGGGTGAGGCCGGTGTTCACCAGGAAGTCCGCGATCCGGCCGGCCTGGTGGTTGAGGTGCGTGGGCGTGACGCCCGGCGTGAACGCGTCGATGTTCTGCCGCAACGTGAAGATGGTGGTGCCGGCGTCGTAGCCGCGGTAGTCGGTCGCGCTCACCCCACCGCGTTTGGCCATGATCTCGACGGCCTGGTCGTTGTTCTGCTTGATCCAGTCGAGCGTGTCGAACCACGTGTTCACCAACGCCTGCGCGGCGTCCGCACGGTTCTTCGCGAACGCGCCGGACACCACGAGGTGGTCGGGGATGGCGCCGGGGAACTCGGCGGAGGTCGCGATCGCGTGGCTGCCGGCGCGCTGCAGCGCGGTGGTGGTGAACGGCGCGAAGGCGCCGACCGCGTCGACCTTGCCCGCGACGAAGGCGGCTGCCGCCGCGTCGGTGGCGAGCGGCACCAGCTCGACGTCCTTCTGCGACAGACCGGACTCGGTCAACGCGAGCAGCAGCAGGTAGTGGTCGACCGTGCCCTGCTCGACGGCGACCTTCTTGCCCTTGAGGTCGGCGACGCCGGAGATGCCCTCGCGGGCGATCACCTGGTCGTTGCCGGTGGAGTTGTCGTTGACGAGGACGATCGTCTGCTCGGCGCCACCGCTGACCGACGCGATCGTGTCGTTGAGCGTCTGGCTGTTGGCGTCGATCGCCCCGCTCGACAGGGCGTTGAGGCTGTCGGTGTAGCTGTCGAAGTACTTCAGCTCGACGTCGACTCCGTTGCGTTTGAAGAATCCTTGTTCCTGCGCGACCTGCCAGGGGAACCAGCCGGGCCACGCACTCAGACCCAGCGTGATCTTGTCCGTGGACGTCGCGGTCGATGTGCACGCCGTGGCGCACAGCAACACCAGTGCGATCGAAAAACGGCTGATGCGGCGGGAAGACAAACCGAACTCCTGTGAGATTCTGTTGTGGGGGAAGGGCTAGTCCGCCGCGGAACGGGGCAGATGGCCCGCGCGGACGAGACAGCCGAGGGTGTCGCAGACGACCCTGGTGGCGATCAAAGAGGTGATCTCCGCGTGGTCGTACGGGGGAGAGCACTCGACGACCTCGATGCCGGCGAGCGGCCGCGCGGCCACCAACTGGATGAACTTGAGCACCTCGCGCGGCAGGAACCCGCCCGGCTCCGGCCAGCCGGTGCCGGGCACGAACGCCGCGTCGAGGCAGTCGACGTCGAAGCTGAGCCAGACGGCCTCGGCGCCGTCCCACGCCACGTCCAGCGCTCGCTGCGCGGCGGCCTCGATGCCCATCTCCACGCAGTCGGTGACCGTCATGATCGTGGTGCCGCGCTCGCGGCCGACCTGAACGCCGGGGCGAGGCGCCTGCCAGCCGCCGATGCCGATCTGCACGAGGTTGCGGGCAGGCACGTTCGGGATGTCCGTCGCGTGGAACCACGGCGTGGTGTGCATCCGCTCGTCGAGGTCCGTCTCCTGGGTGTCGACGTGCCGGTCGAAGTGGATGATGCCGAGATTTCCCCGCAGATGCTCCGAAACACCGCGCACGGTGGGGTAGCCGATCGAGTGGTCGCCCCCGAGCACGACGGGAAAGGCGCCGGAGGAGTACACGTGACCGACGGCCTTGCTGATCTGGTCGAAGGTCTTCTCGATGTTGCCGGGAATGGTGAACACGTCGCCGAGGTCCGCGATGGTGATGGACTCGCGCAGGTCCACGCCGAGCTCGAAGTTGTACGGGCCGTACAGCGCGGAGATCTTGCGGATGCCCTGCGGCCCGAACCGGGTGCCGGGCCGATAGGTGGTGCCGCCGTCGAACGGCGCGCCGAGCACGACCACGTCGTAGTCGCCGCACCTGCGGACGTCCTCCACGAACGGCGCCTTGAGAAAGGTGTTGATGCCCGCGAAGTGCGGCAACTCCCCGCGGGAGAACGTCGGAATGCGCCTGTCGACTACTGAGTCCGCAGCCGGAAGCCCCAGTTCGAGGCCTCGTGCGACCTCGCGTTCCCATCCTGTCGTCGGTAACTCGCTCTCGCGTTCGACGGCGGCGCGTGCCTCCGGGCCGTAATTGTCGTGCAACGGTCTGCCGCTGCTCTCAGTCATCGGTGTCTGCACGCTTCCTGTGCGCATTCTGATGTACCGAAATGCGGAGGTCCCCGGAAACTCCGTGCTGCAAATTGAGATGGCAAGCGTAGCTGTGCGCGCAACCCCTTCCGGTGGCGGGAGGGTTATCGAATGGAGCAACGAATTCCGATACTTCGGGTTCACGTTGGGTGACGCCCCGCAGGTGGCCTGCGGTGTCGGTCGGCGAATGATCGGCGTTAATCACCGCCAATTCGCACGATTACGATGTTTGGGGCCAATCGGGTGATTCCACGAGCGCGAGCAATGGTGGCCAGTATTTGAAGATCTCTCGTGTTCATTGACGACGTCCGGCCAGCGGGGCTACCGTGCAACTAGTTGCATGTAACTAGTTACATGAGCGGAGGACGCGATGCGGGTCGTCGTGGTGGGTGCTGGTGTCTACGGAGCCGCCGTGGGAGCGGCGCTGGCTCGACGTGGTGCGAAGGTGACGGTCGTCGACGCCGGTGCGCCGGGCTCCGGGACGTCCGGCACGACGTTCTCGTGGGTCAACTCGCGCAACAAGCGACCGCTGGTCTACCACGAGCTCAACGTCGCCGGAATGGCGGCGCACCAACGGCTGGCGGCCGAAGTCCCGCTCGGCGACTGGTACCGCGGTGGCGGCGGCATCGAGTGGGCCGCCGACGAGACCGCGTTGCACGCCAAGGTCGACGCTCTCCACGCGCTCGGCTACGAGGCCTCGTGGCTGACTCGCGCCCAGGCGCTGGATCTGGAGCCAGGCCTGGACCCGGACCGGCTTCCGCCCGGCGGGATCGCGTACTTCCCCGGCGAGGCGTGGGTCGAGCCCGCCCGGTTGATCGCACATCTGCTGTCGGGCGATGTCGACGTCGTGGCCGACGACGCGGTGGTCGGGCTGGACCTGGGCAGTGCCGCGGTGCGGGCCGTGCGGCTGGAGTCCGGACGCGTGCTCGTCGCGGACGCGGTCGTGAACTGCGCGGGGCCGCGGGCGGACGAGGTCGCCGCGATGGCCGGGCTGGCGCTGCCGATGCGCAACCTGCCCTGCGTGCTCGTGTACACCTCACCGGTCGCGGTTCCGGTCACGCGGGTCGTGCACGCTCCGAGCGTCCACTTGCGACCGGAGGACGGCAGCCGGGTCCTGTTGCACTCCAGCGAGGTCGATCAGGGTGGACAGCAGGCGGTCGACAAGCTGGTGCGGGAGGCCAGGGAGGTCTGCCCGGGGATTCGGGCGGCGGCCGTCGAGAGCGTGCGCACGGGGGAGCGGCCGATTCCCGGTGACGGGCTGCCTGTCCTCGGGCGGGTCGCCGGCCTGCGCAACTACTTCTTCGCCGTGTCGCACAGCGGAGTGACGTTGTGCTTGCACGCGGGCGAACTCGTCGCCGGCGAGGTGCTCGGCGAGGACCGGGACGACGCGCTGGCGGCGTTCCGCTTCGAGAGGTTCGAGCGATGACGACCGTCCTGCGTGGCTGCGACCTGGTCGACGGCCAAGGCACCGAACCGCGGCGCGGGGTGGACGTCGTCGTCGAAGGCGACACCGTCCGGGAGATCGTCGAGCCGGGGAACGGCGCCTATCCATCGGCGGAAGTCGTTGCCGCGGAGGGGATGCTGGTGATCCCCGGGTTGATCAACAACCACACGCACGGCACCGCGTACGGCCCGCTGTTCCCCAGCGGCCACGAACCGTTGCCGCACCAGCAGGTGAACGCGAACCTCGACCGGCATCTGCTGGAGGGGACGACGACTGTGCTCTGCGTCGACGGGTTCATCACCGCCGAAGCTGTTGCCAGGACCGACGAAGCGCATCCCGTCACCGTGAAGGCGGCCTCCTGCAACACACCCGCGTGCCTGGAAGCGGCGATCATCGCCGACGGCGGTGGGCTGACCGAGGCGGACAAGGCGTTCACCGCGCGCCAGGCCGTGGCCGAAGGAGCGGTCGCGCTGGGGGAGATCGGCGCCGGGCACACGCTCGGTGGTGGCGGGGCGAGCTACCTGTACATCCCCGAGGAGATCGCGCGGCGCACGGGCGTGCGAGTGACGGCGTGGCAGGCGAACGAGCTGAAGATCGCGGTGCTGGGCCGTCATATCATCACCACGGCGTTCGACCGGGACGCGGTGGAGGAGGCGCTGGCCGGTGCGAACCTGACCGGAGTGCTGTCCGTCGAGGACGCGCGCGAGATCGTGTCCGGCGTGGTGCTGCCGGCGTTCGACATCGCGTTGCGCGGCCTGGCCGAGGCGGCGGACCAGGCCAGGGACCTGGACGTGCCGGTGCTCGTGCACAACGCGGCCGCGTCGATGACACAGGTGGCCGCGCTCGCCGGGACGGACGTGCGGATGGTCGCCGGGCACTCCAACCATCCCAGCTTCACGCCGCGCGAGGCCCTGGACCACGCGGCGTGGTTGAAGGAGCGGGGAGTGGTGATCGATGTGTCCATTCTGGACACTTTCGGCGGCAGGAGGCCAGATCTGGGACCGGAACTGCTCTACGCCATGTTCGAGGCCGGGCTGGTGGACACGATCTCGACCGACTACGCGGCCGGCCACCACGACCCGATCCTGCTGGCGATCGACCGGGCGACGAAAGCGGGGGTGGTCGGCCTGCCCGCCGCGATCGCGATGGCCACGTCCACCGTCGCCGACACGTTCCCCGGCCTCGCGCCCCGGCGTGGCCGGATCGTGCCGGGCGCGGTCGCCGACCTGGTGGTGACCGACCCGGCGGCGCTCGCCGACGTCCGCACCGTCATGATCGGCGGCAGGATCGTGGTGCGGGAAGGCAGGCGGGTCACGGGATGAAGCGAGTGACGATCGGCGACGTCGCCACACACGCGGGAGTGTCCACCGCGACGGTCTCCCGCGTGCTCAACGGTGGTCTCGTCGCCGAGCCGACGGCCGCCAAGGTCCGCGCGGCCGCCGAAAGCCTCGGCTACAGCCCGAACGCGTTGACGAAAAGCATCTTCGCCGGCCGGTCGAGCACGATCGGCGTGGTCATCCGCGACCTGAGCAGCCCGTTCTACCTGGACCTGATCCGGGGGATCGACGAGGTGGCCGCGGCCGGCGGCAGCCCGGTCATGCTGGCCAACACCGACCGCCGCGCCGACCGGGAGGCCGCCCAGGTGCTGGCCATGGACCAGCAACGGGTGCGCGGCCTGGTCATCACCACCGACGAGACCGCGGACGACCACGCCCGGCGGATGGCGGAGAACGGCACGCCGTGCGTGGTCGTCGCGCGCACCGCCCCAGGCCTGCATTCGGTCAGTCTCGACGACGTCGCGGCCGGACGGTTGATGGCCGCGCATCTGGCCGAACGCGGCCGGTCTCAGGTGGGAGTCGTGAGCGGAAGTCGTCGGCAGACGCAGGTCAGGCGGGCGGAAGGGCTGCGGCAGGAACTCGCCG
>NZ_MUYM01000145.1 GCF_002150765.1 Lentzea kentuckyensis
TGCGGGCGTGCCGACGGTCGGGCTCGAAGTCCAACCGCCGCCGGGGCATCCGCCCGTCGGCGTCCGGCACCTGCGCTGGCGAGGTGACCTTGCCCTTGAGCTGGTTCGCGCCCCTGGCCAGCTCGCCGAGCAGCACCCATTCCGCCGCGTCGACGGAGTCGCCGACCTCGCGCAACCATTCGCCAACAGGCTCTCAGAGATCCGCAGCTGCTTCGAGCGTTCGCCAGGACCGATCGGCAGCACCGTTCCGGCGCGCATCCCTGAGCGAGATCAGTTCCGCTGCGTGTTCACCGATCGCGCTCGGTCTCAATGGGGGTGTGCCGCTTCGGCGGCTTTCAGCGGCGGCTCGGGATCTCGCGCAAGGTGCCGTCCGACGGCTTCGTCAGCTGGTTGCAGAGGGCTTCCTCGAACGTTGACAGTACCAGTCACGACCGCAGCGATACGAGCACCTGCTCACTGCGAAGGGCAGTGGCCTGTGTGGAGCCGTCGAGGCACTGGAGGTGTCGGCGCAGGGGTGGTGTCCCGCCGCCGAGCCGTTGCCACAGCAGGAGTTCCTCCGCCCGCTGCTGGAGACCACTGTGGACGACCCTGCCGTCCTCGCCGACACGCTCTGGCACCTGCACACCCACCCCGGGCAGTTCCGGATATTCGCCGAGGATCTCCCCGCCGAAGCATGACCGGCGGCACAGCCCTGTGTGGTCCTCGTGTACACAGCGGCGCGAAGGGTGCTCTGTCAGTAACTCCCTCAGCGCGACCGTCGCGGGTTGGATGGATCTGACCCCCACCACGCCGAAACTGACAGGAGGGCGCATGTCCGCTGAGCACCGCGCTTCCCCCGTTCCCGACCCACCAGAGCCCGCTCCCCCGCCAGCGCCGACCGAGTCCGCGCCGGCATTGCGTCGTCGTACGTTCATCGCGGCCACCGGGGTCGCGGCGGGCGGTGTGGTCGCGGGACCAGCGCTTCTGGACGCCGAGCCGTCCGCGACCGCGCAACCAGGCGGCGGCACGAGCAGTCGTGTCTCGCTGACGGTGAACGGCAGGCGGGTCACGGTCACAGTGGACAACCGGACGTCGTTGCTGGATCTGGTGCGTGAACACCTGAATCTGCCCGGCACGAAGAAAGGGTGCGACGCCGGCGCCTGCGGCGCGTGCACGGTGCTGGTGGACGGACGGCGGGTCAACGGGTGCCTGACGCTTGCGGTCCGGCTGGACGGCGCGGAGGTCACCACCATCGAAGGACTCGCCAACGGCGAGAAACTGCATCCGCTGCAGGAGGCGTTCGTCGAGCAGGACGCGTTCCAGTGCGGCTACTGCACGCCGGGGCAGATCATGTCCGGCGTCGGCTGCATCCGCGAAGGCCACGCGCGGTCGCCGGAAGAGATCCGGGAGTGGATGAGCGGCAACATCTGCCGCTGTGGCTGCTACCTGAAGATCGTCCGGGCAGTCCAGCAGGCCGCGAAGGCTCGGTGAGGCGTCATGTTTCCTTTCACCTACACGAAAGTCACCGACACCCGTGAGGCTGTTGCCGCCGGGCAGCGCGGTGAGCGTTACATCGCCGGAGGCACGACGCTGGTCGACCTGATGCGGGAGACCGTCGAACGTCCCGGCGCGGTCGTCGACATCAGTGCCCTCCCGTTGCGGGAGATCACGACCACACCGCAGGGTGCGATGCGGATCGGCGCGCTGGTGCGGATGTCGGAAGCCGCCGCCGACGGCCGCGTGCGCGCCGCCCATCCGGTGATCTCGGAAGCGTTGGAGCTGAGCGCGTCGGCGCAGTTGCGGAACATGGCGACCATTGGCGGCAACATCATGCAGCGCACGCGCTGCACGTACTTCCGCGACGTGTCGGCCGCCTGCAACAAGCGCCGGCCCGGTTCGGGTTGTGCTGCTCGGGAGGGGTTCAACCGGAGCCACGCGATCCTCGGCACGTCGCCGGCGTGCGTGGCCACCCATCCCTCGGACGTCGCGGTTGCGTTCGCCGCGCTGGAGGCGTCCGTGCACCTGCTCGGCCCGGACGGCGAGCGCCGGGTGGCGTTCACCGACTTCCTGCTCCGGCCGGAGAACACGCCCGAGCGGGAACAAGCACTGCGGCCCGGTGAGCTGATCACGGCGGTGGAGATCCCTGCCCACCCCGGACCGCTCAGGTCGGGGTACCTGAAGGTTCGGGATCGGCAGAGCTACGAGTTCGCCCTCACCTCGGCCGCGGTCGCCCTGTGCATCGGCGGTGGGCTGATCCGGACGGCGAAAGTCGCCGCCGGCGGTGTCGGCACGGTGCCGTGGAAGCTGTCCGCGGTGGAGCAGCACCTGGTCGGCAAGCGGCCGTCGAACCAGCTGTGGACCGAAGCCGCCGCGCGGGCCGCGGACGGCGCCCAGCCGTTGGCACACAACGAGTTCAAGGTCGAGCTGCTGAAACGGACCGTGGAACGTCAGCTGCGTGTGGTGGGAGGTACCCGGTGACACTGCAACCCCAGACAGCCGTCGGCACGCCGCAGTCGCGAGTAGACGGACGGCTCAAGGTGACCGGGCAGGCGCCCTACGCCGCGGACCACGGCCCGGATGACGGCGTCTCGAACGTCCGGTTCGCGGTCGTGGTGGACAGCAGTGTCGGCCGTGGGCGGATCACCGGCTTCGACACGCGGGCCGCGCTCGCCCAGCCTGGTGTGCTGACGGTGATCCACCACGGCAACTCACCGCGTCTGCCCTATGTGGACAATCCAGGTTCGAACAACCCGCAGCCAGGCACGAGGTTGCGGGTGTTCCAGGACGACCGGGTGCTGTTCTTCGGCCAGCCGGTCGCGGTCGTGGTGGCCGAAACGCTGGAGACGGCGCAGCACGCCGCGAGTCTGGTCGGGGTCACCTACGCCGCTGAGGCACCGTCGACCGACCTGACCCGCGCCCCGGCCGACGAACCTGCCTCCTACGCCCGCGGCGACGCCGACAACGCGTGGGCGCAGGCGCCGGTCCGGCTCGACCTGAGCTACCGGATGGCCCGCAACCACCACAACCCGATGGAGCCACACGCCACCATCGCACGGTGGGACGGCGACAACCTCACCCTGTGGGACAAGACCCAATGGGTCGTCGGCGGCACCCAGCAGGAAGTCGCGGCGGTGTTCGGCATTCCGCAGCAGTCGGTGCGGGTCATCTCGCCGTTCGTCGGCGGCGGGTTCGGCAGCGGGCTGCGTGCGTGGCCACACACCACGATCGCGGCACTGGCCGCCAGGGTGACCGGTCAGCCGGTGAAGCTGGTGCTGTCCCGGCGGCAGCTGTACTTCGGCACCGGCTACCGGCCCGCCTACACCTACGCGCTGAAGGTGGCCAGCGACCGGCGCGGTCAGCTGACCGCGATGGTCCACGACGTCAAGTCGGAGACGTCGAGCTACGAGAAGTTCACCGAGGCGGTACTACTTCCGGGGCAGATGCTCTACAGCATGCCTCACGTGCGGCAGGCCTACTCCACCGTGCCGCTGGACGTGAACACCCCGATCTGGATGCGTGGTCCCGGTTTCGCCACCGGCGTCCACGTCATCGAGTGCGCCCTGGACGAGCTCGCCCACGAACTGCGCATCGACCCGATCGAGCTGCGGCTGCGCAACGAACCGGGCAAGGACCCGTCGACCGGGCTGCCGTTCTCCACCCGCCGGCTGCGCGAGTGCTACACCGTCGGCGCCCGCGAGTTCGGCTGGCACGGCCGCAACCCGAAACCGGGCGTCACTCGGGACGGTGACTGGCTGATCGGTACCGGCATGGCCGCCGCGGTCTACGACACCGGCGGGTTCCCCGCGCAGGCCCATGTCCGGCTGCACGCCGACGGCACCGCCCTGGTGCAGGCCGCGACCAGCGACATGGGCCCCGGCACCTACACCTCCATGCCCCAGGTCGCCGCGGACGCCCTCGGCCTGACCATGCAGACCGTCACGTTCCGGCTCGGCGACTCGGTCATGCCGCCGACCGGGCCACACGGCGGTTCGACGACCATGGCCAGCGTCGGCACCGCGATCCAGCTCGGCTCCGACCAGGTGCGCAGCCAGGCGATCACCCTCGCCGTCAACGACTCCCGCTCACCCCTTCACGGCGTGCGGCCCGAGGACGTCATCGTCCGCAAGGGACGCATGCATCTGAAGAACGACCCCACGCGTGGCGAGAGCTATCAGCAGTTGCTGACCCGCAACCAACGCCCTCATCTCGAAGCGATCGGGACCTACACCGGGGCCGTGCACGACCGGTTCTCCATGTCCGCGTACGGCGCGGTGTTCGCCGAGGTCGCCGTCGACGCCCGCCTCGGCATCGTCCGTCTCAGGCGCATGCTCGGGGTCTACGACGCGGGCAAGATCGTCAACCCAAAACTGGCCGACAGCCAGGCCATCGGCGGCATGGTCGGCGGCATCGGGCAAGCGCTGCTCGAACACACCGTCACCGACCCCCGCGACGGCCGCATCGCCAACGCCAACCTGGCCGACTACCTCGTCCCCGTCAACGCCGACATCCCGAACCTCCAAGCCATCTACCTCAACGGCAACGACCCCGAGACCAACCCCCTGGGCGTCAAGGGACTCGGCGAGATCACCCTCGTCGGCGTCGCACCCGCCATCGCCAACGCCGTCTTCCACGCCACTGGACGCCGCCTCCGCGACTTCCCCATCACCGCCGAAGCACTGCTCTGACAACGAGCCGGCATTCCCTCCCGGTGACGGCCGGTCACCGGGCGGTACAGCCGCCGTCCACAGCCAGCGCCACCCAGGTGGGGTGCCCTGTCGATACACCTGTCGACAGGCACTCCCACGTGAAGACCGCAGATGATCTGCTGGAGCCGTGCCCCCTGCGGCTGATGGAGGAGTCCGGCTGTGCGTGACGTACTGGAGGAACTGGTCCGCCGGGTCGAGGCGGGTGAGACGGTCGGCCTCGGCACTGTCGTCGCCACCTGGAACTCCGCGCCACGCCCTGCCGGTGCGGCGATGTTCGTCGACGCCGGCGGCAGTGTGTCCGGCAGTGTGTCCGGCGGGTGCGTCGAGGGCGCGGTGTACGAGCTGGCCCGGCAGGTCGTCGCCGACGGCACACCGGTTCTCCAGCGCTACGGCGTCAGCGGTGACGACGCCTTCGCGGTCGGCTTGACCTGCGGCGGGATCATCGACGTGTACGTCGAGCCGGTCTCGGCGGAGTCGTTCCCCGAGTTGCCGGAGGTCCTTGCGGCGGTGCGGTCGCGCGAGCCGGTCGCTGTCGCCACGGTCGTCGAACACCCGGACTGGCTTGGCCGCCGTCTGGTCGTGTCGCCCAACCAGGTGTCCGGGACCATCGACTCCCCGCGCGCCCGCGACGCGATCACCGACGACGTCAGGGGGATGCTCGCCGCAGGTCGCAGCACCACCCTGCACTACGGGCTCGACGGTCAGCGCCGCGGCAAGGGCATGACGGTGTTCGTCAACTCCTTCGAACCGCCGCCGCGGATGCTCGTGTTCGGTGCCATCGACTTCGCCGCAGCGGTGGCACGGCTGGGTGGGTTCCTCGGCTACCGGGTCACGGTGTGCGACGCACGCCCTGTCTTCGCCACGCAGAACCGGTTCCCGGACGCCGACGAGGTCATCACCGACTGGCCACATCGCTACCTGCGGCGCGAGGCAGACGCGGGCCGCGTGGACGAGCGAACAGTGGTGGCCGTGCTCACCCATGACCCGAAGTTCGACGTGCCGCTGCTGGAAACCGCCCTGCGGCTCAAGCTGGGCTACGTGGGCGCGATGGGATCACGCCGCACCCACCAGGACCGGCTGCGGCGACTGCTCGACGCCGGTCTGACCGAGGACGAGCTCACGGGCCTGGCCTCGCCGATCGGCCTGGACCTGGGTGCGCGGACCCCGGAGGAGACCGCGGTGTCGATCGCCGCCGAGATCATCGCGCTGCGCTGGGACGGCGGCGGTGAGCGCCTCACGCGCACGCAAGGCCCGATCCACCGATGAGCTTCCCCGGCCCACATCGAGTCGTGGGCACCGCTAGATGAGTACGTCCTGATCGATCAGTGGTCGTAGGCGATCAGTGATCGGGCCAAGACCGGCCAGACGACGACGTCTGTTCGCCCGCACAGCCTGGGAAGCAGTGCCTGGCCGGCGCCCCACCTGAGGTGAGGTCAGGGCGCCGGTCAGGTGAGCGCGCGAGGCGGTCAGCGTCGCAACGTCAACACGCCCGGTCGGTACGGCAGGAGTCCGTAATCGACGCCGTTGGACCTGGGGTCACGTCCCTGGTAGAGGAGCTGGAGGTTGCAGGGGTCGATGGTCTTGGTCTGGTCGGGGTTGCTGCGGATCAGGTCGCCGTGGCTGATGTCGTTGGTCCAGGTGGCGCCGCTGTTGGCCTTGCCGGCGAATGCGTTGCTCTCGGTGGCGGCCTGCGGAGTCCACGAACCGTTCAGGCTGCTGGACGTGAACGAGCGGAAGAAGCGCCCGTTGCGGCCCATCGCCTCGACGATCATGAGGTACTGGTTCTGGCCCTGGACCTTGTAGACCTCGACCGCCTCGAACAGGTTCTCCTTCGTGTCACTCATGATCGTCGTGTAGTTCGAGCCGAAGCTGCCGGGGAAGTTCCCGATCGGCATGCTGGCACGGTAGATCTTGCCGTTGTCACCGGCGAAGAACAGGTACATGTTCTGGCTGTCACCGATGATCGTCTGATCGATCGGCCCGGTGCCGGAGCCCGAGATGCTTCCGGTGAAGAGCGCCTTCTGCGCTGACCATCCGTTCGGGTTGGTGGGGTCGCTCGACGTCCGGTAGCTGAAAGCTTGCCCGTTCCCGCCCCACTGGTAGGTGAGCACCCAGATGTTCTTCGGAGCGAAGTAGAACAGCGTGGGTGCGACGGCGCCGAAATTCATCCCGTTCTGGCTGGCCGAGGCCATGTCGGGCCAGTTCGTGAAGGCCCCGAAGTTCATCGAGCCCCAGGTCTTTCCGAAGTCGTGCGTCGTCGCGTAGACCAGGTGCTTGCCGTTGTGCACGACGTGGGTGAAGTCCTTGAGCGACACCCAGCCCTGCTTCGGGTTCGTCAGCGGACCCGTCGACGACCAGCGATACGTCGACGGGAGCTGGCAGGCGGCAGTGCCGACGGGCGCCGCCGACACGGGGGTGGCGCTGAACGCCGCCACCAGTCCGCCGAGCAGCACGGCGACGGCGGCGGTGACACCAGCCATGCGACGCCTGCGGGATCGCGGGGCGGAGGTATTCGGATGATGGCCTGATCCGGCCATGGGCGTGCTCCTCTTCGTTGAAGTGGGAGGGCAACCGCGGCATTGGCAACGTCGAACGACCACTTGCGCCGAGTGGTCTATCGCGCATCCTCTGGACGAACAGTCATTACACCCGCGTGTGGACAATCCGAGAACTAAACACGGGCAAACGGGCTGGAGTGCCACTGCTGCGGATACCGGTCACATCAACCAAACTCTGGAGGATGATCTCCGCGCGGTCAAGACGTATCGAATTCGATTCGAACGGACAGGCACGCATTTAGAATGCTAAAAACGAGAGAATTGTTTAGCACGAGTGAGCACCTTGCCAGCCGACACCAGCGCCAGCCGACACCAGCGCCAGCCGACAGGTCAGCGGGCGTTGCGGTTGCGATCACGCCGGGACAGCGCATCAGGAGGTCTTTCCCGCGTCCAGACCAACACGCGGAACATCTGTCTACGCCGCCGAGCATGCACGCCAGCCTCAGGTGCGACAGAGCCGATGAGCCTTGGGAGCACGGAGTGGGAGCAGATTGGGAGCAATTCCGTGCGTTGAACGCACCGGAACGGCCCTCAATGGGACCTGAACGGATGCGTACAGTGATCACGGCACAAATGAGCACTTAGTACTTCCGGGAGCAGGCGACACGATCGGATCTGGTAGCGCCGGACGCACCCTCATGCCGATGAGCGGGCGCCACCGCAGCAGTCGATCGCTGGTTCCGGACTTCCCAGCAACCAGCTCACGGTGCCCGGTCCACCCCGACGCGCGCTTGACATCAGCCGAGGACACTTGCGTCATGGCGTTCCAGGATCTCGGCGCGGAGGTGCGCCGGTTGCGCGAGAACACGGAGCCCGCTGCGATCGGGTTGCCGGTCGGCCGGCGGCGGGCTCGTGGCGTGCGGCGGGAGGAGCTCGCCGAGCTGGCCGGGGTGTCGGCGGACTACGTGCGGCGGCTGGAACAGGGCCGCCGTCACCCGTCCGCTGCGGTGGTGAACGCGATCGCCCGTGCGTTGTGCGTGAGGCCGGCCGAGTACGAACGGCTTTGCGCGCTGGCAGGGTATGCCGTGGCGGACGGGCAGGTGCCGCGGGAGGCCGGGTCCGCCGCGATGCGGTTGCTCGAGCGGTTCGCCGACACCCCCGTGTTCCTGACGGATGCGGCGTGGAACGTCGTCGCCGTCAACGGTGCGTGGCTGGCGCTCGGAGCGGGAGCGTCGAACCGGCAGGCCCGGGACTGGAACGTCGCATGGCGCACGTTCTCCCACGCCCACCGCGAGATCAGCCGCGATGACGACCACGCGGCCGCGTTCCGGGCGACGCTCGCCGCCCGGTTGCGCAGCACGTCCCTGCGCTACCCCGCCGACGAGCCGCTCGCCGAGCTCGTGGACGAGCTGCGGACCACGAGCCGTTCCTTCGACAGCCTGTGGCGTGCGCCAAGAAACGTTGCTGACTTTGAGAATCGAGCCGTGTTCCGACATGCGGGCGTGGGTGACATCGCACTCGACGGCACTCTGCTGGAGGTGCCCGGCAACAACCTCCAGGCGGTGGTGCTCACCGCCGCACCGAGTTCGGCCGACGCGGGACGGCTCGACGAGGTCGTCCGCGCCTTCACCGGGCCTGCCGTCGTCAGGGTGGGACAAGCTGGCCCAGGCTGACCGGTCCGCGGGCGGCGATCCTGGGGGCCATGTTGATCAACGTGCGCCTGGGCTTGGCGGGCCGGCTGGCCGCGGCGCGAGCGGGAGCGTTGGTGGGCAGGGACTCCGAGCGGTCGGTACTCGACCGGATGCTGTCCGGGGCGGCCGACGCGCCGCTCGTGGCGTACGTCCACGGTCCCGGCGGCATCGGCAAGTCCTCGCTGTTGCGCTACGCCGCCGCGCAGGCGGAGCTCGCTGGTCGCGAAGTCGTGCAGGTCGACGCGCGGTTCCTGAACGCGGATCCGCGGCGCCTGGAAGAAATCGCCGCGCTGGCGTGCGTCGAACCCGGTGTGGTGCTCCTGGTCGACGCTTTCGAGCGCTCCCAACAACTTGAGCCGTGGTTGCGCGACACCTTCTTGCGGCGGCTCGCGGAGGGAGCGATCGTCGTGCTCGCGAGCAGGATCGCCCCCGACGCCGAGTGGACGCTGGATCCCGGCTGGGCGCAGGTGTTCACCGAGCTGGCCCTGCGACCGCTCGACGCCGTCCAGTCCGATTCCCTTCTCGCCGCACGGAACGTCGCACCGGACCACCGCGCCGCCATCGTCGCCTTCGCGGGCGGCAGCCCGCTCGCTCTCTGCCTCGCCGCCTCGGCACCGGCCGCGGTCGGCGAGCCCACCGGCGAGATGCTGACCACCTTGATGGAGCGGCTGGTGGGCGATCTGCCGAGTGATGCTCACCGACGCGCCCTCGACGTCCTCGCGCAGGTTTGCGTCACGCGGGAGGAACTGCTGCGCGCGGTGCTCGGCGACGAGGACGCCGCGACGGTGTTCTCCTGGCTGCGCCGACAGCCCTACGTCGAGACCACGCCCCAAGGACTGCATCCTCACGTCGCGGTGCGATCCACGCTCGCGGCCGATCTGCGGTGGCGGGACCCCGAGCGCTACCAGGAAGTCCGCACGCGCGTCTCGGTCGCATGCCTGAGCGCGGTGCGCCGGGCAGCCGAGGACGACGCACCGCAGCGCGCCGCGGAGTGGATGTTCCTCTTCCGCGACCAGGCCCGCCCGCACGACCTGTACGACTGGCGGGCCCATCCCCACATCGAGGACACGCCTATCGGCTCCGCCGACGTGCCTCACATGTTGCGCATGGCCGGTGAATCCGCGGTCGCGCACTGGATCCGACACCAGCCGGAGGGCTTTCGCGTCTACCGCTCCGCGGGCAGGCTGCTGGGATTCATGGCCGTCCTGCGGCTGGAGGCGCCGTCGCCCGACGACCTGGCCGCCGACCCGGTGATCGCGGCGCTGTGGAAGCACGTCGAGGCGGCCGCTCCCCTGCGCCAGGGCGAGCACGTGGGCATCCGCCGCTTCGCCGTGCAGCCCGGCGGCCACCAACGGCCATCACCACTGATGGATCTCATCGGCCTGCGCACCGTCGCGGCCGAGCTGCGGACCCCGGGTCGGGCGGTGACCTTCACCGTCTTCCAGGACGCCGAACCGTGGCGGCACGACCTCACCGCCGCCGGGCTGCACGAGGTGGTGGCGGTGGAGGTCGACGGGCGCAGGCAGCACGTCTTCGGCAGGGACTGGCGGCAGCCCGTGGAGCAGTGGGCCGAGGACAGGGTCCGCGCCGCCGCGCCCGTGGCCTCGTGGGACCCGAGATCAGCCGATCTCCTGCCGCGCAAGGCGTTCGAGAAGGGCGTACTCGAAGCACTGCGCACGTGGCGTGCTCCCCGCGAGTTCGCCACGAGCGTCCTGCTGCGGTCGCACCTGGTGCGACCGGACTCGGCCGATCCCGTGACGGACCTGCGCGATGCCATCACGGCGGCCCTCGACGCGCTACGGGTCGACCCCGCCGGCGTCAAAGCGCACGACGCCCTCACCGCCACCTACATCTCGGCGTCCGGCACCCACAAGGCGACCGCGCGACGGCTGGGCGTGCCGTACGGCACCTACCGGCGCCACCTCGCCCTGGCCAAGGAGCGACTCGTCGCACACCTCCTGGCCAGGTGACGTCAGCTCTTGCGGCGGCGAGGCGCTGCCGAACGCGGCGGCGTCGACCGCATGTGGTCCCGCACCGGCGCCAGCAGTCCTGCGAGGGTGTGAACATCGTCGCGCGACAGAGGTTCGAAGAGCAGCCTGCTGACGACCTCGATGTGCCCGGGCAACACCGTCGCGAGCAACGTGCGTCCGGCATCGGTCATGGTGACCGTGACGCTGCGCTCGTCGTCCGCGGACGGCGAGCGTTCGACCAGACCCGCCTTCTCCAGCAGTCCCACTTGGTAGGTCAGGCCGCTGCGGCTGTAGACGACGCCGTCGGCCAGGTCGGTCATGCGGTGGCTGCCCGTCGGCGAGTCCCCGAGCCGCGCCAGCAGTTGGAACTGCACGTAGCTCAGGTCACCAGCTTCCTTCAGCTGCTGCTCGACCGCGTGGCGCAGCAGGCTGGTCACCTCGACGAGGGCGAAGTAGGCGCCGAGCTGAACAGGGTCGAGCGACGGCGGTGAGTCGGGCATGGCCGCAGCCTACTGCTTCGAATTCGAAGGAGCACCCGAGGCGGCGCAGTGTGCGCGGGCTGAGCAGCACTGGACACAGGTGAGCACCACAGGACGTGGCGGCCGGGCAGCGGTGCACACCAGGGTTCCAAGCAGGAGGACGGCGCCGCCGTCCCCACCGACCCCGAGGACGACCTTGAGCATCCCCCACCTCTCCCAGCGGGAGGACCAGCAACAGCTCGAATGGATCGGCGGGAGCGTGTTCAGCGTCCTGCTCGACGCCGAGGCAACCGGAGGGCAGCTGACCGTCGGGCGCTTCGACGCCGGTCTCGGCGAGGCGCCGCCGTGGCACATGCACAACAACGAGGACGAGGTTTTCCTCCTGCTGTCCGGTTCCGCGCTGGTGTGGGCCGGCGACGAAGAGCACGAACTACGCGAAGGCGGCATCGTCTTCCTGCCTCGCCGCGTTCCACACAGCTACCGGATCACCTCCGAGAAGGCCGACCTGCTGCTCATCTCGACTCCTGGCGGGCTGGAGAAGATGTTCCGCCATGCCGGTCGCGACCTGCGTGAACCGCGTCCCGAGGGGTTCGAGATCCCGCTGTCGTTGCTCGCGGAAGCCGCCGAGATCTCCGGCAACGTCCTGCTCGACCCTCCCCGCTGACCCCAGGCCGTGACGTGCCGCACGTCACTTTGCTTCGAATTCGAAGCAGGTCTACTCTCAGGTCCAGGTGCTTCGAGTTCGAAGCAAGTTACGAGGGAGAGTTGCCATGAAGGCAGTGCGTTTCCACGAGTTCGGCGGCCCCGAGGTCCTGCGGTACGAGGACGTGGAGCGGCCCGTCGCCGGAGCCGGTGAGGTCCTGGTCCGCGTCGCGGCCACGACGTTCAACCCCGTCGAGGGCAACATCCGCCTGGGCGTCATGCAGGGCCCGATCCCGGTCGAGCTGCCGCACACCCCCGGCCTCGACGTCGCCGGCACGGTCGACGCACTGGGCGAGGGCGTCGAGGGCTTCGCGGTCGGCGACGAGGTCGTCGGCTTCCTGCCGATGACCAGGCCCGGCGCGGCGGCCGAGTACGTCATCGCACCGGCCCTCGCCCTGGCTCCGGCTCCCAAGGGCATCCCGCTGGCCGACGCCGCCGCGTTGCCGCTGGTGGGCCTCACCGCCTACCAGGCGCTCTTCGACCACGGCCAGCTGAAGGCCGGGCAGCGCGTGCTGGTCAACGGCGCGGGCGGACCGGTCGGTGGCTACGCCGTCCAGCTGGCCAAGGGGGCCGGTGCCCACGTGATCGCCACGGCCAGCCCGCGCAGCGCCGAGGCCGTGCGGACCGCCGGTGCCGACGAGGTCGTCGACCACACCACCACCAGCTTGCTCTCGGCGGTGACCGAGGAGGTTGACCTCGTGCTCAACCTCGCGCCGGTCGACCCGGCGGTCCTGGCCGAGCTGGTCACGGTGGTCCGCCCTGGCGGAGTCGTCGTCAACACGACGATCTGGATGCCCGCGCCGACCGACGAGGACCGCGACGTGCGCGGCATCAACCTCTACGTCCGCAGCGACGCCGAGCAGCTGGCGAAGCTCGTGGCGCTGGTCGACTCCAGCGACCTGCGGGTCGACGTCGCCCAGCGCGTACCGCTGACCGAACTGCCCGGGATCCACGCCCAGGCCGCGTCCGGCGCGGTCCGCGGCAAGGTCGTCTTCCTCGTCTCCGGCGTCTGACAACCCACGAACAGAGACGAGCAGACCATGTCGCTCGGTCTGGATCCCGAGATCGCCACCGCACTGGCTCCAATGGCCGGTGCGATGGCGGCCGCCACCCCTCCGGCCGTGGGCGACGTCGAGGCGCGCAGGGCCATGTGGGAGCCGATCATCGGCGCCGCCGGAACGGCCCAGCCGATCCCGGCCTACGTGACCACCACCGACCACCACGCCACCGCGGACGACGGCGCACGGATCACGATGCGCTGCTACACCAAGAAAGGCGCGACGCCAGGCCCGGCCGTGCTGTTCTTCCACTCCCGATCGGCGTGTTCGCCGCCGATTGGAGCCTGCTGTGGTGGAACGACATGTGGACGGCCTTGCACGGCGATCCGTCCGGCCTACCGCCCGCCGAACGCAACCTCGCCCGCGCACTCTTCGGCACGGGCGAGGGCCGCTGGCACCTGCGCCCCGTCGCCTCGACAGCCGGACCGTACGCTTTCGAGACCGCGATCGTCGCGGACCTGCGCGAAGCAGTCTCCCGCTACCCGGCCGACCCAGAACTGGCGGCGCTCGTGGACGGCTTGCGGACGGCCTCACCCTTCTTCGGTGAGCTGTGGTCGGTGGCGGGCATGGAACAGCTCACCGGCGATCTCAAAACGATCAGCCATCCCGAGCTGGGTGACGTCACTCCGGACTGCGACGTGCTGACCGTGCCCGGCGTCGACCTGCGCATCGTCACCTGCACGGCAACCGCGGGAACCAGCGGCGCCGACCAGCTCGACCTCCTGCGTGCGTCCCGGCTCAGCGAGGCTCGCCGACGACCGAGCCGCCCAGGAAACCGGATCACTTGGTCTTGTCGGAGTTCCTGAGGTCCTCGACGATCTGCTGCACGGCTTCCTTGATCTCGTCATTCACCGGAACCTCGTACACCGATACCCGTACGTTCCACCGTCCGGCGACGGCGTGCACCGCCAGTCCTCCCTCGCCGGGCTGCCCGGCCTCGCACGACTTGGTCTTCGAGTCCAACACCCCGCTGGTGCAGAGCATCGGGGTGAGCCGCTCCGACTCCTCCTGGCTCGCGTAGGCGACGAGTCCCAAGCCGAGCACCTTCTGGCCGGTCGACACGAAGACCTGGCAGCTGTCGGCTTCTTCGGCGCTCACCTGCGAGACCTGGAAGCCCTGGGTGATCACCGCCACCGGCTCGGGCTTCAGCAGGCCCGGACAGCCCGACTCGACCTTCTCAGCCAGTCCGGAAGGCACGTCGGTGCCGCACGCGGTCACGAGCGCGAGTGCTGCCAGCACTCCTGCGAGCCTGATTCTCACTTGTCCCCCGTTGTGGCGCCTGATTGTCCGGCGCAGCGTGACATGATCGCACGCGATGCTGGCGTTCACGGCGAGGGCAACGACGCCGTCGATGTCCCGGCGTCGTTCAAGGTCCGCGCGGCGATGGCCGGTCTCCTGCCGTTGGCCTCAGCCAGCCAGTGATCAACGACTCCCGCGCATCTCGGGTCTGACGCACATGTTCGAACGCCGCGACGGCCTCGACGTGCGCCCGATACGACTGCGTCCCACAGCACGCGCGTCCAACCGCCTGGTGACCGCACGAGGTCCACCATCAGGACGGAGAAGGCGCCGTAGCCGTCACCTGGCCGCGTCGTACCGTTCCCGCGCCGCCATGACGTCCGGCATCTGCGACTCGACGTCCTGGATGAGACCGAGCAGCAGTTCGGCGGTGTGCCTGCCCCGGTCGGTCAGGCTGTACTCCACCTTCGGCGGGATCGTCGCCTGTGCCTCGCGGTGGACGAACCCGTCCCGCTCCAGTGCCTGCAGCGTCTGCGCGAGCATCTTCTCGCTCACGCCGTCGACCCGGCGGCGCAGCTGGTTGAACCGGAAGGTGCCCTCGTGCAGGGCGACCATCGCCAGCGTGCCCCACTTGCCGGTCAGGTGTTCCAGCGTCGAACGCGACGGGCAGCGCTGCGCGAACGCGTCGAACACGAACTTGTCGTGCTCGTCCTCGGGACTCGCCACATCGCTCACACCTCACATACTACCCAATCCGCCGCACGATTCTAGAGATCGTACTCACTCAGGGGTTGCACTTTCGAAAAGTTTGTACAAACTTGAATGAAGTACCGACACGAAGGAGACCCCCTGATGATCGTCGTCACCGGCGCCACCGGACACTTCGGCCGTCTGGCCGTGGAAGCACTTGCGCAGAAGGTCCCGGCGGGCCAGATCGTGGCCGCGGTGCGCACCCCGCAGAAGGCCGCCGACCTGGCCGCGCTCGGCGTGCAGGTGCGCGTCGCGGACTACGACCAGCCCTCGACGCTGGCCGAGGCGTTCGCGGGTGCGGACAAGGTGCTGCTGGTCTCCGGCAGCGAGGTCGGCCGCCGCGTTCCCCAGCACACCGCCGCCGTGCAGGCCGCCAAGGCCGCCGGCGTGACCCACCTCGTCTACACCAGCATCCTGCGTGCCGACACCAGCACCATCAGCCTGGCCCCGGAGCACAAGGCCACCGAGGAGGCCATCCGCGACTCGGGCATCCCGTTCACGTTCCTGCGCAACGGCTGGTACACCGAGAACTACGAGCAGTCCGTCGCCCAGGCCCTGGCGACCGGGGCCGTCCTCGGCAGCGCGGGCGCGGGCCCGATCGGCGGGGTGCCGAGGGCCGACTACGCCGGCGCCGCGGTCGAGGTGCTCACCGGCACCGGCCACGAGAACAAGGTCTACGAACTCGCCGCCGACGAGGCCTGGAGCTACGCCGATCTCGCCGAGGCGATCGCCCGGATCTCGGGCAAGCCGGTCGCCTACCAGGACGTTCCCGCGGAGCAGCACCGCTCCATCCTGCTGGGCGCTGGACTGCCCGAGTTCGTCGCGGACATGCTCGTGGACGCCGACCGCGCGATCGCCGCCGGCGAACTGGCCTCCGACAGCGGCGACCTGCGCACGCTGCTCGGCCGTCCCACCACCAGCCTGGACGACGCGGTCACCGCGCTGCTCAAGAACCTGGGCTGACCCGGCGCACTCGAAGGAGACAGTCGTGGAAACGAGCAAGACCAAGGTGATCCTCGGCGTGCTGGCCGCGATCGTGCTGGCCTCCGCCGCCAACACCGCCGTGTCCTTCGCCGCCCAGGCGCTCGGCGCCGCCCCCGAGGTGATCCAAGGCCTCACACCCCAGGCCTACGTGTTCCTCACCGCGGTCGGCGTGATCGTGGCCGCCGTGGCGTGGGCCCTGATCCGCAGCAAGGCCGCCCGGCCGAACGCCGTGCTGCGCAAGCTGGTGCCGATCGTCGTCGCCGTGTCACTGCTGCCCGACCTGCTGCTGTTCGGCATCCCCGGCGCGAGCCCGGTCGGCGTGGTCGCCCTCATGTTGATGCACGTCGTGGTGGCCGCGGTCGCAGTGCCGATCTTCCGCACCGTGCTGCCATTGCCCGCGGACAGGACTCAGGACGCCACCGCCCGCGTCTGATCACCGCCGCACGGGGACGGGCGCCACCGGATTCGCTCCGATGGCGCCCGCCGCAGCGGGAGCGACCGCCACGTGCGCACCACGAAGCCCTCACCGGCTCCTGGGCCCGGGCACGATCCGGGCCACACCGCTCTGAGCTCGGCCCCTCCTTCCCGTGGACGATGTGCCAACACCGCACGCGAAGCCGGTTCGCATCCTAAGTGGACAGATCGACGAGGCGAACGGATGCGGTGCGCCCCGGGTGGCGCCATGCCCAGGACCTCGCCGGGCGGTCGGCGGATGCGCACGACCTGACCGGGTTCGCGGGCGGCATCGGCCTTGCCGCCGCCGTCGGCCTGGCGTCAGCTCGGATCGGGGACCAGCCTGGGCGGCTCACGACCGCACTGGCTGCGCTCGGCCAGCGGTCACTCACGTTCTACCTGTTCCAGTCCGTGGTGTGGCTGGCGCTGTTCTACCCGTTCACCTTCAACCTGCGCGACAAGGTGAGCTTGGCCGGTAGCTACGGCATCGCCGCTGTCGTCTTCGCCGTCTCGGTGCTGCTCGCCGAGTGGATGCGCCGCACCGGACAGCGCGGACCGATGGAGGTACTGGTCCGCCGGATGTCCTACCCCCGCGCTACACCGATTCCTTCTCGGCCGGGATCCGCGTGGTAGCACCGATTCCCCGCCGCACTTCGCCTGGGCCGTGGTCGAACCAGTCGAACCACGCGGTGCCCTCGGTGACGTACATGCCGATCACCCGGCCGGTGAAGCCGGTGGCGACCTCCGTGGACAGGTACCTGCCGTCGAGCTCGGCCAGCGGCTCGGGGTCCGTGCCGACGTGGAAGGCGACGAAGTCGGGTGCGGCGACGTGCAGGCCCGACCGCCTCTCCTCCCCCACCGACCACTTCCGGGCGGACCTGGTGGTGATCACGAGGACCACCGGGTCCGCCGGCACGGTGCGGGTGGCCACGACCTGGCGCAGGGGTCCGATGCGGGCGATCACGCTCGCCTGTCCGTCGGCCACCTCCAGGTCGTAGTGGTGGCCCTCGTCCAGGCGCACCGACAGGCCGGCGCGACCGGCGCCGTGGTCCAGCAGCACCGCGGTCCGGCTCTCGGGGTGCTGCTGGCGGCGGCCGACGAAGGTGCAGCCCGGCTGGTCCAGCGTGCCGCCGGTGGCGTGCAGGGCGAGCCACCCCTGCCGCTCGGTCAGCGACCACGAGCCGTTCGGGCGCGACCGCAGCGAGATCAGCCGGGGCTCCAGCTCCGGCGCGTCGAAGTCGTCGCGCTGCGGTGTCGGCTCCTGCGGTCGCAGGGCTCCCGGCGCCCGCTCCCGCAGCTTGACGGGTCCGACGCGCGGCCAGCCGTCCTTCCACTCGACGGGGGTGAGGAACGTTTCCCGGCCCAGGACGTGGAACTTGGGGCTGTACCCGGCCGGGCGGGTGGCCAGCAGGACCATCCACCACTCGCCGTCCGGCGTGGTGACCAGGTCGGCGTGGCCGGTGCTCTGGACCGGGTGGTCGGTGCTGCGGTGCGACAGGATCGGGTTGGTCGGCGCCGACTCCCACGGACCGCGCGGCGAACGGGCGCGCGCCATGGCCACGGTGTGGCCGCGTTCGGTGCCGCCCTCGGCGATCAGCAGGTACCACCACTCGCCGACGCGGTACAGGTGGGGCGCCTCCGGCCACTGCAACCCGGTGCCGGCCCAGGCGGGGAACGGGTCCTCCAGCACCTTTCCGCTCTCGGGGTCGATGCGGGCGATCTGCACGCCGGTGAAGTTGGGGCCGTGGGCGCCGGCGAAGGCGCACCAGCAGTTGCCGTCGTCGTCCCAGGCCAGGTCGGGGTCGATGCCGGGCAGGCTCAGCCACACCGGGTCCGACCAGGGGCCTTCTGGCCGTTCGGCGGTGACGAGGAAGTTGCCGCCCTGCGAGACGTTCGTGGTGATCATCCAGAATCGGCCGGCGTGGTGCCGGATCGTGGGGGCGTAGATGCCGTCGGACGCCATCGCGTCGGCCGGCAGCGGCAACTGCGCCGGGCGGTCGAGGACGTTGCCGATCTGCCGCCAGTGCACCAGGTCGCGGCTGTGGAAGATCGGCACGCCTGGGAAGTACTCGAAGCTGGAGCACACCAGGTAGTAGTCCTCGCCGACCCGGCACACGCTGGGGTCGGGGTGGAACCCGGGGATCACGGGGTTGTCGTAGAACGATGCGCCGGAGTTCGGTGAGTTCATGGTTTTCCTTGTTGTGCGAGGGCTTCAGCCCTTGAAGGCGCCTTCGAGGATTCCGGCGACCATGCGGCGGCCGACCAGGACGAACAGCACGACCAGCGGGATGGTGGCCAGGAACGAGCCGGACATGGCCAGACCGAGGTCGACGTCGTAGCTGTTCTGCAGCGCCTTGATGGCGATCTGGGCGGTGTAGCGCTCGGGTGACTTGAGCACGATGAACGGCCACAGGAAGTCGTTCCACGCGGTGACGAACCCGAACAGGCCCAGGACGAACGCGGCCGGACGCACGATCGGGAACGCGATGCGCCAGAACACCTGCCCGGTGCTCGCGCCGTCGATGCGGGCCGCCTGCATCAGCTCGTCGCTGATGGTGGCCGAGATGTGCTGGCGCATCCAGAAGATGCCGAACGCACTCGCCAGGCCGGGCACGATGAGCGCCTGCAGCGTGTCGACCCAGCCCAGCTCGGACATGATCAGGTACTGCGGGATGACCGAGAGCTGCGTCGGCACGGTCATCGTCAGCAGCACCACAACGAACAGCGCGTTGCGGCCGGGGAAGCGCAGCTTCGCGAACGCGAAACCGGCCAGCGCGCACAGCACCGCCTGGCCGATCCCGATCGAGGTGGCCACGACCAGACTGTTGAGCAGCGACTGCACGAACGGCACCGTGTCCATGACCAGGCCCGCGAGGTGGAGGAAGTTGCCGCCGGGCACGACCTCCGGCGGCATCCGCGTCGCGGTCGCGGTGTCCGACGTGGCCACGATGAACATCCAGTACAGCGGGAACAGGCACACGACGGTGGCGACGCCCAGCAGCAGGTAGGTCCACCAGCGGACCCGGTCGAGGCGCCGGCGGCGCGGCGCGGTGGTGGTCGTCATCGGTCCGCCTTGATCCGGGTGGACAGCAGGTAGTTGAGCGCGGCGATCACCACGACCATGACGAACAGCGCGACGCCGACCGCCGAGCCGTAGCCGAACTCGAACTGCCCGAAGCCCTGTTCGTAGAGGAACAGCGTCAGCGTCTGGCACTGCCGCACCGCCCCGCACGTGAGTGGCGCGCCCGAGGCGATCAGCAGCGGCTCGGTGAAGATCTGCAGGCCGCCGATGGTCGAGGTGACCACGGTGAAGATGATCACCGGGCGCAGCGAGGGCACGGAGATGTGGCGGAAGCGCTGCCACGGTCCCGCGCCGTCGATGGCCGCCGCCTCGAACACCGAGCGTGGCAACGACTGGAGCGAGGCCAGGTAGAGCAGCGTGGTGTAGCCGAACCACCGCCACGTCACCATGGCCGCGATCAGCAGGTGACTGCCCCAAGCGGACTGCACGAAGTCCACCGGCGCCACGCCGACCAGCCCGAGCAGCCAGTTCAACAGGCCGTAGTCGCGGTCGAACAGCTGCACGAACACGATCGCCGTGGCCGCCACCGAGGTGATGTACGGGACCAGCACCGACATCCGGAAGAACAGCGCGAACCGCAGCCGGGCGTGGTTGAGCACGTGCGCCAGCACCAGGGCGAGCAGCAGTTGCGGCACGGTGGACAGCGCCCAGATGCTCACCGTGTTGCCGACGGCGTTCCAGAACCGCGGATCGCCGAACATCCGGGTGAAGTTGTCGAACCCGATGAACACCTGGTCGCCGATGGGGTTCCAGTCGAACAGGGCCACGTAGAACGTGAAGGCGAACGGGAACAGCCCGAACACCCCGAAGATCACGAAGAACGGGGCGATGTAGGCGTACGCCGACAGGCGCTCGCCCACACCCGCGATCTTCTTGGTCCTGGGAGGAGGTGGCGCGGCCCTGGAGGCCCGGGAGAGCGTGGCGGTCACGGCGGTCACTCGCCGATGGCGGTCTTGATGTTGCGCAACGCGTCGTCCCACGCCGTGGCCGGGTTGCCGCCGCTCTGCTCGACGTTGGTGATGGCGTTGAGGAACTCCTGGCCGATGGCCGCGCTGTCGGGGCCGATGTAGAACGGCTTGAGCCCGAGCAGCGAGTCGGTGTAGATCTTGCCGGTCGGCGCGTCGGAGAAGAACGGGTCCTTCGCTTCGGCGAGCTTCGAGTCCTTGTAGACCGAGGGCGTCGACGGCAGCGCGCCGACCCGGGCGAAGTGCTCCAACTGTCCCTGGGGCGACTGCATCTCCTTGATGTACTCCCAGGCCGCCTGCGGGTTCTTCGCGCGCTTGGGGATGGCCAGGTAGCTGCCGCCCCAGTTGCCGGAGCCGCCAGGGATCTTCGCGATGTCCCACTTGCCCTTGGTGTCGGGCGCGGTGCTGCGGATGCTGTTGAGCATCCACGACGGCGCGGACACGGCCGCGTACTGGCCCTGCGCCATGCCGGCGCTCCACGCGGTCTCGAACGAGGACTGCCCGGAGGTGATCCCTGCGGTCGCCGCCTTGATGCCGAGGTCGAACGCGGCCTTCACCTGCGGGTTGGTGCTGTAGACCAGCTTGCGGTCCGCGCTGTAGTACTTCTCCGACACCTGGTTGACCGCCTGGTAGAACACGCTGGTGGCCGCGTTGTCGGTGAACGCCTTGCCAGTGGCCTGCTTGTAGCGCCTGCCCGTCTCGATGAACGCGTCCCACGTCGGCCACAGCGCACTCACCGCGGCGCGGTCGGTGGGCAGCCCGGCGGCGGCGAACAGATCGGTCCGGTACGCCACGGCCATCCCGCCCACGTCGGTGGGCACGCCCAGCACCTCGCCGTCCTTGGCGACGCTCTGCCGCCACACCCAGTCCAGGTAGTCGCCCTTGACGTCGTCGGCGCCCAACGTGCGCAAGTCCACGAAGTTCTGCGGCTGCTGCACGAACTGCGGCAGGTTGTCGCCCTGGATGAGCACCAGGTCCGGCACCTTGCCGCCGGCCAGCGCGGTGGTCAGCGACTGGGCAGTCTCCGTGGAGGTGCCCACCTCGGTCAGCTTGATCTGGATGTCTGGGCGCTTCGCCTGGTACGCGTCGACGGTCAGCTTCTGGTTGATGGCGGAGAACGACCAGAACTCGAAGGACTTGCCGTCACCTCCCCCTCCGCCTCCAGTGCCGGGTGTGCAGGCAGTGAGGAGGGCCAGGACCGCAGCGGCGCGGAGCAGGGGTGAGCGGAGTTTCACGACGCTTCTCCAAGGTGTGCGAGAACAAGTGGCATCGCCACCGCGCGGTGGGCCACCGAAAGCGCGATCGCGTGAATCGGTCGAACTCCTGCCGCACCGTGCGGTCGAAACTTTTCGTCTCAACTGTGATTGTTAGCGCTCACGACAGTAAGCTGCGCCACAGGGGTCGTCAAGAACCGTTGTACTACTTGCAATCGCCGAAAAGTGATCCACAGCGGACCTTTACCACAAACTTTGTGAACGCGAACCAGCTAAAAGTTTCGAGAACCCTTTAGCGGTGACGGCCTGGTCGACGTTGGGCTGCTCACAGGTGAGATTGCTCTTCGCGGTGACATCGTTGACACAACATGATGACCAGCCGTGCTGCTCCGACTGGCTTATCTGAGTATCACCAAAGCTTTGCGCTGTTGCGCCTGCTGCCCGTGAGCGATCGGGACAAGGACGTGGAAGTTCTGGCGCTGCGGCACCAGAGCAACGTCCCGGAACGCCAGCTGGGCAGGACTCGGCCGGTTCTCCCCCAGTGACCGGATGGCGTGACTCAGGATGAAGGTACTTACTTGCGTTTGGCGCCAGGCGGCTGCCGAACGCGATGTCGAACGTATTGAGCGCGGGTTTCCACCGAAAAAGAGAGAAGAACCCAGGGCCTAACTCTTCCAGTGAGCGAAAGTCGGACCCTGCCCGGACACCAGCCCGCTTAGAGCCTCACCCCGGCGCAGACGCCTTCAGCGACAGATCAACGTGTTCGCCGCCCGATCACCCAAGGCAGACCCTCGTTAGGGGCGTCCCCCTGCAAGCCCCTCCCTTGGAGGTTTCCAAGCGGTACCAAGGAAGTCGCAGAGTGTGCTCAGTGCGCACCAGGGCGAGAGGATCCCGTGTCCAAGCAGCCGGACAGCTCGCCCTGCTCTACGTCGCCGCTCGGCTGCTGCACCGAATCGACAAGGGTCAATACCCGGATCTCGCCGCACCGCTGAGGAAGCTCGTCGAGACCTTCTGAGCTGACGTCAGGCTGAAGTCCGCACGCGCGATGGCCGTTCGAAGACCATTGCCGCAGGCAGTGCGAGATGGGGCAGTCGGCGCCATCGGCGGCTTGGACCATGACCTCTGACATCTGGTTCAGGGGCCCTGCTAATCCGTGGTTCGCCGACCGGTGTTCGACCTGTGAGGGTGGCGCCGGGTTGGGTCACGGTCGAGGGGCTGACAGGGCATCCACAAGGAGTCCGACGAGGCGGTGGACCTGTTCTCTGGTGGCGCGCTGCGCCGCGGTGGCGATACCACCGACGAGGAGCAGGGCATCGCCGGGCGCGATGTCGGAGCGCAGGCTGCCGTCCCGGGTGCCCGCGTCGAGGAGGGTGGTGATGGCGCCGCTCAGGAGCGCGTGGGCGTGGGCGAACGGATCAGCCTCGGAAGCGATGGCCGCGTTGAGGGCGGTGCACATGTCGCTGCTGGCCATGGCGTAGTCGAGGAAGTGCTCCAGCCACAGCCGGGTGGCCTCGGCCGCCGTGTGTCGGGCCGCGAGAGCGGTTGCCGTCTCGCACACGAGGGAGAGCTGGCGGTGGTGGGCGGCGACGAGGAGGGTTTCCCGGGTCGGGAAGTGCCGGTAGAGGGTGCCGACACCGACGCCCGCCTCCTTGGCGATCGCGGCCGGCGCGGTGTCCATGCCCTTCTCCGCGAAGACGCGTGCGGCGACCTCCAGCAGGCGCTCGCGGTTCTGCAGCGCGTCACTCCTGGTCCGGCGGGGGGTGGCGGACATGTGAGGCATCCTTCGGTCGTCTCCGCTTGCTTTCCGGAATGCGTTCCGCCTAATGTCTAAGCGGAACGCATTCCGTTAAGACTCTACGTCAGACGGAGCGCGCGGCTGCCCGCCACTGCCGGCCGGCGCCGCACGCCGTGGGCGGCCGGCGACGACGCCGGAAGGCTCCGGATCCCCGCAGGAAGCTCATGGCCGGCGTACCCGGGCCGGGCGGCGCCCTCAGACCGCATTCGAAGGGAAGCAGCAATGGTGGAGACAGTCCTGGTCATCGGGGCAACCGGCCAGGTCGGATCGCAGATCGTCCGGGAACTCGACGCGAACAGCGGCGATCTCGCGGTGCGCCTGGCCACGCGCCGGCCCGAAGCCGCCGAGCAGTGGCGTGCCGAGGGCCGCGACGCGGTCGTACTAGATCTCGACAACCCGGCGCACTACGCGCGGGCCCTGGAGGGTGTGAGTCGGGTCTTTCTGCTGACGGGCTACAGCGCGGACATGCTGCATCAGAGCAAAAGGTTGGTCGATGCCGCTGCCACCGCCGGTGTGTCCCACCTCGTGCACCTCGGCGTCTTCAACTCGGGAGACGACGACATCCCGCACTTCTCGTGGCATCAACTCATCGAGACCTACATCAAGGCGAGCGGCATCGCGTGGACGCACCTGCACCCCAACGTCATCTACGGCGACGCATGGGCGGCTCCCATCCGCGAGACCGGCACGCTGACCGGCTGGTGGCAGGAGGCACCGCAGGGCTACGTCCACACCGCCGACATCGCTGCCGTCGCCGCCGAGGTCCTGCGTGAAGGGCCCTCGCAGCACGGCGGCGCCGACTACTGGCTGAGCACGGAAGTGCTGACGGGCCCGCAGATCGCCGACATACTCACCGACGTTCTGGGCCGGGAGATCACCTACACCTCGATGGGACCCGACGACCTGGCCGACGGCGTGGCGAAGATCCCCTCTGCTGCGGAACGCCTGTACATGCAAAGCGCCGTGCAGACGATGCGTCAGGCGGTCGCCGGACACATGAAGTTTCAGAACGTGGTCCGCGACGACGTTCAGGCCGTTCTCGGGCGGCCCGGCGTCACGGTCCGGGAGTGGGCGCGCCGGACGTTCGCCGACGCGACGTGAGGTCCGGCCGGGGTCGTCCTGCGGGTGATCTTCGGTAAAGCGATGGCGTGGTGCACTCCGTCGCAGTCGTCTTGCCAACAGCGCCTTTAGCGCCGGATTCCTCCCAGGCCCGGCAGTCGTTGCGGTTGCCGGGCAGCGGCCGGCCGACCGCCACGACCAGACGGGTGTCGGCGTCGATGACGACTTGGTGGTTGGTGGAGTAGCGATAGTTCTTCGACTGTGCGGCCACCGTGTGGTCACGGGTGGGCACCAGGGTGCCGTCCACGACCTCCAGGGCCGCCCAAGTCGGGGTTTCTTCGCGACCTCGCCCCGCACCACGGTCACCAACTCGGCAAAGCGGCGAGGACTCAGCCCGGTGAACGCGGCTGTCCAGGACGGCTCCGACGCCGTGATCACACCGGCCAGACCAAGATGATCTCACCGTGGCCGGCTTGGCCCGCAAGCGCATGGCCGCCGGAGTGCTGTTCCGCGACAAGTCCGGCAGGGTGCTGTTGCTCGATCCGTCCTACAAGCCGAACTGGGAGATTCCCGGCGGAGCAGTGGAATCGGCATGGTGTTCACGGATGGCGAGATCCTCTCCGCCGGCTTCCACAGCTTGGAAGAGGCCCGGAGCAAGGTGAAGCCACTGCTGGCTGACCGTCTTGCTGCCGCCGTGCAGGCCGCCGAACATGGTTCCACCGCGTTGTGCGAACAGGGACAGCGGGTCGCGTAGTCACTGTCCCTGCTGCTCCGGTTAAGCGGTCAGCACGACCGAGTCAGGTTGATCTCGCGGTGCCGGAACCGCGGTGATACTGCCTACTGCGTCCTTTGCGGTCGTGTGCTGCTTGCCGGCCGTCCGGTAGAGGCTGTCGTGGGACTCGTCGCCAGGATCCGAACTCCGGAGCATGACGCAAGAACGGCGGCGACCACGTCGCGGCACCCGTCCAGCACGTCGTGTCCGGGCATCTGATCAAAACCCGGACGCCGTGACGGTCATCAGAACATCGTGTTGTCGTTCGCCGAGGTCGCGGGCACGGCCTGGACCACGTCCCAATGCTCGACGATCTTCCCGTCCTTCCCCACGCGGAAGATGTCGACGACCGACTGTCCCCGGTCGTCAGGACCGGTCCGGTAGTGAGCGTGGACCGCGACGATGTCCCCCTCGGCAATGACCCGCTTGCGTTCCACGGTCAGCTGGGGGAACTGCTGGAACACCCCGGAGAACAGTTCCCGCAGACCTGCCGAGCCACTGGGGATCGAGGGGTTGTGCTGGTGGTACTCCGCAGCAAGGTGGTCGACGGCATCGACGTCCTTGCGGACGAGGAGTTGGTCGAAGTACCCGGTCGCGACCGACTTGGCGAACGGCGTGACCCAACGCGGGCCGGGCTGGTTCGTCCGCGGTGAGCTCACCGTCGAGAACATGTCGTTGCCGCTGACGGAGGTCGCGGGCACCTCCTGGGAGGTGTCCCAGTGCTCGGCGATCCGGTTGTCCCGGTCGAAGCGGAAGATGTCCACGACCGCCGAGCCGCGCGCGCCGGGTGTGAGCACCACGTTGGAGTGCACCAGCACCAGGTCTCCTTCGGCGATCACGCGCTTGATGTCGTACTTCAGGTCGGGAAACTGCGTGGCGAGGGGCGCCGCGAAGGCCTTGAGCGCCGCGGTTCCGTCCGGAGCCAGCGGGTTGTGCTGGATGTAGTCGGGCCGGATGAACCGGTCCACGACGGAGACGTCGCCATCCTCGAAGAGCCGCTTCAGCACCCTCACCGTGATGGCCTTGTGCAGCTCTTGCGCGCTGGTTTGCCAAGCGCGCACGGGAGGCGGGCTCGCTGCAGCGGGCGTGACTCCCGCCGTGGCACCGAAGATCGCGCCAGCCAGCAGGGTCGCGAGCGCCTTCCTGGACAAGGCAGTGGACCGCATCTGTTACCTCCGACTCGTGGACTGTGGCGACAGCCTACGTCATTTCTGTCAGCGACTGACACAGTCTACAGTTATTGACAGGTCTGGCGGACAGTACAGTTGCCCGGTGACCACGAGAAGGCCCGGCCTGCGGGAGAGAACCCGTCAAGCGGTGCGGTCGCAGCTCATGGACGTCGCGTGGGACCTGTTCGTCCAGCAGGGCTACGACGCCACGACGGTGGACGAGATCGCTGCCGCGGCCGGCATGTCCCAGCGCAGCTTCTTCCGCTACTTCGCCTCCAAGGAGGACGTCGTCCTCGTGAAGTTCGAGGCGGTTGGCGCGCTCCTGGCCGGCGTGCTGGCCGACCGCCCCGCCCAGGAGGACGCCTGGACCGCGCTGCGTCACTCGTTCGACGTCATCGTGGAGGCGACCGAACGCGACCCGCGTCACGGCCTCGCACTGCTGCGGATCACCGACCAGTCCGCGGCGCTGCGAGCCGGTCGGCTGGACCAGCAGCTGCAATGGCAGGAGTTGCTGACCCCACTCGTCGCCACACGCATGAACCTGCCGTCCGCCGGCGCAAACCACGATCCGCGCCCTGCCGCGCTCACCGCCGCCGCCCTCGCCTGCCTGAACGTCGCCAACATCGTCTGGCTGGCCAGCGAAGGGACCGATTCCCTGCGCAGACTCGTGGACGACGCGATGTCCGCCGTGCAGCCCGTGCGCCCACACCACGACTCGTAGTCGCAATTCGATCCGACGTCGCCACTACCCTGACCGGTGATCGCGGACCGATCGTGGCTCGACGCGCTACGCCCGGCCGAGGGCGACCGGGCGACCAGGGCGGCGGTCGTCAGGGACATGTCCGTCGAGGTGATCATCCAGGGCGTGCAGCGAATCTACGCCAATGTCGCCGGGGAGTTGTCGTCGCTGGCCGAGGAGAAGTTGACAGGCTGTTTCTGACAGCCGAAGTCAACAGTGGACACCGGCCCCGCGGCCCGCGTTGCCGTCACAACCTTTCACTCCCGCACTGCGCTCGCGGCACCAGGCTCGTTCCACCAGCCTGGTTGCGCTCGAACCGTTCGGCCGGCTGGAGATCAGTACATCGTGACCTTGGCCGTCGCGAGGTCGTACGACGCGCCGACCACCCGCAGCTTGCCCGCCTTGATCGCCTCGGCAAGCGTCGGCGTCTGCTCCAGCGTCGTGACGACGCTGCGCACGTGCGCCTCCAGAGCGGAGGCGTAGACGTCCTCGCCCTTCGCCGCCTTCGCTGCCGGCAACAACGCCGTCACCAGCGCGCCGAGCGGTCCGGACGGCAGCTTCGACGGGTCCTTCGCCGCGTCCACGGCCGCCTTCACCGCGCCGCAGTTCTGGTGCCCGAGCACCATGATCAGTGGCGTGTTCAGCGCCAGCACGCCGTACTCGATCGTGCCGATCGTGGGCTCCGACAACACGTTGCCCGCAGTCCGCGTGACGAACACGTCGCCGAAGTCCTCGTCGAAGACCACCTCGACCGGCACGCGCGAGTCCGCACAGCCGAAGACCTGGGCGTAGGGCGACTGTCCCGTGGCGTGCTTGCGGATGTCGTCCAGCGTCTGCACGTGCAGCCGCTCGTTGGCGAGAAGGCGCTTGTTGCCCTCCAGCAGCCGTTGCAACGCACCGTCGGGCGTCTTCGGCAGATCAGTGCTCTGCGGCGCGGGCACCGTCGTCGCGGTCGCCCCGCCGGAGGCCTTGATGCCACCGGCCGCGCACGCGCTCACGGCGACCGAGATCCCGCCGAGAGCCAGACCACGCAACAACGTTCGCCTGGCGGAAACGCCCTGAGAGCGCTCTTCAACAGTCGTATCAAAAGTATCCACAGTGGACATGCTAGGGGGCCTGTCCACTGTGGAGTCGTTGGCAAGACACCCCCGATCGAGTGCCATTTACCCAGCAACCACGCCGGAGCCGCGCCCGGATATCCGGTTTGCCGGACGTTAGCGATCTCGCGCGAGTTCCTCGATCCACGGAACTTCTTCAGCGATCTCAGGAAGCCGCGTCGCGCTCCAGAAAAGGCGCCAGGCGGTCCCTGGCGCGGTCGAGATGATCCCGCACCGCCTCGGCGGCACCGTCCGCGTCCCCGGCTTCGATCCGGTCGAGGATCGCCGCATGCACAGCCGCATCTCCCCCATCAGCGCACGGTACAGCCGCGAGATCCGCTCGCTGCCCACCGTGTCCACAATGGACTCGTGAAACCGCACGTCCGGCTCCACGATCTCGGTCGACGAGGCCTCCCCGACCGCTTCGATCTCGGCGAGCGTCCGGCGGGCCTCGTCCGGCACCTCCCGGCGCGCGGCCATTCGCCGGACCGCCTCGGACTCGATGTAGCTTCGACTGAAGTACAGGTCCTCGATGTCGGCCCGGCTCATCGACGGCAGCCGTGCGGTCTTGTGGGCGTCCCGCCGCAGCAGGCCCTCGGCCACCAGTTTCTCGATCGCGGCCTTGGCGGTCGGCCTGGCTGGGCGCCGCGATCACGGGTTCCGACACGTCGTCGAACTCGCTGTTCGGCGCCCTCCCGGTGGCCGCGGCGCACAAGACCGGCCTCGACCCGTACCTGCTCGCCGCCGCGAACTCCTCCGCGGGCGTCGTCGGCAAGATGATCTCCCCGCAGAACCTCGCCGTCGCGGCGGACGTGGCTCATCACGGCGCGACCGCCGTCCGGCGTTCTCACCGAAGTTCAGACCCGAGCAGGTGTTGCCGAACTGCCCACAGCCCGCCGGATCAGGCTGTCCTGCCTGGTCATTTGAGGTGCGGAGGCGGCGCGTTGTCGAACACCGCGGCCATCCACTCGAAGGTCGCCTGCGCCTCACGAACGCGCGCGGCTCGTCCCTCGTCCGACCCGACCAGGTCCAGGCCCTGGCGGGTGATGTCGAGGAACGACGTGATGCCGGCGATCTGCTTGCGCACCACGACTGCCCAGGCGCCCTCCGCCATCCGGTAGTAGACCGTCCGGTTCCCCGGCCGGGTTCTGCTGGCCAGAAACCCCATGCTGGACAACAACCTCAGGTTCGAGGTCAGCGAGGCACGGCTGGCGCCGATGGCGGCACTGATCTCCCCGGCGGACTGCTCCGGCGGATCGCAGACCATCAGCCACCCCAGCACCCGCCCGGCGATCGGCGGCACCCCGTCGCGCGCCAGGTACATGGCGACCTGCTCCACCCACTCCAGCAACGCCTCGCGCCCAGCCACCCGACCACCTTCTTACAGAAGTTTCAGCATAAGCTAAAATAACTGTACCGCCACGGGCTCGTGGCGGTACCAACGGGTGAGCCGGGAAGTCTGGTCGGCACGCGATGCTCGCTGTCGCGGAGAACAGGAGGACATTCCGATGACCAACCCGAAACCCGGCTCACGCGTGCTGCTGGCCAGCGGCATCGCTGCCGGAGCCCTCATCGAGGTGGTCCTGTGGGCCGACGGCGCCACCCGCACCGGCTACAGCCTGTGGCATCACGGCGCCAGCCAGCTCGGCACCGGTGACCGCGCCTGGCTGCAGACCGCGAACTTCGTCCTCGGGGGCCTTCTGCTGGCCGCGTTCGCCTTCGGACTACGCCGCACGTCGAAGTCGGGCCCTGGCGCCACCTGGGGCCCGCGTCTGCTGGCGACTGCGGCAGCTGGGCTCGTGCTGGCCGGGCTCGTACCCACTGACCCCGCGCTCGGGTATCCGCCTGGGCAGCAGGCCACGGAGTCACCGCCGGCGGCGCTGTCCATCAGGTGGCGGGCTTGGCGCTGTTCGCCGGGCTCAGCGCGGCGGCCTTCGTCCTGGCTCGACGACTGGGCCAGACCAGCCGAAACTGGGCGATCTACTCCCGCTTGTCCGGCGCCTTCGTCATAATCTTCGCGTTCGCCGCGGGCATCGCCTACCGCCTCGACACCCTCGACATCTGGCGCCCTGCTCCTGCCGGCTTGCTCGAACACCTCTCCCTGCTCACCGGGTTCAGCTGGACCGTCGCCGTGGCCGTCCGCCTACTGCGCGCGAGCAGCGTCGACCCTGTGGCCGCCAGAACTGGTGCTGGGCACCAATGATCACGAAACGTCGTCGTTGGCAGCGACGTCGCTCGAAGTCGCAGCCGACACGGACACGCCGTGCAGACTTGGTACGCCGTAACAACTGTCTGGACCAGATCTTGCCCTCCTGATGGCCACACAGGCGCGGACTGGAGTACTGACGGTGGTCACCGCCTACGTGCTCCTGCTCGCCACCATCGAGCCGCTGCTCACCCGCTGGTCCGGTGAGTGGCTCCGGCCGCGGCCGCGATCTTGCCGCGCACGCCCCGGTAGCCGCTCTCGATCGCCTCCTGGATCACGGGGTCGTTCATCAGCCTGTTCGGGCCTTCGCCCAGTGTCGCGAACTCGACGTCACGCTCCACCGCGTCTTGCGCGTACGACTCCGGAGCGGTCAACACCACCTCATGACCGCGTTTGAGCAACGCCACCGCCAGCGCGAGAAACGGCTGCACGTCCCCACGGGTCCCGTGGGTGACCAGCAGAGCCCTCATCGGTTGTCCACATCGTTGAACGCCGTCAGCCACCGGTCGTCGGAGAACAGGCCGCCGGTGAGCATCTCCAGCCCAGCCCGCGCGCCTCGCACCGCGATGGCCGTCTCGGCCGGGTCGCCGCCCAGCAACCGGCCGACCTGATCGCCCAGCACCAACGGCGCCAGCAACCAGGACACGTAGGTGACCGCCCGCGCCCGCGCGTCCTCCGTCGCCCGCACCCAGCCCTCCGCCTCGCCCTCGGCCAGCCACTGCTCAGTGCGTTCCACGATCTCGGTGAACAACGTCGTGGCCGCATCCGAGCCGTCCAGCAGGGCCCGCCCCAGATAGCGGCGCAACGGAGTCGCCGCCCGCAACACCTCCCCCAGCGCACTGATGTCGGCATCGTCACCGGCCCTGATGGACTCGAGCACGTACTCGTCGCACGCCTGCCGCAGACCGTCCTTGGATCCGAAGTGATGAAGGACCAACGCGGCCGACACACCGGCATCCGCCGCAACCGCGCGCACCGATGTGGCCGCGATGCCGTCACTGCCGAACCGAGCCAGGGCCGCGTCCCGGATGCGGGCCCGCGCGGTGAGATCCGAAGCTGAACGCATGTTCAGAGTATTGAACGTGCGTTCAGTCTTCGCAAGGCCTCAAGAGCGGATCGTGGTCCCGGCCTCGCCGTGCAAGATCGCTTCCGCGGCCGTCAGCGCACCGACGGCCGCCGGCGAACCGGTCGCCTCGACGAACCGGCGACACGCCTCGATCTTCGGCCCCATGGAGCCGTCCGGAAAGCTCAGGTGCTGGAGGTCGTCCACGGTGAGCTGGTACAGCGGTTCCGCGTTCGGAGTGCCGAAGTCACGCTGGACCGCGGGCACATCGGTGAGCAGCAGGAGCCGGTCGGCCTTCAGGTCGATCGCGAGCCGTGCGGACGTGAGGTCCTTGTCCACCACGGCCTCCACACCACGCAGGTAGCCGCGCGGCCCACCTGACCGCCCGCTGCGCCGAATCCGATCCGTCGAGTCCGGCCACGACGACGTTCGAGTGTCCGATCGGGACGGTCCGGTTACTCATCGGCCCGTCCACTCCACGGCGATCCGCTCCCACTCGTTCGCCCACTGCCGCAGGCGGAACCGCTTGTGCGCGAACGTCACGGCGAGGTACAGGAGCGCCATCGAACCGGCCGCCGCGCCCCACAGCATGAGGGCGAGCACGATCGCGTCGATCGCGGCGCCTCCATTGGTCATCGGAGGTTCGCTCGCCTTTCCGTTCTGGTCGATCCAGATCGACACCGCGGCGCCGGCCTTGGCGTCGTAATGCGCCTGAACGTAACCCTGACGGGCACTTCCGTCCCGCAGCCGCCACTTGGCGAGCACGGACGTCGTCTCGACGGTGCCACCTCGCTCGGAGGATCCGATCGTGGGTGGAGCGTCCTCGATCAGAATCGCCTCCGTGCGACTCCTGGTCGCCTGCTCGACGACGACGCGCTCCCGCTGCGTGGCGTAGATCTCCGAACCGGCCGCACCGGCGACCGGAACGCCGAGGAGCGCTACCGCGACGCCCAGCACGAGCACCGTGCTCTCGATCCGGTCGCCTGTCGTGGCGAGCTTGTTCCGGTAGGGGAAGGCCTGATGGACGAGTCTGGACATCGGTTTCGCGCTCATGGTCCACCTCCGGACTCAAGGCTTCCGGGTGGACGCCCCGCTCCCCAGGGACCAACGTCTCGACCCCGCTGAGCCTGTGGTCTCGGTCAGAAGGAGGTCCCCGTGCGGTGTTGACGGCCTGGGCCTGGGCGAAGCCTGGAGGCAACTTCGAATCCGGGAGAACGCCATGACCACGCCGCTCCTCGTCACCGACCGCGAGCGCTACGCCGACGTCCGTGACCGCGCGCTCGCCGCGATGCTCGCTGAGGAGGACGCGGCGGAGGATCTCGGTCTGAACCCTCTGGAACGCATCTCGTGCCGGCTGCATCGTCGATGGCTGCACCACTGCGTTCACTCCGCGGATCACGTCATCAAGGTCACCGGTCACCGCTGGTGCCGTGGCTGCTCGTCCATCGCGTCCGTCGGTGTCGACGAGCTGACCGGCGACGTGATCGTTCGGTGCGAGACCTGTCGGCAAACGCCCGACACCACTGCCACACGTCAGATCGTCCGCACGTGCCGGGCGAGTCTCGCTGCCGCACAGGGATTCTTCCCCGACCAGATGATCGGGGCAGCGGTTCAGGTCGCGTGTCGCTTCGGCGCGGAACAACCTCCGCTCGAGTTCCTTCGAGGGTTCGCCTCCGACACGGTGTCAGCAGTGCGGATGGACTCGCCCAGGTCATGACGTTGGCCCCTGCCGACCGGTGTGCGGCGAGAGCCACGCTCGTGATGAGCGATGGGAGTAGAAGATGAGGACACCTGTGATCGTGGTGGGCGTGGACGGTTCCGCGCAGTCGAGTGCCGCGCTGCGGTGGGCACTGGAGGAGTCGCCGCGCCGCGGCGCGCGGGTGGAGGCGGTGCTGACCTACTTCCACGAGCCGGTTTTCGTCCCGGCGACGTCGATGGGCCTGCACCCGTACAGCGAAAGGCCGCAACGGCATCCCGCACAAGAACTGCACGCCAACGTGCAGCTGGCACGCGCGGCGGTGCCCGACGCACCGGACGTCACCGAAGTCGTCGAGGTGGGCGACGCGGCGGATCACCTCGTCGAGGCCTCCCGGCACGCCGACCTGCTCGTGATCGGGACGCGTGGCCACGGACGGCTCGCGGGAGCGGTGCTGGGCGGAGTCGCCGCGAAGTGCCTGCACCGCGCTGAATGCCCGGTCGTGGTCATTCCGCCGAACGCCGTGAAGTGACCTGGGACCGACCGAGGCGGCCTCCCTGCTGCGGGGAGGCCGCCTCGGTGTTCCTCTCACTCGGCGGGACGGACGATCGCCAGCGGGCACGGGGCGTTGTAGACCAGTGCCTGGCTCGTCGACCCGAGCAACATGCCCGCGAACCCGCCGTGCCCGTGGCTGCCCACGACCACGAGTTGGGCCTCCGCGCTGTACCGCATGAGAGCCCGCACCGGACGGTCCCGCAGCACCACGCGGTGCACCTGGACGTCCGGGTACTTCTCCTGCCACCCGGCCAGCCGTTGCGCCAGCAGCCGCTGTTCGTCCGCCTCGACCTGGCCCCAGTCCACAGTGAACCGTGAGGCGCTGTACGCGCTCTCCACCATGAAGTCCTGCCAGCACATGATCACGGTCAACGGACAGCCCCGCATCGACGCCGTCTCGAAGGCGAACGCCAGCGCGGCCTCGCTCGTCGGGGAGCCGTCCACCCCGACCACGACCGGCCCGCCCGGCACCTCGGTACCGCGGACGACGACCGTCGGGCACTTGCCGTGTGCGGCGAGAGCGAGCGCGGTCGAGCCGACCAGCAGACCGGTGACGTTGCCGAGTCCCTGCGACCCGAACACCATCAGCCGTGCGTTCCGCGACTCCTTGATCAGCAGATGCGTCGCGTTGTCGTTGACGACCTCGGTGATCACCTCGACGTCCGGTGCGGTGGCACGGGCCGCGGCGACCGCTTCGGTCAGCCACGCCCGCGCCTGTTCCTCGATGGCGTGGCTGATCTCGGCGCCGGTCAGGATGATCTCCGGGTATCCCCTGACAGGCAGGGAATACCCGTGCACCAGCCGCAGCGGGGCGTGGTGGCGGGCGCATTCGTCGGCGGCCCACTTCACCGCGGCCAGCGCCGACGACGAGCCGTCGACACCGACCACGACCGGGGCGTCGGGTCCCTTCATCGTTCTCCCTCCGTCAGTACGCGGACACGCAGCACCCCGGGCACAGAACCGGCGAGCGCGGTGAGCACGCGTTCGGTTTCCTCGTCGGCTTTCTCGCCGTCGACCACGGCTTCGCCGTCCTGCACGACAACCGTCCACTTGCGACTGCCACCGTCGTGGAGATCCAGCATGCGTTGTACTTCAGCCGACACGGTCGTGTCCGTGCGCGCCAGAACGCGCACGAGGTCTCGACGGGTGACGACGCCGACGACCTTCGAGCCGTCGACGATCGGCAGGCAGCGGATGTGGTCGTCCACGAACACTCGGGCGATCACGGCACCCTGTGCGCCGGCGTCCATCGCGACGGCGGGTGAAGTCATCACCTCGCCCACGGTCCGGCCCCTCGTCTCGTCGACGTAGCCGCTGCGCAGCAGGTCCGCCTCGGTGATGATGCCGATGAGCCTCTTGTCGTCGTCCACGACCGGCAGCGCGGTGAACCCGTGCGACACGAGCAACGCCGCGGCGCCGCGCACGGGTACCTCCGGTGTGACCGTGATGGCCGGACTTGTCATGATGTCGCGAGCACGCATGGCGCTACTCCCTTCCACTTCCGACGTTAGGAACGAGCCGCGCCCGTGGACGCGGCCGTTGGTCCCGCACCATCCGGGTCCTTGGTGCCGACGAGCAGCAGTGCCTGCGGGAAGCCCGCCAGCTCATGGCGCTCGATCAGGCCGGCCCGCCACTCCTGGCGGTGCATCAGGTGGATCACCGGACCTGAGCCACTCTGTGGCATGCCGTCGTCACGGCGTAAGGGGCCGCTCTGGCCCTGTGAAGTGCGCTTTACGGGCCAGATACGCCTTGGTGACAGCGTCTGCCGCCACCACGACGGGCACCGCCGCGAGAGCCAGGCCCCAGCCGAGCGCCGAGGGCGCCGATCCGCCGAGCAGGTCCGGCAGCGGTGGCACGAACAGGAAGACCGCCAGCACGGCAAGTTCGAACGCCACCGCCCACAGCAGCAACCTGTTGCCGCGCAACCCGACGCGCGGTACGGACCGGGTCGCGCTGCGGCACGCGTAGGCGTTCGCGAGCTGGCCGAGCACGATCGCGGCGAACGCCGTACCTGAGGCTGTCGCGAGCAGAGCCGTGTCCGGAGTGGTGCCGAGCCGCCAGCCACCCACGAAGAGCACCGCGAGGAATGCCAGCATCGACATCGCCGCCTCCGCCGGTCCGAGCACACCGAACACCCGGCGCAGCAGCGACCCGTCGATGAGCGACCCGGTCCGCAGGCGTCCGTGCATGGTGCGCTTGTTCGGCGGCTCCGCGCCCAGCGCGAGCGCGGGCAGCAGGTCGGTGCCGATGTCCAGTGCCAGCACCTGCAGGACGGTGATCGCGAGCGGGATCGATCCGCCGGACAGCGCCCACACCACGAACGGCGTGAGTTCGGCGACGTTGTCAGTGAGGTGGTAAGTGAGGAAGCGGCGGATGTTCGCGAACGTCGCGCGGCCCAGCTCGACCGCGCCGACGATCGTGCCGAAGTGGTCGTCGAGCAGCACGAGATCAGCGGCCTCGCGAGCCACGTCGGTGCCGGAGGCGCCCATCGCGACGCCGATGTCGGCTGCGCGCAGCGCTGGTCCGTCGTTGACGCCGTCGCCCGTCATCGCGACCACGTGTCCCCTGCGCTGCAACGCTGTCGCGATGCGAAGCTTGTCCTCCGGAGTGACGCGGGCGAGCACGACGCCGTCCCGGTCGAGCAACGTGCCCAGCTCGTCCTGGTCGGCCGGCAGGTCCTTGCCCTCGGCCACAAGACCTTCGGGCCCCAGCAGACCGACCTGCTCGGCGATGGCCCGCGCGGTGGCGGGATGGTCGCCGGTGATCATGGCGATGCGGATGCCCGCGGACCGGCACGACGCGATGGCTTCCGTCACGTCGTCGCGCGGCGGGTCCTGCAGACCCACCAGACCGAGCAGTTCGAGGTCTCGTTCGGCTTCCTGCCAGGTCTGCCCGCGACCCGCCCTGCGCGCCACCGCCAGCACCCGCAGCCCGCGCCGCGCCAGACCGGCCAGCGCCTCGTCGGCACCCGGCACCACTCCGCACAACGGCAGAACCGAGTCCGGTGCGCCGGTCACGTGCACGCCGTCGGAGTCCACAACGGACGATCGCCGGCGCCTCGGGTCGAACGGGAACCGCACGGCGTCCTCCGAAGGACCGTCGACCCCCAGACGTGCGGCGAGAACGTGCAACGCGACCTCCATCGGGTCACCGACGGGAAGCCATCTGTTGTCGTGATGGCGTGCGTGGGCGGTAGGTGAACACCGCTTCGCGGACGAAGCCAGCGCACGCACTCGTTCGACCGCCTCGGAAGCACCGTGTACCGAGCCGGTCGGCTCGTAACCGTTGCCGTGCACAGTCACTTCGCCACAAGGCGTCCACACGTGCACGACCGACATCTCATTGCGTGTCAACGTGCCGGTCTTGTCGGTGCAGATGAACGTCGTTGCGCCCAATGTCTCGACCGCGTCGAGCCTGCGCACCAATGCTTTCCTGGCCGCCATGCTCTGCGCCGCACGGGCCAGCGACAGCGTGACAGTGGGCAGCAGCCCTTCCGGTACGAGTGCCACCGTGACGCCGATGGCGAACAGGAAACCCTCCGCGATCGGGAGCCCCAGGAGCACTGCGACGCCGAAGAAGAGCACGCCGACGGCGACCGCCATCACCGCGACAGCCACCACGACCTTGTGCAGCTGGTGCGCAAGCGGGCTGCGCGGCGGCTTCGCTTCCTGGGTCAGCGCGGCGATGCCGGCGAGTTTCGTGTGCCCGCCCGTCGCCGTCACCAACGCCGCTGCTTCGCCTTCCGTGACGTAGGTGCCCGCGTAGACGTGTTGTCCGGTCTCAGGTCTGGTCGGGACGCTTTCACCGGTCAGCATCGACTCGTCGACGGCGAGCCCTGCCCCGTTCAGCACCTCGCCGTCTGCGCAGACCCGCGCACCGGCCTCCAGCATCAGCTCGTCGCCGACGACCAGTTCGGAAGCGTCGACCTGCTGGAGGTGGCCGTCCCTGCGCACCGTGGCGCGCACCGGCATCAGATCCCGCAACCGCTGTGCCGCGCGATCGGCCCGGTATTCCTGAGCGAACGCGAAAGCACCGTTGAGCACGACCACGACGACGATGGCCACCGCCAGCGCGGGCATGCCCGCGACCAGGGCCAGCACCGCGGCCGCCCACAGCATCAGCGCGAAGAAGTGGACCAGTTGCTCCACCAACAGCAGCAACGGGTGCCGCCGTCGCGCGACCGGCAACGCGTTGGGCCCGTCATCATGCAGTCGCCTCGCCGCCTCGGCCGAGGAAAGTCCCGTTGTCGCGACAGTCATGAACACATCTCAGCGGGGCTGGAGCAGGACACCCAGGGCGTGACGTCCCGCCGGATAGGGGACGATGTTCCCTGTGCCGGTGTCCGCCCCGCCTCGACCTTGCGCCCCGGTGGCACACCGGAACCGGCCGTGACCGGAGCCGCTGCGACACGGCTCGCGTTGAGCGGTCTGCTCACGCTGCTCCCGGGCATCGGTCTGGTGCTGCTCGCACGTCAGGGTCCCGACGGTGCGCACCCGCCAACCCCGGAAGACCAGCTGCGCGTCGACCGGCGGCTGCGCCGCGGGTCCGATCACGCTGTCGAAGACCCACCGCGCACGCATGTGCCGGCCATCGACGATCACCCCGTCGTCCTGCACCTGGTCCACATGACCGCTGAGGAACGTGAAATGCCGCAACGGATCGGCGAACCTCCGAACCACGGCGGCGAAGTCGTCGCCGCGCACCACCCGATAGCGATAGCGGCCGAGCTCCAGCACCTTCGTGCGGCCGTTCACGTGCGCCCGGATCCGGTCGAACCACCGGCTCGCGGCGGCGTCCAGCAGGCCAGGCCGAGCGCTCCAGGAAGCCCAGGTCATGCCACTCAGCGGACGGCTGCCGTCGTCGGCCACCACAACCGGATGGCGGTGGTCCAACACGGCGAGGTGAGCGGCGAGGCTCAATCCGCTCAGTCCTCCACCGACGATCACGATGCGCGTCATGGCCTACATGCTCGCCGTGCAGACCGTTCGTCCGACACGGCATTGCGCACTGCCGTGGTGAGGACCTTCGGCTCGCATGCCGCGCCTGACCTCCGGCCAGGCTCACGCCAACGTGCTCGTCACTCCGCACCTGGCCGGTTGGCAGGACACGAGCTGCGCCGCTTGGGCGAGTTCACCGTGGCCGAGGTCGCGCGCTTCGTCGGAGGTGAGCCACTGCACGGCCGGCAGACCGTCCGGACAGGACCACATCTGTTCGGCGCTGCGGAGTGGCACGACTTCGGACGACACGTGCCGACTGAGCTCGTCGTTCGAGAATCAGCCTGATTCAACTGACGTCGTCGAATGTGCCATCGAATTTCGACAATACTGTGCACGTTCACAGAATCTGGTCGCGAGAGGCTTGAATCGATCACATACATGCGGTTCTATCAAGGACAATTGCGGTATTCCGGGACCGTGCACGTTCACATCCAACTGCTCGCGACGCTGGCATCCGGGCTCAGGGTGTCCAGTGGGACAACGCGTGCCCGCTACCGGGCCTCCGCTGGACACCCTGACAACCCGAACGACCCAGCTCTGAATTCTCTTTCGCCGCCCCTGCCGAGAAAGAGGTACTGCACCTTGTCCCAAATCCAGCTGTTGAGACGAGCGGCGATCGCCTGCACGGCCGCTCTCGGCATCCTCGCGTCCACCGTGGCCGCGGGACCGGCGTCCGCGGCGGACAACCCGTACCAGAGAGGCCCCGACCCGACCCGCGAGAGTGTGGCCGCCAGCCGCGGCACGTTCGCCACCGCGGAGACGAGCGTGGGCGGAGGGAACGGCTTCGGTGCCGCGAAGATCTACTACCCCACCGTCACCAGCCAGGGCACGTTCGGCGCCATCGCTGTCTCGCCCGGCTACACCGCCACCTGGGCGGCCGAGGGTGCCTGGATGGGGCATTGGCTGGCCTCGTTCGGGTTCGTCGTCATCGGCATCGACACCATCAACCGCAACGACCGCGAGTACGCGCGGGGTACCCAGCTGCTGGCGGCGCTGGACTACCTGACCCAGCGCAGCTCGGTGCGCACGAGGGTCGATCCGAACCGCCTCGCTGTGATGGGCCACTCGATGGGCGGCGGCGGAACCATCTCGGCCGCCCTGCGCCGGCCGACTCTCAAGGCGGCCATCGGACTGGCGCCGTACAGCCCTTCGCAGACCACAACGGACATGCGGGTCCCCACCATGCTGCTGGCGGGGCAGAACGACGGCACGAGCACCCCGGCGAGCATCCTCACCCACTACAACAACATCCCGGCCTCGACCGAGAAGGCCTACCTCGAGCTCACCGGCGCCGGGCACGGCTTCCCGACGTCGAACAACTCCGTCATGACGCGCAAGGTCATCCCCTGGATGAAGATCTTCATCGACCAGGACGCGCGCTACCCGCAGTTCCTGTGCCCACTGCAGGACTGGACCGGCATCAGGACCTACCGCAACAGCTGCCCCCTCCTGCAACGGCGGCACCAGTCAGACCTGGACCAAGCGGTGACGAGGAACCGCACCTGACCGCCTGACCAGCCACCACCGCCGCACCGCCGCCTTGAGCGGTTTCTCGACGTGTGACAGGAGAATCGATGTCCCTCAAGCGCCTCGCGCTCCTCACCGCCGCCCTGAACGTGGCCGTGCTGGCCCCGATCCCTGCTGTGGCGGCAACTGCGGCGTTGCCGCCACAGTGCTCTGGCACCGCGCCGATCAAGTGCAGTTTCAACGTCGCACCAGGAAACTACGACGTCACCGTGGAACTCGGCAGCACCACCAAGGCAGCCAACACTTCCATGTCGGTGGAAGCCCGCAGGCAGGTCCTCAACGCCGTCTCCACCACCGCCGGCCAGATCGTCCGCACCAAAGCCACGGTCAACGTCCGCAACCCCGAAGGCCAGCCCACCGGCCAGGGCGGCACCGGCACACCGGGCCTGCAGATCACGTTCAGCGGCAGCGCACCCGCGATCGGCTCACTGACCGTCACCCCTGCCCGGGCTCCCCTTGCGGTCTACCTCGCCGGTGACTCGACCACCTGCGACCAGTTCTACGTGCCCTACGCCGGCTGGGGCCAGTTCCTGCCGGCGCGGGTTCGCGAAGGTGCCGTGATCGCGAACTACGGCGACTCCGGCGAGAGCTCCGGCAGCTTCCTGTCCAACAGCGCGCTGTTCCCGACGATGAAGCCGCTGATCAAGAGCAAGGACCTGGTGTTCATCCAGTTCGGTCACAACGACAAGCAGACCACCGCGACGGCCTTCCGCGACAACCTCACCCGGATGATCAACGGTGTGCGCGAGCGCGGCGGCGTTCCGGTGCTGGTGACACCACCGGTGCGCAGGCGGTTCGACGGCAGCAAGCTCGACGGCGTCGCGTTGCACATCAACGGCAAGGGCGTGGACCTGCCCGCCGTGATGCGGTCACTCGGCCGCAGCGCCAACGTGCCGGTCATCGACCTGACCGCCAAGAGCAAGGCCCTCGTCGAGTCGATGGGACCGTCGGCATCTCAGGCGCTGTACCTCACCAAGGAAACCGGCGACAACACCCACTTCTCCGAGCGCGGCGCCGCGGAGATGGCGACCCTCGTCGTGCAGGGCGTCCGGGAGCTGAACCTGCCGCTGACCGACCACCTGCGCTGAGCTTTCGACTGACCTGTTGGAGGTCACTCATGCTTTTGCACCGATGGCGCGCCGCACCGCTGGCCGCCGGCGTCGTCGCCCTGACCTTGGCCGGCAACGGTCTTGTCAGCTCGGCGGCCTCGGCGGCGGCGACCCGATACGAAGCGGAAGCCGCGCCGGCCACCTGTGCCGGCGCGATCGAGTCCAACCACGCCGGCTACTCCGGCAGCGGGTTCTGCAACGGCGACAACACAGTCGACGCGGCGACGCAGTTCACCGTGACCGCCGCCGAGGCCGGTACGGCGACCATCGCCGTCCGGTACGCCAACGGCGCGACCGACAACCGCCCCACCGACGTGCTCGTCAACGGTGCGGTCGCCCACTCGGGCGCCGCGTTCGATCCGACCGGAGCCTGGTCCACCTGGGGCACCAAGACGTTCACCGTGTCAGTGAACGCCGGTACGAACACGATCCGGCTGGACCCGTCCACCGCGGCGGGCCTGGCGAACATCGACTACCTCGACCTCGAAGCCGGTGGCACTCCGCCACCCGCGGGCAGGCAGCTGGAGGATCTCAACCGCGGTCTGGTCAGCGTGCGCTCCGGATCCGGCAACCTGGTGTCGTGGCGGCTGTTCGGGACCGAGCCGGCCTCGACCGGGTTCAACGTCTACCGCGGCTCCACGAAGCTCAACGCCGCGCCGATCACCAGCTCCACGAACTTCCTGGACTCCGGGGCACCGGCGGACGCCTCGTACACGGTCCGCGCGGTCGTGAACGGCACCGAGCAGGAGCCGTCCGAGCCGTCGCTGCGCTTCACCGGAGGCAACTACCTGGACGTGCCGATCTCCAGGCCGGGAAGCAACTACACGGCCGGTGACGCGAGTGTCGGCGACGCGGACGGCGACGGCCAGTACGAGATCTTCCTCAAGTGGGATCCCAGCGACCAGAAGGACAACTCCCAGTCCGGTCGCACCAGCAACGTCTACCTCGACGCGTACAAGCTCAACGGACAGCGGCTGTGGCGCATCGATCTCGGCCGCAACATCCGCGCCGGTGCGCATTACACCCAGTTCCAGGTGTACGACTACGACGGCGACGGCCGGGCCGAACTCGCGGTGAAGACGGGTGACGGCACGGTGTCGGGCACCGGCCAAGTGATCGGCAACGCCAACGCCGATCACCGCAACTCCGACGGCTACATCATCACCGGACCCGAGTACCTGACCGTGTTCAACGGGCTCACCGGCGCCGTCATGTCCACGGTGAACTTCGAGCCGGCCCGCGGCAACATCTGCGACTGGGGTGACTGCAAGGGCAACCGGGGTGACCGGTTCCTGGCGGGCACCGCCTACCTCGACGGGCAACGGCCCAGCATCATCATGGGCCGCGGCTACTACGAGAAGAGCACGATCGCGGCCTGGGACTTCCGGGACGGCCAGCTCACCCGGCGCTGGAAGTTCGACTCCGGCAGCGCCGGCCGGCAGTGGACCGGCAGGGGCACCCACTCACTGTCCATTGCGGACGTCGACGGCAACGGCACCGACGAGATCATCTACGGCGGCATGACCATCAACGCCGACGGCACCGGACGCTACACCACGAACTTCTACGCCCACGGCGACGCGTTGCACGTCAGCGACTTCGTGCCCAGCCGCCCCGGACAGGAGATCTGGCAAATTCACGAGCAGAGCTCCGGCGCCGCCGCCACCCTGCGCGACGCCAACAGCGGCGCCGTGATCATGCAGAAGAACAACACCTGCAACTGCGAAGGCCCCGCTCGCGGTGTGGCCGGCGACGTGTACGCCGGCAATCCCGGCGCCGAGTTCTGGGGCAAGGGCACCGGCCTGACGAGCGCGTTCAACTCCTCCGGCGGCAGCGTCGGACGAGCACCCGCCAGTGCGAACTTCCTCGTCTGGTGGGACGCCGACCCGGTGCGCGAACTGCTCGACGGCAACCACGTCGACAAGTACGGCACCAGCGCCGACACCCGCCTGCTCACCGGTTCCGGCGCACACTCCATCAACGGAACCAAGTCCACCCCGTCGCTGTCCGGCGACCTGTTCGGCGACTGGCGCGAGGAAGTCGTCCTGCCCCGCGACGACAACGCCGCACTGCGCGTCTACGCCACGACGGTCCAGACCGACAGGCGGATCCACACCCTGCTGCACGACCCCCAGTACCGCGTGGCCATCGCGTGGCAGAACACCGCCTACAACCAGCCGCCACACCCGAATTTCTTCCTCGGCAACGGCATGAGCACGCCGCCACAACCGAACATCCACCTCCGCTGACCCGATGGTCCGGCGGGTCAGCGGCACCTACCCGGCCCGTCTGACCGCGACCAGGTCTCCCGCCGCCAGCTCCGCACCTCACCACCCCTGCAAGGAGCCATCGTGTCGATGCAACGACGTTCTTTCCTGAGGCTGAGCACGGTCGCGGCGGCGACCGTGGGTGGCGCGACCCTGCTCGGCACCAGCCTGGCCAGTGCCGCCGCCCCGGTCTCGCCTCTGGGAACCGCGCCGTCCACGCCCTTCGCCGTCGGTGTGCGCCAGTACAGCTGGACGCGCGGCAGCCGCAAGATCAACACCTACGTCTACTACCCCGCCGCCGGCACCGCCGGCGGCAGCCCGGTGACCAACGCCCCCGTCGCCGCCGGTGTCTTCCCCGTCTACAACTTCACCCACGGCTTGGGCAGCAGCCCGCAGAACTCCCTGTTCATCATCAGGGCCCTCGCCTCAGCGGGCTTCGTCGTCCCCGCCCCGCACTTCAACCACAACTTCGGCGACGTCAACAACGGCAACACCTCCAAGGACGTCTCGCAGGTCCTCACCAACACCCTCGCCCTCAACGCGAGCGGCCCGCTGGCCGGGCACATCAACACCGGCCTCGGGGTCGGCGTCTCCGGCCACTCGCTGGGCGGCATGGTCACCCACGGCCTGCTCACGTCCTGGCCCGACAAGCGGATCATCTCGGCGAACCCGCAGTCCTGTGTGGACATGGGCAACCCGTCGAGCTCCGTGAACGCCAAGGTCCTGTTCGTGCACGGCGACAAGGACTCGACCACGAGCTACTCCTCGGCCCGGCAGGCCTACAACGAGATCAGGTGGCCCAAGGCCTTCCTCACCTTCGTCGGCGGCAGCCACACCAGTTTCTGGAGCGACCAGCGCTTCCCCAGGACCGTCGTCGACTGGGCCCGCTGGACCATGTACGGCGACACCGCCGCACGCGACCGCCTCCCCGCCGACGCGTCCGGATCCAAGACCCGGTGGGAAGCCCAGCTGGGGTAACACGAGATCTGCCGGGGCAACGCTCTGGCGGTGCCCCGGCACGGTGCCAGCAACCCTCCGCAATCACATTTCTCCGCAATCACATTGGACGGGCTCGATGACACAGTCTTTCCACGGCAATGCCTCACCGCGACGTCCGCTCAGACGCCGCACCGCACTCGTCCTCGCCGGCGCGTTGATCGTGAGCGGCGCCGCTGCAGTGGTCGCGGGGCCGTCGGCTCAGGCCGCGGTGATCGACGCGGCGCCGGCACCGAAGTACGCCGGCTACCTGTTCTCCTACTTCACCGGCGAGAACACCGCCTCCGGCGAGCAGGTCTACTTCGCACTCAGCCAGGGCAACGACCCGACGCGATGGCGCCAGCTCGACACCGGACGACCGGTGCTGACCTCGGCCATCGGGACCCGCGGCGTGCGCGACCCGTTCATCCTCCGCTCACCGCAAGGCGACAAGTTCTACCAGATCGCCACCGATCTGCGGATGTACGGCAACGGCAACTGGGACCAGGTGCAGCGGACCGGCAGCAAGTCCATCGTGGTCTGGGAGTCGACCGACCTGGTGAACTGGAGCGCGCCGCGCCTGGCGCGGGTCTCACCGGACACCGCCGGCAACTCATGGGCCCCTGAGGCGTACTACGACGAAACCCTCGGTCGGTTCGTCGTGTTCTGGGCCTCGAAGCTGTACTCCCCCAACGATCCGAACCACACCGGCAACACCTACAACCGGATGATGTACGCCACGACGTCCGACTTCCGCACCTTCAGCGCCGCTCAGGTCTGGGTCGACAAGGGTTACTCGACGATCGACTCGACCCTCACCAAGCACAACGGCACCTACTACCGCTTCACGAAGGACGAGCGGAGTTCCTCACAGTCCGCCTGCGGCAAGTTCGTCCTCGCGGAGAAGTCGTCGTTCATCCTCAGCCGCAGCTACTCCTTCGTCGCCGAGTGCCTCGGGAAGAACGCGATCAGGCAAGGCGAGGGACCGCTGGTCTTCAAGTCGAACACCGAGGAACGCTGGTACATGTTCATCGACGAGTACGGCGGCCGGGGCTACGTCCCGTTCACGACCACCGACCTCAACGCTCGGCAGTGGACGCCCGTCTCCAGCTACACCCTGCCCGGCCGGCCGCGCCACGGCACCGTCCTGCCGGTCACCCAAGCCGAGTACGACCGGCTGCTGCGGCGCTGGGGCTGAGCGCCCTGTGGTGGACCGCGCCGCCGACCAGGCGGCGCGGCACATCATCGAGTCCCACGTGCAGCAGGTTTTCGGAGTTCAGGAGCGCACAAGCTCTCAGTGCACGCTGTAGCCGCCAAGTGAGCGCTCTCGTGCGGTCACACGGTCGTCGTAGCCGCGGGCCCACCACCGCGCCGAGATCATTCCCGGCTGCATCGGCCGCCATCAGGAAGCTCGTCGGGATTTCGAGCTAATCTGCGGTGCGAGCAGGAGGGATTTCGATGCCGATCTCACTCAACGCCGCCAACGTTCTTCCCCAGGACGCGGCGGACGCCACACTTGTCGCGAGGGTCTTCGACCCGTCTGCGGGCGGCCCGTCGGTCGTGACGATCCGCGGCGAAGAGGTCGTCGATCTGTCGCCGCTGACATCGACCGTGTCGTCACTGCTCGAGCGGCCGGACGCGCTGGAGATCGTCAAGAACCACCCAGGCGGCACGTCGTGGCCGCTCGCGGAGGTTCTGGCCGCTACGACGAACCCGACCGATGCTGTTCCCCGGTTTCTGGCACCGGTCGACCTGCAGGTGCTCAAGGCCGCTGGCGTGACCTTCGTCCGCAGCATGCTCGAGCGGGTCATCGAAGAGCGCGCCGACGGGGATCCCGCGCGGGCCCAGGAAGTGCGACAGAAGGTGGGCGCGATCGTCCAGGGCCACATCTCCAGCCTGAAGCCGGGGTCCGCGGAGGCCGCGGAGGTGAAGAGAGTTCTTCAGACCGAGGGCCTGTGGTCGCAGTACCTCGAGGTCGGAATCGGCCCGGACCCTGAAATCTTCACCAAGGCCCCGGTGCTCTCGGCGGTGGGGCTGGGAGCCGACATCGGTGTACTCGCCCGCTCAGCCTGGAACAACCCCGAGCCCGAGCTCGTCCTGGTGGTGAACTCGCGCGGGAACCCGGTCGGCGCAACGCTCGGCAACGACGTCAACTTGCGTGACTTCGAGGGCCGCAGTGCTCTCCTGCTCACCGAGGCGAAGGACAACAACGCCTCTTGCGCCATCGGTCCGTTCCTCCGGCTCTTCGACGACGGGTTCACCCTGGCGGACGCCAAAGCCACCGAGATCGCCTTGGACATCACCGGCCCCGACGGTTTCGAGCTGCACGGCGTCAATCCGGTGTCGGAGATCAGCCGGGAGCTCGAGGACCTCGTGTCCCACGCTTTCGGCGCCCACCACCGCTATCCCGACGGCTTCGTGCTGTTCACCGGCACGATGTTCGCTCCAACCGAGGATCGGGACCAGCCCGGCGAAGGGTTCACCCACAAGATCGGGGACGTCGTTCGCATCTCTTCGCCCCGATTGGGCGCCTTGACGAACGTCGTGAACACGGCGGAGGACGCGGAAGACTGGACGTTCGGCATCACTGCGCTGATGGAGAACCTCGCCGCCCGCGGTCTGCTGAGCTCGCGCACGGAAGCGCGCTCGTGACCAAGGTGGTCGTCACCGACAAATTGGCCCTCTGATTTGGCGGCGGGCTATCCATTCCCACATGAACACCGACCCTGAGCCGCCAACCTCGACGCGCCTGCGTCCTCGTCACCGGAGGTGCCTCCGGCATCGGCCAGGCAACCGTCCTGCGCCTCCTGGCAGAGGGCGCTCACGTCGTCGCCGCAGACGTGAACGAGGCCGGTCTCGAAGACACGGTCAACCGCGCCGGCACCGACCGTCTCACCACCAGGGTGCTGGACGTCTCGCAAGAGGAGGCTGTCAACGCCGTCGTCGCGGACAGCATCCGGGCTCTCGGCCTCACCTGGGCAGAGGCGGAACTCGACTCCGTGCACGGGCGCATCGCAACCCACTGGCGGATCGAAGACGACCGGTTCCGCCTCACCGTCACGGTGCCGCCGGGAACAACCGCGACCGTGACGTTGCCAGATGGACGCACGTTCACCGCGGCCCCGGCACGCATGTGGAGAGTTGCTTCGTATAGGGCCGCGTGAACTGTCGTCACGCCACTTGTGGCTGCCGCACCAGGTGTCAGCGATTTGCAACCACGCGCTGCCATCGTCGCCCGCGAGTCCGGTGATCGATTCGCCGGAACCGACGGTTGAAGGGACGCGCGGCGATGCGGGCCTGCCCCGTCCGCGTTTCCCTTCCGTGGAACGCGAGTGTCCGCACGGGCATTCGTTGATGGGGGTACTTTTCTTTGAACAGACACAAGCGCCGAATCCTGATCCGTGTGATCGCCGCCGGTTCGGTAGCCGCCGCGGTGCTCGGTGCCGGACAGCCGGCCGGCGCCGCATCGAGCTCCACCGTCGTCACCGGCGACCAGGCGGCCACGGCCACGGCGGTCGAGGTGTTCACCGCGGCACCCGCGATTCCGGACCAGCTCGCCGACGACGTGGCCCAGGCTCTGGAGACGGCTGAGGCGCGCGCCGACGCGGATCCAGCGGACCTCGCCCCTCCGTATGTCGATCGGGCCACCGGGCGGATCGTCGCGGGCGTCCGTGCCGAGGCCGGTTCGACGAAGGTCGCCTACGCGGCGGCCAGCATCGCCGTCAACGCGTCCAATGACGACGACGGCAACGACGACCCGGCCCAGGACGGCATCGAGACCGGCAAGACCGAGGAACCGCCGGCCGCATCACCGGCCCCGGCGCCCAACCAGGTCATCATCATCCCGAGGATGTTCTACCCGAGCACGCCGAAGGCGAAGTACAGCCTCGCCGACCTCGACGCCGTGAAGGACGCGGTGCTGGAGTCCGACGTACCCGGTGTGGGCAACCTGTACGCCGCGTCTGTGGACGCCGAACGCAACCGCGTGGTCGTGCGCGCCACAGCGCTCACCGAGGAGACCCGCACGGCGCTGGCCACCCGGTACGGCGCCGACAAGGTCGCGGTTCACCTCACTCCGGGTGTGTCCCCTGGTGCCGAGTACAGCCGGGACGACGATGCCAACCCGTTCTACGGCGGTTCCACCACCAACACCAACGTGGGCACCTGCACGGTCGGGTTCTCCTGGACGCACCAGGGCGAGAGCTACTTCCTCACCGCCGGGCACTGCACGAGTGCCAACAGCGACGTGCGGATGCCGCACTACGGCAGCCAGAAGATCGGCAAGGTCGTCAAGGACAACTGGAACAACACGACCGGCTCGACCAAGATGAGCGGTGTGTCGTACTACAGCGGTGACCTCTCGCTGGTGAAGATGAACGGCAACTGGCTGACCGCCGGGGACATTTACGTCGGTGGGCCGAACGGAAGCTCGCACCGGAAGGTCAAGGGAGTCGCCTCCAAGTCGCCGAAAATCGGCGACAAGTACTGCACGGGTGGCACCACCAAGGGTGAGCTGTGCGGCTGGAAGGTCGCCGACCCCAAGACGAACATCAAGTACCGGGACGGCCAGATGGCCCGCAACATCACCCTGGGCAAGAAGAGCGGCACCTGCACCGCCCCCGGCGACTCCGGTGGCCCGATCTACACGATCAGCGGCGGAAAGGTCGTCGCGAAGGGCATCCACAGCGGCGGCGGCAAGTGGTCGGACGGCGACTGCCTGGAAGTGTTCACCGACATCCGGTTGGCCGAGAAGGCCCTGCCCGGCATCGTGAAGAAGGGCTGACGAGCCCCGTCATCGAGCGGCCGGGCGTCGACGCGCCCGGCCACCGACGAAGGCCCGGAGTTACCGGGGCTCGCGGCAACCGACGCCTTCACCGGGCAGGACCAGCGCGAACGGCACTCAGTTCTGTTTGCGAGTGCGGCTGCGGGGCAGGGCGACGGCTGGTGCGCGAAGGTCGTCGAGGAGCTCCATCTGGCCGGTGATGACACCGGTGAGGATGAGCCTGGCGACCGCGAGCAGTTCGGCGACGTGGGGGCTGGTCAGCGAGTAGAAGACGTTGGAGCCTTCCTTGCGGGTGGTGACGAGCCCGGCGCGGCGCAGTACGGCCAGTTGCTGGGAGAGGTTGGCGGCTTCGATGCCGACTTCGGGGAGCATCTCCGCGACGGAGTGTTCGCGCTCGCTGAGCAGTTCGAGCACCCGGATGCGCGCCGGGTGGCCGAGGGTTTTGAAGAACTCCGCCTTGACCTGGTAGAGGGGCCTGCTCATCGGTGCCCCTTCCCGCCGACCGTCGTCATGGTGCTGATCCTCCCTGGTAGATCCCCGCTGTTGCGACTCGGGATGCGTTTCAACGGGATTCAGCAGTTGCTAATCTTACCAAGTAAGCAACGCCGGTCACCTCGCACAACGGTGGGAGGACGGACATGAGTGAGCCGACGACAGCGGATGTGATGTGCCGTCGGGTCGTCACGGCGGCCCTGGACACGTCCTTCAAAGAGCTGGTCGGCATCATGATCGCTCATGAGGTGATCGCGATCCCGGTGGTGGATTCGACCGGGCGCCCGGTCG
>NZ_MUYM01000146.1 GCF_002150765.1 Lentzea kentuckyensis
GGGTGGTTGCGCGGGCCTTACCGAGGGTGGGGGTCCATCGCCGCTGCGCGACGATTGCGATTGGGGCTTGACCTCGAGCCTCTGGCGGGACGCATAGACGGCCTTCAAAAGCCGGGGTGAAAAGCGCCCCGGCCGAGCCCACGAGGGAAGCATCCCGCCCCCTCAAGGTAAAGCCCAATCGCGACGCGCGGGTGCATAACCGCTACCCAGCCGATTCTCACCCCACGCGGCAGGCGCTCCTGCCAACCCGGCGCGGCAAGGCCCTGCCAACCCATCCGCTTGTCACCTGGTGGGGCAGGCGCCCTTGCTAACCCATCCGCGCCTTACCCAGCGCGGCATTGGCGTGGGCATGCCCGCGGCGCCTCAACCCGTGCGCTGTCCACGGGCGAACCGGCCCGTCGCGCTGGCCAGCGCGACGTTGCCACACGCGCGGGCCCGTCATGGGCATCTGTCACGGCGCACCTGTCGCCCGCGCCGCACCTGCTGTTCACGCCGCACCCTCGCGGCGTCGCCCTGCGGGCCTTGCCACATCACCACGCGGCATCGCCGCGTCACCATGCGGCTGCCTTCCAAAGCCGTGCCTCGCCCTGCTCGCCCTTGTGCCCTCACGCGTTGCGCGCCTTCGATGGCAGGCCGGGCGCGGAATGGTCAGTTCGTCACGGCCAGCGCGAACGGCAGGACTGCGGGCACGCCCTCCTTCCTGAGCATGCGGGCCGCCACGGTCATCGTCCAGCCGGTGTCGATGTGGTCGTCCACCAGCAGGAGCGGACCGTCCACACCGGACACGTCAGGTGCCTCGCCGGACTGGACCAGGCCGGCCAGGCGGTGGGCGCTGTTGGCTCGGTGGGTCGACTCGCCGAGCCACACGGTGCCGAGGAACGGCAGCCTGCCGATGGACGCGATGCGCTCACCGAAGCTGCCTACCAGGGTGGGGCGGCGGCGGGAGCCGACGGTTACGACGCCTACTGGGCGGTCGTCCCAGCCCCATGCCGTCAGCACCTTGACGCAGGCTGCGAAGACGTCTTCGGGGATTTCGCGGTCGGTGCCGTCGGCCAGCAGGTCACGGAGGCGGTTGCCCCAGCCGATGTCGGTGAGGCGGCCGAGGGCGCGGCCGGTTGCTGCGGTTTCCGACGGTGGGATCTTGCCGGAGAGCGAGACGCCGATGGCGGCCATGCCGGTCGGCCACATCTTGCGCGGGGCCACGTCCAGGCCTGGGCGGAGCAGGCGTTCGCGGGCCGCGCCTGCTGCCACGTCGGACACCTCGACGGAGAGGCGGTCGCCGGTGCAGTTGTCGCAGCGGCCGCAGGCGTGGGACGTTGGGTCGTCCAGTTGGTCCTGCAGGAACTTCATCCGGCAGGCCGACGTGCGCTGGTACTCGATCATCACCTGTTGCTCGGCCTTGCGCGCCTCGGCGATGCGCGCGTACCGGTCGCCGTCGTACTCCCACGGGCGGCCCGTCGATTCCCAGCCGCCGCGCACCCGGCGGACCGCGCCGTCGACGTCGAGCACCTTCAGCACCACCTCGAGCCTGCTGCGGGAGAGCTCGACCATCGGTTCCAGGGCGGCCGTCGAGAGGGGTTTGCCCGCGCCGTCCAGTGCGGAGAGCACCTGGCGCACCACGATCTCGGGCGGGAAGGCCAGGGACGCGAAGTACGCCCAGATGTCGCGGTCCTCGTGGCCCGGCAGCAGGATCACCTCGGCGCGTTCGACGCCGCGGCCCGCCCGGCCGATCTGCTGGTAGTAGGCGATCGGGGACGAAGGCGCGCCCAGGTGGACGACGAAGCCCAGATCCGGCTTGTCGAAGCCCATGCCCAGGGCGGAGGTGGCGACCAGCGCCTTGACCCGGTTGTTCAGCAGGTCTTCCTCGGCGCGTTCGCGTTCGGCTGGCTCGGTCTTGCCCGAGTACGCGGCCACGGGGAAGCCGCGTGACGACAGGAACGCCGCGATGTCGTCCGCCGCCGCGACCGTGAGCGTGTAGATGATGCCGGACCCCGGCAGCCGGTCGAGTTGCTCCGCGAGCCAGCCCAGGCGGGACTCGGCGGTCGGCAGCTGCGCGACGTGCAACCGCAGGCTGTCGCGGTCGAGAGGTCCGCGCAGGACCAGCGTGCCCTCGTCGGCGCCGAGTCCCAGCTGCTCGGTGACGTCGTGGACCACCCTGTCGTTGGCCGTCGCCGTCGTCGCCAGCACCGGCACGCCCGGTGGCAGTTCGGTCAGCAACGTGCGCAGCCTGCGGTAGTCCGGTCGGAAGTCGTGGCCCCAGTCCGAGATGCAGTGCGCCTCGTCGACGACGAGCATGCCCGCGGACGCCGTCAGCGAGGGGAGCACGGTGTCTCGGAAGTCGGGGTTGTTCAGCCGTTCCGGACTCACGAGGAGCACGTCCACGTCGCCGGCCGCGACCTGCTCCTGCACGGCGTCCCACTCGTCGGTGTTCGCCGAGTTGATCGTCACCGCGTGCACGCCCGCCCTGGCCGCGGCGTCGACCTGGTTGCGCATCAACGCGAGCAGTGGCGACACGATGACCGTGGGGCCCTCACCGAGCTGGCGCAGCAACGCCGTCGCGATGAAGTACACGGCCGACTTGCCCCAGCCCGTGCGCTGGACGACGAGAGCTCTGCGGCGCTGGGCCACGAGGGTGTGGATCGCCGTCCACTGATCCTCGCGCAGCACGGCCTCCGGACCCGCCAGTGCCCGGAGCCGTTCCTCCGCCAGTTCTCGCAGTGCGATGTCGTCCATGGGGAGCAAGCTTGCCAGGCGGGTCTGACAATTGTGATTGTCGCAGGTCGTAAGCTGTGTGGCGTGACTGATGACCTGCGCGACCAGGTGCACGCCGCAGCCCGCCGCGCCCGCGTCGCCGCCGACGAACTCGTCCTCGCCACCCGTGAGCGCAAGGACGCCGCGCTGCACGAGATGGCCGTCGCCCTCCGCCAGCGCGCGCCAGAGATCATCGAGGCCAACCAGAAGGACCTCGAAGCGGGCAAGGCCGCGGGCCTTCCGGACAACATCCTGGACCGCCTCACGTTGACCGAAGACCGCATCGAAGGCGTGGCCGTGGGCCTGGAAACCGTTGCGGGGCTTGCCGATCCGGTCGGGCAGGTGCTCAACGGCGGCATCCTGCCGAACGGGCTGGAGCTCAAGCAGATCCGCGTCCCGATGGGCGTCGTCGGCATGGTCTACGAGGGGCGCCCGAACGTCACGGTCGACGCCGCCGGTCTCGCGCTGAAGTCGGGCAACGCCGCGCTGTTGCGGGGTTCCTCGACCGCCGAGCACTCCAACACCACGCTCGTCGCCGTCCTGCGTGATGCACTCGAAAGCGTGAACTTGCCGGCTGACTGCGTGCAGCTGCTGCCGTGCCACGACCGCGCGTCCGTCACGCACCTCATCACCGCCCGCGGCCTGGTCGACCTGGTGATTCCGCGCGGTGGCTCCGGGCTGATCAACGCCGTGGTCGAGCAGGCGACGGTTCCCACGATCGAGACCGGTGTCGGCAACTGCCACGTCTACGTGGACTCGCATGCCGACCTCGACATGGCCGAGGCCATCGTCCTCAACGCCAAGACGCGACGCACGAGCGTGTGCAACGCAGCAGAGTCCCTCTTGGTGCACAGGGCCGTGGCAGCGGAGTTCGTTCCGCGCATCACCAAGGCGTTGCAGCACGAGAGCGTGACCATCCACGGCGACGAGCAGTTCGCCCAGCAGCCGAACGTCGAACAGGCGACGGACGACGACTGGGGCACCGAGTACCTGAGCCTCGACATCGCCGCGAAGGTCGTCGACTCGCTGGACGAAGCGGTGAAGCACATCGCGACGTACGGCTCCGGCCACAGCGAAGCCATCGTGACGAACGACGTTGCGGCAGCCCGGAAGTTCACCACACGCGTGGACGCGGCGGCCGTGTTCGTCAACGCCTCCACGGCGTTCACCGACGGCGCCGAGTTCGGCATGGGTGCGGAGATCGGCATCTCCACGCAGAAGCTGCACGCCCGCGGTCCGATGGGCCTATCCGAGCTGACATCCTCTAAATGGGTCGTCTGGGGCGAAGGTCACACGCGTCCGAAGGCGTAGCTCTACCTTCGGAGACATGGCTCCCACCTACCCGTTCTCCGAACCTGACGGCCTGGCCCTCGATCCGACCTATGAACGTCTACGGCGTGATGAGCCTGTCTCGCGCGTGACGTACCCGTTCGGCGGCGAGGGCTGGCTCGTCACTTCTTACGAGGAAACCAAGTTCGTCCTGGGCGACTCGAGGTTCAGCCGAGCGCGAACGATCAACCAGGACGTGCCGAGGATGCAGCCCCTCATCGCGCCGGGCGGGTCCATCCTCACGCACGACGGCGAGGACCACTCGCGCATGCGCCGCCTGGTGTCCAAGGCGTTCACCGTGCGACGCATCGAAGAGCTGCGGCCGCGCGCCCAGCAGATCACCGACGAGCTGCTCGACCGCCTGGACAACCCCGGTGACCTGGTCGAGGGCTTCACCATGCCGTTCCCGATCACGGTCATCTGCGAGCTGCTCGGCGTGCCGTTCGAGGACCGCGACGAGTTCCGCAAGTGGTCGAACCAGGTGCTGTCCACCATCGGTGGCTACACGCCCGAAGAGGCGATGGACGGCATGATGAAGCTCCACGCCTACTTCACCGAACTCATCGCGAAACGCCGTGCGCATCCCACGGACGACCTGATGGGCGCGCTCGTCGTCGCGCGCGACAACGACGACCGGCTGAGCGAGGAAGAGCTCGTGCGGTTCGGCATCACGTTGTTGGTCGCGGGACACGAGACGACGGCGAACATGCTCGCGAACAGCGTCGTGACGCTGTTCGAGCGCCCGGACGCCATGAAACGGCTGCAGGACCACCCCGAGACGCTGCCGAACGCGATCGAGGAGCTGCTGCGGTTCATCCCGCTGGGCAGCGGCGCCGGCTTCACCCGCATCGCGACCGAGGACGTCCAGGTCGGAAACGCGCTGGTGAAGGAGGGCGACGCCGTGCTGGTGGTCGTGTCGTCGGCGAACCACGACGAGTCGGTGTACCCGAACGGCGCCGAGCTGGACCTCGACCGAGAAGTGGGCCAGCACCTGCAGTTCGGGCACGGCATCCACTTCTGCCTCGGCTCGCAGCTCGCGCGGATGGAGCTGCAGGTCGCGCTGGGGACGTTGCTGCGCCGGATGCCGGGCCTGAGGTTGGCGGAACCCGTCGAGTTCCGCAAGGGATCGCTGGTCAGGGGCCCTTTGAAGCTCGTAGTGGCCTGGTGAGGAAAAATCTTCACCGAACCGCGTAATGGGGGACGGGAGAGGGCGTTCCTCCGGTACGCGGCTCTGCTTCGGGGTGGGCCGCGACCCGAACGGCCCGTCCTCCCCCTGGGCCGTGCGGTGTGATCAGCACGACCGGCGTCAGGCCACGGGAGCGGCCCGACGCCGGTCTACGCTGTTTCGATGCGCATCGGCGTCATGGGTGGCACGTTCGATCCCATTCACCACGGCCACCTGGTGGCCGCCAGCGAGGTGCAGGCCAGGTTCGACCTGGACCGCGTGATCTTCGTGCCGACGGGTCAGCCCTGGCAGAAGGCGTCGCGGGAGGTCTCTCCGGCCGAGGACCGCTATCTGATGACGGTCATCGCCACCGCCTCGAACCCCCGGTTCTCGGTCAGCCGCGTCGACATCGACCGCGACGGCCCCACCTACACCGTGGACACGCTCACCGACCTGAAGAAGCAGTACCCGGACGCCGACCTGTTCTTCATCACCGGCGCCGACGCGCTGGAGCAGATCCTGTCCTGGAAACGAGCCGCGGACGCGTTCGAGCTGGCCCACTTCATCGGCGTCACCCGTCCGGGCTACACGCTGGACGACCACCATCTGCCGCCAGGGGTCGTGTCGCGCGTCGAGATACCGGCCATGGCCATTTCGTCAACTGGCTGCCGAGCTCGCACCGCCTCGGGGCAACCGGTTTGGTACCTCGTCCCCGACGGGGTCGTCCAATACATCGCGAAAACGGGCTTGTACTCCGAGTCGTAACCACGTTCGAGTGGATTTTGCGTGCATTCGTGGGCGCGGGGAGCAACAATCATCGGGTTGTTGCTGGTTCGTGGAAGGCAAGACTTTGGCTACAGGCACCGTGAAGTGGTTCAACGCCGAGAAGGGCTTCGGCTTCATCGCCCCCGACGACGGCTCGGCTGACGTCTTCGTGCACTACTCGGAGATCCAGTCCAAGGGTTTCCGTTCGCTCGAGGAGAACCAGAAGGTCGAGTTCGAGGTCGGTCAGGGCCAGAAGGGGCCGCAGGCCCAGCAGGTCCGCCCGCTTTAAGCTTCGGCACAGGTGAAGGCCACCTCAGGGCGCTGAGGTGGCCTTCGTCATGCAAGCGCGCGAAGTACCCGTTGGCGCGCGCCGGTACCCTCAGTAACTCGTGTGGGCGTATCGACGCCCGCCGGAAGTCAGAGGAGTGACGTGGCAGCCACCGACGAGGCACGACGGCTGGCGCTGGTCGCGGCGAACGCAGCGGCCGACAAGAAGGCGCACGACGTGACGGTGCTCGACGTCTCCGACCAGCTCGTGATCACGGACGTGTTCGTGATCGCGTCCGCTCCGAACGAGCGGCAGGTCGGCGCGATCGTCGACAACATCGAGGAGAAGCTGCGGGAGGCCGGTACGAAGCCGGTGCGCCGCGAGGGAGCCCGTGAGGGCCGGTGGGTCCTGCTGGACTTCGTGGACGTGGTGGTGCATGTGCAGCACACGGAGGAGCGCAGCTTCTACGGCCTGGAGCGGTTGTGGAAGGACTGCCCGCGCATCGAGTTCGAAGCGGACGTCCCCGCCGACTCCACGGCTGAATGAGGTAGCTGATGGCCCTGAGCCGGCTCGTGCTGTGGCGGCACGGTGAGACCGACTACAACGCGACAGGTCGTCTGCAGGGTCATCTCGACTCGGCGCTCACCGAGACCGGCTTGAACCAGGCCCGGTTCGCCGTGCCGGTGCTCGCCGGGTTCGAACCGGAGATCGTGGTCGCCTCCGACCTGCAACGCGCGCGCAACACCGCCGGCGTGTTCACGTCGTCGACGGACATCCCGCTGCGGATCGACGAACGGCTGCGCGAGACCCACCTCGGCAAGTGGCAGGGCTTGAACCTGGCGGAGGTGGAGGAGGAGTGGCCGGGTCAGGTCACCATCTGGCGCACCGATCCCACCTTCACGCCGCCGGACGGCGAGTCGCGCGTCGAGGTGGCCGAGCGGGCCATCCAGGTCGTGCGGGAGGTCGACGCGGAGTTCTCCGGCACCGTCATGCTGTGCGCGCACGGTGGCCTGATCAGCGCGTTGACCGGGCGGTTGCTCGATCTGCCGGTGCAGAGCTGGTCGCAGCTCGGCGGCATCTCGAACTGCCACTGGACCGTGTTCACGCGACGTAACGACCGTTGGCGGCTGACGTCGTACAACGCGGGCACCACGCGTTGAGACTGCTCGTCCTCGGGGACTCGCTGTCGTTCTTCGGTCCGGAAGGGCCGTTGCCCGCTGACCACCCGCGGTTGTGGCACAACCTCTGTGCCGCCTCGCTGGGCGGTTCGGCGGAGCTGGCGGCCGGGTTCGGGTGGACCGCCCGGGACGCCTGGTGGGCGTTGACCGGCGACCCTCGGATCTGGTCGTTGCTGCCTCGTACGGACGTGTTGGTGTTCGCCGTGGGCAGCATGGACACGTTGCCCTCGCCGTTGCCCACGTACCTGCGCGAGGGGCTGCGTTATGTGCGGCCGGACTGGCTACGGCGGTGGGTGCGTAAGGGCTACACGGCGGCTCAACCGCGGTTGGCGCCCTACGCGCGCGTTGCGTTGCCTCCTGCGTTGACCGCGCGGTATCTCCGCGACTCGCTGCAGTCGGTGCGCAACCTTCAGTACACGATGCCGGCGGTCGGGATCGTGCCGTCGGTGCATCGCGCTCCTTCGTACGGGTTCGTGCACGGCGGACACGCGGCTGCGGTTGCCGCCGTGCGGGGCTGGGCCTCAGGTGCGGGAGTGCCGTTGGTGGACCTGCCGGCCGTGATCGGGGAGCACGTGCGGTCCGGCGCCGGAAATCCGGACGGGATGCATTGGGGCTGGAAGGGCCACGAGCTGGTGGCCGAGGCGATGGCCTCAGTGATCTCGGCCGTGGCGTTGAGTCCCTCGGAGGAGTGAGCCCCGTAGGCTCGTCGCTCGTGCGCATCACCATCGTCACCGACTCCACGGCATACCTGCCCGAGGGGTTCGCGAAGCGCCATTCGATCACCGTGGTGCCGCTGCACGTCGCGGTGGACGGTGCGGGACGCCTCGACGGCGTCGACTTCGGCCCTTTCGAACTGGCCGGTGCCCTCGCCGAGCACCGCCGGGTGACCACGTCCCGCCCCACACCTGGAGAGATGGCTTCCGTCTACCAGGACGTGCTGTCGTCGTCGGACGCGGTCGTGTCCGTGCATCTCTCTCGTGAGCTGTCCGGCACGTGGGAGGCAGCACGGCTGGCGGCCGAGGAGGTCGATCCCTCCCGCATTCGCGTGGTCGACTCGCGCTCGACGGGGATGGGGCTCGGGTTCGCGGTGTTGCGCGCGTGTGCGGCCGTCGCGGCCGGGCGCTCACACGCCGAGGTGGAGGACGCGGCCACGTCCGCTGCCCAGCAGACCCGGATGTTCTTCTGCCTCGAGACGCTGGAGCACCTGCGCCGGGGTGGCCGGATCGGCACCGCGGCGGCTCTGGTGGGGACCGCGTTGGCCGTGAAACCGTTGCTGCACATGGACGACGGCCGGATCGTGCCGTTGGAGAAGGTGCGCACGATGAGCCGCGCCGTGGGACGTCTGGTCGATCTGGCGGCGGCCGCGGCGGGGGACGGCCCCGTCGGTCTGGCCGTGCACCACCTGGCCGCTCCGGAACGTGCCGCCGAACTGGCCACCCGCCTGGACGAACGTCTGCCCGGCTCGACCGGATGCGTGATCTCGGAGGTGGGCGCGGTGATCGGCGCGCACACGGGCCCAGGCGTGCTGGGTGTCGTGGTGCTGCCGGGAGGACCCGACAGTCTCCCATAGACCCCCGACAATTCCCCGTCCCCGAGGCGCGAGTGATCGCGACCTGTCCACAACC
>NZ_MUYM01000147.1 GCF_002150765.1 Lentzea kentuckyensis
GACGACGTCGTCGACGACGTCCACAGTGGACCGGACGAGAAGGCCGCGGCGCTCGGCGCGATCGACGTCCGGCTGCGGGACGCGCTGACGGGCCGGGCGACCGGCGACCCGGTGCTGGCGGCGCTGGTCGACACGGTGCATCGCTACGACATCCCGGTCCGGCACTTCCAGGACTTCATGGCGTCGATGCGGATGGATCTCACCGTCACCGACTACCCCTCTTTCGCCGACCTCGAACGGTATGTGCACGGATCCGCCGCGGTGATCGGCCTGCAGGTGTTGCCGGTGCTCGGGACCAGCGTGCCCCGCGCGGACGCCGAGCCCGCCGCGGCCGCGCTCGGCGTGGCCTTCCAGCTCACCAACTTCATCCGCGACGTCGGGGAGGATCTCGACCGGGGCCGGGTCTACCTGCCCGCGGACGAGCTCGCGGCGTTCGGCGTCGATCGGGAACGGCTGCTGCACGCGCGTGCGAACGGCCGGGCGGACCAGCAGGTCCGGGCCGCGCTGCGCGACCAGGTGCGGCGGGCGCGCGAGGTGTACACGCGCGCCTGGCCGGGCATCGGGATGCTCGCGCCACGCTCACGGCCGTGCGTGCTCACCGCCTATCGGCTCTACGGACGCATTCTCGACCTCGTCGAGGACGCGGACTGCGACGTGCTGTCGCGCCGCGTCGTCGTGTCCAACGGCAGGCGGCTCGTCGTGGCGCTGCCGGCCCTGGCCAGGGCGGTGTTCGCCCGTGCCGCCTGAGGAGAGGACTTCCATGCGCGACCGCATTCCGCTGCGGGTCTACTCGAGTCCGCCGTGGCGCGACCAGCGGCCGACCTGGCAGGACGCGAAGCCGGCGCTGATCGAGGCCGCGCTCAAGCGGGCCACCGCGCGTCCGTCCGGCAACTGGTTCGTCGCCGGGGCCAGCAGGGACGTCGTGCGTGGCAAGCCGTGTGGCCGCACCATCGCGGGGCAGGAGGTCGTGCTCTGGCGCGGGCCGCACGACACGCTCATGGCGGGATCGGGCTCGTGTCCGCACCTGGGCGCTCCGCTGTGCGACGGCGCCGTGGCCGAGGGGAAGCTGATCTGCCGCTGGCACGGACTCGCGCTCGACGGCACCCGGTTCGGCGCGTGGACGCCGTATCCCGCGCACGACGACGGCGTGCTGGTGTGGGTCCGGCTGGACGGGGCCGGGGGCGAGGAGCCGCTGCCCGCTCCGGTGCTGCCCGAGCGACCGCCGCCGGGTTCGATCGACGCCGTCGCCACGCTGATCGGCCGCTGCGATCCGGAGGACGTGGTCGCCAACCGGCTCGATCCCTGGCACGGCGCGTGGTTCCACCCGTACTCGTTCGCCAACCTGCACGTGCTGGAGACGCCGACCGAGGCGGAGGACCGTTTCCTGGTCGAGGTCACCTTCCGGTTGGCAGGCCGGGTCGGGGTGCCGGTGATCGCCGCGTTCACCTGCCCGGAGCCGCGCACCGTCGTGATGCACATCGTCGAGGGCGAAGGCGAGGGCAGCGTCGTCGAGACGCACGCGACCCCGATCCGCGAGGGCCGCACCGCCGTGGTGGAGGCGACCATCGCGCACTCGGACCGGCGCGGGTTCGCGCTGGCCAAGCCCGCGGCCGGGGTGTTGCGACCGGTCATGCGCTGGGCGGCGGCCCGGTTGTGGCGTGACGACCTCGCCTACGCCGAACGCCGGTACGCGTTGCGCCAGGCGGGCCGGTTCCCCGACTGAGCGACTCAAGTTGCACCGATTCTGAGTCGATTTTACGATGGCAGATGTCATCGAGGTCGACCACCAGAGGACGTGCGCCATGCCTGAACTGTCCCGTCTGCCTCAGCCGGTCGCGGAGTCGTGGGACTGGCAGCTCGCCGGTCTGTGCCGCGGCATGGACAGCACCTACTTCTTCCACCAGCCCAACGAACGCGGCGCGGCCCGCGACCAGCGCGAGGCCGCGGCGAAGGCCATCTGCCAACGTTGCCCCGTCATGCAGAAGTGCCGATCACACGCGCTGGAGGTGCACGAGACCTTCGGCATCTGGGGTGGACTCGGGGAAAGTGAGTTGAGAGCGATGCTCGCGGAACGCTCCCGCAGGTCGTGACCGCGGACAGGGCGTGGCGCCCGCCGCTCAGCAGGTGCGCCAGCGACGGGCGACCGCGCGCAGCAACGGCACCCGGCCTTCCGTCGGCACGGTCCACAGATCGGTACCCGCCACACCCCAGCGGCTCAGCAGCTGGTTCGCGGCGGCGAATCCCGTGGTCGCCGCGCGTTCCATGAGCGCGACCGGCAGGTCGATCCGCACCAGATCGCCCGCCACCACCAGGAAGTCGTCCGGTGTGGTCACTTCAGGCCTGCGGGTGTAGCCGCCGGCCGGGAACAGCGGGCAGTCCTCGCGCAGCTCGTGCCGTTCGTCGACGACGCCCGCCCGTTTGGTCTCCGGATAGACCTCGGTCAGCTGCTCCCAGAGCCGGGCACGGGCGGCTTCTTCGTCCACATCGGACGGAAGCGCGTAGCCGTGCAGTTCCACCACAGCGCCACCGGTGCGCGCGGCCCACGCCCGCGCCTCGTGCTCGTAGTGGTTGAGGACACTGATGTTGTCGAGCAGGTCGTGCCCGCCTGTGCCCAGGAAACCCGGCCGGTCCGGGTCCACCGGTGTGTCCAGCCAGTACCTCGACACGAGGAACCGGGGCGCGGTGCGCAGCTCAGCGACCTGCTCGCGCCACGCCGCGTCACCGAGCGACGGTGAGGCGCCGACGAGTGCGCGCAGGCCGGGGACGTCGGCGGCGAGCACCACGGCGTCCGCCTCGATCGCGCCGCTGCCGATGGTGACCGAGAAGCGCTTGTGCTCGCCCGGCCGCACGGACCCGACTTCGACGCCGGTGCAGACGGTCGAGCCCAGCGAGGCGAGGTGCCGGCGCAGCGGCTCCCACAGACCGTGCGGGAACGGGTCGGCCGCGACGTCGAACAACAGCCCCTCGGAGGATCCGAGGAAGTAGACGTGGAACATCACCGCGAGCTCGGCGGCCGACATCTGCGTCGGATGCACGAAGAAGCTGCGGGAGAACACTTCGAAGGCGAGCGCGTGCGCGGCCTCGGGGAACCGGATTCGTTCGAGGTAGGACGCGGCGTCGACACCGTCGAGCTCGTCGTACACCCGTGGCACCGAGACGTCGAGCAGCGACAGCGCCGCGCGTGCGTTGACCTGCGGCAGGTCTCGCCAGCGGAACGTGGGGCTGCCGCGCAGGAACGCGAGCGCGTTCCACGGCACGGCCGTCGGCAGGCCGGCGAACCGGTCGCGGTGGCCGGAGGCGTGTTGCAGCGGGTAGTCCGGCAACCCGGTCAACGCGCGGCTGGCCGGGTCCACGCGCCTGAGCAACGCCCTCAGGTTGTAGTACTGCCGGAAGAAGGCGTGAAAACCCCGGGTCATCGTGGCTTCACTGCCGTCGGCGAGCCTGGTGCTCCAGCCGCCGACGCGGCCGCCCAGGTAGTTCTCCCGTTCGCAGAGCACGACCCGCGCCCCGCGTTCGGCGAGCAGCGTCGCCGCGGAGAGCCCCGCGATGCCCCCGCCGACCACGACGACCACGGGTGCGTCCCCGTCGAACTGCGCGCGCCCGGCCGGTGCCGGGATCCGGACGGCCTTGCGATCCCTCACCGCTGCTCCCGCTCTGGCGTGTGTCCGACGAACGTGTGCACCACTCCGAGTTGCAGGCCGGGCAACGGCGCGCTGCGCACTCCGACGAACCCGTTGCGGCGCAACCGGTCTCGCAGCGCGGTCGCACCGTCGAAGTCCATCACGCTGCGCCACAGGTAGGTGTAGAGCGACCGGTCCCCCGTCACCAGCCAGCCGGCCGGCACGATGAAGCCGCACAGCATCGTCCACAGTGCCGTGCTCACCACCGAGTCCCGCACCGAGTACTCGTGCAACACCAGCGGCGCACCGGGTTTCAGCAGCTCGCGGACCCGCCGCAACAACCCGTCCGGCTCCGGCAGGTTGCGCACCAGGTAGGCGGCGAACACCGCGTCGAACCGCCCTTCGTCCACGTCCTCGGCACGGCTGTGCACGAACCTCACCGTGTCCGGCCAGCGCTTCTGCCGTGCCCGCGCGAGCATGCCCTCCGACGCGTCCACGGCGACGATCTCCACGCCGGGCGCGGACGCGACCAGCGCCGCCGTGGAGGCACCGGTACCGCAGCCCAGGTCGAGCACCCGCATGCCGGGACGGAGGCCGAGTGCTCGGGCCGACCGGCGCAACGCCTGGTGATAGCCGGGATTGAGCCCGACGAGGAAGTCGTACCCGCGAGCGGCGCGGGTGAACTTCCCCGGTACCTCAAGCTTGTTCACGTGCCAGCCTTCCCCGTTCCCACAGCAGCAGCACGGCGGTGACCATCGCGAAGCCGTAGAGGAAGTCCTCCACCGGGATGTCCCACGGCGCCCGCAGCCCGCTGATCGCCCAGTCCGCGTACAGCACGACCGGAGCGTCCAGTTTGGTCAGCCAGCCGTCCACGGGCACCTGGAACCCGAGCACGATCAGCATCGTGACCCAGTAAGCGGGCCGCTTGAACAACCCGGTGCGCAGCACGCACAGTTCGAGCAGCAGCACCACGACCACCGCGGCGGCCGCGGCGAGCAGGTACTCCCTAAACATCGCGCAACCAGCGTTCCGACCGCCCGCGCACGGCCTCGTAGGTCAGCACCGCGCACAGTGGAATGGCGACGAAGAACAGCACTTCCTCGATCGGCAGCACACCACCGATCGTCACGCCTGTCGTCGCTTCGGGATGGAAGCTCCAGTGTCCACGCAGAATCGCGACGACGTCCCAGACCGCCAGCACGAGCAGCACCGGCGCGATGGCGCGCGCCAGGTCCGGGCCACGCCGGTAGACGCCACGTCCCATCCACTCGAGCGGCACCGTGATGAGCACGCACGCACCCAGCACCAGCAGGTACTCGAACTGGCTTCGCATCACCGACCTCCCACCTCGACCGTATGGGTGCCACGGCGGGTCTGCACAACGGCGGGAGAACTTCGAATCCTGATCTTGTGCAACCTGGCGAGCGCTTTCTCAGTTTGGTGGAAGTGAGCGGTTGACGCCGTCTCATCCACTGTGGGGAGGACACGTGCGCATAGCACGCTGTTTCATGATCACCGCGCTCGCCGCGGGGCTGCTCAGCCCGCCGGCGAGCGCGCAGGCCGCGCCGGCCACCACCGGGCCAGGGGCGCCACCGGCCGACGTCATCACGCTGATCAGCGGTGACGAGGTCGTCGTGAACGAGAAGGGCGAACTGGTCCGGGTCGAGGGCCGGCCGGGTATGACGTTCGCCCAGTACGTCCAGAACGGCCACCAGTACGTGGTGCCCGCGGACGCCGTCGGTGCGGTCGCCCAGAACCGCATCGACAAGCGGTTCTTCGACGTCACCGCGTTGTACTCGTACGGCTACACCGACCGGAAGACCGACCGGATTCCGTTGCTGAACAACGGTTTCCGCACGGCCGGTGTGGTGCAGAAGAAGGAAGCGGCCCAGCAGTGGGCCCAGCGCCGGGCGGCCACGCTGAGCGCGGAGAAGCTGTGGCTCGACGGCAAGGCCCGCGTCACGCTGGACCAGAGCGTGCCGATGGTGGGCGCACCCGCCGCCTGGGAGGCGGGGTTCGACGGCGCCGGCGTGACGGTCGCGGTCCTCGACACCGGCTACGACCAGCAACACCCCGAGCTCAAGGACGTCGTGACGGTCGCGAAGGACTTCACGGGGCAGGGCATCCAGGACACCATCGGCCACGGCACCCACGTCGCGTCCATCATCGCCGGACGCGGCGAGAAGTACCGGGGCGTGGCCAAGAGCGCGAAGCTCGCGGTCGGCCGGGTGTGCGAGCTCGACGGATGCTACGAGAGCGCGATCGTCGCGGGCATGGAGTGGGCCACCCGCGACGTCCGGGCCAAGGTCGTCAACATGAGCCTCGGCGGCTACGAGAGCGACGGCACCGACCCGTTGTCTGCCAAGGTCAACCAGCTCACCGCCGAGACGGGCGCGCTGTTCGTGATCTCGGCGGGCAACTTCGGCGGCTGGCAGAAGGTCAGCAGCCCGGCAGCGGCCGACGCGGTGCTGGCGGTCGCGAACCTGACCAAGTCCGGCACGGTGAACGAGTCGTCGTCGCGCGGGCCCCGGTACAAGGACTTCGCGGTCAAGCCGGACATCGCGGCGCCGGGCACGGACATCGTGGCCGCACGGGCCGCGGGCACGCTCCCGGACGCCGCCGTCGACGACCTGCACGCGCGGTTGTCCGGCACGTCCATGGCCGCCCCGCACGTGGCGGGCGCGGCGGCGATCGTGCTGCAACGCGATCCGTCCATCACCGCGGCCGAACTGAAGGCGCGGCTGATGACGACGGTGAAGACGCTCGGGTTCTCGCCCGACGACGGCGGTACGGGGTTGCTGAACGTCGGTCGCGCGGTGACGCAGCAGGTGCGGGCGGACGCCGGCAGTCTGTCGTTCGGGCTGGTGACCTGGCCGCACACCGAACCGGTCACGAAGAAGGTCACCTACACCAACACCGGTGACCAGCCGGTTTCCCTTGCCCTGCAGCACGATCTGGGCGACCGCTTCACCGTCGCGCCGTCGGTCGTCGTGCCCGCGCACGGATCGGCCTCCGTCGACGTCGTGCTCGACCCGGCCAAGGGTCTCGGCGCGTTCTCCGGACGCCTGCGCGCCACTGGGGCCCCCCAGATCGAACTGACCACGTCCGTCGGCGGCACCGTGGAGCAGGAGCGCCACGGGCTGTCGTTGCAGATCACCGGCCGCGACGGCAAACCCGTCGGCAACGGCTGGGTGGTGCTGATCGACATGGCCACCAAGGACTCGTCCGTGCTCGAAGTCGGCAAGGACGGCAAGCTCGCCGCCCGGCTGCCGGTCGGGAACTACACCGTGCTGGCGCGGTTCGCCGAGGGCACGGACACCCGCACGTGGTACGCACCGGCGTCGGTGACCGACGTGTCGGGCCGCTTCTCGACGGCGGCGGACGTCTCGGTGCACCTCGACCTGCGGCAGGCCAAGCCGATCGCGTTCGCGCTGGACGACGACCGCGTGGCACCGCTGTACCGGGTGACCACCATGAAGATCCCGGTGAACCCGGCCTTCCGCGACTCCATCTGGTCGCGAATCGACGGACGGGTGCCGGTGTACGGCATGTCGTTCGGCGAACCGATGCCGGACCTCGCCTACGACACGCTGATCGTCGCCGCCCAGCCGAGGATCGCGGTCGTCGGCGGGTTCCCGGTGACCTACGACGGCGACAGCCCCTACCTGCCGCAGGGCGACCACACCTACGACGTCGTGGAACGCGGCGGTGACGTAGCAGGGAAGATGGTGCTGGTGCGCCCGCACAACGAGTTCTCGTTCAGCGTCGCCAGGGAACTCAAGCAGGCAGGCGCCGTCGCGGTGCTCTGGGCCGGTCCGCCCGACGTCGCGTGGGGCGACCGGATGGCACTGCCCGTCATCACCATGGGCCAGCACCTCGCACCGCAAACGCCGACGAGGCTGACGTTCCGCGCCCTGACGACCTCGCCGGTGTCGTACACCCTGCACCAGGCCGAAAAGGGCGCGATCCCGGCCGGAAAGACCTACCCCGTCAAGCGTTCCGCGCTCGCCGAGGTCAAGTCGCGCTACCACACGTCCGGCGAGGACAGCACCGTGACGACGCGGAACTACCCGGTCGCCGGCGGCGTGGTGAACCCGGACCTCTTCATCGACGAACCGCTCGGCTCACCCGCCACCCGCGTCGAGTACTTCTCGCCGGGCGGTTGGTACAACGAAGGTTCCGTCGGCCGCTTCGCTGACGGTGACGACGTGTCGTCGCACTCGTGGGCGAACCTGCGGGCGGAGAAGTTCGAGCCGGGCCGCAAGTACGAGCGCTCGATCCTGCGCGGCGTGACCGCCCCGAGGCTCGGCAAGGCGGACGCGCCGTGGCCGCGCGGCGGTGGCGTGTTCCGCGCGTACCCGCACCTGCACGCGAACGTGTCGCCGTTCGGTACCTCCAAGTCCGTGGAAGGCCGGGTGCACAACGGCAGCATCCAGATGGAGCTCAAACGCGACGGAGTCTCGCTGGGCACGGACTTCCTGCACAACAGCACGTTCTACGCACCCGCGAGGGACGGCCGGTTCACGCTGGACCTGCACGCGACGCGCGACACCGTGGCGCTGTCGACCGACGTGCACACGACGTGGGAGTTCTCGTCACCGGCCGACGGCAAGCTGCCGCTGCTGGAGGTCGACTACTCGCTCCCGCTCGACCTGCGCAACAGCTGGAAGGCGGGCGTCCCGATGCCGGCGAAGTTCACCGTGTCGCGTCAGTCCGGGGCCGGCAAGGCGGTCATGCGGGAACTCCGCGCCTACGCGTCGTTCGACGACGGTGCGACCTGGACACCGGTCAGCGGCATGGTTCCTGGTGGGGGCAAGGCGGGCGGGTTCGTGTCGTTGCGGATCACGGCCCGCGACAGCGACGGAAACACCGTCGACCAAACGGTTCTGCGCGCGTATCGCCTCAAGGCGTAGTCGCAGCCCCGACATTCGGAAACGGAGTTCTGTGAACAAGTTCAGGAACGCGTTGGCGATCACCGCGGTCGTGCTCGGCGCGACGGCCCTGACGAGCGGGACGGCGCAGGCGGCGTCGTCACCGATCGAGGCCTGCGGCGGTGGCAGCTACCACCAGATCGACAGCCACAAGCTGGGCAACGTCGCCACCATCCACCTGCTGTACAACGGCAGCACCAACTGCGTGGTCACGTGGCGGACGAACCCCGGCACCCCCATCCGCCTGCTGGCCGCCATCGGCGAGGCGGGCCACGGCATGAAGAACGACGACGACCGCTTCACCACCTATGCCGGTCCGGTGAAGTTGTCCGCGCCCGGCAGGTGCATCATCTGGGGTGGCGGAGTGACGCTCAGTGGCGTGTGGAACGCCTGGTACGACGGGCCTTCGCACTGCGGATGACCGATCGGGAGGGCCCGCACAGTCGCTGTGCGGGCCCTCCCGCGTTCAGGCCGGCCCGAGCGCGACGACGAGTTCTTCCTCCGCTGCCAGCACTTCGCCGTCGAACTCCGCACGGGCGGCGGCCAGCGAGACCTCCCGGTCGTTGCCCGGCCAGAAGTGGGTGAGCATCAACCTGCGCGCTCCGGCCAGCCGCGCCCACCGGCCGGCCTCGGCGGAGGTCATCAGGTTGCGGTCGGACCGCTGGGTCTCGCCGGCGCGGTCGGTGGCCTCGACGATGAACAGGTCGGCGTCACGGCCGAGTTCGGCCAGCGCGGCGTCCGGACCGGTGTCGCCGGAGTAGGCCAGGGCGATCTCACCCGTCTGCAGGCGGATACCCGCGTTGGGCACGAAGTGCGGCAGCGGCAGACCGGTCAGCTCGAACGGCCCGGCCCGGTAGGAGCCGGGCAGCGGATGCAGGTCGAAGACCGCTTCCAGGTCGACGTCGGGCTCCAGACCGCTGAGCCGGTCGAGCACGCCCGGCGGGCAGTACAGCGGGAGCCTCTCGGCGGCTCCGCCGTAGAGCCGCATTCGAAACAGCCCGTGCAGGTCGACGCAGTGATCGGGGTGTTCGTGCGTGATGGCGACCGCGTCGATGGCACCGTCCTTCCAGTGCGCGAGCAGGCGCGGCAGCGTGGCGTAGCCGAGGTCGAGTACGAGGCGGTAGCCGTCCCAGTCCACCGCGAAACCACTGCACGCCCGGCCGGGCTCCGGAAAGGCGCCGCAACTGCCGAGCACCGTGATCTGTCGCATGTGCAGAGCATGTCAGCCGAACGTGCCGCAACACGTGCCTGCCGAGGTGGACTGACTTTAGTCAACACTGAAGCAATAGTGAAGCGCACATCTGACGTCTCGCCGGCCATGGTCGAGAATCACGGTGTGCCGACTGCGAACAACCTCGACCACACCCGACTGCTGGTCACCGGGAGCACCGGGAGCACAGGGAGTGCGGTCACCGAGTTGGTGATCCCGGCGCTGTTGCTGCGCGCGCCCGAGGCCGAGTGGTCAGAGCTCGTCCACATCTACGTGCCGAACGGCCCCGCGGTCGCTTTCAGCGGCCGGGACCTCCGCTCCCCCGGCATCGCCGCGGCCACCAGGGTGGCCCGCGCGGCGGGGTTCGAGCCGGTGGTCCGGTCGCCGGGCGGACGGATGGTCGCCTACGACAGCGGCGCCGTCGTGATCGACCACCTCGACCGCACCACCGGCATCCGGCACTCGGGCAGCGCGACCTTCGCCGCGAACGCCGAGAGCCACGTCCGGGTACTGCGCGGACTCGGTGACGTCGACGCCCGTGTCGGCGAGGTGGACGGCGAGTACTGCCCCGGCGAGTACAGCATCAACGTCGGCGGCACCACGAAGATCGTAGGCTCGGCCCAACGCGTCACCGCCACCGGTTCCCTGTTCAGCACGGTCGTGCAGGTCGCCGTGTCGGACCGGGTGCGGGCCGTGATCACGGAAGTGTCCGAGGCGCTCGGCTACGACCTGCGCGAAAGCTCCATCGCGGGCCTGGCCGACTACGTGCCGGAACTGACCGCAGAGGAGGTCGCCACGGCGTTCGCGGCGGACTACCGCGGCCGGCTCGGCCTGACCGATGGCCAGGTGCCGGCCGCGGTGGTCGCGCACGCGTCGAGTGTGGACGACGACGCCTCGCCGTTCCACGTCGACGACTGGGCGAGGGCGAACCCCGTGCCGCTAGCCGAAGTTCACGTCACTGCACCACATGTAGGCCTGGTCGAGATGTGAGGCCTGCCAGATCGTGAAGATCACGTGGTGCCCGCGATAGGCCCCGGACGTCTGGACGTTGAACTTGATGTCCTTGGCCGGGGCGTATCTGCCGGTCTGCATGATGTAGTCGAGGTTGCCCCAGCCCAGGCTCTGGGTGGTGGGGTCGTACCCGTTCTTGCTGACGTAGACCCGGATGTAGTCGGCACCATGACTTGCCTGGTCGTACAGGTGCATCTGGAAGTTGGCGCCGATGCTGGTGGTCTTCCACCGGCCCGGCGTGTTCAGGGAGTTGTTGCGCGACAGGGCGTTGCTGCAGAGCTGGCCGTCGGGCGTGGCCCCCTGGAAGTTCCCGCGAAGACCGTCCCGCAGCGCGCTCATCCAGTTCCACATGGTGTCGGCGTTGGCCTGGAAGGCCTGCCAGCACATGGGGTCCTGGTCCTTCATCGCGGGGTTGGTGTGCTGGCTGCCCCAGGTCTGCCAGCACTGGTAGGCGCGGGTGGCGGGGCTGACGATGGTGCCGTGCGCCGAGGCCGTCGGCGTCCAGAGGAACGTCCAGGCCAGGATGCTGATGATCAGGGCGACGACGCCTCGGCGTCTGACGACGGACCAGGAGGTGGTGGTGTTGCGCGCACGCATGAATTGAGCCTCCATTCTCCGATGACCGAACAGCAGCGGCGGAATGGGAGCGCTCCCAGATAATTGAGTTTACTCGTTACTCTCCGAAACAACAATGATACATTCGGTGATAATGGGGTTCATGATCGGAGGGACAGGCCGCTCCGCAGGACTCCCTCGACCGTCAGCAGGGCCTGTTCGTTGTTGAGCCGCGGATCGCACAGCGAGGTGTACCGGCGCGCCAGCGCGGCCTCGTCGGGCACGCTCGAGCCGCCGAGGCACTCCGTCACGTCCTCCCCCGCAAGTTCGAGGTGCAGCCCGCCCGGCCACTCGCCGAGTTCGCGAAGGGTCTCGTGGAACGCCGCCGCTTCGCAGGTGACGTCGTCCAGGTGCCGGGTCTTGACGCCGGTGCCGGTGGTCCTCGTGTTGGCGTGCATGGGATCGCACATCCACACGACGGGATGGCCCGCGTCCCGCACCGCGCGCACCAACGGGGGCAACAGGGTCCGGACGCGACGCGCCCCGAGCCGGAAGATCAGCGTGAGCCTGCCCGGCCGGCGTTCCGGGTCGAGTCTCCCGCACAGTGCGACGACCTCGCCGGGAGTGGCGTCCGGGCCGATCTTGCAGCCCACCGGGTTGGCGATGCCGGACAGGAACTCGACGTGCGCGCCGTCGGCGGCTCGGGTGCGCTCGCCGATCCACGGGAAGTGGGTGGACGCGAGGTACCAGCCCCCGGTGCCAGGGTCGAGCCTGACCAGGGCTTCCTCGTAGTCCAGCAGCAAGGCCTCGTGGCTGACCCTCATACCGGTGCGCCGCCGGGCCAGGTCCGCCATCACCGCGCGGGCGGAGTGGTAGGCCGTGACCATCCGCCGGGCGTCCGGAACCCGTTGGGACGCCACGGGATGCGGGCTGTTCACCGCGAGGCCGCGGAAGGTCGGCAGCACCTCGCCGTCGATCACCTCCGTTGGCGCGGAGCGAGGTTTGGCGAACTGGCCGGCCAGTCGTCCGATCGCGAGCACCGGCACGTCCATCGCCAGGCTGATCCGTTCCGACAACGCGCCCAGGATCTCGTCCTTGGCCAGTGCGCCACGGCGGGCGGCGACGCCGAACGGTTCGGCGCAGTCACCGCCCTGCAGCACGTACCCCCGGCCCGCGGCGACCTCGGCGAGCGCGCGCCGGACGTCGCGGACGTCCTCGGGGGTGGTCAGTGGCGGTTCGCTCGCCAGCCGCAACCGCGCGCGGGTGAGCTCGCAGGAGTCGGGCCAGTCCGGCTGGTGCGCGGCGACCCGGTCGCGCCAGGTGGCCGGATGCCATTCCCACGCGGAACTCCGGGCCGCCGTCACCTGGCGTCCAAGGCGCGTTGCACGAGATGGTCGGCCGCGCCGAGATAGTCCGCGGGGTCGCACAGGCTTTTGAGCGTGCCGGCATCGAGCACCGCCACCACGTCGGCGTCCTGGGCCAGCGCGTCGGCGAGGGTCCCGCCCCGGCCGGCGGCGGTCGCGACCGCGCGCATC
>NZ_MUYM01000148.1 GCF_002150765.1 Lentzea kentuckyensis
CTACCAGCGCAGTTGGTGGTAGTTGAGGTGATCTGCAATCGATTACATCGGGTCGTAACTACAACCAACTCACAGGTGCGGCATCGTGAGAGCGCGACCATCGGGTCGCCTGTGCCTGCTGTCGCGGAAGTCCGTCCCTCCGGACCCGACAAAGCACTACTAGGACGCCACCTTGGTCAGCAGGTCCTCGACGCACGGGTCGTCGAGCGACTCGACGATGCACTTCCACAACAGGAGGTTCGTCTCGGCCCACTTCGTGTAGGTCGCGGCGGCCTCGGCGTCGTAGAAGTAGTAGCCCTCGTCGGCCTTGCCCACCTGCTCGCCCACGATCTTGTACGCGAGCTCGCGCAGCGTGATGCCGTTCTCCTGCAGGTACTTGTGCGCCAGCACGACCGGGGTGACGGGGAGCGCCTTGAACAGCGTGTCGGCGTCGGAGAGGGCCTGCCCCTCCAGCGAGATGTCGCGGTGGCGGGTGCGCATCTCGGCCTCGAGGACGATGCGTTCGATCCACTCGATGTCGCCCTGGGAGACGCCCGCGACGAAGAGGACCTTCCGGCGCAGCGCCTCGCCGTCGGTCGGCAGCGAGTTGCGGCGGACCATGTAGTTGAGGTCGTGCACCAGGGCGGCGACCTCGACGACGTCCCTCGCGGCGCCGTTGCGTTCGGCGAAGTGCACGGACTTGTCGCGGACGAAGCTCACGTGGTGCCAGCCGTGGAACTGCAGCTTCGCGGCCAGGTCCTCGCACAGCCGCCTCACGCGCTGCTCCACGTCCGCGATGACAGACCTAGGAATCGTTGTGCGCGTACGCATCATCAGCCCTCCCACCGGGTGGGCTGATGGTATGCGCGTGCAGGGGCCTCTACAGGTTGTTCGTCAGATCCTCCAGTCGGTCCTCGACCGGCACGTGCCGGTGGCTGATCCCGGTGTCCGGGTCGTAGCTGAGGCTCCACGGCGTGACGGCACGTGACTTGACGAGGAACGTCATGGTCCCCTCCGCCGCGCGTGGGATGCGGTGGAACTCGTGCGCGAGCAACGTGCCCGTGGTGCCTTCAGTGCACTGAGTGCGTTTCGTGAGCTCCGTGGCGACGATCGTGCGACCGCCGAGGCCGAGCCGGGCGTCAAAACGTTCGTGCAGGTAGGCGCCGCTCAGGATGGTGGTGCAGAAGTGGTACCGGTGGTTGTGGACCGAGTCCGCGTAGCCGGCCCGCCAGTCCGTCAGCGGTTTGTACTCGTGCAACCAGAACGTGAACGGTTCGTCCGGCTCGTCCCTCAGGCACCACGCGAAGTGCGTCGTCGTCTCCCGGGAATGCGCGATCACCCAGGTCGCCTCCTGAGGGGTGAGCCCGTCGATGTACGCGCGAAGTTCCTTGCGCAGATCCGGCCGCGCCGCCCATTCGCGAAACCACGTGCCGACGTCGGTCCAGTGGTCCACGACGGGAAATTCGGCGCGCTTCACCCGGGCGGCGAGCTCCTCGAGCGCGGACAACCCGGTGAACTCGGCTAGCAAGATCGATCAGCTCCTCAACTGAGCGGATGTGGAGAATTCGCGCCGGAATGCGTGGAACTTCTTCTCGAGTTCCGCGAACCCGGTCGCGGTGAGAGTGTCGCCGGTGATCTTCTCGTACAACGCCAGGAAATCGCTTCTCGACGTACCTGGCGTGATGACGAAGTGATAGCCGGCCCTGGAATTGCTGATCCGCAGGAACTCAGCGCGTTCCATCGCGTACAGGAACGAGCTCTCGGTGAACCTGAGCGTCCGCGGATATGGCCTCAGCGCTCCGGCGGTGTTGCTGTAGAGCGTCATCCAGACCGAGTCGTCGAACAGCTCCAGCCGATCGAGCGGCGGATCCGAAACGATGGTGACGTCGATCCTGCTGCACCGGCTGCGCGCCGCGAAGAGCCCGACGAGCCCGATGCCGATCTGCTCCTTGAGCGTCTGCTGGATCTCGTCGTAGTCGCCGTCCGCGCCCTCGTTGCGCAGCAGGTACCGCGCCCGGCCGCTGATCGCGTTGTCATCACGCGGATCCGCCAGCACGGCCCTGAGCTCGCATTCCGTCTGCGACAGCAGCACCCGGCCGGCCGCGTACCGCCCGGCGAACCCGCGGAAGCAGTACAGCCGCGTCCGCTCCAGGTCCTGCATCATGAGCTGGTTGAACACCGGGTCCGGCTTGGCCGTCGGCTCGAACACGTGACTGGGGAAGAACTCGCGGTCGAGCGACCGGTACTCCTGGCTCAGCTCCTTGAGCGCTTTGCGACTCTCCTCGATGACCGGGGCGAGAAGCGCCTTCTGCGCGGCTTTCGACGTGATCAACGTCTGCGTGAAGCTCACCACCGCCGAAATGAGCGTGCCCGTGCCCAGCGCCGCCAGCAGGTTTCTCGCTGTGCCGGAATCCATTTGACTGGAAATGGCCAGCGACGCACCCGACGTCGTGACGAGTATGAGGAGGAGCAACCCGGTCCGAGTCCAAAACAACTCCTGGATCAGGTTGCTGCGGATGCCTCCGGCCTCCGCGGACACGTGTCCCACCTCCTGGGTCACCTCAGTGGCCGCTACCCGAACGGACGAATGCGGTCGGTGTCCGATCAAGTGCGCGGAGTTACTGTACGCGTCGGTCAAAAGATAAGGAAGCTGCTATTCGTGCGACATTTAGCACCGGAATAACCGCCCTTGAGCGCCGCTGTCGGCCCGTACTCGTGCACTTCGGTGACACCCAGTCGCGGCCGGCGCTCGGCGTGTCGGATGAGGGTGACCCACCCACCCGAACGCACCCACGCCGCGTGTTCTAGTCCGCTCAGCGTCGTCCGCCGTTGGTCCGCGAGGCGCAGCACTCCGCCACCCTGCCGCCCGATGCCCGCTGAGGCGGACGGCACCCGACCCCTACCTGCTACACCCCGCTAACACCGTTCCGAATACGCTCACCCACCATGCGTAACGTCCTGCTCATCGCGTCCCTGGCGCTTGCGGCGGCCACCGGCCTCGCGGGCTGCGGCAGCTCGGCCCAGCCCTCGACGGGTACTTCGTCGACCCCCTGCAAGGCCGACGACTTCAAGGTCACCGGCGACTTCGGGGCGGCGCCCAAGGTCGAGATCCCCGCGTGCAAGCCCACCGACGAGCTCATCATCAAGGACCTGGTGCAGGGCACCGGCGCCGAGGTGAAGACGGGCACGACGGCCACGGTGAACTACCAGCTCACGACGTTCTCCGACAAGAAGGTGCTGGACAGCTCCTTCGAGCGCGGCGAGCCGTTCGACGTCGAGAACGTCGGCAAGGCGCCGGTCATCGACGGCTGGAACGAGGGCATCGTCGGCCTCAAGGAGAAGGGGCGGCGGCTGCTGATCGTGCCGCCCGCCAAGGGGTACGGCCAGGGCGGTCAGGGCATCAAGGCGAACGAGACGCTCGTCTTCGTGATCGACGGCGTGAAGGTCACCCCCGCCGCGTGACGTCGATGAAGGGCTCCTTCATCCACTTGAGGTGGATGAAGGAGCCCTTCATCGACAGCTCGGGCCGAACCTGTGACCTACGGCAGGAGCAGGAGCTTGCCGGTGGTTCGGCGTGCCTGTAGGTCCGTGTGGGCTTGTGCTGCCTCTTCCAGCTTGTAGCGTCCGCCGATCCGGATGTTCAGGGTGCCGTCGACGATCGCCCCGAACAGGTCCGCGGCCCGCCACTCGTACTCGGCGCGGTCCAGCAGGTACGCCCCGGTCGACGGCCGCGTGAGGTAGACCGACCCGGCCGCGTTCAGGCGCTGCGGGTCCACCGGCGGCACCGAGCCGGACGACGCCCCGAACAACGCCAGCAGTCCGCGCGGCTTCAACGACGCCAGCGACTGGTCGAACGTGTCCTTGCCGACCCCGTCGTACACGACGTCGACCTTCTCGATCTGCGCCGCGAAGTCCCCGTACCGCAGGACCTGGTCCGCGCCGGCCTCCCTGGCCAGCGCCTCCTTCTCGTCGGTCGACACCGTCGCGACGACGAACGCGCCCTTCGACTTCGCCCACTGCGTGAGCAGCAACCCGACGCCACCGGCGGCCGCGTGGACCAGCACCCGGTCGCCTTCCTTCACGACGTGCGTCGAGTGCGTCAGGTAGTGCGCGGTGATGCCCTGCAACAGCGCGGCCGCCGCCAGTTCGACGTCCAGCCCGTCCGGCACTCGCACGGCAGCCGAAGCCGGCACCACGACCTCGGACGCGTAACTGCCCAGCACGGACATCCACGCCACGCGGTCGCCCACGGAGAACTCCGTGGAGTTGGACTCGACGACCACGCCCGCGCCCTCAAGCCCCAAAGCGGTGGGCAACGGCACCTGGTACTGGCCGCTGCGCTGGTAGGTGTCGATGTAGTTGACGCCCGCGGCGCCGACCCGCACCAGCAGCTCGCCGTCACCGGGCACGGGCGACGGCACGTCGGTGTGTTCCAGCACCTCCGGTCCACCGGCCGAACGCACCACCACTGCCTTGGGCATCTGTCCTCCTTGATCGACTCAACCCGGTCAACCCCGGCCGCGACCGCGGTGTTCCCGGTTCCGTCAGATGGGAACCATGCCTTCAGTCCTCGCCCAGCGCCACGCGGCGCGCGAGCCCCAGCGGCAACGCGCCAGACCCGGCGATCCGGTCGTGGAAGTCGCGCAACGACCCCAGCCCCGCGGCCAGGTACTCGTCGCGGATGAGGTCGATCTCCAGCGCACCGGTCAGGTACGACGGCGCCTGCGTCGGCCACGCGCAGTACCGCTTCACCTCGCCCACGGCCGTGCCCGGCGTCAGGGCCGTGCGCGCCACCATGAACGCCTCGGCCTCCGCCGGTGTCATGTCGCCGCAGTGCAGCGCCGTGTCGACGACCATCCGCGCCGCCCGGAACAGCCGCGCCTCGACGTGTCCCATCAGGGACGCGGTGGTCCGGTAGTAGCCGACCGACCGCAGCAGCTTCTCCGAGTACAGGGCCCAGCCTTCGGAGAAGTACGACGTCCGGAACACCTTCCGCAACGGGTGCGCCGACCCCTGCGCCGCCACCCACGCCGCGTGCCAGTGGTGACCGGGGTACGCCTCGTGCACCGCGATCGTCGGCATCTGCGGGCGCGCGTTGGTGCGCAGGCGGTGGGTGATCTGCTCGTCCGTGGCGTCGTCCGGCGTGAACGGCACGAAGAAGTAGCCGGCCCGTCTGGACGTCAGCGGCGGCGGCCCCAGGTAACTCGCGACCGCCATGATCGCCCGGTGGAACGGCGGCGACGGCACGACGCTGCACTCCTCGCCCTCGGGCAGCGTCACCAGCGAGTGTTCGACCAGGGCCGCACGCGCGCGCTGCGTCTCGGCCTCGTACTCCGCGCGCATCGCCTCCAGCGTTGGCGGGTGGTCGTCCTGCAACGAGCTCATCGCCGTGCGCCAGTCCGCGGAGCCCGCCAGGTCGATCAGTTCGGCTTCCAACGCGGCGTAGGCGTCCTGCCCGCGCTGGTGCAGCTCCGGCGCGCCGTAACCGAGCAACTCCTTGTCCTGCAACATGGTCGAGTAGAGCTTCTCGCCCATCCGCCAGTCGCCGGTCGCGCGCAGGGCGAGCTCCTCCAGGAACGCCGCGTGCCGGTCGAACGCCTCCGCGGCGGGCCCGGCGGCCTCGACCAGCTGAGCGCGCAGCTCGGGTGAACCCACCAGCAGCGGCAGCGAGTCGAGCACGAACGAACGCCCCGTCTTCACCTGGTCGCACGTCCGCCGCACGACCAGCGGCGACGCCAGCGACGCGTCGAGGTTCGCCTCGGCGGCCGCGAAGACCGACGGCACCTCGCGCAGCTTCGCGATCGCGGCGGCGACGAGCTCGGCCTCGGGCAGCAGCCGGTGCAGGAACGGCGCCAGCAGCCCGAAGAAGACCATCCCGGAGTACTCGTGCGGGTCGCGCCGCCAGCCCGGCCACGCCTCCATCGCGAGTTGCCCGCGCAGCACCGACAGCGCGAGATCGCGATCCACCGACCTCGGCAACGGCTCCAGCCGCGCCAGCCACGCGCCGTTCTCCCTGGCCCGTTGCTCGAACGCCGTGGCGGAGAAGTCCCCGAACGTCGAGTAGTGCTCGAGTGAGCCGACCTGGGCCGCGTGGGCGGGGTGATGATCGAAGTACCACGAGAGGAACGACGTGAGGGTGTCGGTGGTCACCCGACTGAAGTTACCCGGTGGTTTTACAGTGTGGGGGTGTCTGATCAAACCACTCAGAAGCGCATCGCCGAGTTCGTGACGGCCCACGGCAAGCCGGGCACGGCGGTCAGGGCCGTCGTCGAACCGATCGGCCGGGCCGGCGCGCGGATCGTGCTGGTCGGCGCGGACGGCGCCATGGGCGACGTGATGGCGAAGGACGTCGAGTCCGCCACCAAGGCCGTCGAGGCGGTCGACAACGTCGAGCAGGCCGAATGGGACCGCGAGACCACCGCCGCCACCCAGATCGGTTTCGCGCACCGCCGCAAGATGGCCAAGATGCAGTCATGAAGGTCGTGCTCGCCTCGTGCGCCGCGCTGCCCAACGGTGACGGCGACGAGGACGCGCTGATCGACGCCCTGCGGCGCGACGGCGTGGACGTCGGGTGGCAGCCGTGGGGCTCCGGGGTCGACGCCGATCTCGTGGTGCTGCGCGCGACCTGGGACTACACCGAGCGCCTGGACGACTTCCTGGCGTGGTGCGAGACCGTGCCCGCGTTGGCGAACCCGGTGTCCGTGGTCCGCTGGAACACCGACAAGTCCTATCTGGTCGAGCTCGCCGCACACGGTGTCGCCGTGGTGCCCACCGCGGTCGTGGAACCGGGTGGCGAACCCGACTTCCCCGACGGCGAGTTCGTGGTGAAGCCGGCGATCGGCGCGGGCTCGCGCGGTGCCGCCCGGTTCACCGACCACGTCGAGGCACGCGTGCACTTCGAAGCCCTTGGCGTCAAAGCACTCGTGCAGCCCTATCAGTCCAGTGTGGACGCGAACGGCGAGACCGCGCTGGTGTTCTTCGCGGGCGAGTACTCCCACTCGTTCCACAAGGGACCGATGCTGGCGCAGGGCCTGCCCGAGTCGGAGTCCGGGCTGTACGTCGAGGAGAAGCTGCGCGCCATCGAGCCGTCCGAGCGGCAGGTGAAGCTCGCCGACCAGGTGCTCGACGTGGCGGCCGAGCTGCTTTCGTTGCGGCGCCAGGACTTCCTCTACGCACGCGTGGACGTCGTCGAGGGTCCGGACGGCGAGCCGTTGCTGCTGGAGCTGGAGCTGACCGAACCGTCGCTCGGGTTCAAGTTCACCGGCCAGGAGGCCGCGGCTCGTTTGAGTGCGGCGATCCGGGCGACCGCGTCTCGATGACCTGGCTACCGTTGGGTGCATGAGCACCGCGAGCGTCAACGGCATCACCATCGGATACGACGACGAAGGCACCGGCGACGACGTGCTGGTGCTGGTGCACGGGCACCCGTTCGACCGCTCGATGTGGCGGCCGCAGGTCGAGCACTTCACCGCCGCCGGCTGGCGGGTGATCGCCGCGGACCTGCGCGGCTACGGCGAAAGCACCGTCGTCCCCGGCAAGACACCGCTGGCGGTGTTCGCCGGGGACGTCGCCGGGCTGCTCGACCACCTCGGCGTCGAGAGGTTCGTGCTCGGCGGGCTGTCGATGGGCGGGCAGATCGTCATGGAGTGCGCACGCCAGTTCCCGCAGCGGATTCGCGGCCTGATCCTCGCCGACACGTTCGCCCAGCCCGAAACCCCGCAGGGCCACCGGAACCGCAACGACATGGCGGACCGGCTGCTGCGCGAGGGCATGTCCGGTTACGCCACCGAGGTCCTGTGGAAGATGGTGGCACCGCACAACACCGCGGCGGGCGAGCACGTCGCGAAGATGATGCACGGCGCACCGGCAGAAGGTGCTGCGGCGGCACTAAGGGGCCGTGCGGAACGGCCTGACTACACGGCGACACTCGAAGCTGTCACCGTGCCGACGCTCGTGGTGGTGGGCAGCGACGACGAGTACACGCCGCTGAAAGACGCCGAGTACATGCACGAGCGCGTTCCGGGTTCGACGCTGGTCGTGGTCGACGGCGCCGCCCACATGCCGAACCTGGAACGCCCCGAGGTCTTCAACGAGGCGGTGGCGGGCCTGCTAGCGCAGACCTGAGCCGATGCCGGTCAGTCCGCGCACTTCCATCTCCGCCTGCTTCTCCGGGTCCGCCGGCTCGCCGCCCAGGACCGTGCCCAGGAACCCGGCCAGGAACGAGAGCGGGATCGACACGATGCCGGGGTTGGAGAGCGGGAAGAACGCGAAGTCCACGTCCGGGAACACCGACGACTTCGACCCGGAAATGGCGGGGGAGAAGACGATGAGCAGCACGCACGACGTGAGACCGCCGTAGATGCTCCACAACGTGCCGCGCGTGTTGAACCGCTTCCAGAACATGGAGTACAGCAGCGTCGGCAGGTTCGCGGACGCGGCCAGCGCGAACGCCAGCGCGACCAGGAAGGCGACGTTCTGCCCGTTCGCCGCGATGCCGCCGACGATCGCGAGCACACCCACGCAGACCGCGGTGATGCGGGCGATCCGCACCTCGTCCCGCGGGTCCGCCTCACCGTGCTTGATGACGTTCGCGTAGACGTCGTGCGCGAACGACGCCGACGCGGTCAGCGTCAGACCGGCGACCACGGCGAGGATCGTGGCGAACGCCACCGCGCACACGATGCCGAGCAGCACCGTGCCGCCGACCTGGAACGCCAGCAGCGGCGCGGCCGAGTTCTCGCCGCCAGGAGCGCCGGTGATCTTGTCCGTACCCACCAGCGCCATCGCGCCGAAGCCGATGACCAGGGTGCACGAGTAGAAGATCACCATCATCCAGGTGGCCCAGACGACGGACTTCCGTGCCTCACGCGCGTTGGGCACTGTGTAGAAGCGCATCAGCACGTGCGGGAGTGACGCGGTGCCGAGCACCAGGGCCAGCGCCAGCGACAGGAAGTCGATTTTGGAAAGGTTGCTCCCGCCGTACTTCACGCCCGGCGACAGCACGGCCTCGCCCAGCGGCGACTTCTGCGTCGCGCGCTCCAGCATCGAGGAGAAGTCGAAGCCGAACTTGCCGATCAGGAAGATCGTCAGCAGTGACACCGACAGAAGCAGCAGCACGGCCTTGATGATCTGCACCCACGTGGTGCCCTTCATGCCGCCGACCAGCACGTACAGCACCATGACGATGCCCACGACGGCGATGATGATGGCCTGGCCGATCTTGCTGTGGACGTCCAGCAGCAACGCCATCAGGCCGCCGGCGCCCGCCATCTGCGCGATCATGTAGAAGAGCGAGATCACCAGCGTGGCGTTCGCCGCGGCCGCGCGCACGGGGCGCTGGCGCATGCGGAACGCCATGACGTCGCCCATGGTGTAGCGGCCGGTGTTGCGCAGTCGTTCGGCGATCAGCATCAGGCCGATCAACCAGGCGACGACCCAGCCGATCGAGTAGAGGAAGCCGTCGTAGCCGTTCACGGCGATGGCGCCGGAGATGCCGAGGAACGACGCCGCGGACAGGAAGTCACCCGACAGTGCGATGCCGTTCTGGGTTCCGGTGAAGCTGCTGCCCGCGGCGTAGTAGTCCGAGGCGCTCACGTTCCGCGCGGAAGCGCGGTAGACGATGTAGAGCGTCAGCAGGACGAAGATGCCGAAGACCGACAGGTTGATCGCGGTGTTCGCCCCGGTCACGCGAGCTCCTCATCGGTTTCCGCCAGTGCACGCACTTTCTCGACCTGCGGGTCGAGCGTCTTCTTGGAGTAACGGGCGTACGCCATCGTGATGATGATCGTGGTGACGAACTGGAGCAATCCCATCGTCAGGCCGACGTTCACGGTTCCGAACAGCCGAGTGCTCATGAAGTCGGCGGCGTAAGCCGAAAGCAATACGAACGTGACGTACCAAGCGAGGAACAGCACCGTTGCGGGGAGAATAAATCGCGTCACCCGGCGCTTCAGCGCGAGGAAATCCTCACTCGTTTGGATGGCACCGAAATCAGGCTCACCGTCACCATCGATAAGCAATGAGTGATGTGGCTCGTCAAAGGTCGCGAATCCGGGCTGCGCCGGGCGTGACACGGAGGGCAGCGCCTTCGTCATCAACCGCTCGCATTCGTTACGGGGAGTACCCGGTGAGCGCCTGAGCACAGGCTGTGACCGGACAGGGATGGAAGGGCGCAAGCGTAACCACGCGTGGCGACGAGTCAATCCCCTGAACTCGCAGGACCACCCCATGAGGTGGACTGTCACACTGGGTGACGAGTCGTACACGCCCCAGGTCGTTGTCGCGTCACGCTCTCTGGCTTAGTATCCGCTGACACCCGATACGGCTGATCTCGATATCGCGCTGCGGGTGTCTTGACTCACGGGGATTCACCAGGCCAGGAGGTAGCCGATAGTGGGGCACTTCGAGCGCGCCTTGGGGATCATTTCGTGAATGTCGAGTGGAGAAAGATCAGCGACTGGCGCAACTGGCGCCTGCCCGTCAAGCTCGGCGTCGTGCTCCTCGTGCCGGTGGCCGTCGCGGTCGGCGCGGGCGCACTGCAGATCTCCGGATACGTCGACCGGTCCAACAACTACGTGCAGATGCAGGGCCTGGTGCGGCTGCGGGCGGATCTCGCCCCTTTGATCTCCAGCGTCCAGCAGGAACGCACTCTCGCCGCTCAGAGCGCGACCAGCGGTTCCGGCGTCGGCGCCTACCAGAACCAGATCAGCGCCACCGACAACGCCGCCGCGACCGTGCGCCGCCGCGTCGAGCGCACCGACGGGCTGAGCGACGTCGCGCGCAACCGCTTCAGCGAGCTCGGCGGTCAGCTCGAGACGTTGAAGAACCTGCGGGAGAAGGTCGCCCAAGGCGGCGACGGCGGCGACCCGTCCGGCGGCACCACCGGCTACACCTCGGTCGTGAAGTCGTTGCTGGACTTCGAACAGGCGCTCGTCAGCCAGTTCGGCGACGAGGTCATCGCCGGCACCGCGCTCGCGCTGCACAACATGGTCATCGCGCAGGAGCAGGTCTCGCTGCAGCACGCGATCGTCTTAGCCGGGATCGGGCGCGGCAGGCTCCTCGCCCCCGAGGTCCGCATGTTGGAACAGTCCGACATCCGGCTGCAGGACCGCATCAACGACTTCCAGGCCATCGGCACGACCGAACAGCGCCGCGAGTACGACCAGACCGTCACCGGTGCCGCCGTCGCGAGCCGGTCCGCGCTGGTCGAACGAGCGCTCACGCAGCCGGACGGCACCCCGGTGACGACGCGTCCCGGCCAGCCGAAGCCGCCGCCGTCGTTCGGCATCGCCGTGGAGGACTGGAACAAGGCCTCCGGCACCACCGCCCGCCTGATGGAACAGGTCGCCCGCCAGTTGCAGGACGAGCTCGGGAACTCCGCAGCCCAGCTGCAGGACGACACGTCGAACAAGGCCGGCGCCGCCGCGGTCGTCCTGCTCGCGATGCTGATCATCGCCGGCACGCTCGGCTTCGTCATCGGCCGCTACCTGCTGCGCTCGCTCTCGGAGCTGCGGCACTCCGCGCTCGACGTGGCGCACCACCACCTCCCCGAGGTCGTGGCCGCGATCCGCGCAGACCGCAAGCCGGACACCGAGATCGAACCGGTGCCCGTGCACACCACCGAGGAGTTCGGCCAGCTGGCGCGCGCGTTCGACGCCGTGCACGAGCAGGCCATCCGTTCCGCGGTCGAGCAGTCGTCGCTGCGGTCGGGCATGAAGAACATCTTCGTCAACCTGTCGCGCCGCTCGCAGGGCCTCGTCGAACGCCAGCTCAAGCTCATGGAGGAGCTGGAGCGGCACGAGGAGAACCCCGAGCAGCTCGCCAACCTCTTCAAGCTCGACCACCTCGCGACGCGCATGCGCCGCAACAACGAGAACCTGATGGTGCTGTCCGGCACCGACGTCGCCCGCCGGTTCCACCAGCCCGTCCCGCTGGCCGACGTGCTGCGCGCCGCCGCGTCGGAGATCGAGCACTACCAGCGGGTCGTGGTGAAGTCGACGCCGTCCGTCGAGATCGTCGGCTACGCGGCCAGCGACCTCGTCCGGCTCGTCGCGGAGCTGCTGGACAACGCCACCGCGTTCTCCGCGCCCGCCACCCAGGTCATGATCGGCTCAAGGATCGACCAGCAGGGCTCGGTGCTCGTCGAGGTCGCGGACCAGGGCATCAGCATGGGCCCGGCCGAACTCACCGAGGCCAACGAACGGCTGTCGTCCGGTACAGAGGAAGACGTGCCGGTGTCGCGCCAGATGGGTCTGTTCGTCGTCGGTCGTCTCGCGGCCCGCCACGGCATCACCGTCCGGCTGCGCGCCGCGGGTGAGGGCAGGGAAGGCCTGCGGGCGTTCGTGCTCGTGCCGTCGGAACTCGTCCGCACGCACGAGGACGCCGCGGCACCCGCCCAGCCCCGCCACGCCGCGCTGCCCCAGCCGAAGCCCGCGCTGACCAAGCAGCCCGCCGCCAGGGAGCCGCACGTCGTCGTCAAGACCCCGAACCTCGCTCCACCGCCAGCGCCCGCACCGGCCATCGAGCACCCTCGAGAGTCGGCCGAGTGGACCTCGTTCCGCGGCGCCGCGATCGACGAGGCGCTGCCGCAGCGCAACCCGCGCCCGGCGCCCGCCGCCCCGAACCCCGTGCCAGTCGAGACACCAAATGAGACGACGTCTTCCTGGTTTTCCGGGACCGTGGTCTCGGGCGAACCGGTCAACGGTGACCAATCGCCCCCACCTGCGTCGTCACCGTCCGTAGTGGCGTCCTGGTTCGGCAAGAAGCCCGGCGGGACGGTCTGGGAACAGGCCGGCGACCCCGCCACGGACGCCGGCGAGACGGATGCCGGGTTGCCGAAACGGGCGCCGCGTAAGAATCTGCTCCCCGACCTCGCGGATCGTCCCGAGAACGGCACCACACGCCCTGCCGTGGGCCAGAAGCGTGATCCGGAACGAGCACGAGGCTTTCTCGCGAGCTATCAGACGGGCCTGCGTCAGGCGCCGCTGGGCAGCAACGGGAACGGAAAAGGCCAGGGGAACGGCCAGCGGAACGGGGAGAACGCATGAGCACGCCGCAGTCGCGCCAGGTGGACCAGTTCGGCTGGTTGATCACGAACTTCACCGATCGCGTGGCCGGTGTCGCCCACGCGATCGTCATCTCGGTGGACGGCCTGTTGCTCACCAAGTCGACAGGCCTGCCGCCCGACCGCGCCGAGCAGCTGGCGGCCATCGCCTCCGGTGTCGCGGCGTTGACGATGAGCGCTTCACGATGCTTCGAAGGTGGCGGAGTGTTGCGCACCGTGATCGAGATGGACTACGGGATCATGCTCCTCATGTCCATTCGAGACGGGTCTTGTTTGGCGGTTCTCGCCGCCCCCGACAGCGACGTCGGCCAAGTGGCCTACGAGATGACCGTGGTCGTAGACCAGGTGGGCCAGATCCTCACCCCCGAACTGCGAGCGCAGCTGCACAGCGTGAGGTGAATCCATGAGTTCGGCCGCTGACGCACACCGCCGACGCAGACGGGCTGAGACGCCCGTCGAGCAGACGTTCGCCGACCTGATGAACGGGTTTTCCCTGGACTCGGGCCGTAAACGGACGCGCACGTCCCCGGTGTCCGAGCGAGAAGCGACTCCCGTTGCACCGCAAGAACAATCACCGGCGTACGAGTCTCCCGCCGTGGAGCCCCAGGACGCCTCGATCGTGCGTGCATATGCCTGGACGGGTGGGCGCACTCGGTCGAATGTTGACCTGGAGATCGAGACACTTGTCTCCGCGAATGATCAGAGTCGGCAGTCTGCAGGTATCTTGCAGGCTGAGCACCAACACGTCGTCGAGTTGTGCCGCTCACCGCGATCCGTCGCGGAGGTGGCCGCACTGATGCGGCTCCCACTGGGAGTCGTGAAGGTGTTGCTCGGCGACATGGCGGAACGAGGTCTGGTGGACGTGCATCAGACTGTTTCCGCGGGCGGTGCGGTGCCGGACCTCGGGTTGATGGAGAGAGTGCTGAGTGGACTACGTCGGCTCTAGATTTCCCGATTTCGGGCCCCCCGGGCCGCCCGGTCGGGAGCTGACCTCGGCAAAAGTCGTCGTCGCCGGTGGCTTCGGCGTTGGCAAGAGCACCTTCATCAGGTCGATCGTGGAGAACGATCTGCTGACCATGACAGCGCTCCCACCGGAACGCGCCGGTCTGGTCACCGAGCTGGTACGCATCCAGTTCGGCCGGGTGTGGCTCGACCCCGGCCTGGCGTTGCACCTGTTCGTGGCCCCGCAGTGGCAGGACGCGCGCGCGGGCTGGAAAGACGTGGTGCGCGGCGCCGTGGGTGCCGTGGTGCTCTTCGACGTGATGCGGCCCGCGGACTCCGTGGACGCGATGCGGTACTTCGAGGACCACCGGATCCCCTACGTGCTGGCGTTGAACAACGTGCACGCGTCCGTGCGGTCGGACGTGAAGGCCATCATCCGGGGCATGGGCATCGCGCCCGAGGTGCCGGTCGTGAACTGCGACCCGCGGGTGCGGCTGTCCGTGCGGGAGGCGCTGATCACGCTGACCGAGCACGCGAAGCTGGACCGGTGGCGCCGCCGGCCCGGGCCGGACGAAACGACCCCGCTCGCGCCCGTCTGCTGACTTGAGACGATGAAGCCGGGAGGCCCCTGCCTCCCGGCTTTTCGCGTGTCCAGGGCGTGTGAACGGAGGATCCGGTGAGCGGCGAGCGACGGTGGATCAGCAGGTTCCAGGCCCTCGTCACCGACGACAACCTCGACCTCTACCTCCTCGCGCTGGTCGGCCTGGTCTTCACGGTGCTCGGCGTGACGGGCATCTCGGACGTCAAGACGCTGGCGTCCGCGGTGCTCGCGTTGCTCGCGATCCTGGCGTTCTCGCAGATCAAGTCGAGGAAGCTGACGCAGCAGATCAGCGGGGCGCGGTCCGGCGCGGTCGTGTTGCGCACCGACTTCCCGGCTGACCTGATCGACCGGCGGGCGAGGGCGTCCGACATCCTCCTGGTCGGTCTCACCATGACCAGGACCGTGCAGGGCATGCGCACCGATCTGCCGGCCATCCTGAAGAGCGGCGGACGGGTGCGGGTGGCGGTGCTCGACCCCACCAACGACGCGCTCATGGCGACAGTGGACCGCCATCGGTGGCATCCGCAGAACATCGACCAGTTGCGCAGCAGGATCCGGGCGACCCTGGACGACCTGTCCGCCTTGCGCGAGCGGCACGGTGGCCGGTTGGAGATCCGGGTGCTCTCCAACGTCCCGCCGGTCGGCTTCAGCTGCGTGGACGTGCAGAAGCCGAACGGCGTCGTCTGCGTTCAGCACTACGAGTTCCAGCCGGAGGGGGAAGCGGCGCCGATCATGGTGCTCGCGAAGTCCGACGCTCCCTGGTACCGGCACTTCGGCGCGGAGGCCGAGCGGCTGTGGGAGTCAGGTACCGAGTGGCCGCTGAGCGCTCAGGCCCGATCGGCCCGCGCCAGTCGTCCCGTGTTCAGCGAGGAGTTCGGCCCGGAACTCACCGAGGTCCTGGACGCCGCCGACGAAGTGCTGATCACCGGTGTCGCCAGGAACGGGTTCCTGAACACCCAGTTCAGCCGGATCGAGGCCCGGCTGCGCCGCGGGCAGGCAGTGCGGTTCCTGCTCGTCGACCCGTCCGCACCCGCCGTGGACGTGCTGGCGGAGCGGTACTACGCGGAGCGGTCAGGTGACACGGCCCGGCAACGGATCCAGGGAAGCCTGCGGCTGCTCGGTGAACTGAAGCGGCTCACCGGAGGTGATCTCTCGGTGCGGCTGACGGGCCATCCGCTGTCCACCGGCGTGATCGTGATGGACAGCGGGGGCGAGAAAGCCGCCTTGTACGCGGAGTACTACACCTACCAGGCCCTGGACGCGCCCAAGTTCGTCATGAACCCAGGTGACGGCGTCGGTTTCCAGTCGTTCCTCGGGGAGGCGGAAGCGCTGTGGGCCAACGCGACGCCGCACGAACTCTGAGCGACGCCCGGCCGCTGGCCTTGGAGCGGCTCCAAGGCGTAGCTCTTTCCGGTTGTTCGGCCCCAAGTGACTGGCGCCTTGGGCTTTGGGTCTTCTAGCGTGTTTCCCGGTGGTGGTCATCGTCCCTGTGGCGATGACGGCCGCACGTGTAACACTGAACTGTGGGTCGACCGGAGTCAGAGAGCCAGGCAAGGGGTGAAGCAATGACCACTGCGCGGCGTCTGGACGGCTACACCCTGGACGACTGGGAGAGTCTTGACCCCCAAGAGGGCCGTCGCATCGAGTTGGTCGACGGGCGGTTCGTCGTGACCCCCGCTCCAGCGGCCAAACACCAGAGGGTCGGCGACAGGCTGGTGCGAATCCTCGATGACGCCGTCGCTGCCGAAGGCATGGAGGCTCTGACGGCCATCGGGGTCCGGGTCAGCGAGCACTTCGGCTACATCCCGGACGTGGTCGTGACGACCGAGCGCGTCGAGACGGTGTCCGTCGACGTCGCGAACGTCGCACTGGTCGTGGAGATCGTCAGCCCGTCCACGAAGAAGAGCGATCGCCTGGAGAAGCCCGCTGCTCTGGCCGCGGCGGGAGTGCCCGCGTACTGGCGAGTCGAGCTCGACGGCGCGGATGGTCCGGTCATCTACTGCCACCGGTTGAATGACGGCGTCTACTCGGATGTCGTGACGTTGACACCGGGCAGCCGGCAGTCGGTGCACGTCGCGGGCACGGTCTTCGTCACCTTCGACCCCGCCGATCTCCACAAGCCTCGTCGCTGAGCCGATCAGGCAGGTTCCGGCACGCCCGTCGGCCGGTTTGGAGCTTTTCCAAGGCTCCCACCTTCAGGGCGTTTTGAGGCGAAACGATGGAGCCGGGAGGTTTCGGCCTTCTAGCTTTCCGGCATGCCCAAAAGAGAGTCGAACGTCGTGGGCCGCGAGTTCGGCAACCTGCTTCGCGCCGCCATCGCCAAGACCGGCCTGACCCAACGCAAGCTGGCCGAGGAGCTGGACTTCGACGAGGCGCAGATCTCGGAAGCGGTCAACGGCAAACGCGGTATCGACGAGCACGAGCTCGAAGTGCTGCTCGCCTACCTCCGCATCCCGCTGGCGGAGCGACGCCACCTGCAGAGTCTGTTCGCGGAGGCGGGGGAGAAGGGTCTTCTCCTGTTCTCCGAGGACGGAGTGCCGGATCAGCTGCGCACGCTCATCAACCACGAGAAGGAATCCACCGAGATCGTCGCTTCGTCGATGATTCTCGTGCCTGGCCTGGTCCAGACGCCTGAATACGCCTACGCCGTTGCAGAGGAAGGGCCGCACGAGAAGGACGACATTCCCAAGGTCGTCGCCGCGAGGATCGCACGAGCGGAGATTCTCAGGCCGGGCCGGACGTTCACCTTCTACGTGCACGAGCAGGCGCTCTGGCTGCCGGTGGGCGGCGAAGAGGTGTGGCGGGAGCAGTTGGCCCACCTGTTGCGGATGTCAGTGCGCCAGTACATCAACTTTCACATCGTCCCCAGGTCGATCGGCGCACATGCCGGTGTGGCGGGGGACTTTCGCGTGATGAGGTTTCCGAAGTACCCGCCGCTGGTCTTCCTGGACACCCTGAACTGCGGTTTGTTCTTCGACGACAAGGACACCGTCGCGCTGTACGAGGACAGGGTGAAGCGGCTCGCGGCCGTCGCTCTCAATCGTGAAGAATCGAGGGCGGTGATCGACGAAATCTTGGAGGGTCTCCAATGACCAACTGGCGCAAGAGCAGCTACAGCAGCACCGCTGACAACTGCGTCGAGGTGGGGCACGGCGTCGGCGTCCGGGACAGCAAGGCGCCGGCCACACACCTGCCGGTGTCCGCGGAGTCGTGGGCGGCGTTCCTCGTCGGCGTGAAGGCTGGTGCAGCCCGCTAGGAGCCGTTGTCGACGGATTGTCGACGGCTCTTGCCAACGTGAGCGCCGAAGGGCGGCCGTCAACGGCGCCCAAGCTCACGGGAGGCACTCAGATGAGAAATCGGATCGTCACGGCAGCGTTGGCCATGGCGGCGGCCATGGCGGTGACGCTGGGCGCGGCCGCGCC
>NZ_MUYM01000149.1 GCF_002150765.1 Lentzea kentuckyensis
TGCGGGCGTGCCGACGGTCGGTCCTTGCCCTTGAGCTGGTTCGCGCTCCTGGCCAGCTCGCCGAGCAGCACCCATTCCGCCGCGTCGATGGAGGCGCCGACCTCGCGCAACCATTCGCCAACAGGCTCTTAGAATGCATCAGCTCACATGCCGTCCGCACAGGGTGTGTCTCTTGCGGACAGGACAGGAAAGGCTCCGCGCGTCAGGCCAAGCCGAACTTCTCCGCGTGCACCTGAAGGCGCGGCACGTTCAGCTGACGCAGCCCGCTCAGCACGGCCGCAGTCATCGCGGACGGACCGCACACGTACACGTCCCGTTCCACGATGTCGGGCACCAACTGACGCAGGGCGCCCGGCTCGAACGGCCGGGCTCCCTGGCCGGTCCGGCCGGTGAGCAGGTGCAGCCGACCGCGGCGGGCCTGGACGAGTTGGTGCAACTCGTTGAGCAGCACGGCGTCGCGCTGGTCGCGCACCCGGTAGAGCACGACGAAGTCGCCGGGCGTGTGCTCCTGCAGCAGCGCCCGGATCGGGGTGACCCCGACCCCGCCCGCGATCAGCAGCACGCCCGGCCGGGTGCGGTGCAGTGAGGTGAACGCGCCGTACGGGCCCTCGACGAACACGCGTGTGCCGACCTGCAGGTTGCGCAGGCCCGCGCTGCCCGTGCCGACGGCCTTGGCGGTGAGCCGCAGCGAGCGTCCATCAGGCTCGGCGGACAGCGAGAACGGGTTCGCCAGCCACCAGTGACGGTGTCCGGGGAACCGCCAGATGCAGAACTGACCGGCCTTGGCCGGCAGCCGGTCGAGGCCGCGGCCAGTCACGTACACCGACACCGTGTTGGGTGATTCCGCCACCACGGCCGCGACCCGGAACTGGTGGCGGGCGTTGAGGATGAGCGGCCGCACGATCCGCCCGGCGACCAACGAGCCGAAGGCGAACAGCCACAGCGCCCACCAGTAGGCCATCGCGAACGGCGAGGACTTGAACGTCGTGGTCTCGATCAACTGGTGCACGAACGCCAGGCCCAGCGCCACGTACAGCAGCAGGTGCAGGCCGTGCCAGGTCTCGTACTGCAGACGCCGCCGGACGTACCGCGTCGAAACGACCCCGATGACCACGATGGTGGTGGCCGCGAGCATGCCCAGCAGCGAGGCGGGCACGCCGGCCAGGGCCACGAACGTCTTCCCCATCGACACGTTGTCGAGTGTGGCGTACCCGAGCACGACGATCGTGGCGTGCGTGAGCACCGTCCACAACAGAAGGAAACCGTTCCACCGGTGCCACACCGTCAAGCGGTCCATGCCGATGCGCCGGTCCAGCCACGGCAGCCGTGCCACCAGCAGCAGCTGGCACATCATGATCAACGCGGCGTGCAGGCCGAAGAACTTGGCGACGGTGAGGACCTCGTTCTTGCCCTTGCCCGCGGTCAGGAACAGGAACTCGATGATCGCCAGGTTGACGATGACGAACGTCCACAGCGCCAACCGCGCCTGGACGACCGGAGCCAGACCCTTGCGACGGATGCGTGAGTTCGTCGTCACCAGACATCACCTCTCGCGGCTGGGTGAAAGCCGGAACAGTATGAACTCGTCGAAGGACAGGTGACAGGCTCTAGCCGGACTCGTGGCGGAACGACGCGGTGGCGGGCTTGTGCACACCGCGTCGGCTGCCTCGGCCGAGTCCTGTAGGTACCACACTTTGGCCCGGTACCCGGTCCAGCCGGTCACAGCACGTCCGTTGATCGAGTCCGGGCTGATCGAGTTGCCGCATGGCCTGGGCTGCCGCGAGGAGGCGCTGGGTGACCGCAGGGTGTCAGCGGTGTTCGGAACCGGCGGGCGGCCTGACACACTCACACGCCGCTGATCGCTGGAAGCGTCACCATCAAGCGAGCTCATCCATCAGCGGGCAACAAGCGGCGCGCGAGCCTGACGTTCCGACGCCGTCGGCCCGCATCTGACAAAGCCGGACGATGATGCGACCTCTTGCTGCCGTGACAGAATCGGTCAGCCAGCGCTCCGCTGTGACGCAAGGCCGCCGGGCGTTCAACTTCGCAGACGCACTCTCACGAGCAGCCCCTACATGTCCTCGAGGCGCGTCATGAGCACCAACCCCACCACCATCCGAGCCGCCCGGCTACTCATCGCCCAACTCGGCCTCACCCCGGACGATCTTCTCTGGGAGCCCACCGACATCCTGACCTTCGCCGAGTACGTGCCCAAGGTCGCCGCTGCCGCAGGTCCGGGTGCGCAACGCACCTACGGCACCTACTGGGCTTACATCGTCACCGCTTTCGGTGACCGCCCGCTGGACGAGGTCGACGCCATCGACATCGAAACGCTGATGCGGCAGGTCGTCGACCTCCGTGTCGTCCGCCGCAGCGATCGCGGTGGCCTCAGCACCGCCGAACACCTGCTCGCGGCGATGCGCACCATCTACGTCCACGCCATCCGCGACGAAATCCTTCCACCACACCACAACCCAGCGGCCGCGATACCGAAGCCACGCAGACAGACATCGGTGCGCAGGGCACTGACCAACCAGGAACTCGCCGCTATCAACGACGCCGTCGCCACGACCGGTGACGACACTCCACTCGACACACTCATCCTGCGACTGCACACCGAAACCGCCTGCCGCCGTGGTGGAGCACTCGCACTCCGCGAGGACGACATCGAGCCCCACTGGTGCCTGCTCCGACTGCGAGAGAAGAACAACGCCATCCGCTGGCAACCAGCCAGCCCCACCCTCATCCGGGCTCTTCTACGGCACCGCGACGAACGCGGCACTGGCCGTCCGTCACCGGAACCGTTGCTCCGCTACCGCGACGGGACGCCGATCACCAGCCGAAGATACGACGGCCTCTGGCAACGCGTCGGAAACCACCTCCCCTGGGCAGCCGCCCAAGGCATCTCCACACACTGGCTCCGACACACCACCCTCACCTGGGTCGAACGCCATTTCGGCCACGCAGTCGCCCACGCCTACGCCGGCCACACCGACCACCACAACGACACCACCGGCATCTACACCCGCGCCCAACTACCCGAGGTAGCTGCCGCACTCTCCTCGCTAGTCGGCGAACCACATCCCTTGGCACCCCAACAGCCGATCAGCAACCCCGAGCTTCACGACGAAGCCAGGTGAGCGAGATGACCGAAGCCGCCGTCCCGCTGTTCCTACCGCCAACCCTGGCTGCGCGACCAGCTGTGCCCTCTGATCCGCTCCCACTGCAGCAGATCCCCGCAAACAGCCCACACTCGCCACTAACAATGACCATCGCGAAGATCGACCACTCCGGCCGCATTCCCGCTGCCGATGTCATCGCCGCTCTGAACTGGGCCGTCCATGACCGCACCTACGTCTCAGCGAGCGCCGATGCCATCATCGTGCGGAGAGCAACCGCCAAACAACCAGCGAAAGCGATCGACTCACGACGACAACTGTTCATCCCCGCAGGTGCTCGAGCCCAATTCGGCATCCGCGCCGGAGATCGTCTATTGCTTGTCGCAATACCGGACTCGGCAATTCTCCTCGTGCATCCGATCGCGCTGGCCACAGCGATCCTAACAAACCATTACCGCCGAAAGCGTTACCCGTGAAGCGCCACCTCATTGCACCCAGCCCCCACTGCCCCGTTCTCGGCGTAACCCCCACCTGAAGTGGCAATGCAGCCCGACCCCAGCCCGACAGAGTCAGAAATGCCGCCGTGCCACAGGCACTGCCACAGCCCTGGACCTGATACTGTCTCCGACATGGTGAACCTTCCCCAGTCGGGGAGACTCACCCCGCTCGCAGGAGTCCAGCAGCCACACCGGATAGCGGTGAACTGTCACCGTTTCGGGGGATTCTCCCCACGGTGGGGGCGAAAGTCCCCCCTCGGACACCAGCATTATTCACCCCCACGGGGTTGATGGAGACATCAGCTTCGTGGGGGTTTTGCTTGTACCGGACTTGCAGGTCGATCTCGTCGTACAACTCTTCGAGCCTCGTAGGCGCGTGACCTCGCAACGCCGCGCTGACATCTCCTATCGAGTCGATCGCCGCGTAAATCTCGGCGACATCCCGCTCCACCGGCAATGGGACGTTGTCCAGGGCAGCGCGTGACGCGACTCGCTCGGCTTGTGCCTCGTTGATCGCTTCGACCAACGCCGCAGGGTCAACACCAGCCTTGATCGCATCCTGGAACCTGATCAGCTTCGCTTCCGCGTCAGCAAGCCGCCTCTTTGCCGAGTCGCGCCCAACCTCGACCACCGGCTCTTGCGAGTCCATCAGCGCCGCAACCGTGCGGTCCCGATTCTTCCGGTCGAAGACGTGCCCAAGCCAGCCGTTCACCGCGTCTTGAACAACATCTTCCCGCAAATAGACCGCACCAGGATGCGACGCGAGCGCCGGAGATCCCGGAGCCAATGTGCGCGCCGGACACCGGTAATACATCGCCTTCTTACGCGGGCTGCCCTCCATCTTCCGTCCACAAATGTCGCACCGGATGCGGCCGCGGAACAGGTAGCGATGCTTCACCGCTCGTCCAGCTCGCTCCGTCTTCCGAGCCGTCCGCAAACCGCCCTTCGACTTCCGCAAGACCTGAACGCCCGTGAAGTCCTCGATCTCGACGATCTTCGGATGTGCCGGCTTCCGGGACCGCACCACTCGATCCGGACTGGCCTTGCGGAACCGCACCACGTGACCAGCTGCCACGTCGTCAGGATCGAGCAGCGTTTCGTACTTCGTGGACCGTCCGAAGAACGCATAGCCGGTGTAGCGAGGGTTCTCCAGAATCGCCCGCACGGTGCCACCCTGCCAGCCGTCTCCGGGCCGGTGCCGGTTCTGGTCGGGCCTTCGCGCGGACGGACACGGAATCCGGTCCTGGTTGAGCCCGTTGGCAATGGCCCGGTCGCCTTTACCGCTCAGGTACTCGGCAAAGATCCGTTGCACGACCCACGAGGAGTCGTCATCGATAGCGAGCACCCGCAACCGGTAGCCCTCTGCGGCCTTGCGCGGGTTCGGGTGCGGTCCGCCGTCCACCGTGACGTTGTGCGTGCCGAAAATTACGTCCGCACAGGTCAAGCGGCATGCCGATACTCGTGGAGGACTCCGCCGAGACGGTCCTGTCGATCTACGGTGAGGCGTTCGATATGGGCGGGCTCAAGAGGCTGGGGCCGAGCTCGCAGGGGTGCTGCGGCGGTGAGTGATCGGTGGGTGCGGTGCTCGTTGTAGTGCCGCTCGTACTCGCGCAGCGTGTGCCGTAGATGGTTCTGATTCCAGATCAGCGTGCGGTCCAGCAGTTCGGCGCGAAGAGTCTTGACCCAGCGTTCGATGATGGAGTTCATGCGGGGCATCCGGACACCGGTCGGCACCGTCGTGATTCCCACGGTGCCGAGGATTTTGTCGATCAACGCGGGGTATTTGGCGTCGCGGTCACGGATGAGGAACTTGATCTGTGCGAGGTGTCCGGTGTCCTCCAGGTCCATGAGCAGGTTGCGGAAGGCCTGAGTTACCCATGCGTGGGTGGGGTGTGCGGTGGTGCCGACGATCCATACGCGCCTGCTGGCGTGGTGGATGGCGGCGAGAATGTATTGGCGCTGACCAGTCAGTGTGACCGTTTCAATGAAGTCCATCGCCAGGATCGCCTCTGCCTGCGAGCGCAGGAACTCGGCCCAGGTAACGGTTGTTCGGCGGGGCGCTGGATCGATGCCGGCGGTCTTGAGGATCTCCCACACCGTTGACGCGGCGATCGCGACACCGAGCAGCGTGAGTTCGCCGTGGATACGTCGATACCCCCACGAGGGGTTCTCGGTTGCCAGGCGCAGGACGAGTCGGCGGATCGAAGCGACAGTGCGCGGACGTCCTGGCCTACGGTTCACGCTCATGCGGGCATGGCGGCGCTTCATCAAGTCGCGATGCCACCTCAGCACCGTATCCGGACTGACCGACAGCCGGAGCCGACGCAACGTCGCGCGGGCCAGCGGCACGAGCAAGACTGCGAGCAACGCCCTGTCCTCAGGCCGCAATCGCAGGCGCTGATCGCCGAGTTGCCGGTGCAGGACCGCGAGTTGGTGGCGTAGCGCGAGGATCTCGACGTCCTTCTCCCGATCAGTCATGCGCAGAAGCCACAGCGCGGCGAAGGCTTGAGAGACGGCGAGGTAGGCGAAGCGGACCAGCACGGCCGAGATCATGCCGGATGATGACCGCTACCCAACGATGCCCGTTGACCTGCACGGACGTATTTCTCGGCACGCACAGGGCTGGGAGTCCCGCCAACACAGGCGGCGACGCCGCCTCGACCTATCTCATGCCCGGTGACATGGAAAGCAACTCCGCACGAGACGTCGCGGAGAAACACGCCTACCGTTGGCACGCCTGCCGTTAGGCGGACGCGCGGGACCTGCCGACTGGCGCGACAGGGCTGGCGCGGCCACCAGGTCTATCCGCATTGGATGATCAGCAAGGCAGTCGTAGCCCGGACGAATGCGGTGGAAGCGAGCCGGACGCAGGAGGCGCACGGTGGTTGCTCTTGAGTCGATCGCGTTGAACCTCGCCAAGACGATCGCCCAGAAGGCAGTGGCGGCTCGGATGGCCGACCGGCGCAACGCGGAGGAACGCAAGAAGGAACTGACCGCACTGCTCACGCCAGGGTTCTGGCACACGAAACCGTTGCAACGGTTCATCGAAGAGGCCACGTCGGAGTTGGCGTCATTCAGTGAGCACGAGTTTCGCGGGCTCGACGACGGCGATCGTGCGGCGGCGTTGTTCGCGGTAGGCGAGGCGCTCGAACACGCGGACACAACTGACCGCGCGCTGTTCGCCGTCGACCTCGACCCGGAGAAACTGGCTAGGCGCCTGCGTGCGGAGCGTCCCCAGGCGAAGAGCACTGCTGCGCTAGGGGACGCAGGCGGGGCGTTTTACGACGCGGCGCTGGATCGGTGCTGTGCGTTGTACTTGCGCGCGGTCACCCAGATACCAGCGTTCCTCAACCGGTCGCAGGCGGAGATGCTGAACCGGCTCTCCGCCCTTCCTGACCAAGTCGCGGCCAGCGTCATCGAAGCCTCGCGTCGGCACGAGACTGCGGCGGCTGGCTCACGACCAGATCCCATCACGCCCGTCGCCGATCGCGTCCGGCGCCTGGTCGACGAACGAGCGTCGTTGCTCGTTGGGCGAGCTGCTGCATGTGCCGAACTCGACGCCTACGTCGCGATCGATGCGACCGGCCCACTCGTGCTGCGGGCACCAGCCGGCTTCGGCAAGACCACCCTGCTCGCCTCCTGGATCCGCCGGCGGCACACGACCGAGACGACGATCGCCAGCCACTTCTTCGCCACCGACCGGGACCTCACCTCTGTCGACGATGCGTACCGACATCTGCTGCGTCAGATCTCCGCTGGCGTGCCGACGGTCGCGGCCGACCTCGCGCTCGGCGGCGAGCTGCTGCATGACGCCGTCTACAAGGTATTGAAGGCGTGGCCGAGCCGTTCTGCGGGACGACTGGTGGTAGTCGTCGACGCGCTTGACGAGGCGCGGCAAGTCCCGGCAGCCCCGATGTTCCCGCTGCCGTTGCCTGAGCGGGTCTCGGTCATCCTGTCCACCCGAGCCGGCACCGAAAGCGACTGGCTGGTTCCGAGCCTCGACGCGTGGACCCAGCTCGGCACAGCGCTGGAGCTGGAGCCGCTCGATCGGGACGGCCTGCGCGCTTGGCTGTCACTTGTCGGCGATGGCCGGCTGGCCGAGCTGGCCACCGACGCAGTCGCCGGTCGGCTCGCCGCGGTCACTGCCGGGTTTCCACTGTTCGTGCGCTTCCTGCTCGACGACCTGGTGTCCGTCGCCGCTAACGGCGGAGATCCGGCCGATGTCAGCCGCGCGATGACGAGATATGCGGGGAACGCCGAGCCGCCGGCCGACCACGCGGTGCCGTCGGGTTTCGCGCGGTACGTCCGCGACCAGTTCGTCCGGCTCGCGCGTACCGGAGTTCCGCCTGCGGTCCAGTCGATGTTCGCGCTGGTCGCGGTATCGCCTGGGCCGCTGCCCGAGCCGTTGATCCAAGCCAGGACCGAGCTCAGCGCGTTCGACCTCGCCAACTTGCCCTGGTCGGTCATGCGCTGGTTCTCCATGCGGATCATCGCCGGCGAGAACGTGTACTCGGCTGCGCACCCGCTGCTGGCCCGAGAGTTCCGCCTGATACTCGGTGCACAGGCCGCCGAGGCGCAGAACTTCCTGTTGCGAGTCTGCGTGAACTGGCGGGAAGACACCACCGGATGGGCGCTGCGGTGGTTCGCCGACCTGTTGGTCACAGCGGGACGTGGCGCCGAGCTCCTTGACCTGGCTCGCGACGACGCGTTCCAGCAAGCCCAGCTGGCTGCCTACCCGGATGAACCCGATCTGGCGCTGGCCGCCTCCAAGGCAGCGATCCGCCACGCCGCGGCCGAGCGCAACGTGGTGGCCGTAGCAGAGGCTGTGCTGCGCCACGCCAGAGACGTCGAGGCCCTGAAGTACGACCGAACGCCGCTGGAGGCGCTACGTGCCGGATCGCTGGCAGAAGCGACGCGCCGAGCAGCGCTGTTCGACCCTGAGCGCGTGCCGCTGTGGACACTCCTCTTGGCATGGGAGCTGGCCGACACCGGACACAGGCAGCAGTCGCGGGACCTCTTCGCCAGTCTGCGGATTGCCGACCTGCCAACAAATCTCGGTGGATGGCTCGCTCGTACGGCAATGATCTGTGCGGTGCCAGTCGCCACCCTGTCCCCGGACACATTTCCGACGACGTGCCATCGCCTCGTGGTGAATGAAGTCGACGTCTCGATCGAGAGCGACGCACTTGCGGGTCTGACCTGGCTTGCAACACATCTGGTCGACACCGGCCGTCCACGTGAGGCGGTGGCGGTAGTACAGCCCTTCCTGCCGACGCAGGACGCGATCCGCAGGCGCATTGCCACACGCGTAGCCGAGAACGACGGCAGCGAGCGAGCTCTCGAATGGGTCCGGCGGCGGCAACGTCCCCGCGGCTTGACGCAGACGTATGCGGCAATCGCAGCCGGCCGCGCACGAGCTGGCGACAACGCTGACGCCACAAGGATGTTCCAGCTCGCCCGCGATGCGGCGCACCACGCGGGTGAACGCGAGGACTGGGCACTGTCCGACATCGCCGGCGAACAGGCCCGCGCTGGGCGGTTCGCCGAAGCATCCACCACCATCGCGGAGATCCGTGATGCGTTCGCCTGCTCCCGGGCGCTGGAGTCGCTTGCGACGGAGCAGACACTCGCGGGCGATGCTCCCGACACGACGCTCGACGAACTCCGGCAACTGGCGGTCGACCAACCTGACATCACCATCGGGCTCCGCCTCGGCTCGGCGTACCTTCGCGCCGGCCGAACCGACGACGCTACCGCGATGTTCCAACGCCTGCTAGCGGCCGCGAAAGACGACCACGAACGCGCGCGCGTTTCGCGCGCGCAATTTACCGCCGGAGACGTCGAGGGCGGGTACGCAACCCTCCTCACCATTGGCGTCAACTGGTGGCCCGGTCTGGTCGCCGGCCTCACCCGTGCGAGAGCTGAGCAGGCAGGCCTTCCAGCCGCCTTGGTACTGGTGGACGAACTACGAACCCGTGGGCTCGAGTCGAAAGGCGCCATCGTCAGCTTGGCCGAATGGGCGGTCGAGGCCGGTGACACGCGGACAGCCCGGACCCTGCTCGCGCAGATTCTCGGCGCCCCACCATCAGCGGCTCCCTGGGCCGGCCCCGCCGATGCGCAAGCGCTCAGTTTCATCGCCACGACGCTTGCCGGATGCGGCCGGATCGATGATGTCCGGGCGGTCCTCGACATGATCGCGGACCAGAGGTGTCGCAACGACATCCTGCCCGCTCTGGCCGCGGCGCTGGTCAAGGGCGGCCGACGCAACGAGGCTCTAGATCTCCTTACCGGTGCCGATGCATGGACCGACGGCCAGATTCTGGCGGCGGTCGCGGTGGGCCACGAGACGAACAGACACCACACCGAGGCCATGGGCACCGCCGGCCGGATCGACCGCGTTGGCATTGCAAATGACGCGCTGGTGCAGATGGGATGCACCGCCGCTGGTCAGCACCGCTACGACGATGCCCGTAGCTGTCAGGGCCGCATCCGGAGCGTCAGCATGTCCACTGATCCGGAGCGTGACTCGATCACATCAGCCATCGCTGTTGCGCAGTGCGCGGACGGAGACTTCGACGGGGCGCTCGCCACCGCGGGCCTCCTGCGGCTCGAACGCTCGGTCTCGATGTGCCTCACCGAGTTGGCCCGCACCTGCCAAGAGCCGTCAGCGCTCGACAGGATCCGCCGCGCCGCTCCGCTCGCCCCCGCCTTTCGGCTGGCGCCGCTCGTCGCCGTGGCCGCCGCGTACCGCGGTGCGAACAGACCCCACGACGCCCATCTGACGCTGCAAGCTGCGCTGGAACAGTTCCAGACACTGTGCCGGCAAGGGGACAATGAGAGCGTCCCGTGGGTGTACGACCGTGACTACGTCGCAACCACGGCGGCCGAACTCGCCCTGGAAACCGACTACGCCGACCTGCACGAGGATGCCCAGCGCGTACGGGATGCGTTGCAGGCCACAGAGATCCTGCGCCAGAAGGGGTTGCGCGAGATATTCCTCAGGTATGCCCTCGACGGACAGCACGATCGTGCACAGTGGGCATTGAAGGCAATGGACAACGACTTTGACCGCTGCGGGGCGCTGGGCCTGGTCATGAGCGGACCACAACCGCCGCCCTACGGCAACCTGCTGACAGGTACGGTGCTTCGTCTGCAGAATCGCAGCTGGCTCCCTGTTGCCGGGCACGCACTCGCCCTTGCAGACGACTGGAGCCACCTGGCACTACTGCTCCTGCCTGCGGCAGACTCCGTGGCCACCGCGCACGGGATGCTCCAGAACTTCGCGGTTTGTGCCACTACCTCCGGCCTGCCACTAGCTCGTCTCATCACGGAAAGCGCATCTCGGTAGGTCACAATCTTCCACAGTGGATGGTCGGCACCGTTGACAAGTGCCTTCCTCCTCATGTCACCCCGAACGGCCAGCAAATCGCCTGCCCGTTCACCCGATGCGCACACTAGCTCAACCACTCTGGAAACGACCGAGTGTTCATCGGCGTGTGCGGCAGCCGCGCCGCTACCCTCGCGGCTCTGGCCCGCTCAACGCGATCCACTACCCCTGCCGCCCCGTGGAACTCGGTTGACATCGCTGCGGACCCGACCGCTACTTGCTGTGCCGGGCGAGCCTCTCGTTTCCGGCAACCACCATGGAGTCGACCAGCGTTTGCCACTCAGCCAGTCGCCCGAGCTCCTCCGCTGTGCGGCGTATCTCCTCAAGCCACTCGTTCGACAGGATCGACTGCTTGACCGCGACGACGCCGCCCTGGATACACAGGTCCGACACCCAGGGCACGCCGCGGCGGACCTGCACGGTGGCCGGGAGCCTCCGCAGAGTGGCGATGAGCGCGTCGACCCCCTTGCGTTTGCCGCGAGCGGCGGGCAGCCATCCGTCGATCAACTCGACGAGGTCTTCAGCCACAACCCAGTCGATCGGCACGCCGACGATTTCGTTGTACAAGCCACGCGCCCACGTCAACGGTTCCGGCAGAAGCGCAGCAGCAGCCCAATCACCCCAATGACGATCCTCGTAGGGACTTGGGACATCACCGAAATAGCCGATGGCGTGCCGCAGCAGCGACGGCCAGATGCCCCGAGCAGCTCCAGCAAGCCGCTCGTTCTCGGCGCCCGCTGCGGCGAGGCCGTGCAGGAAGTTCGCCATCAGGCCTGCGTCTGCTCGCAGGACATCGAGGTGTTGGAGGAGTGGGGAGGTGTCACCGCTCTTCGCAAAGCCCTCCAGCAGTGCTCGTGCGGCGACCAGCGTGTGTGTCCCCCGGTCGTCTGCTGACCACTCCAATGCCTCTTGATCGACCATGGCGCGACGTTGAACACCGAGAAACGCGGCCAGCAGTGTGCCGGTATCGCTGTTGCAGCAGTGATCTGCGGCCGCGGCGGCCCCGAGCCCGCGGATGGCGGGATCGAGCGCGTCGATGTCGACCAGTTCCGTGTCCAGCTCCTGCAGCCGTCGAGCAACGTCGCCTTCGATCGTCACGTCTGGACGTACTTGGTCGTACTCACCCCACGGCGCGAGTTCCGCAGCACGAGCAGTCTCGATCAGCCAGTTCAAGGCAATGCGGTGACTGCAAGGCTCCCCGTGACACGGCGATGCCCAGACGACATCGCATCCGCGTGCCAGGTACAGCCGCGTTTCCGGCGAAGCCCTGCCTGCCATCGCAAGGCCCGCCACGTCGACGTCCTCGTTCGTGGCGCCCACGTTCTCCACGAGCGGGGTCATCGTGGGCGTGATGAACGCGGGCAGGGCTTCAGCCACTGCCCGGTCCGCACCCTGGTCGAAGTACTGCACGTCATGGCGCTGGTCCTCGGCATCCCGGAACGACAAGGCTGTTTCGAGGACAAACTCTGTTGCAAACCGTCCCTCGTCCCCCAGCGCTTCCATGTCGCCGGCCGCGGCTCGTTGGACAGCCTCGCGAACAACTTGTGCCACCCCGTTCAACGGTCTGATCCAGGGCGGTTCGCCATCACTCTCGATCAATGACCGGCCGACCTTCAGGTCCGCGGCGATCTCAGCGGGCGACGGCGGCACGTAGTCGACATCGACCTTTGCCGCACCCCAGTACCGGTTCTGGAGTCGCAGGACCGTTTGCACGAGAGCCTGTTCAGCTCGCCGAGCATCGCGCAGGGCTTCGAGTTCGAGTGGTAGCACGACTTCGAGGTACTGCTGCTGGCCGTGGTTCACGAGTTGGTAGCGAGAGTGGTCCAAGCCAGTGGCCCAGCTCCTCGTGTCTTCTGGGCTGATCCCGAGCCGATCGCCGTTCTGGACGAGCTTGTCGGCGACCTCCTTCAACGCCTTGGCACGAGGTTGTCCGCCGCGAAGTGCAAGCTGTGCCGCAACATGGTGCGGTGTCCACGCCCTCCGATCCAGATTCGCAAGGCCGTCGGTGGATGCGCGAAGCCCGGAGTGTTCATGCGTTACACGGGCGAACTCCAGCTCCCACACGAGCGGATCCGCGAGGAAGACGTCGAGCTCGTCGTCGACGTTCTCGAGGTGGCGCACCAGCAAACCGAACAGCATCCCAGGGGTCGCGAGATTGTCGCAGCCTTCCAGAAGCACCTCGACGATGCGCATGAGTGGAACACCGTGGGCCAACAAGTTGTCGGCAAAGCGTTCCATTGCTTGAAGCGCACTTATCGCCGGGTATGGGCCCACGGTCGTTCCGCGATACCAACACCAAACGTGCGTGTCGCCTGCATACAGGCGCGCGGCGCCGTCGAGATTCATGACGGCACCTCTCGCATCCTCCGCGTCGCCCGCCCCACCATCCAGATCACTGAGGAAACCGAGCGAGTGGTGCCGCGCCCCTCGCTGGACTCTGGCTTGTGCCCCGCTATTCAGGATGTTGTTCAGCACACGCGCCGAGGTTGTGAACGGCGCGGTCTGGAACAGCGCCCAGAATCCACCGAACCAGTGCTGGGCGAACGGCGGCCATGCGCTGTGCCAACGACCTTGATGCCTGCGCACGCCCTCATCGCGGTGTCCATGGCGTCCGTTGTCGATGTAGTAGGCCTCCATCAACTCCGCCAGGAGTTCCGGGCTCCTCTGCGTCAAAGCACGAGAGCTCCACGGCGAGTCCGCGGCTGGAGCCAAGGAGGCCGGGGCATCGTCGGCAACGGCTCGCAGACAGACCTCAACGGCGTCATCGACATCCGGTCCGAGCAGTGCCAAAGTCTCGACGAACTTCGCGTTGGTGAGGTGCTGGTCCAGCTTCCGCAAGTGTCGACGCTGCCCAGGTATTCCCTTGGAGACGGCGCCGCCGCTCGTGTCGCGCGGCGGAAACGCCTCCCAGTGAGTGAGAAGTCGCTCCCTCAACCTGATCCGCAGCTCGTTCCCCGCCGGCGTGTCGGCCAGCACCAGGGCGAACATCCAGTCCGTGAGCAGCTCGAACGACGCGTTCGACACCTTCCACGGCTCAGCTTCGGCGAGAAGGATCCGCACGACCGGAGCGGACACGACGGGATCGATCAGTGCCTTGACCTTGTGCCTCTGCTGAACCACCCGTACGACGTCACCGAGTACCAGCCCTGCGGAGTGATCGTCGAGCGCAACCTCAAGACAGTCGTAGGCGAACGGCATCTCCAGTACCGCCTCGACGGGGACATCAGCCCACCTCGAACCATGCGCCCTCGAGAACGGCATGAACTGCGAAAGCAACTGGACGAAACAGTCCGCAGGCCTCACGTCCGGTGCCTTCAGCAAGCCCTTGCACGCGAGCGTGCCGGCTGATAAAGCCCACCTCGGCGCACCGGCCGCCTCCAGCAGTTCCGTCGGCCTTCGGCTGCGGACCAGGAGAATTGCCGTCGCGTACCTCCGGACTTCATCGTGCGCGAACTCCGGATACTCCTGGTAGGGGCTCGCAGGGGCGAGCAGGTGGTCCCGGCGCAGTGCGTCGACCGCGGCTGTATCAACGCCACCGACGGGCCGCCAGTTCGCGGGCAGTCGCATCACAGAGGCGGCTACGGCGAGCAGCGTCTGCTGACGCGCCTCGGCTGAGCCGACGCCAGGACGCCCGTCTCTGCGCACCACCTTCGACCACACTAGCTGCAGGCAGTCCCACTCTCCCAGTGTGCTTTCGGGTGCGGCCCCGGTTCGCGCCAAGAGGTCCAGCACGACGGGCCGCCGGAACAGCGAGTTCGCCGGTAGATCTCGCAAGACCGCCCTCAGCAGTGGAAGGCCGTCCGAGACGACGGAGATCTCCTCGTCAGTCAGCGGCTCCATCGTGAATGAGCTCGCGGGCTTTCCGAGGATCGATTGAAGTTGTTCGCTCACGAAGGCGGAGGCCGAGTCCGCCGTGACGGCGGCGACACCCACACCCGCGTTGGCCGCCGCCCGCGCGAGGTCGTTGAACAGAGCGGCGGAGTGTTCCAGTACCGCGTCGGCGGCGTCGATCACCAATACCCGGCGCGGTGCGGAAAGCTCGGTGAGCACCTCCTCCATCGGCTTGCCGAACGCGGTGCTGAGCTCCAGGCTCGTCCGTGGCAGGCGACGAAGGTTCACCACCAGCGCCTCGAACCCCGTCGGGTCGGCCTCCTCGAGCGCGGCGATGGCAGACAGCGTCAACGCACTCTTGCCGACGCCGGACTCGCCGGCGATCACCATGGCAGCCTTGGAGGTGCCCACTATGGAAAGTTCTCCGGCAAGCCGCCGGCGGCGGTCTGCGAACGCGATCGCCACCGCCTCACCGGACGACTCCTCGCCGATGGTCGTCCGGACGCTGGCCACAGCCAGCTTGCGGTGCTCGTCAACCACCGCCCACACGCGCAGGTTCCGCGTCGAGGCCGCGTCCAGCAACTGGTGAAAGTCTCGACGCAGGAGGCCAAGATCCACGACGGCGCCGGTCATGTCGTACCGGGTCGCCTCCACCTCGATCCTGTTCCGGACCGCGACCCCGTCGGTGTCCGCCGAGGCAACTCCGTCCAGCGAAGTCGCTACCCTCGTCCGGTCTGCCTCGTCCGGGCTCTGCACGGCGAATCCGAGAAGATGCAAACGCCTTAGAAGGCCCCAAGCGAGCCCGAGAGTCTCCGAGGATTCGGTGCCCGTCCCGGCAGACTTCGCGACCATCTTCTTCAACTGGGTCAGCCGATCCCGCACCTTCGCCGACCACCGTTGATCGACGTTCATCGCCGCCTGGAACGCCCCAGCGTCAGCGTGAGCTCGCGCGACATTGCACAAAGTCGCCAGCTGCCCCCACTGGTTGTTCCAACCAGCAACCGCGACCACCACTTGCAAGGTATCTTCGGCGAACTTCGCGACCTCGGCGAGCAACGACCCGACCAGCTTCACCGTGTCCTTGTGGCTCTCCACGAAGTTCGGCGTTGCTCGACAAGCCACGGCGAGCCTGACCTCAGCCGACTCGTCCCCACACTCGACGAGCAGGTCGTCGACCGGATGGGCCGGGCCGGTCTGGAACGACACCTTGCGCACCGGAAGCTCGGAGGCCTCCGGGCGCCGGGCTCCGACCAGCATGTCGGCCAGGTAGACCGTCGCGACCCGATGCGCGAACGAAACCCCTCCACCACCGGTCGCATACGTGCTTGACCCACGATCGCTCTCGGCGGGAACGTCTGGTGCGGAAGGCTCGTTCATGTGCTCCTCTGACGCCATCGCGACGATCGGTGGCCGATCAGCAGACTCTAGGCGCTGTCCTGCGGATCTTCACCTGAGGTGCAGGACGATGCAGGCCAGGATGATCTCGGCTCGGTGGTAGGCGGCTCGTTTGGCGAACCTGGTGGCCAGGCCGCGGAATTGCTTGAGACGGTTGGAGCAGCGCTCAACCACGTTGCGTGCCTTGTAGAGGGCGGCGTCGAAGGCCGGTGGCCTGCCGCCGGTCGAGCCGCGGCCGACGATCGCATCGCACCTCACCGTCGTGCCGATTTCGCCAACCACGTGTATCGCAGCTGAAAGTGTCGGGCAGCCGAGAACGACACGCCGAACTTGATGGCAATACGGCGGTCTCACCTAGCTTCTCTCTGCGGCCCAGTACGTTCACCTCCCGAACAGTACGATGAGGAGCCTGATGAGGGACGGTATCGACTGGGTTGAGGTCGGTAGTGGCGGACGCTTCGAGAAGATCGTCAGCGTGCTGTTGAGCACGCTTCATCCGGAGTCGGAACGCGTCGACGGCTCAGGCGGTGACGGGGGCCGCGACCACCAGCTCCGCAGCGATCATCGGTTGGATGTGTGGCAGTCCAAATACTTTCTGCGGCGCCTGTCCGAGTCCGCCTCTCGCAAGAGGCAGATCGTCGAGAGCCTGGTAACGGCCGCGGCCCTGCAACCGGACTCGTGGACGCTAGTTACGCCGATGGTGCCGACCGACGACGAGCGCGCCTGGTTCGACGGCCTAGCCGTCGACTATCCCTTCCAGCCGACGTGGCGAGGCGGCGACTGGCTGGATGCACGTCTCGCCGAACACCCGGCCATCGTCCGGCATTTCATGAGCGCCAACGACGAGTACGTGGCGCTCATCCGCGAGCTCCGAGAAGAACAGGACGCGCTCGTTGACGGGCTTTCCGCAGCGCTGCCACGGATCGAGAAACTCGCTGCGAAGATCAACGACTCGAACCCGTTCTACAGAGCCGACTTCACCGTCCGGGACGGCCGCGTCGTCGACATCCGACTGCGGCCGGCCTACCGCGGCGCGGAGAAAGACAGCCCGGTGACCATCCGGTTCACCGTACTGTCCGGGCCAGCGGACGCCGACTTCATCGAGAGACTGAACACCGCGCTGGAGTATGGCGAGCGCGCCGAGCTACCCGACAGCCACGTGCGTGACGTCGTGATCACCGCACCGCCGGGCTTCGGCGCTTCATACGACCGGGCTCATCTCACCATCGAGCCCGCCCCGCAGGAGCCCGTCAACCTGACCCTGAGACTGGTGATCCAACACCCCAACGGACAACAGCTCGCCGCGTTGCCCGCCCGGTTGACCGCACGCCGCGCGGGCACCCGCGGCGTGACACTGCACGGCAACGACCTCACCGGCGTCATCTCCACCCGCCTCCGCGTGGACCCCCACCAAGGCCGGTTCTCCCTGGAAATCAGCTCCGACTGGTCGCGACCTCAACTGCCCGGCGCCGTGCTGCCAATCGCGCGCTTCCTCCAACACGCCATCCCACCCAACACCATGCTGCTCTCCATCGGCGACATTGCCACCACACAGCCGGCCCAGGTGCCCCCAGCGATAAGCGTATCGCCAGCCACCGTGGAAGCGATCCAAGACCTCGAACGACTCCAGACCGCCGCAGGCGATCCCTTCCCTGTCCCACGCGAACTCACGGTCGAAGAAGTTCACGAACTCCGCCTCGCCGTCAAGCTCCTCGACGGCCACCCCGTCAAAATCCGCACCAACTCTGTAACATTCGACACGACCAACCCCGAACGCTTCATCAACGAAGCTCGACGTGGCATGAATCCTAGATTGTCGATCACACCTCCGACTCCCTATGTCGTCCGCATATCCGGCCACGAAGTGAGTCTCGGCAGCTATACAATACACGTCAATCGACCAAAAATTCTCCAGTCTCCCCAAGAAAACACCGACGGAACCGTCCATCTCGTCATCAGCGCCACAGAAGGGCACGACATGGAAATCCAACTGAACGATATTTCAGCGAGCATTTGAGCTGCACCGGTCAAATTCGTTCAACCTTCTGACGTGCTGAGCCGCCATAGGTCGACGGGTGCCAACAAAGGGTCTTGGCGTAGCTCGGGCCACTTGCGTGCCGCGTCCAGCGACGCCCTGCGCTGTGCTCCACCTGGCCACTCATCGTCCACCATGCGGCTCGTCCACGACAGCACCGCACCCGCCTCGCGCAACCTCGGCGGGCACGCGCTGGAGACAGCAGACACGTCGACGCGGGGCGACGCGGGCAACGACACGCTGACCGGTTCGGCCGAAGTGGACGTCGGTGACGGCGCGCTGGCCCGACAGACCGATGCGACTCCCGCTTCGAGTCGCTGTCCGGTGTGAGATCATCTTCTGACCGGTGTCCAAGGCCGGACCTGGTCCCGACGTGGCCGGATGGCCGAGGCTAGTCCCGACCAGCGGCCCCCTCCGCCACGATTCCGGCCCCATGGCACGAGAAGTCAAGCGCGGCCACTAAGACATTCGAGTGACTCACCGTAACTGCGGAGCGTGCACAGACGAGATCTGGGTACGACCGAACAAGTGCGGTGATCACCATGAACACTCCGTCTAAGGAGCTCCGGCTGGCCCTCTGCATGCGGGGCGGGGTGAGCCTGGCGGTGTGGATGGGCGGAGCCTGCCGCGAGATCGCCGCGCTGCGCTCGGCGACGAACAAAACCGTTGTCGACGACGCGCGCGACGTCGCCCAGCGCCGGGTTTACCAGCGCATCCTGCAACTCGCCGGGTACGACGAGGTGACGGTGGACGTGATCGCCGGCACGAGCGCGGGTGGCCTCAACGGAGCCTTGCTCGCCGCACACCTCGTGCACGGAATGCCGTTCGACAGCCAGATCCGCGACATCTGGCTGCAGCTGGGCGATCTCGCGTCACTAACCCGTGATCCGCAGGGTGGAGATCCCGCGCCGTCGTTGCTCGAAGGCGACACCGGGTTCTACGGGAGGCTCGCCGGGCAGCTCGACAAGCTCGTGCCAGCCACGCCGCCGCCAGGGCACAACGCGCCCCGCCTGGTCCGGCTGATTCTCACGGCGACGCGGCTTCGCCCACGCGAGCAGTACCTCCGCACCTCGGCGGGTGAACCGCTGCTGGCGTTCAGCTCGCACGCACACATGACGTTCCGCCATTACCGCACCGACGACGACAACGTGCACGCGATCTTCACCGACCTTCCGGCGAACTCCAAGCCCCACCGCGCCAAGCTCGCCTACGCGGCGAGGGCGACCTCCTCGTTCCCCGGAGCGTTCGAACCGGCGGCGATCGGCGTCACCAAGCCCTCAGCCGTGGACGAGCACAACAACCTCTTCGGTCTCATCAGCGAAACGGGCGTACCCGACCACGCGGAGAACGGCCGGGTCGAGGTCATGGACGGCGGAGTGCTCGACAACATCCCGCTGTCGTGGGCGATTCGTGCGGTCGCGAGCGCGCCCGCCGACCGGCCCGTCGACCGGTGGCTGCTGTACCTGCAGCCGGTGCCGCCGAGCAACGTCAAGACACCCGCAGGAGCCGCGCGGAACAGTTCGCTGTCCCGGTTGCTGCTCACGCTCAAGTCGTTCCTCTCGGCCAAGGCCAACAGCGAGTCACTGCTCGACGACGCCGCCGAGCTGAGCGATGCCTGGACCACGGCACAACGCCTCAGCGGTGCAGCGGGTGGCCTGCCCGGCAACCCGTCCTTCGCCGCGCTCCCCGACCCCTGCCCGCTCCTCCAGGGCTATGAGAAAGCAGTCGCCTGCACCGAAGCCGACCGGTTGGCCCGGCTGATCGAGGACCCGATCGCCCTGCTGGGGCCCGATCCGCTGCCGATCCCCGACTGCCGTGCGTTCCGCGACCCCAAGCAGCAGTTCCTCATCCTCAAGAGACTTCGCGGCCCAGCCATACCGGAGCTGGTGGCCGACTCTCCACTTGAGACGGTGCCGGACACGTTCAGCTCTCCCCTCGCCGCGGCCAGGGCTGTCGCGCTCGCACTCGACTGGGTGCAGGCCGTCGAGAACACCGGCGCCGTTCCCGCTGAGCTGCACCGCGTGGTGCGGGAGACCAGGGACAGCCTCTACGAGACCAGGTTCGCGTGCGAAGTCCTGCTCGCGGCCCGTGACCGGCTGATGCTGCGCGACACCGCGGACGACGTGGCGACCTGGGTGAGCGAGGCCAACCAGCTGCTGTGCCGGCTCGTCGGAGACGGGTTCACCGACGAGACCCGCACGTGGGCAGAGGTACTCGCCGGCGTCGCGAAGGCGGCTGTCGAGGGCACGGTTCCCGACCAGCGGCCGGTTCCGTGTCTCGCCCCGATCTGGGCCCGCGTGAACACGCTCTGCCGCAAGTTCGGCAAGGAGTTGGGCGATCTCGCCGACGTCACCGGGTTCACCGCGCTGCGGGAAGCGTCGGACGACGAGGCCAAGATGCACAAAGTGCTCAGGATCGCCGAGATCCTCCTCGGACCACTGCGCCCGGACCCGCTGGCCGAACCGACGCGGATCCAGATGTACGCCATCTCCGCCGCGGCGCAGAGCCCGGTCGAGCGCCTCCTCGTCACCCGCGAGCCGGCCGACGAGACGGATCGGGTGAATCTCAAACTGAGCGGCAACCAGCTGCTGAACTTCGCGAGCTTCCTGTCCTCCCGTTGGCGGCTCAACGACTGGACGTGGGGACGGCTCGACGCCGCCAGCTCACTCGTCGACGTGGTGGCCCGCTCCGACCGCCTCGGAGTGCCCGACCCGGCGACGCTCAAGTGGTTGCAGGGCCTGCACAAGGAGCTCGAACAGGACGGACGGGTGCGCGGCCTCAACGGCAGCTGGGACGAGTTCGAGCCGACCAACGACAACGTCCGCAAACTCCTCACCACCTGGCTGCACTGGAACATCCTGCGCCAGGAGCTCCCGTTGCTGGAGGCCCTCGGCACCGCCGACGGGCCGCCGGACCCCGACCTGCTCGAGAAGACCCCGCGGTCGGTCGCCACACTGCCCGCCCGCACGACGATCCTGGGCGAGGTCGGCGAGGAGACCGTGCGCGAACTGCTCCGCAAGCGTCCGCTGCGCCAGGCGGGCCTGCGGCTCGGGCTGGTGGCCTGGCGATCCCTGTTGCCGTCCGGAGAAGGATTCAAGGCGTGGGCCATCAAGGTTCTGCTCGGACTCGCCAAACCTCTGATCGTGCCGCCACTTCTGATCGGTTTCCTGGCGCCTGCGCTGAGTGTCCTCTCGGCGGCGTTCGCGTGGGGCGCCGTCACCGCGGCCACCGGGCGGTGGATCGGCTCGCCCGGCCACGTGCTCGTCGCCGTCGGAGCGGTCGTCGCCGGCGTGTTCCTCTCTGTCCACTACCCCAAAACCCGGATACCGCTCGTGATCATCGCGGGGCTGCTGGCGGTCGCGCTGTTCGTGTGGCCGCGGCGGACCTGGTTCGAGGACCTGCCGGTTGTCTTCACCGAGCCGACCTGGCTCCGGGTCACCCTGATCGGCGTACTCGGCGCTCTCGCGGTGTGGTTCTCGCTCCTGGGCGTCGTGGTCGCCCGCCTGCGGTTCGCCGCGGCGCTGCTGACCGGGTTCGCCGCAGCATTCGCCGCACTCTTCATCACGTGCGTGTGGGGATGGGCCGCGCTCGACGGCTGGCCGGCCGCCGGCGTCGTCTACCTGACGATCGGCGTGGAAACCGCGCTGTTGACGTACCGCTACCCGCGCAGACCGGCAGAACCCGTGACGAGCCCGCCGGAGAACCGGCGCTGAACCAGCGGCCACGCAACCGGTTCAGTCGCCGCACTCTGCGGCCGAGTGCAGCGCGCACTGTTGCCACCGCAGCACCGCGATGCCGATCGGGATTCGGCGCCAATCCCTGGACCCGCCGACCCACGTCCATGCACCAGATTCGGATGCCGACCACGCGTACTTCTATCGCAGGGAACTGTGCAGTGGTTCGTCATGCGCAAGCACTTCCCTCGGTTCGTGAGCCTCGGCGAAGGGCCTACGCCGCGCCGAGCATGCACGTGGCCGCCCAGCACGTCAGCCTGACGTCGTTGCTGTAGCGGCGGCTGTTCGGGTACGTGTGGCCAGATGCGGCCAGTACGCCGTCAAGCGTGGCGATAATTGGGCAATGCCAGACGACGGTGCATCACAACGAACGTTCAACCGCATATACGGTGATGTGGCTGGCAACGTCGTGCAGGCGGCATCAGTTGGAAGTGTGCACTTCTACGGACGTGACGCCGAACCTCCTCCACAGCAGCTCCTTCACGACATCGCTGAGTTCACCGGACGTGATGAGCATGTGCACACGTTGCGCTCGTTCGTTGAGGAAGGTCTGCAAGCGGCTCTGTTCATGGTCACCGACGCCGGCCTCGCCGAACTGGCGCGCTTCGCCGCCGCCGTGAGCAAGCCGTCGTTCATCCGTGACGACCTGCTGGTCAAGGTCCAAGCCGTCGACCACCCCGGCAATGCGAAATGCCAATGCCGAAAACCCGATCACTTCGGCGGCGCCAGGCAGAACTTGGCGTAGTAGACGAACGCCCTGGTCCCGACCCAATTCGGCAGTTCGACCTTCTCACCGTTGTTGACGATCTTGTCCTCGTTCCGGTCGCCCTTGGCGATCACCTTGACGTAGACGCTGTTCGCATACAGCGTCCACTGAGCGAACGTGAGCACCCTGGAATCGAACTTCGCTGAGACCGCACGGATCGCGAAGTCGCGGATCGCCTCGACGGCGGGCTTGCCCGCGTCCGGGAACTCTGCCGTCGGATCACCGGCCGCCGCCTTCTCGGCCTCGATCATCGCCGAGAAGACGACGTCGCAGGTCACGTCTCTGAGAATCTGCTCCGCGACCTCGGTCAGTTTCTGCCGCAGGGTGGGGGTGGCCGGAACGGAGTTCGCCGCCACCTGAGCCTGCCTCGTGACCGTTCGCCGGTCTTCGACCGCCCATTGGTTGATCCGTTCGATCTCGCCCAGCCCATTCCGGAGCTTGGCCATCGACGCCGCTCTTGCGTCGATCGCCGCCTGTTCAGCGCCGCTGGACTTGGGCGCGTTGCGGAGCAGTTCCTCCGCATCAGCGCGAAGGCTTCCGGAATTGAAGGAGCCGTGCAGGATGTCGTCAGCGGCGGGTGCGCTCTGGATGACGTTGTCCGCGTTGCTCAACCACGACGGCGGCGGGCATTTGGCCGCGGTTACGAGCACGAGCACAAGTGATGCGCCCAGTGCGATTGACGTTCTCAGCCGAGAAGTCATCTCACTCACAGCCTCATCGCTGCCCGAATGGCAGCGAGCATGCGATCTCGCTCCACCGCGTTGGCGCTGGAGCCGTTGTAGCTGTGGCGATGTGCGAGGACACCAATCTCGCTGACCGCGCCATTGGTTCCGGTGATGAGGATGGTCGGCGGCATCAACGGCCTCGGTGGCCCGCCGGCAGCGACGCCGGGCGGAGCCCCGAGATCCTCCAGCCTGATCCGGTCGCCGATCTTCTCCGGCAGTCCGGACAGGACATCCGGCGCACCGACCTTGCCCAGCGCCCAGGTGAGCACGCCTACGACACCAGTGACGTCCAACGGCGTGAACACGAGTCGTTTGTTGGTGAGCACCAGGTCACCGCCGACCGACGTGAGACCACCAGGCCGGAACGACGCCACGGTACGAGTTATTTCGACCTCGCCTTCGGCCAGGACGAGCGGCAGCGTCTTCTTGCCGCCTCCGCCGAGGAGGCTTCTGAGGGAATCGAGCACGGACATGGCGTCCTCCCTGCTGCGACTGGTACCTCCTACTCGCATGACTGCATTCGGCGGTTACAGCCTTCACCCGAATGACGTAGTGTCGTCGTGGCGCCCAGGCCAGTGAACAGAACCACCGATGCCGTAGCGATCAGCTTGGAGTCCAGACCTCGGCCACCACAACTAGCTCTGGCCGAACTCGATCATGGCTGTCTCCCGCGGCGCGCTCCGCGATTGCAACTTGGGACTCAAAAGTGAAACATCAAGTCGCCGTTCGGCGACAAACATCTATCAAGCTCTGACAGCAGGAGAACTCTACGGCAGGCGCGACCGATCAAGGCCCTCACATCACTCGAATATGGAGAAACGCTATGTTGATTGCGCAACAGGTAAACGGTTGGCAAATCGGCAGCACTATCGCAACGGCATGCGCGGTAGTAATTGCATTGGCCGTCGCCGTTATAAACCTTGTACAACGCCAAAGCGATAAGCGTCAAGCAAGCCGCGAGGCTGAAGAAGCAGGCAAAGCGCAGGCCAGATTAATCCTCATTGAGTTTATGTTTCTCGGGTTCTCTGGCGATAGAAGGCTAGGTCCACGAATCACGATCGGCAAGCAGGATCGCGCAGACACGTGGCCCACAGGCCCGGCGGCCGGGTCATCCTTTGAGATTACAAATGAAAGCAGTAACCCAATCCTTGACCTAAGGGCAGAGATATGGGTAGACGACATGAAATTAAACCAAGAAACACCCTTGTGGAACAACGAAAAAATCCTCAAACCTGACACCAAGACACGTTTGGCGGTATCAGCTCCATCAGAAGATGTTCGCGTTACGGCCTGGCGGGTACGTTGGACGGATGCCAATGGCCGTAAATGGTGCCGAGACAGAGAACCCACAGATGAGCCAAATACTTACGATGGCCAGGCCCCACGGAAACATATTCACGAAGAGTGATGCTGATGACAGCATTAGCCGACAGAGATCGAACCCTTCGACCGTGCCCGCGATTGGTCCGCGCGCGAGCCCAATGCAGTTCAGAACGCGGACCGGATGACCGAACCGCCGAGCCGCCGCTGGGCGACTTGAACCACCGGGATGCCACCGAGCTCGTCCGCAGTCGCGTCGCCGAACACCACCGGACGATTCCGCACGCGGTCGCGGCACGTCTGGTGAGCCGGTCGATGTCGCCACGCTGGCTGGTGGTCGCTACCGACCTCATACTCACTCTGATGGCATACGACTATCTGTCCCTGCGCGAGGCGCTGATGTGTGCGTGGATCCTGAAGTCGCGCTGCGCCTGATGCTCGAAGCGATCGCCGGACAGCTCCCACGCGAGCTCCGTAGCTCGCGATCTGCATCGATGACCAGAAGGACTCCATCATCGCGTGGTCGAGGCCGTCGCCTACGGTTCCGAAGGATGGCAGGAGGCTGGCTGAGCGGATCTTGTCGCCGAAGACCCAGGAGGTGAACTGGGTTCCGTGATCGGCGTGGACGATGCCGCCGGGCTCGGGGCGCCGGTTGCGATGGCCATGTCGAGTGCGTTGACGACCAGGGTTGAGTCCTGTGTGGAGTCGATCGACCAGCCCACGATGCGACGGCTGAACGCATCGAGGACTGCGGCGCAGTAGAGCCATCCTTCCCTTGTTCTGTGCTGGGTGATGTCGGTGACCCACAGTTCGTTCGGTTTCAGTCGATGGAACTTGCGGTTCACCAGGTCGCCGGCGGTGGCGACGCCGCGGAGCTGTTTGACTCGTGCTGGCCCGGGAGTCCGTGGAGGCCGGCCTGGTTCATCAGTAGCCATACGGTTCGCTCGCATACGGTGATGCCCATGCCGAGAGTGAGTTCGGCGTGCACCCGTCGATGGCCGTAGGTACCACGAGAGGCGACATGCACCTCCCGGATCACGCCGGTCAGCCAGCGGCGTCGCAGCTCCGTCGGCGTGGTCGGTGTTCGTTTGGCCTTGTAGTAGTTCTGGCGGGCGACCCCGAGGACGCGACAGGAACGGTCGACCGGAATCCCGGCGTCGGTGAGCCTGTCGATCACCGGGTAGAACCTTTGGGCGGGGACGCTCCGTCCCCAGGAACGTCGCTGCCTGACGCACGATCAACAACTCGGTCTCCAGCTCCCGAATCCGTTGTCGAGCGGCACGCGGTTCGACGGACTCGCTGCTCGGGGTGCCGGGAATCTCGCCCCGATCGATCCGGTCCTGCTTGACCCACTTCGACAACGTCACCGGATGAATACCCAGGTCGGCAGCAGTCTGCTTCTGCTCTCTACCGGCCCGGACAAGCGCGACGGCACGCGCTCGGAACTCGGCGGGGTACGCACGGGGCACAGTGCACAGCCTCTCGAACAGGCCGCCAGTTAGCCACCAATTCTGGAACCCATCCTGCAGGGCAGGTCAAGATGTCACATAACGGTGCTGCAGACCCAGGGTCTCCGGCTCGACTCCTGTCAGCTTGGCGCCCACGTCCCCGAGCGCGTCGATCATGGCGTGGATCTCGGCACCCTCGAACCCACGCGCGGTCGGAACGTCCACGAGTTCGGCCTGAGCAACCGCCCGACTCGCCTGAGCCTCGTTGATCACCTCGACCAGCGCGGCCGGATCGACGCCCGCCCTGTCGTGTGCATGGGCGAGAAACCCTTCCGGCTGCTCGGCCAGGTCCGCGACCCGCTGCCGGCCCGGCCGGGCAAGGATCGGTGTGAGGACAGTGAATACGTCCGGTGCGGCACCTGCTCGATCTTCGTGTGGACCGAGCCCTTGCGCGGGTGGCGCCGGGTGCATGCCCTGGCCCAGCGCACCAAAATCGACTGGGCCGGGCAGGTCAAGCAACTGCTGACCGTGGACTATCCCGACGCCGAGACCGTGGTGCTGGTCATGGACAACCTCAACACCCACGGCATCGCCTCGCTCTACGACGCCTTCGCCCCAGGCGAGGCCTTCGCCCTGCCCCAGCGCCTGGAGATCCACCACACCCCCAAACAGGGATCCTGGCTCAACATCGCCGAGATCGAGCTGTCCGCGCTGTCGCGGCAATGTCTCGACCGCCGCATCAGCGACCTCGACACCTTCAACACCGAACTCGCCGCCTGGCAACACACCACCAACACCAACCAGCGCGGAGTCGGCTGGCAGTTCACCACCGACGACGCACGCGTCAAACTCCGCCACCTCTACCCCAAAGGTTAGGCGCGACGGTCTACTAGAGCTGCTGCGCCACGGACAGGCATGGCACGGCGGTGCCGCCGATCGTCCCGGTGACGAAGCACTCCGCCGGGTATCGAAACGGTTCGGCCATCAGCGAGGACTGCTCAGCGCTGCCGTCGGCGGAGAAGCGCAGCGGGTGCAGGTCGATCTCGCGACCGGCGGGATCCGTGAGCACGAACCGCACCGGCCGCCACGACAGCGTCTCGGCGAACCCCAGCGCGGCCAGGGCGTCGAGCACGGCGGGTTCCTGGTCCTTGCGGTGCATGAGGTCGAGGTCGTCGTGCGGGCGAGTCTGCCGCCCGGCCAACGCGTCCACGCCCCAACCGCCGCCGATCCAGACGTCGTTTTCTTCCAGCGCGGCCAGGATCTCGAGCACGTCCTCAACGGTCACCGGCCCAGAACATCACCCGGAACCGCATCGGGTCCAGCATGTTCAGGTCGTCGACGGCACGGCCAGCCGGTCACGCACGCTCCGCACCCGGTCGAGGCCGAGCCGGTATCCGGACAACAGGTGCAGGTCATGAGCCCGATCCGCGAACGCGGCAGCTTCGACCGGCCGTCCCTGGGCCAGGAAAGCCTCCGCGAGCACCCGGAGGCTTTCCGCTTCGATCAGGCGATGACCGCTCGTACGGCTCAGGTCCCGCGCTTGCGTGGCGAACTCGATCGCGAGCTCGGGCTGTTCCAGGTCGATGTGCAGTTCGGCCAACGAGACGAGGGCTTCTCCACGAGTCCGCTTGTTCGCGGCCTTCAGCGCGAACGACAACGCGAGCTGCAGCTCGGCCAGCGCTTCGGAGTGCCTGCCCTGCAGCCGGTAGGTACTGCCCAGCACGTGATGGCTCGACGACTGCCCGTTGAGTGCGCCGAGCTTGATCCCGACCGCCAGACCCTCGGTCGCGGTGCGCACCGCGA
>NZ_MUYM01000015.1:0-246776 GCF_002150765.1 Lentzea kentuckyensis
CGGTTCTGGAAGAACAACCAGAACCGGTCGAACCCCCTGCTGGATCGGGGTTCTAGGTTGTAATTTCATAGTGTTTCGGTGGTTATAGCGTTGGGGAAACACCCGGTCCCATTCCGAACCCGGTAGTTAAGCCCTTCTGCGCCGATGGTACTGCACTGGTTACGGTGTGGGAGAGTAGGTCGCCGCCGAACTTAATTTGGCCCTGCGGGTTGAGCGCTTCATGCGCTCCCCGCAGGGTCTTTTCGTGCTTGAGCGGCCGACCGGGTGATGGGCGCAGGCGAGCGGGTGATGCGAGTCCGGCTCGGGTTGTTCGTCCCTACCGTGATCGTCATGAACGATCAGTGGGCAGGGGAGGCACCTTTGCGGTGGCGAGCGCGCAGGAGGCGGGGCAGGCACGCCCGCGAGCCCGCGCCGTCCTCGCAGTCATTCCTGCCTGCAGTGCTCGGCGTCGTGCTGCTGGTGTGCCTGATCCTCCTCCTGCTGACGTACCTCTAGCGGGACGGCAGCGCGTCGAACGCGACGGCCTGCGCGATCACGAGCCGGCGGTCGACGCCAGGATCCTGGATCGGGACCAGGTAGTGGTCGCGAACCCAGGTCTTCTTGTCGACGCTGAACACGGGAGTGCCGTTCTCCGTGGTGAAGTCGAACTGATGCCTCATGGGGAACGGTGCTTCTCCGCCTCGACTGGGACGGGCGTCAGGCTCCCGGTCGGGAACCGCCGCTCGTTGCGTTCGATCTTGGCGAACGCGGCCTCGACGAGGTCGACACCGAGCTTGTCCGCCAGCCTGGTGAGGTAGTGCATCACGTCCGCCAGCTCGTCCCGCACGTTCCAGGCGAGGTCTGGGTCTTTCATCGCGTTGGCTGCCTCTTCGGGCGTCAGCCACTGGAAGAGGTCGGTGAGCTCGCCGACCTCCGCGGACAACGCCATCACCAGGTTCTTGGGGGTGTGGTAGCTGTCCCAGTCACGGGCGGCGGCGAAGGCCCGCAACGCGTCCCTCAGGTCCACGAGATCACGCTCACTCATGACCCACTAACTACCACGTTTGCCGAAAGACATGGGTGGACGAACGAGCAAGGATGGCGGCTGCTCAAGCATGGATCGTCCGCGTCAATGTTGATTGGCTCTAGTCATGTCAACATTGAGCGGAATCAACCAGTCGTCCATCCTCGTGCTCGGCGCCACCGGCAAGACCGGTCGTCGCGTCACCTCACTCCTCGGTCCCGCGGCCCGGCCTGCCTCACGCTCGTCGGCGACGAAGTTCGACTGGGCGACCCCAGAAACCTGGGAACCCGCCCTCGCCGGCACCACCGCGGCCTACGTCGTGCCGCCGGACAACCCCGCGGTCCTCGCCGAGTTCGTGCCGGTGGCGGTGAAGTCCGGGGTGACCCGGTTCGTGCTGCTGTCCATGCGCGGCGCTCCCGACGACGATCCCTTCGAGGCCGCGATCAAGGACTCCGGCGTCGAGTGGACGATCCTGCGTCCGACGTGGTTCATGCAGAACTTCGACGAGGACCTGTTCGCGGCGCCCGTGCAGCACGGCGAGCTCGCGGTTCCCGCAGGCCAGGGCATCCACCCGTTCATTGATGTGGTGGACATCGCCGAGGTCGCCGTCGTCGCGCTGACCCAGGCCGGCCACGCGGGGCAGACCTACGAGCTGAGCGGACCCGAGTCGTTGTCGTTCGCCGAGATGCTCGCGCGGATCGTCGCGGTGACCGGAAACCCCGTGCTGTACACCGACGTTGCCCCGAACGAGTTCGCCGCTTCGTTGCGCGGTTTCGGCTACCCGGACGAGATCGCCGATCTCGTCACGATGCTGCTCGTGCGCATCCGCACGGGAGAAGAGGCCCATCTGTCCGATGGCGTGCAACGAGTTCTCGGCCGTGAGCCGCGAACGTTCGCCGACTACTTGGGCAGCAGCAGCTTCGTCTGAAGGCCACGCGTGCCCTCGTTGGTGATCACCGCTTCGCAGAGCGCGCGCCCCGTGCGGGCGCGCCACTCTTGCGCGATGTCGCAGTAGCGCAGGCCCATCGCGTAACTGAGCTGGCCGATGCATTCGCCTTCGAGGAGCACCTCGAGCGTGTGTTCGCCGGTGTGACTGCCATGGGCGATGCGGCAGTCACGGAGCTCGGCGATGACGTGGACGGGCGTGCGGCCGTTGACCACCCGATGCAACACGTACTGATGGGCTTCCTCGCCCATGACGTTGACCTGGCGTTCCGCGGGCAAGGTCGGTGCGATGCCGAGGACTTCGTGGTCGAGCAGCAGCAGCCGTGGAACGCCGAGGTGCAGGTGCACGCCGTAGTAGCGCTGGCCACCACCCATGATGCGGGCGGGACACGAACCGACCTCGCCGCGTTCGGCCAGTTCGAGCAGCAGCGGCTGGTAGTCGGCGGCCTGGTCGCCGCGCAGGTAGCCGGCGGTGATGGCGGATCCGTCGCCGCGCAACAGGTCGACCCGCACCGACTGCTGGTCGTAACGGTTGGCCTGTTCCGGGATCAGCACGGCGGTCGCGGGGATCGCCTCGTCGAGAGGCAGCGCCGTCGAGTGCCTCGCCACCTCGGCGATGGCGTCCTGGTAGTGCGACTCACCGACGATCGCGACCCGGCCGGCCGTGGACAGCCGGCGGATGCGGGAGCGGGTGCGCATGGGCGCGACCTGGTCGGGCGCCGCTCTGTTCTTGCTGCCGATGAACATCAGGGCGAACAACGCGAGCCCGATGACGAAGCCCAGCGGGCCGAAAGCAACGGTCAGAACCAGCGCGAGCACGGCAACGGAGATCAGGACTGCGGCAGGCGAGGGCTCTGTACGTTGCTGCATCGTCATGGGGCATCCTCACGACTCGGCTTCCCGTCACTCTCAGTGTCGGGGATGCCGGACGATGCGTTTCACAAATCGCTCGTTTGGTCTAGTACAACCGAGTTCTTCGCTTCATTCAGTGACTGAATGGATACGCAACCTGATCCATCGCGATTGGTCAGTGCACCAGAGTGAGGCGCGCACGGCCTCGGGGACCTGGTTCGCCGCCACCGGGCAGTGCGGTCAGCACGAGCCCGAACACGAGGCCGTTGAGCTCTTCCAAGCCGAGGTTCAGTTCTTTGGCGACGTGCAGCGGCGTCGTGCCGTTCTCGCGGAGCACCCTGAAGACCTTGGTGAGCAGCTTCGAGGTTTCCCGGCGAGCCAGCCAGCGGCGGTAGTTCGTGCCGTAGAACTGCGTTTCGGGCATGAGGAACTCGGCGGCGAACTCCGCGGGTTCGTCGTGGCCGAGGAGGACGGCGAGTTGCCGGGTGGCGTCGAACCTCGCCTGCTCCGGCGTCGCCGTCGGGTTCAGGAACACGAACGGCGTTCCGTTGTGCCAGCAGGAGAACGCCTCCTGCGCGGCGCAGTCGACGGGCAGCGAGAACACCCGCACCCCGCGCGATTCGAGCAGCTGCACCATGTTCGGCGCCGGCCCGTCGTCGAGGCGCCAGGCAGCGCGCGTGCTGCTCGGCGACGTCCGGGGAGGTGGCAGGTTCGGCTGGGGGAGCACGAACAGACGCTCCAGCCACCCGTTGAACTCGATGGCCAGCTGGGCCGCCGCGGTCGCCTGCACGTCGTCCGGCCCGTTCTGCGGCCGTGGCGGTTCCGGCGCGGTCAGGAACGCCTCCGGAAACGCGAGCGCCCCGGCCAGCGACTCGACGGTGGCTGCCTTGGGCCTGCGCTGCCCGCGCTCGTACTCGCCGATGGCCCGCGCCGACACCCCGGACTTGCGCGCGAGCTCGGCCGCGGTGAGTCCGCGCCGGGTGCGGGCGAGCGTGAGTCGCGACGGGGTGAGCATGATCCGGTCATTGTCGCTGTTGCCGCGCCGCGCTGCCACGCGGGTCCGGTTGGACCGGTCAGGTTGCTCTCGAGCCGCCCGCGAACTTGCGGCGCCGCCTGATCCTGTTCGGTGCTTCCGCCCGAATCGCCCTTTCCCCGGGCTGCCGGATGCTCACCGCTTCAACGCGATCGGGAAGTCCACCTCCTCCGGACCGTCCACATTGGGCGCCTTGAGCTGCGGGAACTCCATCGGCGGCAACACGATCCGATGCGCCCACCGCTCGATGATCTGGTTCTGCGGCGTCGGCTCCGGCTGCGACACCTCGCGCAGCACCACGAGCCGATCCGCCAGCTGCAGCGGATACGTGACGAGGAACCACAACTTCAGCCCCTCGCTGCGCGCGTTCTCGAACAGCGCGAACTGGTCGTGGTCGTTGCCCCGCATCATCGCCGAGATGGCGGGCCCCTTCGCGTAGTCGCTGCGCAACGGCGCGTCCGTCGACCCCGTTCCCCGGTTGCCCTGCAGCGTGCCCAGCAGAATCGGCCGCGACGGGTGCCGCACCAGACCGGCGTTCCAGTGGTCGAGGCGTTGCCACCCCTCCACGGCCAGCAACTGGCGCAGCGTGCCCACCCGATGAATCCAGTCGAGCAGCCCCGGCGCGTTCGTCGGTCCGAACGGCGGCGAGGCGGCGCGTGCGTCGATACCGGCGGCGATCGCGCGGTCCAGGACCGCGAGGCGCAGCCCCAGCTCGGCGAGCCGCTCGGCGGGCGTCGGGGTCAGCTTGCGGAAGGCGGCGTTGGTCATGGGATCGACGGTAGCGACGGGGTCTGACAATTCCGGGAAACCGCAGGTCGTGTACCGCTACGTCGATGCAGGACCCGCCCCGGCCGCCTCCTCCGAGGCGACGTCGCGGGTGATGCGCAGGACCCGCCGGACCGGCACCGCGCCCGAGATGGCGGTGCGGCGAGCGCTGCACCGCCGTGGGCTGCGCTATCTCGTGGACGTCGCACCGCCTGGGACCAACCGACGGCGACGTGTCGACGTGCTGCTGCGCGGAGCGCGGATCGCGTTGTTCGTCGACGGTTGCTTCTGGCACTCGTGTCCCGAGCACGGCCAGCTGCCGAAGGCCAACCGCGAGTGGTGGCAGGTCAAGTTGCACGGTGTGGTCGTTCGAGACCTCGACACCAACGCCCAACTCACGGCGGCCGGCTGGCTCGTCGTTCGCGTGTGGGAGCACGACGACCCGGACGAAGTCGCCGACCGGATCGCCGTGCTCATAGCCTCACGGCAGGTCAGGCCGCCACGGGCGTGAGCTGGTGCAGCACGTCGCGGTCTCCCAGTCGTTCCTGCGCCCACTCCACCACCGCGCTCTCCTGCGCGAACAGCACGATCTGCCGGTCCTCCGACAGCCGCAGCAGCAGGTCCAGCACCGCGCGGGTGCGGGCGTCGTCGGCCTGCACGGTGACGTCGTCCAACAGCAACGGGCACGGCTCGGTAGCCAAGTGCTGGGCGAGGGCGACGCGCAGCAGCAGATAGATCTGCTCGGCCGTGCCCAACGACAAACGCGAGGCCTGGTGCCACGTCTCAGAAGCAGCGCACACGCGCACGGTCAGAGAGGCGGGGTCTACTGCTGCGTCGACATAACGGCCGTCGGTCACGAGAGGCAGCCAGGTGCGGAGGGTGTCTTCCAGAGCCGGTGCGATGGTGCTGTGCACCTTCTCGCGGGCGGCGGTCAGGTAGCGGGAGGCGAGGTCGATGGCCTGCACCTCGGCGGTCACCTCGGCCAGCACCCGCGCGGCGGCCTGCACGCCTTCTTCCGCGTCCGGGACGCTGGGCAGGCCGCGGACCATCTCGGTGACGGTGGCGGCCAGGGTGTCGCTCTGCGCGGCCAGCGACGGGTCGACGGGATCGCAGGCCGCGTAGCGGAGGGAGGTTTCGATCAGCGCGGCGTGGTGGTTCTGGGCCGCGGAGAGGGTTGTCTCCAGATCGTTGAGCGTGCCGGCGGCCAGCAGGGACTGGAGTTCGGCCCAGGCGTTGCGTTCTTCCTCGGCCTCGCGCAGCAGGCGGTCCCAGCCGCGTTGCCACTCGGCGATCGCGCGGAGCAGGTCTTCCGGGCGTTCGCCGCTGCCGCCGATCGCGGTCACGGCGTTGCGCAGCAGGGCCAGCGCGCGGGTGTGGGCGACGGTGGCTTCGGCGACGGTCGCCTCCGCCAGGCGGCGGTCGTCCAGCGCCTGGGCCAGCAGCGGGCGCTGGGCGGCCATCAACGCCTGGCGGCCGCGGACCTTGCAGTCGGTCTCGTAGTCGATCAGCAGGTCCGGCACGGACATGGCGGCGTCGATCTTGCCGCGGGCCGCCAGTTCCACGCGGACCACCTTCTCGGTGCGCGCGACCTCGCAGTCCAGGTCCGCCTGCACGGCTTCCCAGGCGGCGCGGTTCGCCAGGCGCCACAACGTTTCGCGGTCCGGGGGCACGCCCAGGGACGCACACGACGCGACGGCTTCGTCGTGCACGCGCACGGCTTCCGACGCCACCGCGCGCTGGCCCTCTGCCTCGGCCAGCTTGCGGTCCGCGATGAACAGCACGCCCCGCGCATCGGTTGCCATGCCGGCGCGTTCGGCGGCGAACGCCACGGCCGCGTCGCGTTGAGGGCCGTTGCCGCGGGCGAGGGCGCCGCCGACGCCGGCCACCAGTGCTGCCACCAGGACGCCCACCGCGGCGAGTTCCTGGCCGGTCAGGAACAGCAGCAGGCCGACCAGCGTGGTCAGGCAGCTCAGGGCCAGCAACGCGTTGCGCAGGAACGGGTTCGGCATCGCGATCTCCCGCACGCGCGCCGCCGCCACGTCGGCTTCCACCTGGGCGCGGGCCGCGTTGGCGGCGGCCTCGTCCTGGAAGGCCCTGGCGGTGTCCACCTCGATCGACGCGGTGGTCAGACGGCCGCCGGCGGCCGGGTCCAGACGGGTGGCCAGGCCGCGCAGCACCGACGGTTCGGCAGTGGTCGGCGGTGAAGGACGGCGTTCGTTGTGCGCGGCTGCCACGGCAGAAGCGGTCTCATAGGCCGATGCCACGACACGGAGTTCATCGTCGACCGCGGTCTCACCAACGGGAAACTGCGGAAGGGCTTCCAGCTCGTCTTCGAGAGTGGACGCCGACGGGCCGGTCAGCACACGCGGGGTTGGGGCCGCACGCCACGCGGCCAGCGCACGGTTGACCACGTGGGTCAGCTCCTCCTGCGCGGCGAGGCCGGACGGCGGTGAGTCGCCGAAACGCTCCTGCAGCTCACTCAGCCGTGCCACTCGAGCCGACAGTGTGTCGATCACGACCGCATGTTCTTGAACGTCCAGGCGCGCGCGTGCGGCTGCGGCTGCTCGGGCGTGAGCACTCAGTTCGAGGTAACGGGTGTGCTCGCGGCGGGCCAGGCTCAGATCGGTTTCGGCCTCGCGCAAGCGGTTCCGGGCCTCCCGCAACTCGTCGACCGGCGCGCTCAGTCGCAGCAACGCCTGCTCCACCGTGCCGTCGGTGCCCGCCGTGGCCGCCGCACGCCGCAGGTGATCCTGCAGGCCGTCCGCCGCGTCCAGCACGGTCAGCAGCTGTGCCTGGTCGACGCATGCGGTGGCGGCGAACGACGTGCGGTCCAAACCGAGCCGGCGGGCGACGTCCGGAGACGAGTCGTCGTTCAGATCGCGGTCCACCGCGACGACTTCGCCGGACTCCATCGACACCATCGCCGCCACCCGCCACGACTCACCGTGCCACGGGCGGTGCCGCGACGACGGTTCACCGCACAGAGCGACACGGATCGCGGCGTGCCAGGTCGACTTCGCGGACTCGTTCACGCCCGACACCACGGTCAGCCCGGGCGCCAGGGGCAACGTCCGGTCGTGCAACGGCCCGAAGGCGTGCGCGGTCACCGACTCGATCTTCATCGTTCCTCCAGCGCCCGCAGGCCGGTGGTCAGCACGCGGCCGCGCAACGTCGTGTCCAGGGACGGATCCGCCAGCACGTCCCGCACGAACTGGCCGCGCACGGTCCGTTCCGCGGCGACGGAATCGAAGTCCAGCAAGGGGAACGTCTCCGAGCGCTCGGCCAGCAGCCCGAGCGACCGCGACGCCGACACGTCGAACACCTCGCGGGTCACCGTGCCGTCGTCGTGCACCGTGCACAGCACCGCCCCGCGCTCGCCGGTCTCGTCCGCGGTCAGCGGATCGGGGTTGCCGGGGAAGGTGTAGCGAACGGCGTGCTCCGGCGTGTGCACGTGCCCCAGGAACGCGTGGTCCAGCCCGGTGATCGCGACGTCCTCCGGCGCGGAACCGTGGCACAGGGCCAGATTGACCCCGCCGCGGTTCACCGCGAAGCCGTCCAGGAAGTCCCGCGCCGGGCCGGGCCCCACGTGCGCGGCGCCCCACAGCGTGACGCCGTCGACGAGTTCCACGGGCGTCAACGACTCCGAGGAGAACACGTGCACGTTCGGCGTCCAGTCCACCTGCTGGTAAACCGACTGCGGCCCGTACCAGTCGTCGTTGCCCGGCACCAGGAACACCGGTAGCGAGCAGTCGAACGTCGACTGCAGGAACGAGGCAGTGGACGGGGCGCAGCGATCGTGCTCGTACAGGTCGCCGGCGCAGAGCACCGCGTCGGCGTTCGATTCCTGTGCGAGGTCCACGATGCGGCCCAGCGTGTCGCGCAACGCCTGACGTCGCGCGGGACCCGCGCTGGAGAAGCGCGTGTCCAGGTGCAGGTCCGCGAACAGCAGCAGTTTCACCGGTGCCTTCAGGTGAGGTCTATGTTGCCGGACAGGGTCAGGGTCGGTTGCAGGGCCTCGACGACCGAAGCCGTGTCGTCGTGCCAGCCGCGCAGTTCCGCGACGGTCGGGGTGAGCTCGTAGCCGTGGTGCCGGATCGCGCGGCTCAGTGCGTGCCACAGCTGGGAAGCGTCGTGTGCCACGTCAGCGTCCACATGAGACGGAAGGTTGATCAGCAGGGCCCGCACGGGCTGATCGGTGTTGTCGGCGCCGCACGCACGGGCGACCGAACGTTCCACCGCCGTGCGCAACAACTCGGCGCAGCACCGGATCCGCACGCCGTCGAGCTGTTCGGGGCGCGCCAGCAGGTTCGCCACGCAGGTCAAGCGGTCCTGCACGTCCGAGGGGAGGTTCATCGCTGCAGCCACCCCGCGAGCAGTTCGGTGTCGCGGATCAGCACGTCCAGGTCACCGCTGTCGCCACCGATGCGGCACGCGTGCAGCAGGTCGACCGCCCACGACCCGACGACGTCCTCCAGATGCGGCAACAGCTTGCCCGGCTCCGCGAGGTCGTCGAGCACCGCCAGCGCGATCTTCTGCCTGGTCGTCAGGGCGCACTCCAGCACGCGTTCGACCTCGGCGTGCGGCACGCCGCGGCCGAGCCGTTCGCGGCGGAAGCGCGCGTGCGACGCCACCTCCAGGGCCGTCCGGCAGCACGACGCCACCAGTTCGGCTCGCAGGGCTTCCGGCAGGTCCTCGTCGGTGCGCATCGCACGGGCGTCGTTCAGGCACCGGCCAACGGGATCGTCGGACATCCGCACCTGCACGACCGACTCCTCGCCACGGCAGACCTCCCAGACCGTCGCGCTCAACCGCAACCGCCGCAACGCCTCCACCAGCCGTTCGTCGTGGGTGAAGACCACGACCTGACGGGTGAGGCCGACGTCGGCGAGGACCTGTGCGAGTCCATCCACTTTGGACGGGTCCATCGCCTGCACCGGGTCGTCGATCACCACGAACCGGAACGGGCTCTCGTCCACCATCGCGCGCGGCAGGAACAGTGCGAGCCCCAGCGAATGCAGCTCGCCCTGGCTCATCACCGCGAGCGCCGAGTTCGAGACGCCGTCGACCGACACGTCCAGCTCGACGTTGCGGGTGTTGCCGAGTCGCACCGCGCCGAGGTCGACGTTGCTCTGCTGGCGCAGCCGCTGCCAGATCCGCTGTGACTCCTTGGCGAACGGCGCGATGCGTTCGGACCGCAGTGTCGCCGCGGTCCTGCGGATCCAGTTCTCCGCCTCGGTCACGTCGGCGAGCCCCTCGGCGTCCGCAAGCGCTTGCTGGGCCTGGGAGTGCCACTCGAACAACGCGAGCGCCATCGGCCGCCACACCAGGTCACGCCGGTCGATCTGCTCGCGCGCGACCGATTTCAGCTGGTCCACAGCCTGTATGAGGTCTGTGTACCGGTCGAACAACTCCTGCCGCAGCCGCACCGGGTCGTCGATCGAGGCGCAGTTCTCCCACGCCTGCCACGCCTGCAGCGCGGTCGTCGTGTCGAGCATGTCCTGCGCGTCCATCAGCACGTCCGGCACTGGTATGCACGAAGCTCGCGCGGCGGCCACGGCCACGTCCAGCCGGTCCGCGGCCTCGTGCAGTTCCGCAGCGGCCTTGGAGAGGTGCTCGGCGCGTTCCCTGGCCTTGGACAGCCACAGCCCGTCGAGCCGGCCGAGGTCGCACACCGGGCACGACTGGTTGCCGCCGGACTCCTGCAGCTGGATGGCGAGACGCAAGATCTCGCTGCACCTGAGGGAGTCCTGGGCGTTGTCCGTGGCCACCACGGTCACCGCGCCGAGTGCCAGGTCCAAGGTCTCGCGGACCCGGTCGATCTCGTCGTCCGGCGGCAGGGCGATGTCGACGATCTGGTGCAGCAGGCTGGTACCGCCGCCGACGTCCGCGCCGAGCGCGAGGTCCGCGATCGCGTCGAGGTCGGGGGAGCTGCTGCCGAGCAGTTCGGCGGCGCGGCGGGCGCGTTCGTCCGGGGACGCCGCCAGCTCCGCGCGCACGCGTTCGCGCCGGTCGTAGGGACGGGCGACGATCTCGGCGAGCCGTTTGCGGTGCTCGGCGAGCGACTGCTGGGCCTCGGTGATCGCTTCCAGGCCCAGGAAGCGGTGCATAGCCTCGTAGAGGTCCTCAGGTTGTGCATCGAGGACGGTGCCCAACTCGCTGTACGGCAGAAACGGCCGGTAGGTCTCCAACGCGTCGTGCCATCTGCGATCGTCGAACGGCTCGTCGTCCTGCGTCCACTCGCCCTGCGCCAGGTCTTCCTCCGGCGACCAGCGTCTTCGGATCGTCGTGCGGCCTGGGCGCGCGGCCTGGACGATGTCCAGCTCGACGGCGGTGCCTGCCTGATGCAGGTTGCGCCAGCCCTGCCGCCACACGTCGTGCCGCGCACGGGTCCAGCGGGCGTTGTAGCCGGTCAGCGCCAGTTCCGCGGCCTCGGCGAAGCTCGACTTGCCCGAGCCGTTGCGTCCGGTGACGACGGTCAGTCCGGGACCCGGTGCCAGCGGCAGTCGTGCCTGGGGACCGATGCCCCGGAAGCCGCGCACGCGGATCTCCGACACGAAGATCCCGTGTCCGGGTCCGTCCGTCCGTTCCTTCGGCGTCTCCTCCTGCGTGGGCACCCCGGCGAGCGCACTGTCCAACGCTGCTTCGCCTCGGCACGCCGCGAGCACCAGTTCCGCCGCACGTGGGGTGAGATCGTCTTTGGCCAGTCGCCCGGCCATCAGTTCGAGTAACCCGGCTTCACCCGCCACGGTCACATTTCCTCCAGCTGCCACCACTCGATAGGGCGGCAACTTAGGCACCAAATGAGACCTACTGGTGAGTACTCACACGATCGGGTGGTGTTACATAGGGTGACTAAAGTAGTCCGGGCTCGTTATGGCCCCCACACTTCCAGTCCCCTGATCACGAAGTAGGCGTCCGGCACGTAGGTGCCGTGCCTGGGGTAGGTGGTGAACTCGGCCTCGGTCGAGCAGTTCTCGCGTTGGTAGACGGTCGCGTCCCTGCTCAGACGGTTGGCGAAGGACTTGCCGACGACGTTCAGCGGGATGCATTCGCCGGGGTTCGCGGTCTCCAGGTCGAGGCGCTGGACGGAGCCCGTGTAGTCCGGTCCCGTCCAGACGCAGAACTCGCCCTTGTCGCAGGTCTTGTCACTCTGTGCAACGGCGATCCCACTGGAGGCAACCGCCCCCGCGGTGATCACCAAGGCGGCGATGAGGCTCTTCGTCGACATGGGCGCACCTCCGTCGTCTTGGAGTGTGCGTCCGTTTGGGTCAATCGGCCAGACGATCTTGGAGCGCCTTGGCGTCGCGTGGGGCGTAGGCCTTCGCGTCGTTGTCGAAGTAGACGAACACGTCACCGTGCTTGCGCCACTTCCTGACCTTCTTCGCCCACATGTCGAGTCCCTCGTCGGTGTAGCCGCTGACGTACAGCTCGTCGTGGCCGTGCAGCCGGATGTAGACGAAGTCGCTGGTGACCTCTTCGATGAGCGGGTACTTGCCGGCGGCGTCCGCGACCACCAGTGCGATGTCGTGGCGCTTGAGGAGATCGATGAACTCCGGCGTGTTGTAGCTGTCGTGCCGGACCTCGAGGGCGTACCGCATCGGGCGTTCGGCGTCCGTGGTGGTGTGTGCCGGGTCCACGCGGTGGTCGTGGCGTTCGGCGATCTTCGCGGCCTCGGTGGTGGTGCGGGGGAGACCCTCGAAGAAGCCGGTGAGCAGGTCGGCGTCGAACTGAAGCGTGGGCGGGAGCTGCCAGAGGATCGGGCCGAGCTTCGGGCCCAGGGCGAGGACGCCGGACGCGAGGTAGTTCGCGAGGAGCTCGTTGCCGTCCTTGAGGCGCTTCATGTGCGTGATGAAGCGGCTGCCCTTGACGGCGAACTTGAAGTCCGCTGGTGTCTCCGCGGCCCACTTCTGGTAGCTGGACGGGCGCTGCAGCGAGTAGAAGGAGCCGTTGATCTCCACCGAGTTCAGCTGCTCGCTCAGGTAGGCCAGCTCGCGCTTCTGCGTGACGCCCCTGGGGTAGAACACGCCGCGCCAGGGTGGGTAGACCCATCCCGAAGTGCCGATCCTGACCTCGCCCATGTGGTTATCGTGGCATGGTGGACGCCTACCTACAGCGCATCGGTGCCTCTCGCTCGTCGTCGTTGGCGGAGCTGCACGAACGGCATCTGCTGAGCGTCCCGTTCGAGAACCTCGACACCCACATGGACACCAGGATCGTGCTGGAGATCCCGTGGCTGTACGACAAGATCGTGGTGCGGCGGCGCGGCGGGTTCTGCTACGAGCTCAACGGGTTGTTCGCGGAGTTGTTGCGAGACTTGGGGTATCGCGTCGAGCTGCTGGCCGCGCGGGTGTTCAACGGCGAGACCTTCGGGCCGCCGTTCGACCATCTGGCGTTGCTGGTGGACGGTGCGTGGCTGGTCGACGTCGGTTTCGGCGCTTTCTCGCTACATCCGCTGTCGTGGGCGTCGCGCGAGGACCAGCAGGACCCGTTCGGCGTGTTCCGGCTGGTCGATCACGGCGACGACGTGGACGTGATGATGGACGGCTCGCCCGCGTACCGGCTGGAACGGCGGCCGCGTTCGCTGGAGGAGTTCGTGCCGACCTGCTGGTGGCAGCAGACGGCGCCGGAGTCCGGTTTCCGCAAGGGCCCTCGTGCGACGCTGGCGCGGTTGGACGGGCGGATCACCGTGACGAACGAGAAGGTCGTGCTCACGAAGAACGGCCACAAGACCTCGACTCCCGTCGAGGATCCTGCGGCCGCTTTCCTTGAGCACTTTGCCATCAAATTCGAACAGAGTTATTTCCGGCAGAGCAACGCGTCCGGCGTTCTGCGCCAGTTGTAGGCGACGCCGGCGATGTGCTCGTCCTGCGCGCATTGGCCCTTGTAGTGCCCGTTGGCCCAGTCGCCGCCCTGGTCGGGCCGGTTGTCGCCGCGGTCGAACCACAGCACGCGCGAGCTGCTGCCGGTGGCGATCGGCGCGCAGATCAGCGTGAAGTTCGCATAGCCGACAGCCGCGTTTCCGGGCGGGCACTGGAGTTTGGTGTAGCCGGCCGCCCAGTCGTTGGTCACGTACTGCTCGTTGGTGACCCTGGTGGTGTTGTTCCACTGTGGACTACTGACGCACAGACCGCGGTTGCCCGTGTGGCTGATGCCGACGAGCTTTTCGTTCTGCGGACACGATTCCTTGAGGAGCATGTTCCACCGGGTTTCGCGCGGGATCTGACCGGTGCGGCCCGGAGCGTCGACGAGCCGGTTCCACGCGCCGGCGCGCCAGTCGTCGCCGTCGTTGACGCTGATGCGGTTTCCGTTGGCGTCCCAGCGCAACAACGCCCAGCTGTTGCCGGTCTTGTTGGTGTGGAAGCCGACCAGCGGCCAGTAGGCGAAGTCGGTGTCCTTGGCGATCAGCTGGTCGACGAAGCGTTCGAACCAGGCCCGCGCCTTCTCGTTCGACTCGTCGATGCCGCCGACGCCGAACTCGCTGATCCACAGCGGTGCCGTGAAGTGCTTCTGCGCCTCGGTGATGTAGAACGCCTGACGCTGCAGGACGTCGGCGTGCTCCTGCGGCGACAGGTCCTGGTAGCGCGGGTCGCTCGTCTCGCCGACCCCGGTGGCGCCGCTGTGGTTCGGCCCGGTGTAGCCGTAGAAGTGGGCGGAGTAGACGAGCTTTTCGGGGTTGGCCAGCGTGTGGCTCAGGAAGCGGGCCGGCTCCAGCGTCGGTCGGCCGTGCGCGAAACCGTCGACCGGGATGCCCGTCCAGTTGATGCCCTCGACGATGACGAGCAGGTCCGGCGCGGTCTGCTGGATGCGATCCGCGGCCTGCTGCGACGCTTTGTGCCAGTCGTGGTCGTTGCCCCAGCCCCAGTTCGGGTCGTCCCAGACGTTGCGACGCACCTCGTTGTAGAGGTCGGCGCCCACGACGCGTTTGTTGGCCTTGTAGCGGTCGGTCATGAACGCCCAGTCATTGACCCACTGGTCCGTGCTCTGACTCGTGTTCCACCGCTCGTTGCCATCAACGCCGCAACACCACCTCGACGTCGTGGTGTGGTTGTTGAGGATGACGGCGAGGTTGTTGCGGGTCAGTTCGGCCACTACCGCGTCGTAGATCTCCAACGGCCGTTTGCCGTTGAGCTGCGCGTCCTTCAGGCCGTTGACCGTGTTGCTGTCCTTGATCATCTGGTTGGAGAACGGCAGCCGGATGCTGTTGACGCCGATCTCCTTGAAGCCGTTGATGATCGTGGCCATGGTGGCGCGGTCGAGGCCCAGCGGGACCTGGTCGGCCTTCTCGCCGGCGTGGTGGTTGGCGGGGTCGTTGATGTCGCCGGAACCGTTCCAGGTGCCGCTCGCACCGTGCCAGTTGCCGGACTTGAGCTTGAAGCGGTCGCCGTTGGCGTCGACGATCCACCGTCCGCGCGTGCTCAACGGGCCGGTCCAGGACGCCGGTTCCGCCTGCGCGGGAGCAACGAGACTCGCGGCCAGGAGCAGGGTGGCCGAGACGTGAGTCATCTTCACGTATATGAAGTTATCGGCACGTCGAGGCGTCGCGCCAGCCCCTGGGCGTTGTCCGGCGCGGCACCTTTCATGGTGTTGTCGAAGTAGACGTAGGTGTCGCGGTCCCAGTCGCGGATCTTCTGTGCCCACTCGTCGAGCTGCTGGTCGTCGTAAGAGCTGATGTACAGCTCGTCGTGGCCGTGCAGGCGGACGTACGCGAAGTCGGCGGTCACGGCCTCGATGCACGGAAACGTCGGTGCGTCCGACACGACGTGAGCGATGTTGTGCGCGCGCAGCAGGTCGAAGTAGCCGTCGCTGCGGAACGACTCGTGGCGCGGTTCGACGGCGTGCCGGCCTGGCGGAAGCGCCGCGAGGAAGTCTCTGAGGGTGGCGGGGTCGAACCGCAGGGTCGGCGGAAGTTGCCAGATGATCGGACCCTGCTTCGGCCCCAGTGCGAGCGAGTCGAGGAAGGTCTTGAGCGGATCCTCGATGTGCCGCAGACGTTTGATGTGCGTGACCAGCTTCGGGCCCTTGACGGCGAAGGTGAAGTCCGGCGGCGTCTCGGCTGCCCACTTGCGGTAGTTCGACGGTGGTTGGAGGCGGTAGAACGAGCTGTTGACCTCGATCGTGGTGACGTGCGAGGCGAGATGGCTGAGCCAGCGCCGTTGCGGGACGTTGCGGTAGAAGCCGTCGCGCCACTCCGGGTAGCGCCAGCCCGACGTACCGATCCTGATCACGACGTCCGGGTAGCCGGGAGAGGCTGTAGCTACTCCGTAGCACTTTTGGAGGATTTGAGCTACAGTGCTGGTATGCAGCAGCTCAAAGCCATCGGGCAGCGTGAGCTCCGCAACGACAACGCGGAGATCATGCGTCGTGTCGAGGCGGGTGAGGGCTTCGTCGTCACCCGGAACAACAAGCCGGTCGCGCAGCTCCTGCCGTACCGGGAAGAGGTCGTGTCGCGGCCGCCCCTCGGCGACGTGCAGGTGCTGTTCGGGACCCTGCCGCCGGTCGACGCGGACCGCTGGGAGGCCGACCGGCTGGCGGCCGACGAGGTCTTCGGCGCGGACGACCCGCTGGAAGACCCGTGGCAGAGCTGAGTCGCTGCCTGCTCGACACCTGTGTCCTGATCAGGCTCGAGCGGGCGGACCTGGGCGCGTACGTGAACGCCCAGCCGTTCCTCAGTGCGGTGACCATCGCGGAACTGGCGTTCGGGATCGACATCGACGACCCGGTCGAACGGGCCGCCCGCACCGAACGCTTCTACGCGGCGCAGCAGACCTTCGAGGTGCTGCCTTTCGGCCTGGAGGAGGCCAAGGTCTACGGGCTGATGGCCTCGCTGGTGCGGCGCGCCGGCCGCAGCCCGCGGCCGCGCCGGATGGATCTGCAGATCGCGGCCACGGCGGCGGTCGCGCGGATGCCGGTGCTGACCATGAACGTCAAGGACTTCAAGGACCTCGACCGGCTCGTCGAGGTCGTGCCGATCCGGCAGGTCTGAGCCCGTGAGCAACTGATATATCGCGCACCGTCGACCCGCTGACCAGCTGCTTAGCAATGAGACTTTGGACTTCGTCCGCAAAAGACTCGTTGCAAAGGGCGGCGTGAGGGGTGGCGCGACTGATATATCGGTCGGGGTCAGGCCCGCGCCGGGGCACCGGAAAAGAACGCCTGGACCTGTTCCAGGTGGTCCATGCCGATGCCTTTGCGCGGGTCGACCGGCACCAGCAGAGTGCCGGGCCGGGCCGCCGCCCACTCCGGGTCGCGCGGCTGGAACTCGTCGTCCAACCAGGCGATCGGCCGCGTGCCGGCCCACTCGGTGATCGCTGGAACCTTGCCGTGGTGGCCGTCGAGGTGGTCGGAGCCGCGTCCGCCGAAGTCGATCCACTCCAGCTCGGGCAGGCCGAGGCGTGGCCCGATGAACTCGTTCGCCTCGTGCTCCCACGTCGTTGCCCACACCAAGTCCGCGTTGGTCGCTGCGGCCAGCGAGAGCAGCCACGGGCCGTGTGACGGGTCCAGCCACACGCGCAGAGGCCGGAAGAAGCCGAAGGGGCGGATTCGGTGCGTGGTGTAGCCGGCCGGGCGTCGTGTCGGCTTCGCCATGAACGGGTTCAGCGGACCGTCGACGTCCAGCAGGATCGCGGGACGAGACATGGTCCGATCGAATCACCTTGATCGCCGGAGGTCCCGCGAGTTTCCGGGCAGATGCGCGGGCGAAGCGAAGACGACCGGATCGAGACATCTCGACTGCTAATGATCCCGGCACGGATTTCGATACGGGACACATGACTCTCACGGAGATCGCGGCCTGGGGCACGGCAGACCACGTGCGGGCCGCGCTCGAACGTCAGCTCGAAGGCGCGCTGGTAGAGGTCCCCGAGGACGACGACTCACCGCGCCGGGCGTTCAGCGAGGCGTTGCGCAAATCGTTGATGCTGCGCCAGAAGCACCCGTTCGACATCGTCGCGATCGGCCTGCCGGACCTGCTGCGCTACCGGGACCTGGTGGCCGGGTCCGAGGTGACGCTGCGCGCGACCAACATCGAGGCCTACTTCATCCGCAAGGACGGCAGCGCCGAGCAGTACCAGCCCGAAACGGAGTGAAGCCCCGGCTCCGTCGAGAGAGCCGGGGCTTCAGCACCACACACTAGGCAGGCACGGACGCCACACCAGGCGCCAGGAAACGCTTGCCCGTCACCTTCTCCGAGATGCCGGTGCGGTCCAGGTACGGCGTGATGCCGCCCAGCCAGAACGGCCATCCGGCGCCCAGGATCATGCACAGGTCGATGTCCTGCGCCTCCGCGACCACGCCCTCGTCGAGCATGATCCGGATCTCCTCGGCCAACGCCTCCAGCGCGCGCGTCTTTACCTCTTCGCCCGTCAGCGGTGCGGAGCCGAACTCCCACAGCGCCAGGACCTCGGGGTCGACGGTCTGTGCGCCGGTGGAGTCCCACTGCCAGACGGCGCCCTTGCCCGCGGCGACGAACTTCTTCATGTTCTCCGACACCGAGAAGCGGTCGGGGAACGCGCCGTGCATCGTCTCCGACACGTGCAGCGCGACGGCGGAACCGACCAGCTGCAGCAGGATCATCGGGGACATCGGCAGGCCGAGCGGCTCGGTGGCCTTGTCGGCGACCTCGAAGGAGGTGCCCTCGTCGACCGACTTGATGACCTCGCCCATGAAGCGGGTCAGCAGGCGGTTCACGACGAACGCGGGCGCGTCCTTCACCAGCACCGACGACTTCTTCAGCTGCTTGCCGACCGCGAACGCCGTCGCCAGGGTGGCGTCGTCGGTCTGCTCGGCGCGCACGATCTCCAGCAGCGGCATGACCGCGACCGGGTTGAAGAAGTGGAAGCCCACGACGCGCTCGGGGTGCTTGAGCTTCGACGCCATGTCCGTGATGGACAGCGACGAGGTGTTCGTGGCGAGGATGGCCTCGGGGGAGACGTGCTCCTCGACCTCGGCGAACACCTGCTGCTTCACGCCCAGGTCCTCGAACACGGCCTCGATCACGAAGTCGGCGTCCGAGAAAGCGGCCTTGTCGAGCGATCCGGAGACCAGCGCCTTCAGGCGGTTCGCCTCGTCCGGCGAGATCCGCTTCTTCGAAGCCAGCTTGTCGATCTCGCTGTGGACGTAGCCGACGCCCTTGTCCACGCGCGCCTGGTCGATGTCGGTCAGCACGACCGGCACGTGCAGGCGGCGGATGAACAGCAGCGCCATCTGCGACGCCATCAGTCCGGCGCCGACGACGCCGACCTTGGTGACCTTGCGCGCCAGCGACTTGTCCGGCGCGCCGGCCGGGCGCTTGGCGCGCTTCTGCACCAGGTTGAACGAGTACAGGCCCGCACGGAGCTCGTCGCTCATCACGAGGTCCGCGAGGCCCTCGGTCTCGGCGGCGTAGCCCTTGTCGAGGTCGTTCTCGCGTGCCAGCTCCAGCAGCGCCAGGGCCTTCTCCGCACCCGGAGCGGCGCCCTTGGTCTTGCCGGCGACGATCGCCTTGGCGCGTGCGACGGCGGCATCCCACGCCTCGCCGCGGTCGATCTCCTTGCGCGGCACCGTGATCTCGCCGCGGACGACGCCGGACAGCCACAGCAGCGACTGCTCCAGGTAGTCCGCGGAGTCGAACAGCACGTCCGCGATGCCCAGCTTCAACGCCTCGGCGGGCTTGAGCATCTTGTTCTGGTTCAACGAGTTCTCGAAGATCACCGTCACGGCGTCGTTGGCGCCGATCAGGTTCGGCAGCAGCTGCGTGCCGCCCCAGCCCGGGAACAGGCCCAGGAACACCTCGGGCAGCGCGATCGCGGCCGCGTTCGACGCCAGCGTGCGGTAGTGGCACGACAGCGCGAGCTCGAGGCCACCGCCCATGACCGCGCCGTTGACGAAGGCGAAGGTCGGGATGTCCGAGTCGGTGAACTTCTTGAAGACGTCGTGGCCCAGCTGGCCGATCGTGACGCCCTGCGAGCGGTCCGTCGCCTGCTCGACGGCGGACAGGTCCGCGCCGACGGCGAAGATGAACGGCTTGCCGGTCACCGCGATCGCAGCGGGACCCGCCGCGTACGCCTCGTCGAACGCGGCGCCGAGCGACACCAGCGACTGCGGGCCGAACGTCGACGGACGGGTGTGGTCCAGGCCGTTGTCGATCGTGATGAACGCGACCGGCTTGTCCAGCCCGGGCACGGAGATCAGCCGGGTCTTGGCAACGGTGACGACCTCGTCGGGGAAGATCGCCTTTGCTTCCTCAGCGGTGATGGTCACTTGCCACTCCAGTTCGGGTTCTCCCAGATGACCGTTCCACCCATGCCGATGCCGATGCACATGGTGGTGAGGCCGTAGCGCACGTCGGGGCGCTCGGCGAACTGACGCGAGAGCTGCGTCATCAAACGCACGCCGGAAGAAGCCAGCGGGTGGCCAGTGGCGATCGCGCCGCCCCACTGGTTCACGCGGGCGTCGTCGTCGGCGATGCCGAAGTGGTCGAGGAACGCGAGCACCTGGATGGCGAACGCCTCGTTGACCTCGAACAGGCCGATGTCCTCAATGGACAGGCCGGCGCGCTCCAAAGCCTTTTCGGTGGCCGGAACCGGGCCGATGCCCATGACCTCGGGCTCGACACCCAGGAACGAGTAGCCGACCATCCGCATGCCGACGGGCAGGCCGAGCTCGCGCGCGGTCTCCTCCTCGGCGAGGATGCAGCCGGTCGCGCCGTCGTTCAGACCGGCCGCGTTGCCCGCGGTGATCCGGCCGTGCGGGCGGAACGGCGTCTTGAGCTTGGCCAGGTCCTCGACCGTGGTACCCGGACGCGGCGGCTCGTCGGCGGTGGCGAGGCCCCAGCCGTTCTCGGCGGAACGGGTCGCGACGGGCACGAGCTCCGGGCCGATCTTGCCGTTCTTGATCGCGTCGGCGTACTTGGCCTGGGAAGCGGCCGCGTAGGCGTCCGTGCGCTCCTTGGTGATGTGCGGGAACCGGTCGTGCAGGTTCTCCGCGGTCTGGCCCATGACCAGCGCGCTGGTGTCGACGATCTTGTCCGACAGGAAGCGCGGGTTCGGGTCGACGCCCTCGCCCATAGGGTGGCGGCCCATGTGCTCGACGCCGCCCGCGATGGCGATGTCGTACGCGCCGAACGCGATGCCGCTCGCGGCGGTGGTCACGGCGGTCATCGCGCCCGCGCACATGCGGTCGATCGAGTAACCGGGGACCGACTTCGGCAGGCCCGCGAGCAACGCCGCCGTGCGACCGAGGGTGAGGCCCTGGTCGCCGATCTGCGTGGTCGCCGCGATGGCGACCTCGTCGACGCGCTCCGGCGGCAGCTCGGGATGCCTGCGCAGCAGCTCACGGATGACCTTCACGATGAGGTCGTCGGCACGGGTCTCGGCGAAAATGCCCTTGGGACCGGCCTTGCCGAACGGCGTACGGACACCGTCGACGAAGACCACGTTCCGAACGCGTGCCGGCGCTGCTGGTGCGGCCACGGCGTCTCCTCCACTTGTGGTGACAACTCTGTCCACTCCGGCGGGGGGTGCGCGACATCCCTACCGGTCGGTAACGCCAACTCTAACCCTAGTTACTGGTGAGTAACCACAGCGGTACCCCTGTTCGTTGCGTCACACACCTTGCGCACGATCAGGAACAGCGGCAACCCGACGGGGGCCAGCAGGATCGTGATCACCAGAACGGGTGCCATCACCAGTGGGTGGACGTTCAGCCGGCGCCCCTCCAGGTACATCCAGCGCCCGACGAACAGGTCCCACGCGATCATGTGCGCCCATACCAGCGCGGCGCCCGTGTCCGTGCTCATGAACTCGGCCAGCGGTGCGAGTTCCGGTCGCGTGACCAGTGGAATCAACTCCGGCAGCACCGGGATCATCAACGCGACGTAGATCACGACCGGCGGCAGGACGATCAGGTAGGACTCGGCGATCCGCTTCGTCCACGACCACTTCGGCGCGAAGATCATGAGCGCCCAGAACGGTGCGATCAGCAGGAACGTCAGGTCGAACAGGGTGGCGGTCATGCGAGTGCGTACTCCTTCTTGGTCTGCAGCGGCTGGCGCGCCCACACCACGCCGAGTGCGGTGGCGGCGACGAGGACGGCGGCGACGGTCAGGGTGAGCGCGTCGGGCCTGATGAGCGACTGGCCGCGCAGTGCCTGCCAGGTGACGAGCAGGGTCAGGCCGAGGTAGCCGCCGCTGATCACCCAGACGAGGCGCGCGTTCGCCCACCTCCCGGCGAGCACGATCAACAGGGGCAGCACCTGCAGCGCGTGCATGCCGACGAAGTGCCCGATCCGCAGGTCTCCGTGGACGGTGCTCCAGCCGGTGAGCGGCATGTACGAGCCGCCGTCCGGACCGCCGATCGAGTGGCTGCCGAGCACGCCCTTCGCGGGTGACTGGCCGGCGCGCGGCTGCGTCATCAGGAAGCCGACGCTCATGCCGACGAGCGAGATGAGCAGGCCGAGCCGGATCGCCCACCCCTGGGCGGGGTTGTCGAACTTCTTGCGGAACAGCGCCACCGCGATGATCAGGCTGGTGGTGAACAGGACCACCGCCAGCATGCCCATGGCGCTGAACAGCGCGGTGTCGAGCGGCGTCTCGAAGTTGAAGTGGCTGCGCTTACCCCGGACGACCTGCGTGACGATGATCGTCATCTCGGCGACGCCGGCCAGCGCGAACACCGTGCCGAACCATCCCGCGACGCGGCGCGCCCGGCCCTCCAGCAGGCTGACGAACCACGCGAGCGACGCGCTGTACAGCACGAACGACACCGCGAACTTGAACGGCTTGAACCAGATCGGCGAGTCGAGCAGCAGCCGGTCGTCCAGCAGCATGCCGAGCGCGGCGATCGGGGTGAGGACGAGCATGGACAACGTGAAGAGCATTAACGGCCGGTGCCACCGGTATGCGGTCTTCAACATCTGAGCCCCCTGCGACGAATGGATAGCGGTACTCTCCGCTATCGGAAAGGTACACTATCCATATGCGTGTTGGCGAGCTTTCGAAGAGAAGCGGCGTCCCGGTGCCGACGATCAAGTACTACCTGCGTGAGGGACTGCTGCCGGCCGGCGTGCTGACCAGCCCGAACCAGGCCCACTACGACGACGAACACCTCCGTCGACTCCGGCTGGTGCGCGCGCTCGTGGACGTCGGCGGCCTGTCCATCGCGGCCGTCCGCGAGGTTCTCACCGCCGTCGACACCCGCGACGACTCGCTGCACAACAAGCTCGGCGCCGTGCAGGAGGCCATCAGCCAGCCGGGCTCGGTGGAACTCGACCCGCTCGCGATCGAGGACGTCCAGGCGTTCTTCGTGCGGCAGGGTGAAACCGAGTGCGTCGACGTCACCGAGAGCAACGTGACCCACATGCTCGCGGCCGCACTCTCCGCGGCGCGCTCGGTCGGCCACGACCACTTCCCCGAGCTCCTCGACCCCTACCTGGAGGCGATGAAGACCATCGCGCGAGCCGACCTCGAGTACGTCGTCCGCCGCGGGGCACACGACGACGTCATCGAGGCGATGGTCATCGGCACGCTCATCGGCGACACCGTCCTCAAGGCCGTCCGGCGGCTCGCGCACGCCCAGGTGTCGCGCGACGTGATCGGCCCCGGCGCCGAGAGCTGATATCCAATATATTGGTTAAGATCTTGTGTGAGTGCCGGCAGAAGCTAGGTTTTGGGCGTGCTCGAGACTGCCCCGGACCTGCCGGCCATCGCCTCTGTTCTGCTGCCCGGCGTACGGCTGGACGACGCCGTCGTCGCGGCTGACGGCAACATCCACCACGTGCTGCTGATCCCGGGTGTCGCCGCAGTCCGGGTCAGCAAGCGGCCGCTCGCCGCCGCGTCGATGCCCCGGCGGGTGGAGGTGTTGCGGCAGCTGGCTTCCGCCGGCCTGCCGTTCCAGGTTCCGGAGCCGCTCACGCCCGTGACCATGTTCGGTGATCGGGCCGCCGTCGCCGTGTCGTGGGTCGACGGGGTCGCCCTGCCCGAGGGAGCCGGCGATCCGGCGCAGGTCGCCGAGGTGCTGGCGGCCGTGAGCTCCGTGCCGCTGGACGACTCGCTGCTGGCGGTCCTGGACGACCGGGCCAAGGGGCCGTCGTGGTCGGCGATCGTCGCCGAGGAGATCATTCCCCGCCTGCCCGCTCGCTGGCAGGCCGAGGGACGGCGGCGCCTGGACGCCGTGCTGGCCCTCGAACCCGTGCCGGACGCCCTCGTGCACGGCGATCTCAGTGGCTCCAACGTGCACTGGTCGGCGGACGGAAAGCTGCTCGGCGTCCTCGACTGGGACATGGCCATGCCCGCCGACCCCGCCGTCGACGCCGCGCAGATGGCCTGGCACGGGTGGGACAACGTCCGCCGCGCCGTCCCCGCCGCGATATATCGCCGTGCCCGCACCTGGGACGCCCTGTTCGGCATCGGTCACCTGGTGGCCACCATGAACGGCCGCCCCATGACCAACCCCGACGGCTTCATCGCCGCGATCGTCCCCTGGCTGGAGGCCAACGCCGCGTGAGCTGCGCCTTAGCAATGGCTCTTTGGACTTCGTCCGCAAAAGACTCGTTGCAAGGGCCGATCCGGAGCGGTGAAAGACCGGGCGTCCGGTCGGAGAGGTCCCGAGGTGGAGCAGGTGGACGGGGAACCGCGCCGGACGGGCTTCGAGGCCGTCGCGCGGGCGACTGTCTCGCCAACGTCGGGCTGTCAGAGCCGTCGCTGCCAGCGGACCTCGCCGTCGTGCAGTTCGCCGGTGGAGGTCAGTCCGGCGGAGGCGGCGACGGCGGCGGACGCGTGGTGCTCTGGGTGGACGTGCGCCACGACCGTGTGCACCGGCTGGGTGCCGAGCCAGCCGACCAGACCTCCTGCGGCCTCACCCGCGATACCGCGGCCCTGCCACGGCGTGCCGACGACCCACGCGATCTCGGCGACCTCGTCGGCGATCGTCGCCTGGACGGTGCCGACGAGGCAGTTCTCGTCGCGGAGGTGGATCACCCAGTTCAGCCAGCGCTGGGCCGGGTCGGGTGAGCCCGCGGCCAGCCGTTCGTAGCGGGCTCGGAGGGCGGCCGGGTCGAGCGGGGTGCCGCCGATGAACGTGTGCAGCGCCGGGTCGGACAGGACCTCGGCCATCTCCGCGGCGTGCTCGGGCCGGAGCGGGAGCAGGTCCAGCCGGTCGGTGCCGATCATCGGACGTGGCGGTGCGGGAGGGCCACGACGAGGCCGTCGTGCAGCTCCCTGCCGAGGTCGCTGTGGTCGTCCGGCGTCAGGTGCTCGGCCATGTCCTCGGTGAACTCCTCCAGCTCGGTCCTCGACCGGCTCTTCAACGCCCTCTTCAGCGCCGCCACGTCCGACGACGCCGTTCGACGCGCTGACGGCGGCGCTCGGCGGTGCACTCGGCCTGTCCGGCCGGGAGCACGTCGAGGCCGCCGTCAACGCGCAGCTCGATTGATATATCGGATATCAGCTGGCCGGCGGCGGTGCTGTCGCCGTCAGTGCCTTGGCCATCGCTTCGAGCGTGAGCTCGATCTGCCACGACCGGGCCCCGCCCTCGCGCAGCACGGCGGCCACGGATTCGGGGGAGAGATCCTCTGGCGGCTGCCAGCAGGTGCGGCGCACCAGGTCGGGCAGCAGGAGGTTCTCCACCGGCAGGGTGTTGGCCTCGGCGATCGTGGCCAGACCGGTGCGGGCCGCGGCCAGGCGGGCGGCGGCGTCCGGGTCCTTGTCCGCCCAGCGGTTGGGCGGGGGCGGGCCGTCGTGCTGGCCCGCGGGTTCCGGGAGGTCCGACTTGGCCAGCGCCGCTGCCTTGCGCAGGGCGTTCATCCAGACGCCGGACATGCGGCGCTGGGCTCGGCCGCGGAAGACCGGCAGCGAGAGCAGTTCGGCTTCTGAGGCCGGGTTGCGGGCGGCCGCCTCCATCAGGGCGGAGTCCGGGAGGACTCGGCCGGGGGCGATGTCGCGTTCACGGGCCACTGCGTCACGGGCTTCCCAGAGGGAGCGGACCAGGGCCAGTTGCCGCTGGTTGCGCACGCGGTGGATACCCGACGTGCGCCGCCAGGGGTCGGTACGGGGGCGCGGCAATGGCGCCGTCCGTACCGCCTCGAACTCCTCGAGCGCCCAGGCGAGTTTGCCCTGGCGCTCCAGCTCGGTTTCGAGAACGTCGCGCAGCTGCACGAGCAGCTCCACGTCCAGAGCGGCATACGTCAGCCAGTCGGCAGGAAGGGGGCGGCGCGACCAGTCGGCCGCGCCGTGCCCCTTCTCCAGCCGATAGCCGAGCAGTCGCTCGACCAGCGTGCCCAATGCCACGCGTTCGAACCCAGCCAGCCTGCCCGCCAGCTCGGTGTCGAACAGCACGCCGGGTCGCAGCCCGAGTTCGGCGAGGCACGGCAGGTCCTGAGACGCCGCGTGCAACACCCACTCAGTGCCATCCAGCGCCCGCACCAGCGGGTCGAGCCGTCCGCCCAGGGCGATCGGGTCGACCAACCATGTGCCGGCGCCTTCCCGGCGCAGTTGCACCAGATAGGCACGCTGTGAGTAGCGGTAGCCCGAGGCTCGCTCGGTATCCACCGCGACCGGGCCCTTCGCCCCGGCGAGCGCGTCAGCGGCTCGCCGGAGCGCAGCAGGATCGGCGACCACGGGCGGGACCCCATCAGCAGGTTCCGTCAGCGGTACCGGATCTGGTCCGGTTGGTGCGGTTGGCTCGTCGGCGGGTACATCCACAGCGGATGACCCTACGACGATCGCACCACTCACAGGTGTTCTCGGCCGGTTCAGTGCTTCAAACCGGTATCTAACGGATCACGCCGGCACGCATGGCCAGCGCGACCATCTGAGCGCGATCCCCGGTGCCCAGCTTCCGGCCGATCCGCGACAGGTGAGACTTCACCGTCAACGCGGACAGGCTCAGAGCCTCGCCGATTTCCTTGTTGCTCTGGCCATCGGCGACCAGCTGGAGCACCTCGACCTCACGCGCGGAGAGTTCCCGCGGCGTGTTGTCGGTGCCCGGCACCCGAGTACCCGCTGCGAGTACTGGTGCCACGCTCGGATCTGCGTAAACGCCGCCATCGAGAACCCGGCGCACCCCGTCGGTGACCACCATCGGAGAGGCGGACTTCAGGAGGTACGCCTGGGCGCCCGCCTGGAAGGCCGACCTGACCGCGTAGGGGTCGTCGGAGGATGCGAGGACCACGATGCGGGGCCAGCCCTGGGCACGGAGTTCCGTGACCAGGTCGATGCCGGTGCCATCCGGCAGGCCCAGATCGAGGATCGCGAGGTCGCACGGTCCGGTTGCAAGTGCCCGCGCCCGAGCCTCTGCCACCGATGCGGCCTCATGCACTGTCCCGGCTCCCATTTGGGTGAGCCGAGCTGATATCGCCTCCCTCAGCAGTGGGTGGTCGTCGACCACCAGCACTGAAAAAAGCTCTTCCCGCGGGTGCGGGACCATGTTCGCCGGCAACGAGCCGGCTGGCGTGGTACGAACGGCCTGACCTAAGCCGACGGCAGCCACGTCACTACCTCCCTGGAGTCGGTCGTGCCCCCCGACCGGCACCGGAGACTTTCGTCCAATCAGCCGCGCCACTGATCGACCGAAAGTGGTGTCGTCTGGGGCAGCGTAGCCGCCCATGCGGGTCTACGGGACGATCAATCGGGTATCTATCCCTATTGAGTTGTGACAGATGGCCTCATGTGTCACACGATTGGATGACAACTAGATAGGGGGTGTAACGCGGACCCCTCTCGGAGCGACATCTAGGAGTTGGTTGTGTCGAGCAGTTCTGGTCACGAGCGAGCGCGGGCATTGCTCCAGCGTGTGCCCCTCGTCGACGGCCACAACGATCTTCCGTGGGCTCTGCGCGAGTTCGGCGAGGGAACTGGCGAGGACGTCTACACGACGGCCGCCAAGATCGATCTCACGGAACGTCATCCCAGCCTGCACACCGACATCGTGAAAATGCGCGAGGGCGGCTTGGGGATGCAGTTCTGGTCCGTCTGGATTCCCGGCAGGCTCGCCGGCGACGGAGCCGTCACGGCGGTGCTGGAGCAGGTCGAACTGGTCTACGAACTGGCCGGCCGGTACTCCGATCACCTCGCCATCGCGACCACCGCCGCGGAGGCTGAAAAAGTTTTCGCGTCCGGGCGTGTCGCGTCCCTCCTGGGGGCGGAGGGCGGACATTCCATCAACTCTTCACTCGGTGTTCTGCGGGCCCTGCGCCGGCTGGGCGTCCGCTACATGACGCTCACCCACAACGACAACACGCCGTGGGCCGACAGTGCCACTGACCAGCCGGAACACGGCGGCCTCACCGAGTTCGGCCGCGACGTCGTGCGCGAGATGAACCGGATCGGCATGCTCGTCGACCTGAGCCACGTCGCGCCCAGCACGATGCACGCGGCGCTCGACACGAGCGTCAAGCCCGTCATCTTCAGCCACTCGTCGTGCCGCCACGTCGCGGACCATCCGCGCAACATCCCGGACGACGTTCTGGTCAAACTGAGGGCCAACGGCGGTGTGGCCATGATCACATTCGTTCCGGACTTCGTGTCACCGCGTGTCGCTGAATGGGACGCAGCCCTTCGTGACGCGATGACCTCCGCCGGCGCGAGCCATGCCGACATGGGGGAGCGCAAGACGTTCAGCGAGAAGTGGTCGGTGGACAACCCGAAGCCGGGCGCCACTCTCGACGACGTCGTCAAGCACGTCGAGCACGCGCGTGAGGTCGTCGGCATCGACCACATCGGTCTCGGTGGCGACTACGACGGCGTGAAGTCGCTCCCGCGGGGGCTCGAGGACGTCTCGACCTACCCGAACCTCATCGGCGCGCTGCTCGACAGGGGCTGGTCCGAGGACGACTGCGCGAAGCTCGCGGGCGCGAACATCCTGCGCGTCCTCGACGAGGCCGACTGAGGCCCCGCTAAGGCTGGCGCTGTCCGAACATGGTGACGCCGACCGGCGGCAGCCCCACGGCTGTCGCCATCAGCTCGTAGAACGCGGTGCCGTGCTCGGCGAGTTCTCCGTCGAGCGCGGTCCACGACGCGCGCAGCTCCAGATCATCCGTGCGAGCCGGTCCCGCGATGTCGCCGAACCGCGCCGACGACGTCTGCGTCACGGTGCCGCCCAGCGCGGTGAACCCGGCCCCGGACTGCTCCAGCGCCTCGGTCAGCCACGACCACCCGACCTCGGGCAACAGGGGGTCCGACGCGAGCTCGTGGTCCAGTTCGACGCGCACGTACGCCACAACGCGCAGGACACCGCCCCACGCCTCGTCGCCGTCCGGGTCGTGCAGCAGCACGAGCCTCCCGGTCGACAGCTCGTCCGACGGGCCGGTGACCTCCGCCGTCAGCGCGTACGCCCACGGAGCGAGCCGCTGCGGTGGGCGAACTTCGGTGAGTTCGATCTCGGGCCTGTGGCGAACCGACTTGAGCGTCCCCACCGCCCGGCGGAAGATTTCCGGCTCGGTCACACAACTGACTGTATGCCTCGCAAACCGACCGAGTGACGGCGGCACGCCGGGGCGTGGGACCATGAAAGCGATATGAGCGCACAAGTTCCCCTCCTCGTGGCCGCAAGTGGCGGCACCCCGTCGCACACCCCTGTCTGGTTCATGAGGCAGGCGGGACGGTCGTTGCCCGAGTACCGGGCACTTCGCCAGGGCACCGCGATGCTCGACGCCTGCATGGACCCGCAGATGGTCTGCGAGATCACCATGCAGCCGATCCGGCGGCACGGCGTCGACGGCGCGATCCTCTTCTCCGACATCGTGGTGCCTCTCAAGGCGGCCGGTGTCGACCTCGACATCGTCGCGGGCACCGGTCCCGTGGTCGCGAACCCGGTCCGGACGCTCGACGACGTGAAAGCGCTCCCCGAGCTGCACGCCGAGCAGGTCCAGCCGGTCGCGGACGCCATCGGGTTGCTGCTCAAGGAACTGCCGGCCGAGGTCGCCCTGATCGGGTTCGCCGGCGCGCCGTTCACGCTCGCCTCCTACCTCGTCGAGGGCGGGCCGAGCAAGAACCACGAGCGCACCAAGGCGCTCATGCACGGCAACCCCGAGCTGTGGCACGCGCTGCTCGCCAAGATCGCGGACGTCACGGCGGCGTTCCTGCACGCGCAGCTCGACGCGGGCGTGCAGGCGGTCCAGCTGTTCGACTCGTGGGCTGGCGCGCTGTCCGAGCGCGACTACCGCGAGTTCGTGCTGCCGCACTCGAAGCGCGTGCTCGAGACGATCTCCACCGTGCCGCGCATCCACTTCGGCGTCGGCACCGGTGAGCTGCTGCCCGCCATGCGCGAGGCCGGCGCGGACGTCGTCGGCGTCGACTGGCGGATCCCGCTGGACGTCGCGGTCGAGCGCCTCGAGCAGGCCGCTCCGGAACTGCCGAAGCCGGTCGTGCAGGGCAACCTCGACCCGGCGTTGTTCTTCGCGGGCTTCGACGCCGTCGAACGCGAGGTGCGCCGCATCCACGCCGAGGGCAAGGCCGCCGCCGGCCACATCTTCAACCTCGGCCACGGCGTGCTCCCCGACACCGATCCGGAGATCATCACCCGGACCGTCGAACTGATCCACAGCTTGTAATGCACGCAAGAGCGCCGCATGTCGCCGTCGTCGGGGGAGGTATCTCCGGCCTGGCCGCCGCGCACCGGTTGCGGATGCTGCTCGGCCCGGCGGCCAGGATCACGGTGATCGAGCAGTCCGACCGCCTCGGCGGCAAGCTGCGCACCATCGAACTCGGTGGCGTGCGCTTCGACGTGGGCGCGGAGGCGTTCCTGCATCGCAAGCCCGAGGCGCAGGAGCTGATCGCCGAGGTCGGGCTGCAGGACCACGTCGTGCACCCGACGGGGGCGAAGGCGAGCGTCCACGCGGCCAGGCGCACGCACCAGCTGCCCGCGCACACGTTCATGGGCGTTCCGGCGAGCGTCGAGACCGTGCGGCACATGCTGTCGTCCGAGGGCGCGCTGCGGGTCGAGATGGAACCGACGCTGCCGCCGATCGAGCTCAGGGGTGGCGACGTCGCCGTCGGCGCGCTCGTGAAGGACAGGTTCGGCCCGGAGGTCGGCGACCGGCTGGTGAGCCCGCTGCTGGGCGGGGTCTACGCGGGCCGGGCGGACGAGCTGGGCCTGCGCGCCACGATGCCGCAGATCGCGACGCTGCTGGACAAGGGCGTCGGCTCGTTGCTCGCGGCCGCCGCGATGATGATGCCCGCGCCGCCGCAGCCCCGTGCCGCGCGCCCGCCGGTGTTCGCGTCGCTGAGCAGCGGCGTCCAGACGCTGGTCGACCGGCTCGCCGAGGTCGCGAAGCCGGAGGTCCGGCTGGGCCTGCCGGTCCGCGTGCTGTCGTGGCAGGGCGACGGCTGGCGGCTGGAGATCGGCTCGGCCGCGACCCCGGAGTACCTGGAGTGCGACGGTGTCGTGCTCGCGGTCCCTGCCCCGTCCGCGCGCAAGCTGCTGTCCGAGATCGCGCCGCAGGTGTCCGCCGCGTACGGCAAGGTCGAGGTCGCCTCGATGGCCGTGGTCGCGCTGGCGCTGCCGCCGGGCACCGTGCTGCCGGACCGCTCCGGCGTCCTGATCGCGGAGGGGGAGCGGTACAGCGACCGCATCACCCCGTTCACCGCCAAGGCGTTCACGTTCTCCAGCCGCAAGTGGTCCCACTACGGCGGACCGGTCGTGCTGCGCGGTTCGGTCGGCAGGCACGGCGAGACGGCGCTGCTGCAGCGCAGCGACGCCGACCTGGTCAAAGCCGTGCGCAACGACCTGCACGAACTGACCGGCGTCACGGCGGCGCCCATCGACTACGTGGTGCAACGCTGGGGCGGCGGGCTGCCGCAGTACGGCGTCGGGCACGTCGACCTGGTCGACACGATCGAGCGGGGCATCGCCGACGTACCGGGCCTCGCCGTGGCGGGCGCCACGCTGCACGGCGTCGGCGTACCCGCGTGCATCGCCACCGCGGACGCGGCCGCCGCCCGTGTCGCAGCACACCTGCTGGGCCGCGTTCGGCGTTGAGCGGCCCGTGCCAAGATGGACGTATGGCGCGCCTGAACTACAACGAGCTCAACGACACCATCCGCTACACGATGTGGTCTGTGTTCCGGGTCGAACCCGGCAAGCTGCCGGAGGACCGTTCAGCGGCCGCGAACGAGACCCAGAGCTACCTGGACGCGTTGGAGGGCAAGGGCGTCGTCGTCCGCGGCGTCTACGACCTGGCCGGTCTGCGGGCCGACGCGGACTTCATGATCTGGTGGCACGCCGAGGAGATCGAGCAGGTGCAGGCCGCCTACACGGGCTTCCGCCGCACCCCGCTCGGCAAGGTCTCCACGCCGGTCTGGTCGCAGGTCGCCCTGCACCGCCCGGCGGAGTTCAACCGCAGCCACATCCCCGCGTTCCTCGCGGGTGAGGAAGCGCGCAAGTACGTGTGCGTCTACCCGTTCGTGCGCTCCTACGAGTGGTACCTGCTGCCGGAGGAGGACCGCCGCAAGATGCTGGCGGACCACGGCAAGGAAGCCCGCGACTTCCCGGACGTGCGCGCGAACACCGTCGCGTCGTTCGCGCTGGGCGACTACGAGTGGCTGCTCGCGTTCGAGGCGGACGAGCTGCACCGGATCGTCGACCTGATGCGTCACCTGCGTGGCACCGAAGCGCGGCTGCACGTGCGCGAGGAGATCCCGTTCTACACGGGCACGCGCATTCCGGCGGCCGAGCTCGTCACGAACCTGCCGTAGCAACGAGAAAAAGGGCCGCCCCGTGGAGGGCGGCCCTTTTCCGTCACTGCACTACGCCACCTTGTAGGCGTGGATCACGGTGATCTCGACCGTGTTGCCCTTGGCGTCCTTCGCCGTGGCCTTCAACGAGGTCCACTTGGCGCCCGCCGGGTGGTAGATCAACGCGCTGTTGCCGACCACACCCGCGTTGCGCCACGACTTGCCGTCGTCGTGCGAGTACTGCACGCCGGTGATGCGCACCTTGCCCGTGTCGCCGCTGGACTGGGTGAGCAAACCGATGCGCTGCAACGTGCCCGCGGGCACCGCGCCGTTGTCGTCGAGCTTGGGCATGAACCGCACGACGTTCAACGGAATGGTGCTGACCTCGCCCGGCACGCCCTTGGACCTGAACGTCCACACCCCGGACACCTTGCTGGTGAACTCGAACTGCGAGCTCCGGTCGAGGTTCGCCTCCACGCGGAAGTCGGCCTCCGGCAGCGGCACGTTCTGGAAGGGGCTGCCGTCGTTCTCCCCGATCAGCGCACCGTTGCGGTAGAGGGAGGCCTTGAAGCTGTCCACAGTGGAGCCACCCTGGCCGTTGTTCGCGTCGCTCAGCATCGGAACGCTGACGTACAGCTGCGTGCCGGACCGCTGGCCGTACGGGTACGGGGCCTCGGGCAGCGCCGGCGAGAACACCGGCTGGTTCTCCCGCTCCTGGTAGGTCTTGCCGGCCTCGTACGTGCGGAGTCCGGAGACGGTCTGCTCACCGGCGCCGTTCGCGTGGGTGATGCTCACGATCGACTGCCAGCGCACGTCCTCGGTCGTCACGTAGTCGACCGCCTTGCTGCCCGCCGGCACCTGGTAGAGCGCCGAACCGCCGCCCAGGCCGTACACCGACATCGGCAACTCGCCCTTGCTCGCCACGCTGTCCGGCTTGAGACCGCCGATGGTGGCCTCGACGCGAGCCAGGTCGCTCTTGGCCGGTGCGCGGTTGAGGCCGTTCGGCAGGCTGCCGCCGAACGGGTAGGACAACCGGTAGTAGACGCTCGCGTCAGCCACGGTGTTCGCGTGCAGCGTCGCCAGCGACGACAGCTCGTTCGGTGAGAGCGGTCCGCCGACCTGGGCCGCCGAGATGCCCTCGAAACCGGCGAACGAGACCAGGCCCGCCTGCACGATCTGCTGGCCGTACACGCGCCGGTAGGCGAGCTCACCTGCCACGAAGTTGCCGGTGGCTTCCGGTGCCTTCACCGACAGCGGCTGCGCGAGCCGGGCGTCCTGCTTGATCGTCAGGTCGCCGGTCAGCTTCACGGTCGGCTGGAGCACCAGGTCGAGGCCCTGTGCGGAGCTCAGCGTCGACTCGACCGAGTAGGTGCCCTTCGGCAGGCGGACCTTCTGGTCACCGGCGCCGAAGATCGCCTTGAACCCCCTGGTGTCCAGGCCGTCGATGAACGTCATGGCGCTCGCCGGGTCCTGCCCGTCCTTGGCGGTCAGGTCGATGGTGAGGGTGTAGCTCTCGACCTCGCGGTCGACGCCGACGAGCGTGCGGACGGTGTGCGTGCCGGACGTGGCGACGACCTCGCCGGTGTACGCGGCGTCCTGGGTGCCGACGCGGGTGTCACCGGTGACGTTGACCGACGCGGTGCCCTTGGCGGGGACCGTGACCTTCGTGGCGCCGAGCGAGAACATGCCCTGCGGCGCACCGCTGGTCAGTTTCACGTCGAGCGTGATCGCCGCGTCGGTCGGGTTGTTGTAGGTGATCGCCTTGGTCTCCGGCTTGTCGTCACCGTGCGGCCACTCGTGCCGGCCGAGGTTCACCGCGACGACGTCGGCGGTCAGCACCTGGTTGATCGCCTTCGACACGTCGATGCGGCCCGCACCCTGGTCGAACGCGCTGACGCCCGCCGTCGGCTTGGCCGTGGTGGCCAGCGCCGACTTGAGCTGCGCCGGCGTCCATTCCGGGTGCTGCGACTTCAGCAACGCCGCCGCGCCCGCCACGTGCGGCGTCGCCATGGACGTGCCGCTCGCCGCGAGGTGCTCGCCGTTGGTGCCCGCCTTGGCCGCGACGATGCCGACGCCCGGTGCGGTCACCTCGGGCTTGAGGCCGCTGTCTCCAACGCGAGGGCCCTTGCTGGAGAAGAAGGCGAGCGAGTCGTCGCGGTCCACCGCGCCGACCGACAGCGCGGCTTCGGCGGTGCTGGGCGAGCTGACGGTGCCCGGCGAACCGGAGTTGCCCGCCGCGATCACGAACAACGTGCCGTACTGGGCGGTCAGCTCGTTGACCGCCTGCTCGAGCGGGTCGATCTCGGGGGTGTCGCCACCACCGAGGCTCATGTTGACGACCTGGGCGCCCTGCTCGGCGGCCCAGCGCATGCCGTCGAGGATCCAGGACTCCTGGCAGCCGAACTCGACGCAGACCTTGGCGTCGATCAGCTGCGCGCCCGGTGCGACGCCGCCGTACTTCGAGTCGTGGCTCGCGACGGTCGAGCCGACGTGCGTGCCGTGGCCGACGTTGTCGGTGTTGTCGGGGTCGGTGGTGAAGTTCTTCTCCGCGATCTGCTGACCCACGAGGTCGGGGTGCTTCTCGTCGACACCGGTGTCGACGATGGCGACCTTGACCCCCTTGCCGGTGATGCCGCGCTGGTGGGCGGCCGGCGCGCCGATCTGGGCCACGCTGCGGTCCAGGCTGGGCTTGCGGATGCCGTCCAGCCAGACCTTGTCACCGGAGTCGGTCTCGGCCTTGAGAGCGCTCCAGTCGTTGGAGGAGCGCGCGGCGAGTCTGGCCTGACCGTCCACGATCAACGGCATCCGGTCGCGGTAGCCGAACTCCAGCAACGTGGTGACGTCGAAGAGTCTGCGGTCGAGCCGGCCCGCCGCCAGGGGCCCGAGCGCGTCCTTCGGGACGACCGTCGTGTGGCCGTCGGTACCGCGGTGCGTCTTGAACTTCATGCCCTGGCGACCCTCACCGGGCCGGATCGCGACGACCTGCTGTCCCTGTCCCAGCAGGACCTTGTCGCCGGTGACGAGCGTGACCTCGTCGATCGCCTTCTTCTGGGTGCTGCCCTGTGGTGCGGCGGTGGCGACCGCCGGCATCGCTGTCAGTGCGAGTGCGATGAACGCCGCACCCAGCACTTTGGATTTTCCGCGCATTCGAATCCCCTCATGGTTCGAATTTCTGCGCGCTGTGGTCCGCGCAGGCCGGAAGGCCTTCCGCGGCAAAGCGAAGGCAATGCGAAAAGGTCCCCCAACGCTTTCGAACGTATCGATGGTGGCTTGGGTCACACAGGGCTGAACGGGGGATTCTTGGTGGGGAAAAGTTCGCCCGTCAGTTCGATTGCCAGAACTTCCAGCGCGGCTTGCGATTCACCGCCAGTTCGCCGGAAGCGCGGCACCATTCGGCGAACGCGGCGGCGTCCTCGCGCGCCCGGGAGCCCGCCCGACGTGGATGTTCGACGGCGTAGGCGTCGAAGAGCGGCCGAAACCGGTCGCCGAGCTCGTCGGCGACCGCGGGGCCCAGCATCCGCACGATGCTGCGGCGTTTCGACAGCAACGCACGCCGCTCGACGGCGATTCGTTGTTCGTCGAATCCCGCCGGAACAGGTCCTTTTGCGAGCAAAGTGTTTAGCAGTTCGGCCTGCTGGGAGGCAAGCCTTTCGCGTGCGGCCGAAATGTCATTCTGGTCGATCATTTCACCCACGGTGTTTGTCCACGACGGCGCGGATCGCGGCCAGTTCGGACGCGATTTCGGAGTCGGACGGGTAGTTGTCGTCGCGCTCCAGCAGAACGCCGGGTGGCCGCACCCGCGAGCACAGTTCGTCGAGAACGCCGAGTACCTCCGGCAGCACCGCGTGGGCGTGCGTGTCGTGGTAGATGTCGCCGTGCTGTTCGCCGCCGGCCACGTGCACGTAGGCCAGGCGCTCCAACGGGATCTCGTCGAGGAACCGTTCCGGGTCCGTGCCGATGTTGCGGGCGTTCGCGTACAGGTTCGCGACGTCGACGAGCAGCCAGCAGTCCGTGCGTTCGACGAGCTCGGCGAGGAACTGCCCCTCGGACAGCTCGCCGTCCGGCCACTCCAGCAGCGCGGCGATGTTCTCCAGCGCGAGCGGTACGGGCAGCTCGCGCTGTGCCAGTTTGACGTTCGCGACGAGCACGTCGAGCGCGTCCCTGGTGCGGGGTACCGGCATCAGGTGGCCGGAGTCGAGCCCGCCCGCCCGCACGAAGCACACGTGGTCGCTCACCATCGGCGCGCCGACCGCCTCGGCGATCTCACCCAGGTGCTGCACCCTCTTGAGGTCGACCTCGTCCGCGCCGCCCAGCGACAGCGACACGGCGTGGGGGAGCACCGGGACGCCGCGTTCCAGCAGCAGCGTCACCGACTCCGGCAGGTGTCCGATGTGGAGGTTCTCGGCGACGACCTCGACGAAGTCCACGCCGGGCAGCCGTTCCACGGTCAGGTCGATCTCCGAGCGCCAGCCGATGCCGACACCCAGGTCCGTGATGCCCGCCATCAGTCGCCTCCTCCGCCACCACCGCAGCCTCCGCCGCCACAGCTGCTGCCGCTCGACGAACAGCTGCTGCCCGACGACGAACAACTGCTGCTACTGCTACCACATCCGCTGCCGCAGCTGCTGCAGCTCGACGCCGACCCGCAGCCGCCACCGTCCGAAGAGGACTTCCGTGCGCGCCGCCGCTTGAGCGGGATCATCTTGACCACGCTCTGCGAGAGCTCGAAGAGATCGCCGACCCGGTGGCCGCCGACCTTGCCGCAGAAGCCGTACAGGGCCACCGCGTACACCCGGTCACTCGCGCTCACCGGCCGCAGCGCCTCCTTGCCCGCCGTGGTGACCGGGCCGCGGCCGCGTTGCCAGGTGAAGAACAGCAGGGCGATCGGCACACCGATGAAGAACGCCGGTTCGTTGAAACCGAGCAGGACCAGCCCTCCCGCGATCGCGAGGGAGAACCACCACGCCTCGTGGCGGCGGCGAGGGCGTTGCATCAGCCGCCGGTCGAGCAGGTGCTGGTGCAGCTGCGCCATCTCCGTGCTGTTCGCGGCGGACTGCACGATCGTGTCGAACCGGACGGCGGAGCGCGCGTAGCTCAGGATCCGCGCCTCGACCGCCGTGGTGGCGCCGTGGTTGTTGCTGTGCACGGCCGTGACGAGGCCGTCGCGCGAGACCCGCACGAGGCCCGCGTCGATCAGTCGGGCCAGTGCGGCCTCGGCGGCCCGGCCGGGTCCCGCGGTCAGGTAGCCGACCTGTTCCGCGGACAGCTGTGTCGTCTGTGAGGTCATCGGTGTGACCATCGGATTCCCCCTCAACTGCTGGAACTGCTGCAGCTGCTGCTGGAACTGCTGCAGCTGCTGCTACTGCTGGAGCAGCTACTAGAACTGCTGCAGCTGCTCGAACTGTTGCAGTTGCTGGACGAACAACTGCTTCCGCTGGAACAACTCGACGTGCCGCCGCAGCTGTGGTGGCTCCAGTCGTACGAGCTGCTGCAGCTGCTACCGCATCCGCCACCGTGCGAAGTGGACCTTTGCTGGTGGTGCTTGCCCCTGCGCAGACCGAACAACGCCACGTGGTCCGCACCGCTGCGCGGGTTCCGGAACGCGTACCGGAGCACCGTCTTGCCGTGCGACGTGAGCCGGCCCTTGTTCCGCAGGACCACCACGGCGAGGAACAGCAGGATCGCCGTCAGCACGAGCACCTTCGCGTCGAACAGGATCGCGGCGGGGAAGGACGCGACGGCCAGCACGAACAACAGGGCCCGGAACCCGCCCCTGCCCTTGCCGCTCGCCGGGCGCACCATCGAGCGGGCGATCAGGCTGTGGTGCAGCGCGGCCATCTCGTTGCTGCGCATCGCCACCTGGACGACCTGGTGGATCGGCCGAGAGGTGCCGTGCAACCCGGCGAGGACGTACGCCTCCAGCGCTGTCGTCGCGCCGTAGCCGTTCTGGTGGACGGCGGTCACGACCCCCTCGCGGGAGACCCGCACGAGACCGCCGTCCATCAGCCGGGCGAGCACGGCTTCCGCCGCCCTGCCCGGTCCCCCTGCCAGGAACCCGATCTCCTCCGCGGACCAGACCGTCTGCTGCGGTGTCGAAGATTTGGACATCAGCACTCCCCTTCACTGGTGCCAGTGCATCTTCGACGTGAGATCTACCCCTGGGTTCCTGGTGTTACCTGAATCAGTCCGGACAACGGATCAGCCTCCGCCGCCGCCGCAGCCCCCACCGCAGCCGCCGCCCCCGCCGCAACTGCTTCCGCTCGAACACGAGGAAGAACTGCTCGAACACGAGCTGTAGCTGGTGCCGCCGTCCCCGCTGTAGCCCGAGTACGAACCGGAGCCGGAGGAGGCGAGCAGTGCGCTGCGCACCGCCAGATCCGGGTGGATGGCCAAGCCGCCGAACAGGACCACCCCCGCCGCGCCCGCGTACAGGGCAGCCTCCGAGGCCGCCGCCCCGTGGCCTTTCGTGGTGCGGGCCGCGTTCAGGACGCTGTTCCCCTTGCTGGTGCGCAGATGCTTGCCGCGTCGCGTGAGAACGAAGATCAGCACGCCGGTGATGACGAGCTGCAACGTCAGCCAGCCGACGGGCGCGTCGATCGTGATGCCGTTGAGCCAGCGGGCGACACCGATCGCGAGCAGCACCCACAACGCGATGGATCCCTTGCGCAGCGCGCTTTTCGCGACCGCCGGGTTGACCACCAGGCCCATGTCCTCGAGCCGCTGGCCGATCGCCAGCACCACGCCGTCAGCGGACATGGCCGGGATCATCAGGTTCACGGTGCGGTTGGTGTAGCGCTGGGCGTCGGTGATGACGGCGCGGTCCACCGGGTTGAGCGACTTCGTGGTGGAAGTGGCTTGCACGGCGCCACGCCGTGAAGTGCGAAGCTCACCCGTGGTGAGCAACCGCGCGATGGCCGTCTCGACCACGCGCCTCGGACCGCCCGCGAGATACGCGAGCTCGTCCATGTCCAGGGAGCGCACGGGCCGGCCGCTGTGGCCGGCCCGCACGCGTACCCGAACGACGATCGCGACCAGCACGGCCAGTGCCAGTCCGATCCAGTAGAGCTGAAGGAACTCAGGTCCGGACAATCCCCAAGGTCTCTGCATGCGACCCACCCCCTGACTGCCCCGAAAGTGCTTCGGTGGCGTCCATGGTGTGGTCCGGGACACATGCTCACAAGGCTTGTTGACGAAGCCTTAGGGTTGTCCGCTTTCTGTCAATGATCGGCTGAATCGACGATCTGGCCAGCTGGACGATCCGGGCTAGCTCGACGATCCGCCGTCGACTCCGCCGGAGCCTTCGCCGTCGGTACCCCAAAGGGCGATCGAGAAGTTCATTGTGCCTCCCAGGTCCGTCCGGTCCAGTCCGACCGGACTCGACTCAGTCTCCTATTCGGACGGAACGAGTTTCAAGGAGACGGAGTTGATGCAGTAACGCTGATCGGTCGGAGTCGGGTACCCCTCACCTTCGAAAACATGCCCGAGGTGGCTGTGACACGCGGCACAGAGCACCTCGACGCGGGTCATGCCGAGTGCGCGGTCCTCCCGCAGGATGACCGAGTCGCCGGCCAACGGGGAGAAGAACGACGGCCAGCCGCAGTGCGAGTCGAACTTGGTGTCGCTGCGGAACAGTTCGGCCCCGCACGCACGGCACTCGTAGACGCCCTCGGTCTTGGTCTCGGTGTACTCGCCCGTCCACGGACGCTCGGTACCGGCCTGGCGCAGCACCGCGTACTCGGCGGGGTTGAGCTGGGCGCGCCATTCCTCTTCGGAACGCACGACTTTCGGGGTGGCGCCGACAACAGGTTCCATGTCCCTTTATAACGCGGCCACCGGCGCCGGGCTTCCCGGTCGTGGCCCGGCTCGCACCGCCGTAAGGGCTCGTTAAGGAGTCGCTCCGGGTCGGCCCAGGAGATGGTTCAGAAGATGATGGCGAGGATGTCGCCCAGCGCGAACCAGATCGTGAGGATGACGCCCAGCAGGATCAGCCCGACGACGATGACGGCCACCAGCCGCTGGTGCCCGGTCGTGCGGTTCGCCGAGTCGGCGAAGTCCTGCACGCCTTCCAGGTAGCCCTCGACGGTGTAGCCGGGGCGCTGCCGCTTCATCTTGTCGAGATGCGCGGCGAACGCCTTCGTCTCGGGGTCGTGGGGGTCGAGGCCGATCAGTTCCTCCTGGAACTTCTCGCTCTCGTCCTTCGAATCGCCCATAACCCCCAGCTTAGTGCCAGGGGAGTGGGATTCAGGCGTGCTCGTGTTCACGCCCGTGTGGGGGCCAAGCGGCACCGTGGCGAGGTTGACGCGAGGTTGACGCCGACGTGTGGACGTTGATTCGCATGTTGACTGGAATCAACATGTTGACGGATCTGTACACAGGTAGATCCGTCAACATGCGATCAACGTCCGATCAACTGCACGCGGGTTCAGCCTGCGAGGGCGAGCGCGGGCTTGACGGCGCCCACCATGCGGCCGTGACCGAGCACCGGCACCGTGGCGAGGTCCTCGATCTTGCTGACGTCCACGCCCAGCCGCTTGAGCACCGCGACGACGACGACCGCGCGGGCGCGGGACGAGCCGTCGGCGATCTTCAGCGCGACACCCTCGCCGGTGGGCAGGCCGACCGCGTAGACGCCCTCGGCGCCGTCCTTGGCGATGACCCCGGGCAGGGCGGCCATCAGCACGGTGACGTCACGCCCCGTGCCGCCGACCCACTCCGGGTAGGCGTTCATCGCGGCGGCCACGCGGTGCTCGAGGGTTCCGGCGGGCGCGGCGGCCAGACGGCCGAACGCGCGCGCCAGGCCCGTGAGGCTGATGGCGAAGATCGGGGCTCCGCAGCCGTCGACGCCGACCTGGGCGACCGGCTCGCCGGCGACGTCCTCGATCGTCGCGCGGGTCGCGACCTGCAGCGGGTGGGTCGGGTCCAGGTAGTTGTCGGTGGACCAGCCGTTGACCACGCAGGTGGCGAGCATGGCCGCGTGCTTGCCGGAACAGTTCATGTACTTAGGCGCGGGGGACAGGCCGCGAGCCAGGTGCTGGGCGCGGGCCTCGTCGCCGAGCGGGAGGTCCGGCGTGCACTGCAGGGCGTCCTCGGACAGGCCCGCGGACGCCAGGATCTCCAGCGCGCCCGCGACGTGGAAGTCCTCGCCCGAGTGGGAGGCGCAGGCCAGGGCGAGCAACGCGCCGTCGAGGTCGAGGCCGCTGCGCAGCATCGCGAGGGCCTGCAGCGGCTTGTTCGACGAGCGTGGGAACGCCACGTCGTCCGGGCGCCCGATCGACAGTGCGGGGGTGCCCGAGATGTCCGTGGCGACGACGGTGCCGTGGTGCACCGACTCCAGGAAGTCGCCCCGCCAGACCTCTGCCACGACCTCGTGTCCCATGGCGCCCCTCCTGAAGTCGAAGAAACTGCCAACTGTCGACAGTTGACAACGTGGCTAGTGTAACCAGGAGACGGCCGGTGCCGTCCAGATCAGGAGACGAAGGTGACACCTCCGACCCCGCTGCATCTCAGTCTGGCCGGGCAGGCCGTGGACGTCTTGCGCGAACAGGTGCTCACCGGTGAGATCCCGCCGGGCTCCCGGGTCAACGAGGTCGAGGTCGCGCAGAAGCTCGGCATCAGCCGCGGTCCGTTGCGTGAGGCGATCCGGCACCTGGCCTCCGAGGGGTTGCTGACGCTGGTGCCGCACCGGGGCGCGTTCGTACCCGACGCCGACGCGGACGAGGTCAAGGCCCTGTTCGAACTGCGCGCGGCGCTGGAATGCGCGGCCGCGGAACTGGCGGCGTCTCGGCGGACCGACGTCGACCTGGTCCGGTTGCACGAGGTGTGCGCGGAGAGCCGGCGCAACTACAAGACCGGGCAGCCGTTCCCGTACCGGCTGGATCTCGCGTTCCACCAGACGTTGATCGAGGCGGCCCGCAGCCCGCGCATCGCCGAGCAGGTGCGGCTCGTGCAGCAGCGAGTTGTTCTTCTCCGCAGCGCGCTGGAGGACGACCCGCCGCACCAGCACGCGTCGATGGACGACCACGACGAACTCGTCAAAGCGATCGCGGACGGTGACGCGGCCAAGGCGTCGACGGTGATGCGGCGGCACCTCTCTCGCGTGTGTGCACAGATGATGACGAGCTTGAACCACTAACTTTCGAGACATGACGTTCGGTGGTCTGACGTTCGGGGCCAGGCTCCTGCGCCACCGCAAGAGCGCGGGGCTCAGCCAGGAGGAGCTCAGCGAGCGGTCCGGCGTCAGCGTCCGCGCGATCAGCGACATGGAACGCGGCCGGGCCCGCTCGCCTCAGCGCCGCACCACCGAGGCTCTGTTCGACGCGCTCGGCCTCGACGAACGCAGCCGCGAGGAGTTGCGCGGGCTCGCCCGCAACGCGCCGTGGAACCCAGTCTGGTCGTTGCCGCCGTACGTCGCGGACCTCGTCGGCAGGGATGCGGAGCTCGCCACGATCGTCACCACGCACGACCGGCTCGTGGTGGTCCACGGCGCCGTCGGAACGGGCAAGACGAGCCTCGCGGTGAAGGCCGCCCATCTGCTGGAGAGCCGGTTTCCGGACGGGCAGCTGTTCATCGAGGTGGAAGGCGCCGCGCCGCTCGAACGGTTGCTCAAGGATCTCGGCATCCCCGCTGAACACGTGCCAGAGGACGCGAACGGCCAGAGAAGGCTCTACCGGTCGTTGCTCGCGGGAAAACGCCTTCTGCTCGTGCTCGATGGCGCGAGCACAGAGAAGGAGGTGCGCACGCTCGCGACTGACGAACCGGGTTGCCTCACGATCGTGACGTCGAGGCGGCGCCTCGACGCGTGCACCCGAATCAGGCTCGGCGGCCTCACCGAGGAAGCGGCGGTGGAACTGCTCGCGTCGATCATCGGGCCACCGCGCGTGGACGCGGACCCGCAGGCCGCGCGGGAACTCGTCCGGCTGTGCGGGATGTCGCCGCTCGCGGTGCGGATCGCGGGCAACCGGCTCGCCAGCCGGCCGCGCTGGCCGGTGCGGCACCTCGTGGAGCTGATCGGCGAACGCCGCCTGGCCGCGCTCACCGCGGGCGACCTCGACGTGCGGGGCGCGTTCGAGGTGTCGCTGGCGCACCTGCCGGAGACCGCGCGGCTGGTGTTCCGCCGGCTCGGGCGGCTCGCCGGCACCCGCGTCACCCCGGAGCTCGCCGCCGACCTCGCGGGCATCGGCGTGGTCGAGGCGCGGTGCGCGCTGGAGGACCTCGCCGACGTCGGCCTGCTCGACGCGGACGACGCCGGTTACTCGCTCCACGGCCTGGTCAGGGCGTTCGCCGACAGCCTCTCGTGAGCGCCGGTCAACATCATCTGCCAGGGTGATCCGGTGCGCGCGACGACCTTCAGCGAGTTCCTGCGCTTCTACCGGCGCCGGGCGATGCTCACCCAGGAGGGCCTGGCCGCGCGCACCGGCCTGGGCGTGCGCACGCTGAGCGACCTCGAGCGCGGCCGGGTGCGGACCCCGCAGGCGCAGACCGTCGGACTGCTGGTGACCGGGCTCGGGCTCGACGGCACCGAGGCCGCCGAGTTCGTCGCGCTCGCCCGGTCTTCCGAAACGGCCCAGCCACGTCTCGAACGCACCGATTGCGCGCCACCGTCTGTAGAGACTCTGATCGGCCGTGAGCCGGAACAGCAGCAGCTCGCCGAGTGCATCAGCCGTGCCGCCGCGTCGTCGGTGCTGGACGTCGTCGTCGTGCACGGACCTCCGGGCGTGGGCAAGACCTCTCTCGCGGTGGACGCCGCGCACCGGTTCGCCGACCAGTTCACCGACGGCAGCCTCCACCTCGACTTGCGGGGCATGGACCCCACGCCGCTGTCGGCGGAGCGGGCGATCGCACGGCTGTTGCGCGCGTTCAGTGTCCCGGACGCCCGGATGCCGTCCGATCCGGGCGATCGCCTGCGTCTCTACCGGTCGATGTTGCGCGAACGGACCGTGTTGCTGGTGCTCGACAACGCGGCGAACGAGGCTCAGGTCCGGCCGCTGCTGGCCGCCAGCCCCGGTTCGCTCGTGCTGGTGACCAGCCGCAGCGTGCTGGCGGGCCTGGACAGCCGATACCGCCTCGACCTCGGCCCGCTGCGGCACGACGGCTCCGTCGCGCTGCTCGCCGCGACCGCGGGTGCCGGCCGGATCAAGGCGGACCTGCGGGCGGCGGACCTGGTCGCGGAGTTGTGCGGCGGCGTCCCACTGGCCCTCGCCATCGCAGGCCACCGGTTGACCGGCCGCACCACGTGGTCGTTGTGCCACCTCGCCGCCCAGCTCTCCGACGAACGCGAACGCCTCGACGTGCTCGCCACCGCCGACGTCCAGGTCCGCACGGCGTTCGAGCTGTCCTACCGCCTGCTCGGCCCCGACACCGCGATGATCTTCCGCCGGCTCGCGCTGATCCACGGCCCGGACACGTCCGTCGAGCTCGCCGCCGTTGCCGCGGACATCCCGGTCGACGACGCGGAGACGTTGCTGGAGGAACTCGTCGACGCGAGCCTCCTCCGTCCGGATGTACCTGGCCGGTACTCGTTCCACGACTTGATCCGCGACTACGCGCGCGAGCGCTTGCGCAGCGAGGAGTCCGGCCTCCACACACACCGCCTGCGCACGCGCGATTGGCTGCTGACCACCGCGATGCAGGCCGCGTCGGCGTTCCTCCCCGACGACAAGGGCGCCTCGGACCTCGCGAGCGCGGATCGCTGGCTGTCCGCCGAGCTCGTGAACTGGCGTGGCGCGTTCCGGGAGGCCGTCGACGATCGCGCTCACGAACTGGTGCTCTCGGTGGCGCGCTCGATGCACTGGTACTCCGACCATCGCGGGCCAGGCGACCTGTGGCTGGAGGTCTACACCGCCGGCGTCGCCGCGGCGGGGGAGCTGGGCGAACGGGAGCAGCAGGCCCAGCAGCTCAACTTCGTGTGCTGGGTCTACGTCGCTCGCCAGACGCACATCCCGCAGGCCATGCGGTGGCACGAGGAGGCATTGCGGGTCGCCGAGGAGTGCGGCTCGCTGGTCGAGACGGCCTGGGCCCACTACTACCGGTCGGCCATCGAGACCCGCCTCAGTGATCACGCGGCGGGTGTGACCCATGCCAGGCGCGCCGCCGAGTTGTTCCGGCAGGCAGGCCAGCTGATGAACGTGGTGCTCGCGTTGTCGTACACCGGTGTTCTGCTGCAACGGCTGGGTCGCTATGCCGACGCCGTAGAGACGCACCGGGCGTGCGTCGCCGAAGAACGCACGCTGCGTGGCGCTGAACGCGGCGTGGCTCTGGAGAACGCCGCTCAGCTGCTTCTGCGCCTCGCGGACGCGCTCGTGGCGGCCGGCGACCACGAGGCCGCGCTAGGCGTGGTGGCGGAGGCGGAGGAGCTGACCGGGCGGGGCGCGGCGAACCTGCGGTCGATGGCCAGGCTCACCCGCGGCCGGACGCTGCTCTCGGCCGGCCGGTTCGCCGAGGCGCGCGAACAGCTGACCGTCGCGGTGGAGTCGCTCGCCGACCCCGAGGTCAAGGTGGCGGTGCTGATGGAGCTCGCCGCGCTCTGCGACCGGATGGGTGACCAGGACGCGGCGATCCGGCAGCGTGTGCGCGCGTTGGCCGAGTCCGAGCGCTACGAGTCGCCGGGCATGACCAAGCTGCAGCACGACGTCGCCGGTGCGCTTGGAATCGAACTGTCAGCGTAGGACCGTGCTGAGGAACGCATCGGCGTCGAAATGTTCGGTACCGGCTGGCACGAGCCGATAGGTGGTTTCGAGGAACTTCCGCAGCGTGCATCTCGTCAGCCGGAACACCGTGATGTGCCGGTCGGAGATCAGTTCCAGCACCAACGCACGGCCGTGCGGGCTCAACCGGACGTCGCCGTCACCCGCCGGCTTGGTCATGCCCTCGGCGAGCAGGTCCCTGCCCATGACCCAGGTGGCCACCGAGCCGCCCGCGTGGAACTTCATCGTCACCGCGAACGGGTCGTCCGCCTGGTAGATCAGCTCCGTCTCCACCGGGGCCGTGGTACCGCTCGGCCGGACGAAGTCGAAGACGGTGCGTGACGCGACCCGCATCGGAACTCCCTGAAGTGTTCGCCTGTGTACTTCAGTTCACGGACCGGGCGCCGAATTGGTTCACGTTCAAGTGTTCCCATTGCCAATTGATCGGCCGAACCTTTTTCAGGTTCAGGTGTGCGAACGGGCAGACCTGCGGAACTTCTGCCGGTGCTTCTGCATGGTCCTTCCGGCCCGCTGACGATTTGCTGGATGGCATGGTTGCCCCACTTCGTCCCGGCCTCGTCGACACCGTCGTGCGCCAGGCGGGTGGCCTGCTCGTGGGCCGTGAGTGGGAGATCGCCGCCTTGACAGACGCGCTGGGTGGTGCACGGTCGTGCGTGGTCCACGGCGCGACGGGGATGGGCAAGAGCGCGCTGTTGTCCGTCGCGTCGTCGATCGCGGTGCGTAGCGGGTTACGGCCCGTGCGCGGGCTACGGGCGTTGGCGGAGGTCGACCGGCACACGGTGCTCGTGGTGGACGACGTCGAACAGCTTTGCGCCGAGGAAGCCGAGCGGCTGGCGCGGTTCCCCGGTGTCGTGGTGGCCGGGGGCGACCTCGATCCGGACACCTTCGCGCTGGTGGACGCCGTGCGGGTGCCGTTGCGGCCGATCGACGCCGAGGCCGTGGCCGAGCTGGTCCGGCGGCGGTTCGACGTCGAGGCCCCGCCCGAGCTGATCGCGGTGTGCCTGCGGTTCAGCGGGGGTGCGCCCGGCGTGGTGAGTGACGTGCTGGAGCTCGTGCCCGACGTGTCGTTGTTGGACAGGCTTTCCGGGTTGCGGTTGCCGCGGCTGCTGCGGGCCGTGCGGCGGCATTGCCAGGTGCTGGACGCCGACGCGGTGACCGTCGCCCGTGCGCTCGCCGTGCTGGGGAGCGCGCCGCTCGACCTGTTGTGCGAGGTCGCCGGAATGGGGTCCTTTCAGACGCTCGCCGCGTTCGAACGGCTCGTTGACGCACGTCTCGCCGTTGCCGATCCGATGCGGATCCAGTCGCCGGCGTTGAGCTGTGCGATCCGGCACGAGATGGCGCCCGAGGCACGCGAGCGTGTGCACCGCAAGGCTTCAGACGTCATGCATCGGCGGTGTGATCCGCTTGCCGCCGTGGCCGAGCACGTGGTGGCGTGTGCTGAACCCGTCGGGGCGCCATGGGTCGCTCCGATGCTGCACGACGCGGCACGACTGCACCGGGCGGCTGGACGGCCGGCGCGTGCGGCGAAGTGCCTGCGCGCGGCTCTGCGTGAGCCGATGGACGGGCCTACCGCCGCGCGGGTGGCGATCGGGCTGGCAGACCTCCACCTGCGGTGCGGGATCGCGCCACGGGCCGACGAGCTTGCGCGGCAACGGCTTTCCGTCGAGGGTGACGCGCTGGACTGGCTCGCCGCGGTGGCGGTGGACTGGCAGTGCGACGAGGACGTGCTGGACGGCCTGGGTGCGCCAGAGCTGCCGGCTGACCCTGAGCAGGCGTTGCGGGATCTTCCCCAGAGCGGGCCGCGGCTGTTGCCCGCGCTGGTTCTCGCTGGTCTGGGGCTTGTGCGCACTGAATCCGTCGCGGTGCTGGACTTCGCGCCACGGCTGCGCGCCCGGCTCGTGGGCGCGGAGCACGACTGGCTGGTGGCGCTGGAGATGTGGGCGTACCGGGTTCGCGGCGACCACGGGGAGGTCTCCCGGCTCATGCGTGAGCTCGCCCAGGCGTCACCGGCGAGAGGCTGTGTGGCGTTGGGTGCGGCAGCGTTCGTCGCGTCCTGTGTGGACGTTGGGCGTGCCGGTGATGCGCGAGAGATGTTGGTGCGCCTCGGTTACACGGGCACGTTGCCGCCGGCGTTCGTGTGCACGTTGTTGCTGCATCACCGTGCGCGGATGCATCTCGCGTTGGGTGCGCCACGGGCCGCGCTGGCCGACGCCGAACGAGCCGGGGCGGTCGACCTTCTCGGCGAGGTGAGGGCCGCGCTGGAGGAGCCGTATCAGCCGGTGCGCGGGGCGGCGTGGGGAAAGCTGACACCGCACGAGGCTCGTATCGTGCGGTTGGTGCTGGAGGGGCAGACGAACCGGGCGATCGCCACCCGGTTCAACGTCACTCAGCGCGCCGTCGAGCTGCATCTGACCCGTGTGTATCGCAAGGTCGGGATCAGCAGGCGCGTCCAGCTTTCCTCCGTTTTCGGGCCTGCCTAGAGCAGGCTTGAGCGAATCGCCCATGCCACGGCGTGCACCCGGTTGCGCAGCCCGAACCGTTCCAGCAGCTGGTGCAGTGCGTACTTCACGGTCCGTTCGGAGCAGAACAGCCGTGCGGAGACCTCAGCGATCGTCGCGCCGTCGGCCAGGAGTCGCAGCAGCTGCAGATCGCGATCGCTCAGCACCGGCGCCCGTTCCTGCACCGGTTGCCCGCCGACGAGCAGCTTGATCAGGCGTTCGGCGTTGACGTCGGCACGTCGCAGAGGCGTCGCGAGCCCGGCCTGGGCGGCGATCGACGGTGTGAGGTCGTGCACCCGTGCCGCGATCACGACGATCCTGGTCGAACCGATCGCCCGCAGCCGTGCGGCTTGTTGTGTGCACAGTTCGTTGACGACGGCGAGCAGCACCTGTGCGTCCGCGCGGTCTTGCACCACACGTACGCGTGGGGAGTTCTTCAGCAGGTGTGCCACGCCGGCGGCGCTGATCAGGTCACGGGATTCGACCGCGACGCGCACCGGTTCGAGTCCGATGTCCACGGTCGCCAGGGCTGAGCTCATGAGTCCGATCGTGCTGCTTCTCCGCGGCCGTCCACTTCGGAAAACCGAACTGATCCGATGAGCACTTGTCCGGCGTTCGTCGAGGTGCGGAACTCGCCGGTCGGCCAGTGTTCGATCTTGAGTTCGTCGCCGGGGAACACGGGTGCGGTGAACCGGGCGTGCAGTTCGGTGAAGTCCATGCCGCGAACGGTGATCCCGAGCGTGCACAGGCCGTGCAGGATCGGGCGGGTGAACCCGGCTTTGGCGGCGAAGTCCGGGTCCTGGTGCATCGGGTTGACGTCGCCGGTCTCCCGATACCGCAGCGCCTGGTCCGGTGACGTCTGGAAGAAGCTCACGTCCGGTTCCGCGTCCGGCACCTCGAACCTGCGGGTTTCACCGCGTTCGCCGCCGAAACCGCCTTCGCCCTTGATGAAGCACGACGACCGCGTGCGCGCGTGATCCGACGCCCACGTGCTGACGACGAGTGCGCCGGAACCCTTGTCGTAGATGTCGGTGACGGTCTTGGTGACTACCGCGGAGCCACGTGCGGGGACCCTCCGGCGCAGCCACAGCGACTGCTCGGCGTGCAGGACCTGGGTCATGTCGGCGCCGGTCAGCCCGAGCTGCGGGCCGCCGTGCTGCAGCAGCGGGATGGCGAACGCGGGGGAGTAGCCGCCGACCGCCGCGCCGTACACCTCGGCGTCGTCGGCCGACCAGGTGCGGACCTGTCGTTCGACGACGCCGAGGATGTCGTGGTTGAGCACCACTCCAAGATAGAACCAACCCAGGTGAGAACTAACCGAGCGTGCCGCGAATGTTCGCGTGGCCCTTGAGCAGGTTGCGGGCGATCGTGCGGCGCTGGATCTCGTCGGTGCCCTCGTAGATGCGCAGCAGCCGCAGCTCGCGGTACCAGCGCTCGATCGGCAGCTCACGGGTGTAGCCCATGCCGCCGTGGATCTGCAGGACCCGGTCGACGATCTCGTTGGCCTTGATGCCGCCGTAGAGCTTCGCGATCGACTGCGCCTGCCGCGAGTCCTGCTTCTGGTCGACGAGCCACGCGGCGTGCAGCACGAGCCAGCGCAGCGCCTCGATCTCGACCGCGGAGTCGGCGATCATCCACTGGATGGCCTGGTACTCGGCGATGGGCTGGCCGAACGTGACGCGGTTCTTGGCCTGCTCGATCGCCATCTCGACCAGCCGCTCGACGCTGCCGAGCGCACGGGCGGGCAGCAGGTAGCGGCCCTGGCCGATCCACTGCATGGCGAGGTGGAAGCCCCTGCCGACCTCGCCGAGGATGTTCTCCTCCGGCACGCGCACGTTGTCGAACACGAGCGCCGCCGGGCCCCACTGGCCCATGGTCGGGATGGGCTCGGACTTCCAGCCCATGTCGCGGTCGACCAGGAAGCAGGTGACGCCGCCGTCGGCGCCTTTCTCCTTGTCCGTCACGGCGAAGACCATGACGAAGTCGGCTTCGTTGCCCTGCGTGATGAACGTCTTCTCGCCGTTGATGACCCACTCGTTGCCGTCCTTGACGGCGGACGTGCGAATGGCCTTGGCGTCACTGCCGGCACCGGGTTCGGTGATCGCGAAGCACGAGACGCGTTCGCCGGAGATCGTCGGCAGCAGGTAGCGCTGCTTCTGCTCCTCGTTGCCGTGGAACAGGATGTTGTCCGCGTACCCGCCGAACCGGAACGGCACGAAGCTGCGTCCGAGCTCGGCCTCGATCAGCGCGGTCATCATCGCGCCGAGCCCCATGCCGCCGTACTCCTGCGGCGTCAGCACCCCGAAGAACCCGGCTTGCTTGGCCTTGTCCTGCAGCGCTTTCAGCTCGTCCTTCGGCAGGCCGGGCTGGCCGGCGCGTTCGCGGCGCAGCACCTCCGGCTCCAGCGGGATGATCTCCTTGCGCACGAAGGTCCGCACCCACTCGCGGATCTCCTTCTGCTCGGCGTCGAGCGTGAAGTCCATTTCTTTCCCTTCAGACGAACGCGTTGATGCCCGTCAGCGCGCGACCGATGAGCAGTTTCTGAATCTGGCTGGTGCCCTCGTAGAGGGTGGTGACCCTGGCGTCCCGCAGGAACTTGCCGACCGGGTACTCGTCGACGTAGCCGTAGCCGCCGAAGACCTGGATGGCGTTGTTGGCGACCCTGACCGCGGCTTCGCTGGCGTAGAGCTTGGCCATGCTCGCCTCGGTGCCGAACGGCTTGTTCCGGTCAGCCAGGTCGGCGACGCGCCAGGTCAGCAGCCTGGCCGCGTCGGTCTCGACGGCCATGTCGGCGAGGAGTTCCTGGACGAGCTGGAAGCCCGCGATGGGCTTGCCGAACTGCTCGCGTTCCTTGGCGTACTTGAGCGCGGCCTCGAGGGCGCCTCTGGCGGCGCCGACGCAGCCAGCCGCGACGGACATCCGGCCCTTGTCGAGGGCGCCCATCGCGAGCTTGAAGCCTTCCTCGCTGAGCAGGGCGTCCTCGTCGACGTGGACGTCGTCGAGGGTGATCTCGGCGGTGGCCTGGCCGCGCATGCCGAGCTTGCCCTTGATCTCGGTGGCGGTGAAACCCGCGGAGTCGGTCGGGACCAGGAACGCACTGATGCCTTTCGGCCCCGGTCCGCCGGTCCGGGCGAACACCAGCGCGACGTCGGCCCACGTGCCGTTGGTGATGAAGACCTTGCGGCCGCTGATCCGGTAGCCGTTGTCCGTCTTGGTGGCTTTGGTGACGAGGCTGCCGGCGTCGCTGCCGGTACCGGGTTCGGTGAGGGCGAAACAGCCGACCTGCGTGCCGTTCGTCAGACCTGGCAGCCAGCGTTGTTTCTGCTCTTCGGTGCCGTGCTTCGCGATCGACTTCGCGACCAGGCCGAGCGACACCGAGATGATGCCCCGGACGGCGCTGTCACCGCGGGCGACCTCTTCGAGCACCAGGCAGTAGGCGAGGTTGTCGCCGCCCGACCCGCCGTAGCGCTCGTCGATGCCGAGCCCGAGGAACCCGACCTCGCCGAGCGCCGGCACCAGCTCTTTGTCGATCGCCTCGTCACGATCCCAGCGCGTGGCGTGGGGGACGATCCGCTCCTCCGTGAAGCGGTGTGCGAGCTCCCTGAGCTGCCGGTGTTCGTCCGAAAGCGTCAAATCCACAAGGCCTCCCGAATAACCGAACAGTGTTAGGTTAACCCACATGCCCCGGCCGAGCACCCCCCTGCTGAGCCCCGACCGCATCAGGTCGGTGGCTCTGGAGATCATCGACCGCGACGGGCTGGACGGCCTGTCGATGCGCAAGCTCGCCGCGTCACTGGGCGTGCAGGCGGCGTCGCTCTACGGGCACGTCCGCACCAAGGACCAGCTGCTGAACGACATCGCCTCGTCGATCCTGTCGTCGGTCGACGTCTCGGGCTTCGAGGTGGACTGGCGTGTTGGTCTGGTGCAGTGCGCGCGCTCGTACCGTGCGGCGCTGTCGTCACACCCGAACATCGTGCCGTTTCTGGCATACGGCCCGGCTGGTCGTGACGAGTCGTTGAAGCGGCTGGACATCCTCCACGGCGCCCTGGTCGACGCCGGCTGGTCCCGCCGCGAGGCCACGATGATCGCCGCCGGCCTCATGTACATCGTGTTCGGCTCGGCTCTTTCGACGTTCTCGAGCGGCTTTTCCTCGGACCCGGCGGACTACACCGGTCGCTACCCGCACCTCGACCGCGCCCACCTGCTGCCGGGCGTCGCTCGTGAACTGGACCGCGACAGCTTCGAGTTGGCGCTCGCGGCGTTCGTGCGCGGCCTTTAGTGTCTTGGCGTGGCTGCTGCGAAGTCGAAGGCGATCGAGCTAGAGGTCGGTGACCAGCTGGTGCGGGTGTCCAACCCGGACAAGCCGTACTTCCCCGCGCGGGGCATCACCAAGGGGCAGGTGGTCGAGTACTACCGCACCGTGGCGCCTGCGCTGCTGGGGGTTTTGCGTGACCGGCCGGTCGTGTTGAAGCGCTACGTCGACGGGGTCGAGGGCGAGGCGTTCTACCAGAAGCGCGTGCCCAAGGGGGCTCCTGACTACGTGGAGACCGTGCAGGTCCGCTTTCCGTCCGGGCGTCCTGCCGACGAGATCTGCCCGACCTCCGAAGCCGTGATCGTCTGGGCGGCGAACCTCGGCACGTTCGACTTCCACCCGTGGCCGGTGCGTCGTGCCGACGTCGACCACCCCGACGAGCTGCGCATCGATCTCGACCCGCAACCGGGCACCGACTTCCGTGATGCGGCAGCTGTCGCCGGGGTGCTGCGTGAGGTGCTGAACGACGCCGGGCTGGTCGGCTACCCGAAGACTTCCGGCGGGCGCGGTATCCACGTCGCCGTGCGGATCCGGCCCGAGTGGGACTTCATCGACGTCCGCCATGCCGTGATCGCGCTGGCTCGCGAGGTGGAGAAGAGGGCGCCTGATCAGGCGACTTCGGCCTGGTGGAAGGAAGAACGCGGCTCCAGGGTGTTCATCGACTTCAACCAGGCCGCCCGCGACCGCACGATCGCTTCGGCCTGGTCGGTGCGGGGGACTCCGCGGGCCACGGTCTCGACGCCGGTCACCTGGGATGAACTGTCCACTGTGGACCCTGATGACTTCGACGTGCTGACCGTGCCGAAGTTCTTGGAGGAGCGTGGCGATCTGCACGCCGGGCTGGACTCGGAGGCGTTCGGGATCGAGACGCTGCTGGAGTGGTACGCGGCCGACCCGCGCGGGGAGATGCCGTACCCGCCGGACTACCCGAAGATGCCGGGCGAGCCGATGCGGGTGCAGCCTTCGCGCGCCCGCAAACAGGAGTGAACCAGGATGGCGGGCTGCTGAGCCAACCGGTTGTATCAGGCACGGATCCAGTGGGCGACCTCGTAGAATGAGACGAACACGAGAGGAGGTCGCGATGTCCCAGCCCTATGTCGTCCGGTACGTCGGCGGTCCCCTCGACGGCAGGGTCGACTCGCTGCCGTCCACGCCGGAGGACCCGAAGCAGACCGTCACGTACGTGCACCTGCACGGCGGGCCCAAGATCGTGCACGTCTACGACCTGTCGTACGCGGTCGAGTACGGGTGTGAGTACCGGTTGCGCGCCGTCGTCGAAGAGGACTAGCGGGCCCATTCCTCGCACAGCAGGTTCACTCGGACGTGGCCCTCGTGGCCCCGGATGCCGAAGTAGCGCTGGTCCATCACCACCGCGTCGCGCAGCACGTCGTCGGGCAGCTTGGCGAACGTGTAGTAGCTCGCGTGCGGGGTCGCGGCCTCGGCCAGAAGTGTGCCGTTCGCCACGAGTTTCTCGTGGGTGGTCTTGATGTGCTCGATCAGGCCCTGGTTGGCCTCGGGGGAGTTGAGGACGCTCATCAGGCGCAGCGCGTGGTGTTCGTTGGCCAGGCCGGTGGCACCCGTCACGTTCGAGCAGGCGTATCGGATCGACTCGCGGTGCCGGGGCGGCAGCAGCATGTAGGCGAACCGGACGCCGTGCACGGCAAGGCTCTTGGTCGGGCAGACGATGCGGAACGTCCGGTCGCGGTGCAGGAACGCCGACAGTTCGGTGCGGTCGCCGTGCCACTTCGTGTACTGGAACGTGCCGTCGATCAGCACGACCGAGCCGGTGCTGTCCTGCCAGTCGTGGATGCGGCGCAGGTGGCGTTCGTGGACGGTGGTGCCGCACACCCAGATCGGGTCGGACAACAGCAGCGCCGTCCGGCGGTCCGGCAGGTCGAGGGCGGCGTCCGGGTCGTGCAGCAGGCCTCCCGCCACCTGCGTGAGCGGGAAGCCGAGACACTGCGCGAGGTAATGGCACGTGTAGTAGAGCGGGGCGGCGTGGCAGACGTCCTCGATGCCCATTTCCCGCAGTGCCAGGAAGAACGCCGTCAGCAACGGGCTGGAGCCGGGCGCCACGAAGATCGAGTCGAGGCTGTGGTCGACGCCGTCGTTGGCCCGGTGGAAGTCGCGGATGGCCGTGCACAGCGGTTCCGAGTCAGACAGGAAGCTGTACCGGTCCGCGACGTCGACCTGCTCGCGTGGCGACGGCAGGTACTCCTTCACGAACGGGTGCGTGGTCTGCCAGCCCGACAGAAACCGCGCACCGCGCCGGGACCTGGACACCACGTCCAGCTCCCGGTGCAGGCGCAGGAGTTCGCTCATCGCGCTAACCGACCCGGTTGCGGTCGCCGCCGGCCGCCACGTCGCGGACCGTCTCGATCCACGTGGCGGCGCGCCGGCGCACGGTTTCGGTGGTGTACCAGGCCTTCACCGGGGTGAGGACCGTGCGGGCCAGGTCGCGGTACGGCGAGGTGTCGCCGATGACGTCGAACGCCGCCCCGCCCAGAAGCCCGGCGTTCAGCGCTTTGCGCAGCGCGGGCACGTCGACCAGTTCGTCCGACGAGACGTTCACCAGGAACGCCGACGGTTTCATCACGGCCAGCTCCTCCGCACCGATCAGCCCGTCGGTCTCCGGGGTGAGCGGGACGGTCAGGAACACCGCGTCGCTGCGTTCCAGCAACGAGTGCAGATCGACCTGCTCGGCTCCCTCGAAGTGCTTGGCACTGCGGTTGGTGAAGACGACCCGCATGTCGAAGGCCTGCGCGAACCTGGCAATACGGCCGCCGACGTCACCCAGGCCGATGATGCCGGCGGTCCTGCCCGCCAGTTCGAACGCGATCGGCTCCTCGCCCGGCTCGTCGCGGCGGGCAGCGGCGTCGTAGGTGACGACGTGCCGCACCGCGGTCAGCAGCAACGCGAACGCGTGCTCGGCGACCGAGGAACCGGTGTAGCCGGGGGTGTTGTGCACCTTCACGCCGTGGTCGCGGCAGTAGGCCAGGTCGACGTAGTCGTACGCGGTGCCGGTCGTGATCACCGCCCGCAACGCCGGCAACCGCGAGAGGTAGTCGGCGTCGATGGTCGCATTGGCGGTGATGAGCAGTTCGACGTCGTTCGACTCATCAGGATTCGAAATGACGCCATCGGGTGACCAGATCGGTTTGATTCGCTCCTCCAGCATCGGGAGCAGGTCCGCGGGAATCTCGTCGGCGGCCATGCTCACCAGAGCCGTGGGGAGGGGAGCGTTCATCTGTGATTCCATCCGGGAGCTAGATGTCTTTGCGCATGGGTGTGACATCCACGAGCACCGCCGATCGGTGACCTGGGCCGGCACCGTCGCCTTTGGACACCGGATCGAGGTGGTGGCTGACGAGATGATCGCAGATGCCGTAAGCCTGCAGCGGATCGGTAAGCGTGAACCGTTCGAGTATGGCGTCCGCCGGCACGTCGGCGGGAGATTTGCCCACTTGGTCGACTCCGCAGATGACGTTTTCGCCGCCGGACGCATTGACTCGTTCAATCAGATGGGCGAAGTGTATTGGTTCGCCGTCCTGGTGCAGATGGTTCGGCGACGTCATGGCCAGCGCTCCCGGCTCAGCGGCCAGCAGCTTGATGAAGTGCACGCCGAGGTAGAACGGTGTCGTGGCGAGCTCGGCCGGCCAGGCGCCCTGGGCGTAGTCGAACCGGAGTACGGCCTGCAGCAAGGGATTCGCCAGCACATCGGGTGGCAGCGCGGGGAAGGCGCGCACCTCGCCGGGGTGTTCCGCGTTGAAGCCGCCCTGGTAGTAGCGCAGGACGTCGTCGCCGAGCTCCGGATCGTGGGCGGCGGGCAACCAGTTGAGCGAGTCATTCCACGGCAGATAGATAGCAGCGCCATACCGGCGATACCTGTTCAGCCCTGCGCCATATGGGTCAGCAGGGAGATTGGAGAACGCATCTCGCAACGCTGTGTAGTGGACATCGATATTGTCCACCGCAAGGTGGTCGAACAGGTTGTACCGGTCGAACCCATTGACACGCAACGTACCAATCACGGCATCCCCCGAGTGGAAGCGTGTATGCTGCTGAATACTCACAGTAGTCAGCTTGTCAACGCGCGCGTAGCGGGGAAGGCGCCATGACTTCGCTGTTCGTCGATCCGCATTATGCGAGTGCGGAAACGTTCGTGAACCGGACCAAAGACGTTGCGTCACTCATCAACTTCGCCGCGACAGGATGCCGGGTGTGCACCGTCTACGGGGTGGGCGGTGTCGGCAAGAGCGCACTCGCTTACCAGTTCACGGCGGTGCACAAGGAAGAGTTCTCCGGCACGCTTTGGTACACGCTGACGAACGCGCCACCGTTGTCCGATCTGGTCGCGAACATGCTGTCCCAGTTTCCCGACCGCGTGGACGGCGGCAGTGGCGAACCGGTCGAGGAACTGCTGACCTGCCTGGGGTCGCGGCGCTTTCTGGTCGTGCTGGACAACCTCGAGGTGCTGCTCGACTCCGAACGCTTCCCGAACGCGTTCCGGCCAGGCTACGAGGACTACGGACCGTTTCTTCAGCAGCTCGCCACTTCTTCGCACACCTGCATGGTGCTGATCACGTCGCGGGAGAAACCCGAACTCCTGCGCGACGACGACCACCGGATCCGCTCGCTGCGCCTGTCGGGTCTGTCCCGTGCTCCCGCCCGGATGTTGCTGGCGCGCAGGCCGTTGCGCGGTGACGTGGACGCGCGGACCCAGTTGATCGCCCGGTACGGCGGCAACCCGCTCGCGATCAAGCTCGCGGCCGACCTGATCAGCGACCTGCACGGTGGCGACATCGGGGAGTTCCTCAGCGACGGCGACACGGTCTTCAGCGACCTGGAAAACCTGCTGCAGCAACACTTCCAGCGGTTGTCACCGGACGAGAAGCTGGTCATGTACCGGTTGTCCGTCGCGCGCCAGCCGCTGAGCATCCGCGAGATCGGGGCCAAGGCCGCGCTGCACCTGTCCAGCGCGCAGGTCAGCGCGGTCCTGCAACAGCTGCTGCGGCGCTCGCTGGTGATCGAGCGCAGTGGCCGATTCCTGTTGCAGTACATGATCCTCGAGTTCATCACGGCCAGGTTGATCATGGCGCTGGCGGACGAGATCTCCACCGGCCACGCGCGTCTGCTGGCGTGTTTCGGCCTGGTGGACGCGGCCTTCCCGGAGTTCGTGCGGCACAGCCAGCGCCGGTTCGTGGCCGGCCCGGTGGTCGAGGAACTGCGCGAACGCGCGGTGTCGCCCGGCCAGATCGCGGCCCGGCTGCGCGGGGTGCTCGACCGGGCGCGGGTTGACCGGCCGGACCACGGCTCGTTCACCGCGGCGAACGCGATCTCCCTGCACGCGACGCTGGACCCGGACCTCTCGCACGCGGACCTGAGCGCGTTGGTGCTGCGGCAACTGGATCTGTCCGGGGTGCAGCTGGCCGGCGCCGACGCGAGGTACACGGAGTTCGACGGCTGCCGATTCCCCGACACCTACCACTACGTGTTCGCACTGCAGTTCTCGCCGGAGGGCGGCATCGTCGCGGTGGGGCAGAGCGGTGGGGACGTCGCGTTGATCAGCGTGCCGGGCGGGTTGCGGCGCAAGACGTTGCCGGGCAGTGGCGAGTTCGTGCGAGCGCTGACGTTCTCCCCGGACGGCGCGCGGCTCGCGAGCACGGACGACCGCGGGGCGATCCGGATCTGGAACCTCACCACGGATCTGCCGTTCGACCTCACCGGGCCGACCCGGATGGTCCGCTCGATGGCGTTCTCCCCGGACGGCAACACGTTGTTCGCCGGTGGCACGGATCCGCGGCTGCTGGCGTGGCCGGTGCCGCCGGACGGGCTGCCCGGCGAGGCCGTGGCGGTCGGCGAGCACGAGGGCGGCATCTGGGGCGTCGACACGGCACCGACGGGCACGGTGGTCGCGGTCGCCGGCGACCGGTTCGGCCTGGCGTTGTGGGACTTCGCCACCGGCACGAGGCGACCGGTCGACGTGCCGGGCCCGGTCGACGGCCGCTGGGTCAGATTCACCGGTGCGGGCGATCACGTCGTCGTCGGCTGTGACGACGGGATGGTGCGGATCTGGCAGGTGGCCACGGGTGAGCTCGTCGTCGAACTGCCCGGTCACAGCGCGCCGGTGTGGGGCGTCAGCGTCGCGCGGCGGCAGAGCGGTGACTGGCTCGTCACCGGCGACCGCGGCGGCGGCGTGCGGATCTGGGACATCGCCGAACCCGCGCTGGCCAGGTGCCTGCGCACGATCCACCTCGACGACGGCTGGGTCTGGCCGGTGGACACCGATCCGGACGGCACGATGTTCGCGGTGGTGAGTTCGAACGCCACGGTTCGGTTCTGGGACCTGGAGACGGCCGACTGCCTCGAGGTCCTCAAGGGCACGTCGCGGTCGATCCTCTCGGTGGCGGCGAGCGCGGACGGACAGCTGCTCGCCACCGGCTCGCACGACCGCTCGGTGCGGTTGTGGGACCCGGCGACGGGGCAGTGCGTCAAGGAGCTTCCCGGGCACCAGGGCGGAGTGCGGGCGGTCGCGTTCGACCCGTCCGCCGCCCGGCTCGCGTCGGCGAGCGAGGACTGGGACGTCCGGCTGTGGGACGTGCGGACGCTGAGCCCGGTGGCGCGGCTGACCGGATCGCGGAACTGGCTCTACACAGTGGCTTTCGACCCTCCCGGCCGGCAGGTGGCGGCGGGCGGGGCCGACCTGATGGTGCGGGTGTGGGACCTGCGCGGCGGCCGGATGGTGCACGAGCTCGCCGGGCACGGCGGCATGGTGCGCGCGGTCGAGTTCGCCGCGCAGGGCAGGACCCTCTACTCGGTCGCCGAGGACGGCGCGCTGCGGAAGTGGGACCTGGCAACGGGTTCCGGCACCGTCGTGGCACAGGCACCGACCCAGCTGACGTGCCTGGAGTTCCTGGACGAGGACAGCGTGGTCACAGGGTCCTCGGACGGAATGCTCCGGCAATGGCGGCTCTCGGACGGTGCGTGCCTGCGCGAGGTGGACGCGCACCCGTCCGGTGTGTCGTCGGTGGTGGTGACGCCGGACGGGACGTTGGTCAGCGGCGGTCTGGACGGCCGGATCCGGCGGTGGTCACTGCCCGGCTTCGAGCCGGGCGACGGGGCCGAGACCGCCAACGGACTGGTGCGGTCGGTCGCCTACGTCCCGCGGCTGGAGGCGATCGCGCACGCGGGTGCCGACGAGGCCGTGCGGTTGTCCGGCCGGCGCGGCGACCAGGTGCTGCGCATTCCGCGCCAGTACGAGGGATTGGACATCACCGGGGCACAGGGTCTCTCGGAGGCGGAGCGGCAGCTGCTGGTGGCGCTCGGTGCCGTGGACGGACCTTCGGCTGTCCGTCCTGCGCCGACCGAGCCCGGCCGCGGCATGACGATGTTCATCTCCTACTCCCACCGCGACGAGGCGCTGCGCCGCGAGTTGGAGACGCACCTTTCGGCGCTGCGGTGGGAAGGCGCCGTCGAGGGATGGCACGACCGCCGCATCCAGCCGGGGCAGGAGTGGAGCGGCGAGATCGACGCCAACCTGGAGGCCGCCGACCTGATCCTGTTGCTGATCAGCGCGGACTTCCTGGCGTCGGACTACTGCCGTGACATCGAGATGGAACGAGCGATGCAACGGCACCGCGAGCACACCGCGCGGGTGGTGCCGATCATTCTGCGACCGTGCGACTGGCGCGGGTTCCCGTTCGCCGAACTGCAGGGCCTGCCGCAGGACGGTGTCCCGATCACCGCCCACGCCGATCGCGACGCCGCTTTCACCGAGGTGGTAAGGGGAATCCGCGCGGTCGCGGAGGAGTTCAGGGGGTCGCGGTGACGAGTGCGGACGAGTTCCGCCGGCGGTTCGACACCGCCATCCGCCGGGCCGACGCCGTGGACACCTCGTTCACGGCCGAGGCCGACCGGGAGGCGTTCGCCCAGCTGAGCGCCGACTTCCGCACCGCCTGCGCGGCGTTGCGGGACAACCTGGTGGAGCGCGGCCTGCCTGGTTATCCCGTGGTGGACACCGAAGATCGGGCCTTTCTGATCGGCTGCTGGACCGACGACGACGAAGACGACAGCTTCGACCACGACCGGTCCGGGCCGTATTCGATCTACACCTACGTCCTGCTGACGTCCGGGATGGCGACGGAGGCCCGGTGGTTACCGGAGCGGCACGCGTTCGCGGTCGCCGCGGAGCCCGAATGGCTGCCGCTGGCGGTGCGGCGGGACTACCTGAAGAAGTACCGGCTGGTGTCCGCGCGCACGCCGTTCGACTGCGGTGACCTCATCGAGCACCTGACGGCGGTGGCGATCGCGGGCGGGCGGTTCTACCGCTACGGCACGGATCTCTACCTCGCCCAGCATCCCGGTGACGACACCGTGGCCTGGGATCGCTGAGCAACCCTCACGTGGACATGTGGTGGCAATCGGGTTTACCGTACCTGTCATGAGAGCGCTCTCACACATTGTGGTGCGAGAGGAGTTTCGATGCACGTACGGATTCGAGGAACGATCGGCGTCGCGGCGGTGGCGGTGTCGCTCGTGGCGGCGGGACTCGTGGTGGGGCACCGGCCGGCGGTGTCGCACGCGGGGCACAGTTACGCGTACAGCGCCGAGCAGGCGCGGGCGATGGTGGAGCAGCAGGCGATTCCCGGGTCCGAGTTCCGGGTGACCTGCGGGGCCAGTCATCGCGGGCAGAACGACCCGATCGTGTTCCAGAACCAGTCGGGCGTCTCCCACATGCACGAGTTCTTCGGCAACCGGACGACGAACGCGTTCTCGACGCTCACGTCGTTGCGGGCCGGGGCGACCAACTGCAATCCGATCTCCGACAGGTCGGCGTACTGGGTGCCGACGTTGTACAAGAACGGTCAGCCCGTCGCGCCGGACAGCGTGACGATCTACTACCAGGGTATTCACGACCGCACTCGGGCGGTCGCGCATCCGCAGGGGTTGCGGTACGTGGTGGGCAACTCGAAGGCGGCCTCACCGGACCAGAACCCCGCGGCGCGGTGGTCTTGCACCACGCAGTCGCCGTCGAGCCGCGACTTCCTGGTGTGCCCGCCGGGCACCAAGGTCGAGACCTACCTGGACTTCCCGACCTGTTGGAACGGCCGGGATCTCGACTCGGCGAACCACCGCGACCACATGGCGTTCGCGGTGGGGCTGGTCTGTCCGTCGTCGCATCCGGTGGTGGTGCCGCGGCTGGAGTTCCTGATCACCTATCCGGTGAACGGGACCGGGTTGTCATTGGGAGGCACGATTGGTGGAGCGAACGTGACAAGCGCGCCGGGTTACACCTTCCACGGTGACTTCATGAACGCGTGGGATCCCGCCGAGCTGGAACGCCGGGTCCGCAACTGCATCAACGCGGGCTACATCTGCGGGACCGACGGCAACCCGTAGTGATCTTGCTGCCGACCCCGGTGCTCAGAAATGTCAGGGCTGTAGGGCATGCTGGGGCACAGGTGTTCGAACGGTGGGGAGGCAGCGCGATGGCGAAGAAGAGCGGGCTGTCGGCGGACGACGTCGACAGCCTGCGCTCGCAACTGGACGGAGGCACCCAGCCGCTGGTGTGGTTCACGGCGGCCGCGGTGGGCATGGAGGCGGGCAGGTCGGCGAAGCTGCTGGCCTTCACCGACCCGGAAGAGGGCGATTTCATCCAGGTCCGGCCGACGGGCTCGAAGGACGAGATGTCCTTCTCCCCGGCCGAGTTGACGCTGGAGAAACCTCCGCCGCGCAAGAAGCCGGCGACCCCGCCTCCTGCGCCACCGGAGCCGCCGCGCGAGACTGAGATCCTCTACCCCTACGTCCCGGAGGCGCCGGTGAAGCCCGCGGCCCCCAAGCCGAAACCCGCTGCCGCTCCCGCGGAGGCCACACCCGCGAAGCCGGCGCGCAAGCCGTCAGGTTCGAAGAACGCCACACCCGAGGTCACCGTCACCCTGGTGACCACGGGCGAGGGCGAGTGGACCGTGGAGGTGTTGCAGGGCACCCGCAGGACGATCCGCCCGACCCCGGTCTCGCCGGCCGCCGTGGCGCAGGCCGCGAAGCTGCTGACCGAGGAGGTCTCCGAGATCGTCGAGGGCGTCCTGAACGCGGCGCGTGCCCAGCAGCTGGCCCGCGTGGAGCAACTGCGCGCCGAACTGGAGGCAGCGCAGAAGGCTCTGAACGACCTGGGCGCGTAGCGAAGTTACGTGCTGCGACGCACCGGGTGGTTGTCCTTACGCGTTCGGGTGAGAGGGCTTCCCAGGGCTGGTGCCGGGGCGGACCGTGGGATGCGCGGATGTCCCGCGCAGGTCCGGCTTGGAGGACGGGGAGGCCCTGATGGGTACGTGTGGGTGCTGTTCCGGGTGCACGGGGCCCGGCTGCGGCTGCTGTTCGAGCTGCTGACACCAAGATTCGGCGGGGAGCTTTCCGCGTTGTGGTCACGCGGGAGGCTCCCCGCGCCATGTCCGGGTCTGAGGGAATCCTTGGGGCGCCAGGGACTTCTGGGCTGGAGCACGTGCTCGATCAGGGCGGGCAGACCGTGCCGTTCGACGGCACCTTCCCGTCGATCAGGTAGTCGCGCACGGCCGTGGTCGCGCACCCGGACAGGCCCAGCGCGCCGCGCCCGCTGCCCTGCCAGCCGATCAACGCCGACCCCGGCAGCCGCTGCGCCGCGTGCTCGCTGCCGGACGCGGGGGTGGAGAGGTCGTTGGCCGTGCTGAGGACCACGATCGGAGGCGCGCTCTTCAGCGCGTCGACCTTCTCGGCCTTGGGCGGCGGGAACGGGTTGCAGTGCAGCAGCTCGCGGGCGAACACGGCGCCGAACAGGGCGTGCTTGCCCTGCCAGTCCGCGGTCAGGGCCTTCACCCGGTCCGGTGGGATGCGGGTGGCGGTGTCGTTGCAGCCGATCACCAGGCCCGCGTCGAAGCGGGGCGGGTTCTCGTCGAGGTCGTTCACGAGCGGGTCGAGCAGGGTGAACAGACCACTGGCGTCGCCCGCGCGGGCCTTCACCAGGGCGTCGGTCAGCTGGGGCCAGCGCGCCCGGTCCGCCAGGCCGGCGAGGATCGCGTTCAGGGCCGAGCCCGGCGTCAGGTCGACGTACTCGCCGCGGACCCGGTTCGTCCGCAGCTGGCCCAGCAGCGCCTGGACGTCCTCGCGCGGGTTCGCCAGGGCGCAGCCGCGGGTCTTGCAGTCGGTGGCGAACGCGGCGAACGTCGCTTCGGCCGCCGCGGCCCGGGACTCCAGCACGCCGACCTGGTCGAGCGTCGGGTCCGGGGCGCCGTCGAGGACGGTGCGGCCGATGCGGTTCGGGTAGCGCTGGGCGTAGGTCGTGATGACCCGCGAGCCCTCGCCCAGGCCGATGGCGTTGAGGCGGTCGGTGCCGAGGTAGTCGCGGAGCCGTTCGAGGTCGGAGGCCGCGCGCCACGAGTCGAACGCGGTCAGCCTGCCTTCGAGGTCGAGCACGCACTCCTGGGCGGCCTCGCCCGAGGCGACGACGAGGTTCGACTGCTCGGTCTCGGCGGGGTCGTACTCGACGAGTTGCGCGCGCGTCGCCTGCGGGACGCACGACATGCCGTCCGAACGGCCAGTGCCGCGCCGGTCCACGCCGATGATCGTGTAGGTGCTGAGGATTTCCTTGGGCAACGTCGCCGCGAGCCGCGCGGCCTTGATCGTGCCGGGCTCGCCACCGGGGTCGTTCACCACCACCAGCGCGCTCTTGCCCGTGCCGACGCGCATCAGCGCGATGCCGAGCGTGCCGCGGCCGGGACGTCCCGGCGGGTCCAGCACGACGGTCATCCGGGCGCATTCGTACGTCTGGTCACCCTGGGGTGCGTTGGCGCCGAGGCGGTCCTTCATCTGCTCGTTGCACGGCGACCAAGCCAGCGAGTCCTTCTTGTACTCGCTGAGCGGCGGCACGGGCTGCGGTCCCGCGAGCGCGCTCTGGTCGACGGGCTGGTTCTCCTCGCCCTTGACCGCGATCACCGGCCGGCCCGAGGGTCCCGCGCTGCACGCCGTCAGCACGCTCACTGCCAGTAGGGCCAAGGCAGCGCGACGCACAGAATTCCTCACTCTCGTTCACACTCCGGGAGACCGAGCCTCGCATGTGCAAGGTGAATTGAAGGTGAGTCAGGATGGGGGACATGGCTCACGCTGATCGGCTCCCCGTCGCGCGGCTGATGGGTGGCATCCCTCCGACGGCGCTCGTGCTGCTCGGCATCGTGAGCGTGCAGGTGGGCGCGGCCGTCGCGAAGCAGCTGTTCACCGTCGCGGGCGCGGCGGGCACCGTGACGTTGCGGCTGGTCTTCGCCGCGCTCGTGCTGCTCGCGATCTGGCGTCCGTCGGTGCGGATCGACCGCCACACGCTCGTGGTCGTCGTGAGTTACGGCGTGGTCCTCGGCGCGATGAACCTGTGCTTCTACGCGGCGCTCGAACGCATCCCGCTCGGCGCGGCGGTGACCATCGAGTTCCTCGGTCCGCTGGCGGTGGCCGTCGCGGGATCCCGGCGCTGGCTCGACGGACTGTGGGTGCTCCTCGCGGGTGCCGGTGTGGTGCTGCTCACCGGCGTGGAGGGCGGTCTGCTGTGGACGGGCGTGCTGTTCGCGCTGGCCGCCGGCGCGTGCTGGGCGGCGTACATCCTGCTGACGGCCAAGCTCGGCAGCAAGACCGACGACGGCAAGGGCCTCGCGCTCGCGATGGTCGTCGGCGCGGTGGTCGCGCTGCCGTTCGGCATCTCGTCGGCCGGCACCGCGATGCTGGGCCCGGTCCTGCTCGCGGCAGGGTTCGCGGTCGCGCTCATGTCGTCGGTGATCCCGTACTCGCTGGAGCTGGAGGCGCTGCGCCGGATGCCGCCGCGGGTGTTCGGGATCCTGATGTCTATGGAACCGGCGGTGGCCGCGCTGGCCGGTCTGGTGCTGCTGGGGGAGCAGCTCACACCGGCGCAGTGGGTCGCGGTGTGCTGTGTCGTGATCGCCTCGGTCGGGTCGACCCGGTCGGCGAAACCCGAGGTCTAACGGGCTTTGAGCTCGCCCTTCAACACCGATGCCACGTCGTACCGGGCCGGGATCTCCAGCTGGTCGTAGCGGCACGACAGCGGTTCGCGGTCCGGACGCCACCGCGCGAACTGGCCGTTGTGCCGCAGCCGCACGGGGTGTTCGCCCTCGGTCTGGGTGTAGTGGATCTCCAGGACGCGTTCGGGCCGCAGCGCCACGTACTCCGCCTGCTTGCCGCGCCACCGGTTGATCTCGCCGGGAATCCGTTGGCCTGGCTGAGGATTCGCCCACGGGTGCTCGGACGACTCGGTGATCAGGCCAGCGAGCTCGGCGGCCAGCTCGCGGCGTTCGGCGGCCTTGAACGAACCGCAGACCCCGATGTGGTGCAGCAGGTCGTTCGAGTCGTAGACGCCGAGCAGCAGCGAACCGACGGCGGTGCCGGGCTCGGTGTCCTTGTGCCAGCGCAGGCCGGCCAGCACCACGTCGGCGGTGCGGGCGTGCTTCACCTTGATCATCGAACGCTTGCCCGGCGTGTACGGGCCGTCCGACGGCTTGCCCATCACGCCGTCCAGACCGGCGCCCTCGAACAGCCTGAACCACTGCCGCGCCGTCTCGACGGACGTCGTCGCGGGCGTGATGTTGAGACCGGGCAGCCCGAGCAACGCCTCGCGCCGGGCGACCGTCGGCGACTCCAGCAGCACGTCGGAACCCAGCGCCAGCAGGTCGAACGCGACGAACGTGGCCGGCGCCGACTCCGACAGCAGCGCGACCCGCGACGCCGCCGGGTGGATCCGTTCGGACAGCGCGTCGAAGTCCAGCTCGTCGTTCTTCGCCACCACCAGTTCGCCGTCGACGACCACGCGGTCCGGCAGCACGTCCAGCATCGAGGCGACGACCTCGGGGAAGTAGCGGTTGAGCGGCTTGCCGCTGCGCGACTGCAGGAGGACCTCGTCGCCGGAGCGGAACACCACGCAGCGGAAACCGTCCCACTTGGGTTCGAACACCAGGTCTGCAGTATCCGGTATACCGTCGACCGCGGTGGCGAGCATCGGCTGCAGAGGTGGCGTCAGCGGTAGGTCCACGCGCCCATCCTGCCTCTTCAGCTGGAATTTCGCCGCTGATAGCGCAACAACAACACGTCGTCCGCCCGCAACACCGATGCCAGCGTCAGGTCGACGGGCGGGATGACCGTGCCGTGCGCGATCCGCGAGGAGTCACCGACCGCCAGCAACGGCGACACCGTCAGGTTCAGCGCGTCCACCAGCCCCTCGGCGACCATCGTCCCGAACAGCCGGGGCCCGCCTTCGAGGTTGATCTTGTGCAGGCCACGCGCCGCGAGCTCCGCCACGGCCACCTTCAGATCGACCTGGTCCTCCCCGGCGATGATCACCTCGGCAGGCAGCCGCGGCAGCTGGGCGGCCGCGCAGGTGATCACGATCGGCGGCTTGGCGGCGTCGGTGAACAGAGGCAGGTCCGGCGTCAGCGTCCCGCGGGCCGTTACGACCGCGATCGGCAGCTGGGCGGGCCGGTAGCCCTCGATCAGCACGGTTCCGGCGCCCACCATGACGACGTCGGCGAGCTGCCGGCCGAGCCCGAAGATCTTCTTGTCGGCGGGCGACCCCAGCCCGGCGGAGCGTCCGTCGACCGACACCGCACCGTCCACGCTGGACACGAAGTTCGCGGTCACCCAGGTGCGACCCTCGGGATACGCGTAGAGCGACTCGAGGGCTGTGTCGGTCATCTCAACGCCCGGTGAGGGCCACAACATCTGCACGAACACATCCCATCACGCCGATAGGCTGCGGGCATGCGCTTGTCCGACCGGGATCCCCAGATCGGTGCTGACGAACTGATCGAGAACCTGGTGCCGCCACCGAGGTTCGACACCGTCAGCTTCGACAGCTACCTCCCCAACCCGGACGAGCCCAGCCAGGCCGCCGCGGTCGAGGCCGGCCGCCTGTTCGCGGCGCGGGTCAGCGTGAAGCCGAAGAAGTGGTCGCTGTTCGGGTCGAGGGACGAGGACGAGGCCAAGCGAGGCCTCTACCTCGACGGCGGCTTCGGCGTCGGCAAGACCCACCTGCTCGCCTCGCTGTGGCACGCGGTCCCCGGCCCGAAGGCGTACGGCACGTTCGTCGAGCTCACCAATCTCGTCGGCGTCCTGACCTTCCCGGAGGCCGTCAAACGGCTGAGCGCCCACAAGCTGCTCGCCATCGACGAGTTCGAGCTCGACGACCCCGGCGACACCATGCTGGTCACGCGCCTGATCAAGGAACTGATCGCGGCCGGCGTCTTCGTCGCCGCCACCTCGAACACGCTCCCCGACAAGCTCGGCGAGGGCCGGTTCGCCGCCGCCGACTTCCTGCGCGAGATCCAGTCGATGTCCTCGAAGTTCGACGTCGTGCGCGTGGACGGCCCGGACTACCGCCACCGCGGCCTGCCCGACGCCCCGCCGCCGATGTCCGACTCGGAGTTGCAGGCCAAGGCGGCCGCGCGGCAGGACTCGACCATCGACGACTTCGACGACCTCTGCAAGGCGCTCGCCCGCATCCACCCGTCGAAGTACGGGCGGCTGCTGGACGGGGTGAGTGCCGTCCACCTCAAGGACGTCAAGCCCGCGCCGGACCAGAACGTCGGGCTGCGGCTCGTGGCGTTCGGCGACCGGCTCTACGACCGCGACATCCCGGTGGCGGTGTCGGGGCAGCCGCTGTCGGAGTTGTTCACCGAGGAGATGCTGCGCGGCGGGTACCGCAAGAAGTACCTCCGCGCGGTCTCCCGGCTGGTCGCGCTGAGCCGCTGACAGGCGCGAGATTTGGTCGAAACCCCGAAATGGGCACGGGTACCTCAAGACCGAGTTTGACTCCGGCGGCGTTCGAGTATCCACTGGGTGACGAGCGGGAATGATGACGTCCCGACGTCTTCCGGAGGCACCCATGCTGAGTGAAGCCGAACGCCGCTCGCTCGAGGAGATCGAGCAGCGGTTGCTCGCCGACGAGCCGAGACTCGCCCGCGCGATGAACCGCGGGGTCCGGCCGTGGTTGTTCTACGCCTGCCTGCTCGTCTTCGGCGGCCTCACGGTGCTGCTGACGGTGATCGGCGCTTTCGGCCCCGCCTTCCAGTGCCTCCTGGTGGTGGCCGGCGCGCTGGTGCTGCGCAGGTACCCGATCAGGTTCCGGTAGTCAGAAACTCGCTGGCGCTGGACCTGGTCAACCTCGACCATCTGCGGCGTGGGTTATCTGGAAGCGAACGGGCTCGCGTACGCCTTGCCGGACGGCAGGGAGTTGTTCCGTGACGTCTCGTTCAAGGTGAGCGGCGGCACCGTGGTGGCGCTGGTCGGGGCGAACGGCGTCGGCAAGACGACGCTGCAGCGGATCCTGGCCGGTGAGCTGGCGCCCAAGCAGGGCAGCGTGCACGTGCAGGGCGGCCTTGCGGTGATGCCGCAGTTCATCGGCTCGGTTCGGGACTCCTCACTCGTGCGCGACTTGCTGCTGTCCGTCGCACCTGAAGCGCTGCGCCTGGCCGCTCAGGAGCTCGACGACGCCGAGCTGGCGCTGATGGACACCGACGACGAATCCGCCCAGATGCGGTATGCGAACGCTCTCACCAGCTATGGCGAGGCCGGCGGGTACGACGTCGAGGTCCTCTGGGACACCGTCACGGTCGCCGCGCTCGGCCTGCCCTACGACCGGGCCCGGTTCCGCGAGGTGCGCACGCTGTCGGGCGGGGAGCAGAAACGCCTGGTGCTGGAGACCCTCCTCCGTGGCCACGAGCAGGTGCTGCTGCTCGACGAGCCGGACAACTACCTCGACGTCCCCGGCAAGCGCTGGCTGGAGGAACGGCTCAAAGCCACCGACAAGGCCGTGTTGGTCGTGAGCCACGATCGTGAGTTGCTGGCCAACGCCGCTACGCACGTCGTCACGGTCGAGGCGCATTCCGCGTGGACGCATCCGGGCTCGTTCGGCACCTGGCACGCCGCGCGTCACAAACGCATCGAGAAGCTCAAAGAAGATCACCGCCGTTGGAACGAGGAACACGAACGGCTCAAAGAGCTCGTCAGGACCCTCCAACAACAGGCGAAGTACTACGAGTCGATGGCGCCGAAGTACCGGGTCATGTGCGCACGGCTCGAACGGTTCGAAGAGGCGGGTCCGCCGCCGGAGATCCCGACCGACGAGAAGGTCAACCCGCGGCTCAAGGGCGGGCGCACCGGCGTTCGCGCGATCACGTGCGAAGAGCTGGAGCTGACCGGGCTGATGAAGCCGTTCTCGCAGGAGATCTTCTTCGGCGACCGGGTCGCGGTGCTCGGTTCGAACGGCTCCGGCAAGAGCCACTTCCTGCGGCTGCTGGGTGGCGATCAAGTCCGCACCAACGGCGCGTGGAAGCTCGGCGCGCGCGTTGTGCCCGGACTGTTCGCGCAGACGCACGAGCACCCGGAGTGGCTCGGCCGCACGCTCGTGGACATCCTCTGGCACGGTGAGGGCCAGCGGGCCGGCAAGGACCGGGGTGCCGCGATGTCGGTGCTGAGCCGGTACGGCCTCGACAAGGCGGGTGACCAGCGGTTCGAGAACCTCTCGGGCGGGCAGCAGGCGCGGTTCCAGATCCTGTTGCTGGAGCTGTCCGGGGCGACGTTGCTGCTGCTCGACGAACCGACGGACAACCTCGACCTCGCGTCGGCGGAGGCGTTGCAGAACGCGCTGAACGACTTCGAGGGCACGGTCGTGGCGGTCACGCACGACAGGTGGTTCGCCAAGTCGTTCGACCGGTTCCTGCACTTCCGGGCGGACGGCAAGGTGTCCGAAGTGGACGCACCAATCTGGACGTAGAATCCGAAACTGCCCAAAGATCTTGCGAACCCCTTGTGGGACCAGAGAACGCCAGCGAACGTGATCACACACTCGTTGGTGTTTCGTTGGAGGTAGTTGTGCGCAAGAAAACCGGCAGGACCGTGGGCGGTGCCCTCGCCCTCGCCCTCGCGCTGGGAGCCGGGGTCGTTCTGGGGACGGTGCCGGCGTACGCCGACTGGTCCATGTATCCGATCCAGCTCGGCTACCACGGCAGCGCGCGGCCTTCGGACGCCGCCGCGCAGAACGAGACGCGATCTGCCGCTGACCGGGAGTGCTTCTCGCGTTACGGGTTCCGGGCTCGCGGGGTGACGCCTGCCTGGCTGGTCAGCAACAACAGCGGCGGGACCGTGAACTGGTACCAGTACTGGCGCTGCGACAGCAACTAGCGGCTGCAGCGTTTTTCCCGAACGAAGGCGCTGCTGGGCGCTGGTCCGCCAGGTCACAGTTCCCAGCTGACGAAGGCGCCGTCGTCGATCGACCCGCCCGCCTTCTTGTAGGTGGCCTGCGCCGCCGCGTCACCCGCGGCGGTGCCGGTCCACATCGCGTAGCAACCCCGTTCCGCCGCAAGGGCTTTCAGCGCCTCCACCAGGGCCGTGCCGATGCCGCGGCGCAGGAACGCGTCGTCCACGCCCAGCTCGTAGAGGAACATCTCGGTGCCTTTGTCCGGATGTGTCGTCTCCACACCGGACACGAACCCGGCTGGCTGGTCGTCGACGTAGGCGATCAGCAGGTGGCTGTGATCCTGCGCCAGGAACCGCGCGGTCGCCTCGGGCACGGGAGGCGCGTCGAACAGGTGCCCTGCGGCGAACACGTCGTCGGGGGAGGCGGCGCGGCGGATCTTCATACCGCCAGGCTAGGTGAACTTCTCGGGAGAAGCCCGAAGGCGCGTCAGCGGTCCTCCACCACCGCGGGCAGCTTCCCGTTCTTGACGAGCCTGGTCAGCTCCTCGTGGTCCGCCTCGGTCTGGTCGGCGTAGTCGAACGCGTACTTCGCGAACGCCTCGTCCAGGTCCTCACCGCCACCGTTCTGGAAGTACCCGGCGAGCAGGCGCGGGTCGAGCGAACGCGTGTGCGCGCGGGCCAGCAGGGCACCCGCGAACCGGCCGTAGTCGTCGAGGTCGTCGCGTTTCAACGTGGTCGCGTCGATCTCGCCCTTGCGGTTGCGGAACTGCCGCACGATGAACGGCCGGCCCTCGATCGTCGTCCAGCCCAGCAGGATGTCCGACTCCGCCTGCACGAGCCGCGCGCCGTGCACGATCCGCTTGCCCTCGTGCTTGGCGGGCTCGACGTCCAGGAACGGCTGCAGCGCGGACGGCCTGGCTTCCTTGGCCTGCAACACCAACGCCTCGGTGCCGTTGCCGTGCAACAGGATCAGGTAGTTGCGCAGGCCGACGCTGCCGGTGCCGACGACGCGGAACGCCACGTCGGACACGCCGAAGCGCATGATCAGGTTCCGCCGCGACTCGCGCAGGGTGTCCACGTAGGACGGCAGCGCGGCGATCACCGCGTCCTCCGTCGAAGGCGACACGTCGGTGAAGGTCGGCGGGTTCGTGATGAACCGCCACTTCTCGCCGTCGTGCGCGGTCCACTTCGCGGCGAACCGGGCGCTGGTGTTCTTGCGGGACTTCTCGGCGGCCTTGGAGAAGTCGTTGACGAGGTCGTCGGCCTTGACCTTGGACAGCGTGGACTCGTCGCCGAGCGCCGTCCACGAGTCCAGGAACGGGATCTCGGCGAGGTGTTTGATCACGGCGCGGTAGGCGCTCACCGCGTCCTCGGCGGCGTCCCGGCAGCCCTTGTCCGACACGCCACCGACCCGGCCCGCCAGCACCAGGGACGCCACGAGCCGCTTGAGGTCCCACTCCCACGGGCCGGGCAGCGTCTCGTCGAAGTCGTTGATGTCCATGACGATCTGGCCCTCGGGCGTGCCGTAGAGGCCGAAGTTCGCCGCGTGTGCGTCACCGCACAACTGAGCGTGCAGGCCGGTCGCGCACCCGGTGGCGAGATCGCCGGCCTGGAGCCCGGCGGCGCCGCGGAAGAACGCGAACGGGTTGGCGAGCATCCGGCCGACCCGCAACGGGATCAGGTGCTCGAGCCGTCCCGAGTTGCTGGCGTTCATGAACTCCAGCACGGACGGGCGCCGGGCGGCCAGCGACACGGTCCGGTGCGCCTTGAAGTCCACAGAGGACCGCAACGCACGCCCCTGCGCGTAGACCTCTTCCGGCTCAACCCAGCGCCCCAGAGCGGCGGCGGCCTCAGTCCGAACCCTTTCACCCATACGAGTAATCATGCCCCAGCGAAAACCATGAACGGCGCTTTTGTGGACCTCAGGTCCACGAAAGCGCCGTTCATAGAACTCCAAATCACCCCAAATCGGGGCGAACCACCTCGGCGATTGCCTGGACACCCAGGTCGATCTCGTCGCGCGTGATCACCAGGGGCGGTGCGACGCGCAACGTCGACGCGTGCGTCTCCTTGCACAGCACCCCACGCGCGGACAGGGCCTCGGAGGCGGCACGACCCACCGGACCGCCCGGCGCGATCTCGACACCGGCCCACAGCCCGCGCCCGCGCACCTCGGCCACACCGCGTCCGACGAGCTTGTTCAGCTCGGCGTGCAGGTACGCGCCCTGCTCACGCGACCGCTCCTGGAACTCGCCGGTCTCCAGCAGCCGCACGACCGCGCGGCCGACCGCGCAGGCGAGCGGGTTGCCGCCGAACGTCGACCCGTGCTCACCGGGCTTCAGCACGCCCAGCACCGCGCGGGAACCGACCACGGCGGACACCGGCAGGATGCCGCCACCGAGCGCCTTGCCGAGCGTGTAGAGGTCGGCGCGCACGTCCTCGTGGTCGAGGGCGAACAGCGTGCCGGTGCGGCCGAGCCCGGACTGGATCTCGTCGGCGATCATCAGCACGTTGTGCTCGTCGCACAGGCGGCGGATCCCGGCCAGGTACCCGGCGGGCGGCACGACGACGCCGGCCTCGCCCTGGATCGGTTCGATCAGCACCGCCGCGGTGCGCGGCGAGATCGCGGACTCGATCTCGTCGAGGTTGCCGTACTTGACGACCTTGAAGCCCGGCGTGAACGGCCCGAAGTCGTTGCGCGCGGTCTCGTCGGTCGAGAACGACACGATCGTCGTGGTGCGGCCGTGGAAGTTCGACCCGGCCACGATGATCTCGGCTGTGCCCTCCGGCACGCGCTTGACCTGGTACGCCCACTTGCGCGCGACCTTGATCGCGGACTCCACGGCCTCGGCGCCGGAGTTCATCGCGAGCACCATCTCGGTGCCGGTCAGGGCGGCGAGCTCACGGCAGAACAGGCCGAACTGGTCGTGGTGGAACGCCCGGCTGGTCAGCGTGACGCGGCCGAGCTGTTCGACGGCGGCGGCCACCAGGGCGGGGTGGCGGTGGCCGAAGTTCAGCGACGAGTAGCCGGACAGGAAGTCCAGGTAGCGGCGCCCTTCGACGTCGGTGACCCACGCTCCTTCGCCATGCGAGAGAACCACCGGCAGCGGGTGGTAGTTGTGCGTGCTCCATTCTTCGTCCAGGGCGATGAAGTCAGCGCTGGTGGTGGTGTTGTGCTCAGCGATGGCGGTCATCCTCCAAGGCTAGGGGCGCGAACAAGCGATTTCGACCGTGATGCGTTGCGCACTGCCTCAGTTCGTTGCGTAGATTCACCAATCAGTGGGTGATCTTTGCACAGCGGGCGGAATCGACGGTGAATCGCTACGGTCAGATGATGGCGAAGAAGTCGGTTCGTGAAGCTCTGCGACTCGATGAGGTGGATCTCTCCACCCTCGACCCGGCCGGCCGTCCGATCGGCCCCAAGAACAAGAAGGACGCGGCCGGGGACCTCGCCGCCACCGGGGCCGAGCTGGACGACCTGCAGGAAGCGCTCTACGCGGAGAACTCTCGCGCGGTGCTGCTCGTCCTGCAAGGCATGGACACCTCGGGCAAGGGTGGCGTGGTCAGCCACGTCGTCGGCCTGGTGAACCCGCAGGGTGTGCGCATCGCGTCGTTCAAGAAGCCGACTCCCGCCGAACGACGCCAGCACTTCCTCACCCGGATCAGGAAGGTGCTGCCGGAGAAGGGCCGCATCGGCGCGTTCGACCGCTCGCACTACGAGGACGTGCTGGTGCCGCGCGTCGAGAAGCTGCTGACGGCCCCGGAGATCCGGGCGCGCTACCGGGAGATCAACGCGTTCGAGAAGGAGCTCGCCGACTCCGGCGTCACGGTGATCAAGTGCTTCCTGCACATCTCGCCGGAGGTCCAGAAGGAACGGCTGCTCGCCCGCCTGGACGACCCGAAGAAGCACTGGAAGTACAACCCGGCCGACATCGACGTGCGCTCGAAGTGGTCCAGGTACCAGGACGCGTACACCCAGGCGTTGAAGAACTGCGCCGACACGCCCTGGTACGCCGTTCCCGCTGATCGCAAGTGGTACCGCAACTGGGCGGTGAGCCGGTTGCTGCTGGAGACCATGCGCGAGATGGACCCGAAGTTCCCGCCGCCCGTCTACGACATCGAGGCCGAGAAGGCCCGGCTGATCTCCGCCGACCCGTTGCGCTAGACGCAATCTTCATTGCACCTATTGCCTGACTGTAACGGTCTAGGCCACTGTGGGCTGCGCCGCCGACGAGAGTATCCGGAGGTGCGGACGTGGGTGTGGACCGGCGACGTTTTCTCGGAGCCATGGGTGTGGGAGCTGGGCTGCTGATGACCGGAGGAACCGCTGAGGCGGCACCCCTGACGAGGAGAGTCTTCTTCGGCGCCTACACGACGTGGAGCGGGGGAGCCAAGGGCATCGGCATCGGCACCTACGACACGGCGAACGGCCAGCTGAAGACGACCGGCGTGATCTCCGGCGTGGTCAACCCGTCGTTCGTGATCGAGTCGCGCGACGGCCGGTTCCTCTACGCGGTCAACGAGAACACCAAGGGCGAGGTCACCGCGATCAACGCGGGCACGCTCAAGGTGATCAACAAGCAGGCGACCGGCGGCGCGGACCCGTGCCACCTGACGCTCGACCCGTCGGGGAAGTTCCTGATCACCGCGGACTACTCGTCGGGCTCGCTCAGCGTGTTCCCCGTCAAGGCCGACGGCAGCCTCGGTGCGCGCACGCAGAAGGTGCAGCACAAGGGTTCGGGGCCGGACAAGGAACGCCAGGAGGGCCCGCACGCGCACCACATCGTGTTCGACCCGGCCGGCAGGTACGCGCTGGCGGTCGACCTGGGCGCCGACTCGGTGTTCGTCTACTCGTTCGTCGCGGGTCAGCTCAAGCTGGTCTCGACGGCGAAGCTCAAGCCGGGCGCCGGACCGCGGCACATCGCGTTCCACCCGAACGGCAGGACCGCGTACGTCGCGAACGAGCTCGACTCGACGATCGTGTCCTGCTCGTACGCCGACGGGAAGCTCACGCCGGGTCAGGTGCTGAAGACCGCGCCGTCCGGTGGTGTGCGCAACTACCCGGCCGAGGTGCTGGTGTCGGGTGACGGCAAGCACGTCTACCTGTCGAACCGCGGGCACGACAGCGTGGCGCACTTCGCGGTCAACGGCCAGGAGCTGACGCTCGTCGGGCACACCCCGGTCGGCGGCAAGTACCCGCGGCACATCATCCTGGATCCGTCCGGGGCGTTCCTGTTCGCGGCCAACCAGAACTCGAACAACGTGACGTCGTTCGCGGTCGACCGGGCGACCGGCGGGCTGACCCCGTCCGGCACCGCTCTGCAGACCGCGATCCCGGTCTGCGTGCTGCCCACCCGACTGGGTTAACACCCTTCTGGTCGATCGTCCACAGTGGTATCCCGGCCCTTATGGGTCTCATGGCTGGGGTACTTGTCGTAGCACTGATGGCGCCCGCGCCGTTCGCACCGGAGTACGTCGCACTCGGCGACTCCTACGCGTCCGGAGCGGGCGCCGGTTCCTATGTGGACGGGTCCTGCCGGCGCAGTTCGAACGCCTACCCGGCGTTGCGGGGCAAGGACTTCCCGTCGTTCAAGTTCGTGGCGTGCAGCGGAGCGACCACGAAGTCGCTCCGGTCGCAGCTCAAGGCGCTGACCCCGGCGACCACGCTGGTCACGATCACCATCGGCGGCAACGACCTCGGGTTCGTCGACGTCATGACGACCTGCGTGCTCAAGAGCGACTACGCGTGTCACAAGCGGGTGGAAAAGGCTCGGCAGTTCGCCCGCGACCAGTTGCCGGCCAGGCTCGACGCCACCTACACCGCGATCAGGGAGGCCGCGCCGAACGCCGAACTGGTCGTGCTCGGCTATCCACGGCTGTTCACGCAGGTCGACGGCTGCCGCGCGCTGTCCACGATGAAGCGCGTCTCCCTCAACGACGCCGCGGACGAGGTGTCCGGCGTGATCGGCGAGGCGGCCGGGCGAGCGGGGGCGCGGTACGTGGACGTGAGGGAAGCGTTTGCGGACCACGGCGTCTGCTCCCGTGAGCCGTGGATCAACGGGCTGGTCAACCCCACCGGCGACTCCTATCACCCGAACAGGGCGGGGCAGGCCGCCTACTTCGAGGCATTGACAGGGTGAATCCGTAAGTTCTAACTTACCGTTCGTGGAGACTTACCAAACGGCGTTCGCGGCGCTCGGCGACCCGACCCGCCGCGAGATCTTCACGCTGCTCGTGGCCAGGCCGCGAGCGGTGGGGGAGATCGCCGCCGAGCTGCCCGTGTCGCGGCCGGCCGTGTCCCAGCACCTCAAGGTGCTCAAGGAGGCACGGCTGGTCCGCGTCGAGGCGGAGGGAACACGGCGGCGGTACTCCGTCGACCACGTCGGGGTGGCCGCGATGCGCGACTACCTCGACGACGTGTGGGGTCAGGCACTCGCGAACTTCGCGGCGGTGGTGGAGGAACAATGACTGAGGTCCGGAGATCGGTGCTGGTGAACGCGGGCGCGGACCACGCGTTCAAGGTGTTCACGGAGAAGTTCGTGACGTGGTGGCCCGCGGCGCACCACATCGGCGAGGCGGACCTGAAGGACGTCGTCGTCGAACCGCGCGAGGGCGGCCGCTGGTACGAGATCGGCACTGACGGCGCCGAGTGCGAGTGGGGTTCGGTCAAGGCCTGGGAGCCGCCCGCGCGGTTGCTGCTCGCCTGGCACCTCGACGGTGACTGGGACTACGACCCGGACCCGGCGCGGTCGTCCGAGGTGGAGATCACCTTCACGGCCGAGGGTGATGGCACCCGAGTGGAACTGGTGCATCGCAACTTCGAGCGGCACTTCACGAGGCCGGAACGGGTCCGCGAGGGCGTCAGTGGCGAGGGCGGCTGGGGCGGAATTCTGCTCGGCTTCGCGCAGGTGTTCGTGTGATCATGCGCGGGTGAGTCTTCTGAGGGAGGTCACGGCCACCCGGTATGTGACGCCGTTCCGTGAGGGCGGGTCCATGCCGGGGCTGGTCGAGGCCGACGACCTGGGTATGTACGTGGTGAAGTTCCGCGGCGCGGGACAGGGCGTGAAGGTGCTCGTCGCCGAGATCGTCGTCGGCGAGCTGGCCCGGCGGCTGGGCTTCCGCATACCCGAGATCGTCCTGGTGCACCTCGACCCGGAGCTGGCGCGCGCGGAACCGGACCAGGAGGTCCAGGAACTGCTGCGGGCCAGCGGCGGCCTCAACCTCGGCCTCGACTACCTGCCCGGCTCGTTCGACTTCAACCCGATCGTGCGCGACCCCGGTGTGGAGCTCGCGACGAAGCTGCTGTGGTTCGACGCGTTGGTGCTCAACGTGGACCGCAGCTGGCGTAACCCGAACATGTTGCTGTGGCACCGGGAACCGTGGCTGATCGACCACGGCGCCGCGCTGTACTTCCACTACTCGTGGAGCGAGGAACGCCCCGCTACCAAGGACTATCGGTACGACTCGGCCGACCACGCGATGCTGCCCAACGCGGCCTCGGTGTCCGAAGTAGACGCCGAGATGGCGGAGCGGATCACGCCGGAGCTGCTCGACGACGTGCTCGCACTGGTACCGGACGAGTGGCTGGAAGGCGATCCGGCCGAACTGCGGCAGCGTTACAAGGACTTCTTCACCTACCGCCTCGCCAACCGCGGCTGGGTCGACTCGCTGGAGGCCGCGCGTGCCGCACGTGTTTGAGTACGCGCTGCTGCGGGCGGTGCCGCGGCAGGAGCGGGGCGAGTTCATGAACGTGGGCGTCATCGTCTACTGCCGTGAGCTGGATTTCCTCTGTGCGAAGACCTATGTGGACGGTGAGCGGCTGCGGGCGCTGGACCCGCAGCTGGACGTCGAGACGCTGGAAACGTCGCTGAAGCACCTCACGAACTCGTGCGACGGCACGCCCGACGCCGGTCCGGTCAGCCGGACCACGATCGGGCAACGGTTCCGCTGGCTGACGGCGCCACGCAGCACGATCGTGCAGACGTCACCCGCGCACACCGGATTCACCGAAGACCCGTCGGTCGAGGTCACGCGCCTTTTCGAAGCACTGGTGCTGCCGCCCCGGTAGGTTCGTCGCAACCTGAACGGGGCCATTGCGTCCCTAGTTGCAAAGCGAATCTAAAACCGATCGGGGTTGGCGACACATGAGCGCTGGGTATCACCACGGCTACCAGCAGCCGCGGCGTCCCATGCCGCCGCAGCGGCCGTACAAGAAGAAGAGGCGTCCTGGGCGCGTCATTCTCGTGCTGCTGCTCGTCATCGTGCTGGGTGCCGTCGGTTTCGGCTTCTACGTCGACTCGACGCTGAAGCGGATCGACGCGCTGCCGGACTACGAGGGCCGTCCCGCGGAGACGCCGGGCACCACCTGGCTGCTCGTCGGTTCGGACGCGCGAGAGGGCCTCACGCAGGAGCAGAAGGACGCGCTCGCCACCGGCGACGCGGCCGGTCGGCGTACCGACACCATCATGATGCTGCACCTGCCGGACAACAGTGCCGCCAAGCCGGTGCTGCTGTCGATCCCGCGTGACTCGTACGTCGCGATCGAGGGCAACGGCCGCAACAAGATCAACGCGTCGTACGCGTTCGGTGGGCCGCAGCTGCTCGCGAAGACCGTCGAGGGCGCCACCGGCGTGCGGATCGACCACTACATGGAGATCGGCTTCGGCGGGTTCTCCGACATGGTCGACGCGGTCGGCGGGGTCGACATGTGCCTCGACGAGCCGATCAAGGACCCGCTGGCCGGCATCGACCTGCCCGCGGGCTGCCAGGAGCTCGACGGACCGAAGGCGCTCGGGTTCGTGCGGACCCGTGCGTTCGCGACCGCTGACCTGCAGCGCGTCCAGAACCAGCGGAAGTTCCTCAACGCGTTGTTCGAGAAGGTCAAGAGCCCGGCCACGCTCGTGAACCCGTTCCGCGTCATCCCGCTGATGAACGCGGCGTCCGGGTCGGTCTCGGTGAACACCGACGACCACGTGTGGCACCTGGCGAGCGTCGCGCTGAACATGAACGAAGCGACCAGTGGCACGGTGCCGGTCGGGGGGACCCCGACGATCGGCGGCCAGTCGGTCGTGCAGTGGAACAAGGAGAAGGCGTCGCAGCTGTTCGACCTGATCAGCAAGGACGAGCCGGTGCCCGCCGAGCTGATCGCCCCTCCGAAGTAGCTCTTATGACTTGGCGGGCTCGGAAGTGGGCTCCGAGCTGGTCAACCCGGCCTCCTGTGCGATCTCGTCGAGCTCGCGCAGGAGGTCGTCGTAAATGGGCGTCGTGGACATCGTCGTCCCCCCTCTTTCTGGATCTTCCCCCGTTCAGGTGACGGGAGCTTACGCCTCTGTACCCCTTCTTCCGGCGCGATATGCCACCTCAGCGCTAAATGGTGGCTAAAGCCATCTCGTGACCAGGCGTTATGTGGGTCTGCCACATGTTGATCACGCGCTGTGACGCCTACCGTTTCCGGTCATGTCGAGTGTCACGGGTCACACCGCGCTGGTCACCGGAGCCGCGAGCGGCATCGGCCTGGCCTGCGCCCGCGCACTGGCCTCCGCCGGCGCCAAGGTCCATCTGGTCGACCTCGACCCGCACGTGCGGGACCTCGCCGCCGAGGTGGGTGGGGTCGGGCACGTGCTCGATCTGACCTCCTCGGTCTCCGCGTTGCCCGCCGAGGTCGACGTGCTGGTCAACAACGCGGGTGTCCAGCACGTCGCACCGATCCACGAGTTCCCCGCCGAGCGCTTCTCGGCGATGGTCGAACTGATGCTGGGGGCGGCGTTCCGGCTCTCCCGGCACGTGTTGCCGCACATGTACTCCCGCGGGTGGGGCCGGCTGGTCCACATCTCCAGCGTGCACGGGTTGCGCGCGTCCGCGTTCAAGTCCGCCTACGTCGCCGCGAAGCACGGCCTGGAAGGTTTTTCCAAGGTCGCCGCTCTCGAAGGCGCGCCGCACGGCGTGACGTCGAACTGCGTAGCTCCTGGGTACGTGCGAACTCCGTTGGTGGAGAAGCAGATCGCGGACCAGGCGCGGGTGCACGGCATTTCCGAGGCGGATGTCTCTTCGCAGATTTTCTTGCAGCGCAGCGCGGTCAAACGGCTGATCGAGCCTTCCGAGGTGGCGGACGCCGTGTTGTGGTTGTGCGAGAACAGTTTTGTCACAGGCACGTCGTTGGCCGTCGACGGCGGCTGGACTGCTCAATGAGGAGTTGTCGATGATCAAGAAAGTGGTAGGCGCGTCGCTCATCGGGACAACGGTCGAGTGGTACGACTTCTTCCTCTACGGGTCGGCTGCGGCACTTGTGTTCAACAAGCTGTTCTTCCCGACCGCTGATCCGCTGACCGGCACGCTGCTCGCGTTCACGACGTACGCGATCGGCTTCCTGGCCCGGCCGTTGGGTGGTGTGGTCTTCGGCCACTTCGGCGACCGGCTGGGGCGCAAGAAGTTGCTCGTGCTGTCGTTGCTGCTGATGGGTGGCGCGACGATGCTGATGGGCGTGCTGCCGACGTACGCGTCGGTGGGCGTGCTGGCTCCGGTGCTGTTGACGCTTCTGCGGCTGGTGCAGGGTTTCGCGCTCGGTGGCGAGTGGGGCGGGGCCGTGCTGATCGTGTCGGAGCACGGTGATCCGAAGCGCCGCGGGTTCTGGGCGTCGTGGCCGCAGGCGGGCGCGCCGGGCGGCAACCTGCTGGCGACCGGTGTGCTCGCGATCCTGGCGGCCGTGCAGTCGGACGCGGACTTCCTCGCGTGGGGCTGGCGGATCCCGTTCCTGCTCTCGGGTGTGCTCGTGGTGATCGGCCTGTGGATCCGGCTGCAGGTGGCCGAGTCGCCGGTCTTCCTGGCGGCACAGGAGAAGGCGGCGAAGGCGCCGAAGGAGGAGAAGGCGCCGGTGCTGGAACTGTTGCGGCACAACTGGCGTGAGGTTCTCGTCGCGATGGGCGCGCGGCTCGCGGAGAACGTGTCGTACTACGTGATCACGGCGTTCATCCTGGTGTACGTGGTGACCGGCCTCGGGCTGTCGAAGTCGGTGGGGCTCAACGCGGTGCTGATCGCCTCGGCCGTGCACCTGGTGACGATCCCGGTGTGGGGTCACCTGTCGGACAGGTTCGGGCGGCGGTCGATCTACCTGGTCGGCGCGGTCGGCATGGCCGTGTGGGTGTTCGCGTTCTTCGCGATGCTGAACACGAAGGACCCGGTGCTGATCACGTTGGCCACCACCGTCGGACTCGTGCTGCACGGCGCGATGTACGGGCCGCAGGCGGCGTTCTTCTCGGAGCTGTTCGGTACTCGGGTGCGGTACTCGGGCGCGTCGATCGGTTACCAGCTCGCCTCGATCGCGGCCGGTGCGCTGGCGCCGTTGATCGCGACGGCGTTGCTCAAGGCCTACGGGTCGTCGTTCCCGATCTCCATCTACGTGGTGGCGATGTGCGTCCTGACGGTCGTGGCGGTGCTGATGGCGCGGGAGACCCGTGGTGCGGATCTGGAGGAACGTGACAGGGTTGGGGTGTGACACGACGGCGTGAGGCCGAACTGGCGGCGTTGTTCGAGACCGCGTCCGAGCTCGCGGGCATGCGCGACCCGGACGCGGTACTCCGTTCGATCGTGCGCAGGGCGCGGACGCTGCTCGGCACCGACGTCTCCTACCTGTCGATGAACGACCCGGCCGGCACCTACATGCGGGTGACGGACGGGTCGTTCTCGCCGTTGTTCCAGAAGGTCCGGCTCGGCCTCGGCGAAGGCCTGGGCGGGCTGGTGGCGCAGACCGCGCGGCCGTACGCGACCTCCGACTACTTCGCTGACGCCCGGTTCAACCACACGAACCCGATCGACTCGGCGGTGCGCGACGAGGGCCTGGTGGCGATCCTGGGCGTGCCGCTGAAGCTCGACTCGACGGTCATCGGCGTGCTGTACGCGGCCGACCGGACCACGCGGGAGTTCCCGCCGGAACAGGTCGCCCTGCTGCAGTCACTGGCCGACCACGCGGCGATCGCGATCGACACGGCGTCGTTGTTCGCGACGATCCAGTCGCACAACGAGGCCATGAAACGGGCAGAGGAGGCGCACGACCGGCTCACGGACCTGGTGCTGCGCGGCGGTTCGTCGGCCGAGGTGGCGGCGGCCGTGGGGGAGCTGCTCGGCGGGCCGGTCGAGGTGCTGGAAACCGTGCCGTCGCTGGTCGTGCGGGCCAACGGGCGGGCCGTGCTGATCGACGACGTGTGGGTGTGCGCGGTGCTGGCGGGCTCGGAGCTGCTGGGCGGGATCGCGTTGTCCGGGCGCCCGGACCTGTCGGACGCGGACCGGCGGGTGTTCGAACGGTCGGCGGCGGTGACGGCGTTGTTGTTGCTGCTGCGAAGAACCGTGGCGGAAGCGGAGAACAAGGTCCGCGGCGAGCTGATCACCGACATCCTGGACGGGCGGGACCCGGCGGGCCTGGTGGCCAGGGCCCGGCGGATCGGCGTCGAACTCTCGGAACCGCACGTGGTGCTGGTGGCGGACGGGAACCTGTCCGCCGCAACGCATTACGCGTCGGTCTACAGAGGACTCGCCGGATCGCGCGGGCGTGATGTCGTGCTGGCGCTGCCTTCTACCTCCACGGATGTCGCGCGTGAGGTGGCGAAGGCGTTGGACGCCACGGTGGGTGCGTGCGGGCCGGTCGTGGGGCCGCTCGCCCTGGCCGCGGCCTACGAGGAGGCACGGCGGTGCCTGCGGGCGTTGCGGCAGTTGGGCAGGGAGAAGGACGCCGCGACGATGGCCGATCTCGGGTTCGTCGGAGTGTTGCTGGGTGATCGTGCCGACGTGTCCGGGTACGTGCGGTCGGTGCTGGGGCCGGTGCTGGACTACGACGCCGAGCGCGGCACGGAACTGGTGCACACGCTGGAGATCTACTTCCGCTGCGGCGCGAACCTGAGTCGTGCCAAGGCGGAGCTGCACGTCCACGTCAACACGGTCACGCAACGGCTCGACCGGGTCTCGTCGTTGCTCGGCGACTGGCAGTCGCCGGACCGCGTGCTGGAGGTGCAGCTCGCGTTGCGGCTGCTTCGCTTGCAGGGCTGAGAACTCCAGGGCGAGGGCGGCCATGCCGGCCTGCGGCAGGGGGTACGGCACGATGGTGTCCGCGGTGCCGTGCCACCGGGAGCCCGAAAGTGTTCAGATCCGTGACGGCCGTCAACCTCCTGACGAACCACCATGCTGCGGCGTTCGACGATAATGGCCCGATGTCAGCAGCTGTGACTCCACCGGACGGCAACGTGGCCGGCTCGCCGGTGCGCCCGGAAACCGCGGCCCTCGCCCTGTTCGGCGACCACGTGCTCGGACGCCGGGTGGCGGTGTCGACGGTCGGTGTCGTCGCAGCGCTCGGGCGGCTCGGCATCGGTGAGCACGCGACCAGGACGGCGCTGAGCCGGATGGGCCGCCGCGGCCTGCTTCGCACGGTTCGCCGGGGGCGCCAGGCGTTCCTGGGGCTCACCGAGCACGGGACGGCCGTGCTGCTCGACGGGCAGCGCAAGCTCGACGGCGAGGTCGTCGACCGGGACTGGGACGGCCGGTGGACGCTGCTGACGTTCTCGGTCCCGGAGAGCAGGCGCGCGGACCGGCACGCTTTGCGCACCCGCCTGGGCTGGTTCGGGTTCGGGCCGTTGCGCAGCGGCCTGTGGGTTTCGACGTCGGACGCGGACGTCTCGGCGACGCTGGCGGAGCTCGACCTGCTCGAGCACGCCGAGGTGTTCCGGGCCGAGGCGTTCAGGTGGACCGATCCCGCGCGGATCGCCGCCGAGGCCTGGGACCTGCCGGCGATCGCCGCGGGATACGAGAACTTCCTGCTGCGCTGGGCGGACGGGGAATTCGAGCACCTCGACGAACTGGCCCGGCGGATCCTGCTGGACGCCGAGTGGTTGCTGCTGATCCGTCGTGACCCGGTGCTGCCGTCCGTGCTGCTGCCCGACGGCTGGCCGGGAACCCGGGCCGCGGAACGGTTCCGCACGTTGCGCCTCAGGTGGGCGCAACGTGCGGTGGAACTGGCCGCGGACGTGCTCGAATCCGTTGTGGACGAGTGAGGCTTACACCCGTTCGGGCAGGACCGCGTCCCCGGCTGGGGCGTCGGAGTTGCCGAACGGCTTGGCGATCGCCATGTAGACGAGGCCGATGCCGACGACGAGCGTGCCGCTGAGGATCACGACGTAGTTGTCGTACCAGGGCGCGTCCGGGGTGCGCGGCCAGACCATGTTGACCATCGCCGCGACGCCGTACGCGAGCGCCAGGACGTTGATGACGAGGCCCCAGCGGCCGAGCGTGAACTCGCCGGACGGGGTCCAGCCCTTGAGCCTCGCCCGCAGCGCCGCGAACACGACCATCTGGAAGCCCAGGTAGATGCCGAGCGTCGCGAACGACACGATCTTGTCGAGCGCGTTCGTGGACAGCATCGACGCGAACACGATCAGGATCGGGATCACACCGGCGAGCGCGAGCGCGTACGGCGGGATGTGCCGCTTCTGGTTGAACTTCGCGAGTGCCTTGTGCCCGAACAACATCTTGTCGCGGGCGTAGGAGTAGGTGAGGCGGGACGCGGCGGCCTGCAACGACATCGTGCAGGACAGGAACGAGATCAGCACGACCGCGATCACGATCTTGTAGCCGACCGGGCCGAACGCGTTGGTCAGGACGTTCGTGACCGGGTCGGCGTCCTCGCCGCTGATGACCTTGCCGAAGTCCGGCACCGCGAGCAACAGCGACAGGCACGCGAACGTGGCCGCCGCGCCGCCGATGTAGATGGTGCGGCGCATGGCCTTCGGGATGACGCGGCCGGGGTCCTTGACCTCCTCCGCGGTGTCACCGCAGGCCTCGAAACCGTAGTACTGGTAGAGGCCGATGATGCCCGCCGCGAAGAACGCGGGCAGGTAGCTGCCGGAGCCGCCGGCGCCGAAGCTGTCGAACAGCACGCCCAGGCCGTGGATCCGGTTGTCCACCAGCAGCCAGATGCCGACCGCGAGCGCGCCGACGATCTCCGCGGCGAACCCGAAGATGGCGGCCCAGGACAGCACCTTCGTGCCCGCGTAGTTGATCAGCGTGGACACCACGACGATCGCGATCGCGCACAGCACGGTGTTGCCGACCGTGGCCGTGTAGCCGAGAAGTGTTGCCAGATAGGGGCCCGCGCCGTAGCTGACGGACGCGATCGTGACCAGCAGGGCGATCATGTAGACCCAGCCGGTCATCCACGCCCAGCGCTTGCCCCACAGGCGGCGTGCCCAGGGGTACACGCCGCCCGCGACCGGGTACTGCGCCACGAGCTCGCCGAACACGAGCGCGACCAGGAACTGGCCGACGCCCGCGACGACGAAGCTCCAGATCATCGGCGGGCCGCCCAGGGCGAGGGCGGTGCCGAACAACGTGTACGTGCTGACCACGGGGGAGAGGTACGTGAAGCCGAGCGAGAAGTTCGCCCACGGGCTCATGTCCCGCTTGAACTCCGACGTGTACCCGAGGTCCTTGAGCCGGTCTTCTTCAGTCAACACCGGCTTTGGGGCTGTTGTAGTCACTACTACGCCTCCCTGATCAGGTCGGCGGCGCGCTCTCCAATCATGAGAACCGTGACCATCGGGTTCACGGTCGGCATGGTGGGGAACACGGACGCGTCGACCACTCGCAGGCCTTCCAGCCCGATGACCTTGAGGTCACCGTCCACAACGGACCCGATCGCGCACGTGCCGGCCGGGTGGTAGACGGTGTGGGCGGCTCTGCGTCCGTACTCGGACAGGGCCTCGTCGCTCGTGACGTCCGGTCCGGGGGCGATCTCCCGCTTGAGCCACGACTTCAGCGGTTCCTGCTCGGCGATCTGGCGGGCGATCCGGAAGCCGTCGACCAGGGTCTGCTCGTCGTAGCCGTCGGGGTTGGTGAAGTACCCGAAGTCGAGCGCGGGCTTTTCGGTGGGGTCGCTGGACTTCAGCCACAGCCTGCCCTTGCTGTGCGGCCGGGGGATGTTCGGCGTCATGCAGACCCCGTGCTCCACCTTCGGGTAGCCGAGGCGTTCCGTGTTGGTGGTGAACGGGATCTGGTAGAAGTGGAACATCAGGTCCGGCCGCGGGTCGGAGGTGTCGCGCCGGATGAACAGGCCCGCGTCGGAGTCCATCACCGAGTTCTCCGGCAACGGTTTCGTGGTCTCCCAGACGATCACCGACTCCGGGTGGTCGAGCAGGTTCTCGCCGACGCCGGGCAGGTCGTGCCTGACCTCGATGCCGATCTCGCTGAGGTGCTCGGCGTCGCCGATGCCGCTCAGCATCATCAGGCGTGGGGTGTCGATGGCGCCCGCGCAGAGCAGAACCTCTTTGGCGGCCTCGACATAGCCCTTGTCGGTGTGCACGCCGATCGCGCGGTTGCCGTCGAACTCGATCCTGCTCGCCCACGTGTCGAGCAGCAGGGTCAGGTTCTTGCGGTCCAGGATCGGGTGCACGTAGGCGGTGCTCGCGCTGGAGCGCTGGTTGTTCTTCTCCGGGTGGTAGGCGATGGAGAAGAAGCCGACGCCGTCCTGGAAGGGCGCCGCGTTGAAGTTGTCGATCTCCGGGACGTCGACGGCCTTCTGTGCGGCGGCCACGAAGTCCTTGGCGATCGGGTTCCGGTCCTTCTCCACCACCGGGATGATGTTGAGCTGGACCTTGTCGTAGTACGGGCCGACCGCGTCCCACGTCCAGCCGTGGCCCCAGTCGTCGAGGTCCTGCGGCAGCGGGTTGAAGCAGATCAGCGTGTTGTGGCTGGAACATCCGCCGAGCACCTTCGCGCGGCTGTGCCGGATGTTCGAGTTGCCGCGGGGCTGCTCGACCGTGGGGTAGTCGTAGTCGTACTCGGTCTCCAGCAGGTTGATCCAGTTGCGCAGGTTGAGGATCTTCTCGTCGCCGACGTCGGACGGACCGCCCTCGATGACCGCGACCGTCACGTTCTCGTCCTCGGTCAGTCTCGCCGCGAGCACGCAGCCCGCCGTACCGCCGCCGACGATCACGTAGTCATATGCGGTCACTTGTCGGAGTCCTTTCGCGCGAACCAGTTCTGGGCTTGGGGCTTGAGGTTCTGGTAGACGTGCTTGGGCTCCGTGTACTCGTGCAGGCCCGCGGTGCCGAGCTCGCGGCCGACGCCACTGCGCTTGAAACCGCCCCACTCGGCCTGCGGCAGGTACGGGCCGAACTCGTTGATCCAGACCGTGCCGTGCCGGAGCTTCTTCACGACGCGCTGGGCCTTGTCGAGGTCCTGGGTCCAGACGCCGCCCGCGAGGCCGTACTCGGTGTCGTTGCCGAGCCTGATCGCGTCTTCCTCGGTCTCGAAGCGCTCGGCGGTGATGATCGGGCCGAACGTCTCGTCCCGCACCAGCTTCATGTCCCTGGTGCAGTCCGCGTAGACCGTGGGGCGGAAGAAGAAACCGTTCTGCAGCTCGGGTTCGTCCGGTCGCTTGCCGCCCGCCTTGAGGGTCGCGCCCTCCTGCTCGGCGATCTCGACGTAGCTCTCGACCTTGGCGCGGTGCTCGGCGCTCACCAGTGGTCCGGACTCGGTGTCCTCGTCGAAACCGTTGCCCAGCTTGATGAGGTCCGCCCTGCGCGCGACCTCGTTGACGAAGTCGTCGTAGATGCTCGACTGCACGATGAGCCTCGTGCCGGACGAGCACACCTGGCCGGCGTGGAAGAACGCCGCCGTGAGCGCGTAGTCGACGGCGGTGTCGAAGTCGGTGTCGGCGAAGACGATGTTCGGGTTCTTGCCGCCGAGTTCGAGAGCGACCTTCTTCACGGTCTTCGCCGCCGACGCCATGATCCGCTGGCCGGTGGCGAGGCTGCCGGTGAACGAGATCAGGTCGACGTCGGGGTGCTCGCTCAGCGGCGCGCCCACCTCGGGGCCGGTGCCGAGGACGAGGTTCGCGACGCCGTCGGGCAGGCCGGCCTCCTGCAGCAGTTCGAACAGCTTGATCGTGCTGAGCGGGGTGATCTCGCTCGGCTTGGCCACCAGCGTGTTGCCGGCGAGCAGGGCCGGGGCGATCTTCCAGGACACCTGCAGCAGCGGGTAGTTCCAGGGCGCGATCATGCCGCAGACGCCGACCGGTTCGTAGTCGATCCGGCTGATGACGTCCGCCGGCACGCCCTGGATGATCTTCGGGTGCAGCAGCCCGGCGAGGTTGCCGTAGTAGCGGAACACGGAGACGACGTCGTCCACGTCGATACGGCTCTCGACCAGCGTCTTGCCGGTGTCGAGCGTCTCGGTGCGGGCGATCTCCTCCTTGTCGCGTTCCAGCAGGTCCGCGACGCGGTTCAGAACGGCGGCGCGGTGCTCGGGCGCCGCGTGTTGCCAGTCGCCGTGGTCGAAGGCGTGGCGCGCTCTCGCGATCGCGGCGATCGCCTGTTCGCGGGTTTGGTCCTCGAGCTCGGTGAGAACACTCTGGTCGAACGGGTTGATGATCTGCCGCACCGGCGACACGGACGCCTCCCTGTTTCGTGTGTCCACGAAGGACACTGGGGTGTAGCCGGTCGCCGGTGGCGATAAACCGTGACGACCGTCTCTACTTCAAATTCCTGCGCAGTCGGGTGAAAAGCCGAGCATTGCTCATGGCCACAATGCCGACGACGTCTTCCGGATTGTCACCGTCTCGATAGGTCGCCACGAACTTACGGTCCTCGATGGACCCATCTTCGACGCGAACGTCGTTCGTCGCCCGTCCGATGAACTGGATTCGCACGCCGTACTGATCTGACCAGACGTAGCCGCCGTTGGTGTGCGTCGCGACGGTCTCGCCCGCGAGCAGGTTGCGGGTGGCGATCTGTGCCTGTTCGGTCGCGGACGTCCAGTGCTCGGCGCGATGCCCGGCGCAGTTCGCGACATCGCCGACCGCGACGACGTTCTTCAGGTTGGTCACGCCGCCCGCGTCGCACACGACGCCGTTGTCGACCTTGACGGGTCCGCCGGCGAGCCAGTCCGTCGCCGGACGCGTGCCGATGCCCGCGACGACGACGTCGGCGTTGACGACACGGCCGTCCGCGAGGTTGATTCCGCCGTCAACGTTGACTGAATCAACGTTGACTCCCGTGATCAACGTTGATCCGTGGTCGCCGTGCAGATGTCCACATGCTGTGCCCATCTCGGCGCCCAGAACGCGCGTGAGAGGCGTGGGGAGAGCCTCGACGACCGTGACGTCCTTGCCCAGCGCACGTGCGCTGGAGGCGATCTCGGCGCCGATGAAGCCCGCGCCGATGACACCGACGTGCTGTGCGCTGCCGATCGCCTCGCGGAGCTTGATCGCGTCGTCGAGCGTGCGCAGGACGTGTGTATTGGAGATCGTCCGCGGTATACCGCCGGTCGCGATGACGAAGCCGTCGGCCTCGACCGTGGTGCCGTCGCTGAGCGCGAGTTCCTGGGGAGAGAGCAGCCCGGTGGCCTGGACACCAAGGCGCCAGTCCGCGTCGAGCGCGTCGAGGTCTTCCTGGTCCGCGAGCGGCACCGCCTCGACCTTGCCGAGGAGGAAGTCCTTCGAGAGAGGAGGCCGGTCGTAGGGGAGATGGATCTCGTCTCCCACGATGACGAGCCGTCCGTCGAACCCCTGCTGGCGCAGTGCCTGCGCCGACCTCAAACCGGCGAGTGATGCGCCGATGATCGCGATCGTCCTCACGCCACGTCCCTGTTCACTTCGACATCGACATAGACCACTCCATCTTTCACAAAGACGGGATAGGTCTTCACCGGTCTTTTGGCGGGCAGACAAGACGGCTCGCCGGTGCGAAGGTCGAAGCTCGCGGCGTGCAGCGGGCACTCCACGAAGCAGCCCTCCAGCCATCCCTCGCTCAGGGAGGCGTCCTGGTGGGTGCAGGTGTCGTCGATGGCGTACAGCACGCCGTCGGCGTTGAAGACCGCGATCGGCGCATGAGGGCCGACGATGCGCACCGCCTCTCCTGGGGGCAGGTCCATGAGAGCGCAGGCGCGGATCATCGTCGGCCTCCGTTGCGTTGAGCGGCACGCGTTCCGAATGACGCAACACAATGTGCGGCTCCAACGACGCGCCGTCAAGAGTTCGAGCGGGTTGTTTTGCCTGCCGGTTACTGTTGCGCGATGAGCAACTCCGACTCGGCAGCTCAGGTGCAGTCCGTCGACAGAGCCATCAGCGTGCTGGAACTACTCGCCCAAGGCGAGGCCGGCATCACCGAAATCGCTGGTGAGCTGGGTGTGCACAAGTCCACGGTGTCCAGACTCGTCTCCGTGCTGGAGGCGCGGGGCCTGGTCGAGCAGCTCGGGGAAAGAGGCAAGTACGCCATCGGTTTCGGGGTCGTCCGGCTCGCCGGTGCCGCCACCGGCCGCATGGACCTGACCAAGCTCGGCCAGCCCGTCTGCCAGACCCTCGCCGACGAGTTCGGCGAAACCGTCAACATCGCCGTGCACGACGCCGGCGTCGCCATCAACATCACCCAGGCGCGCGGCTCCGCGGCCGTCTCCGCCGTGAACTGGATCGGCCAGCGCACGCCCCTGCACGCCACCTCGTCCGGCAAGGTCCTGCTCGCCCACCTGGACCTGGCCGAGCGAAAGCGCCTGGTCTCACTGCCGCTCGACTCGTACACCGAGAACACCGTCGTGGACGCCTCGCGGCTGCTGGCCGAACTGGAGGTCGTGGCCTCGCAGGGGTTCGCGGCGTGCTTCGAGGAGCTGGAGCTGGGGCTGCACGCGGTCGCCGTCCCGGTCCGCGGGCATCGAGGTGAGGTGGTCGCGGCGATGAGCGCTTCCGGTCCGTCGTACCGGTTGTCCCGGGAACGGGTCGAGCAGATCGTGCCGACGATGAAGGTCGCGGCCGCCGACCTCTCGGCGCAGCTCGGCTACTTCGCGGGCTAGCTGCCTATTCACCCACAAGCACCCCACCAGCCCCATTTTTCGACACGCGGGGACCTTTCGTTTCCTTATGGGAAACGCGAGGCCCCCGCGTGCCGACTGGCAGCAGGGGGGTGGCGGCCGAACGCGGTATTGACAGCGGGCCGTGCTGGCCGCAATTTGTTGCTGATCGCGGAACGGGTTCCGTTTCGCGCAACGGCGGCGAAGGGGTGTCCAGATGCCTGGGGAAATGCCTCGCGTGGTGCTCGTGGGGGCCGGGATCGTCGGGTGCGCACTGGCCGACGAGCTCACCGAGCGCGGCTGCACCGTCACGGTCCTGGACCAGGCACCGGGTCTCGCCGTGGGCGGGTCGAGCGGCCACGCGCCGGGCCTGGTGTTCCAGACGAACTCCTGCCGCAGCATGACCTCGTTCGCGCGCTACACGGTCGAGAAGTACACCGCGCTGGGCTGCTTCGACCAGATCGGCGGGCTGGAGATCGCCACGAGTCCCGAACGCCTTGCCGACCTCACGCGACGCCACGGCTGGGCCACCTCGTGGGGCGTGGAGAGCCGGCTCATCGGGCCGGACGAGGTGGCGGAGCTGCACCCGTTGCTGGACCGGGAGCGGATCCTCGGCGGGTTCCTGATCCCGAGCGACGGGCTGGCGAGGCCCGTCGTGGCGGCGGAGGTGCAGGCACGGCGGGCGATCGAGCGCGGGGCGCGGTTCGCGTTCGGGCAGAAGGTCGTGGCCGTCGAGACCTCCGGGGACCGGGTCATCGGCGTGCGCACCGAGACGGACACCTTTCCGGCCGACATCGTGGTGTCGTGCGCCGGGATGTGGGGGCCGGTGCTCGGCGAGATGGTCGGGCTGAGCATTCCGCTCGTGCCGATGGCCCACCAGTACGCGTTCACCGGCGATCTCGACGCCAGTGCGGAAGCGCTTGCGCGGCAACCCATTCTGCGGCATCAGGAAGCCGACCTGTACTTCCGGTCGCACGGTCAGGCGCTCGGCATCGGGGCGTACGGGCACCGGCCCATGCCGATCGCGGCAAAGGACATCACCTCCTCGGAGTTGCCGTTCACCAAGGAGGACTTCGAGGCGTCCTGGGAGTCGGCGGTCGAGCTGATTCCCGCGCTGGCCGAGGCCGGGGTCGATCGCGGGTTCAACGGGCTGTTCTCGTTCACCAGCGACGGGATGCCGTTGCTGGGCGAGCACCCCGGGCTGGCCGGGTTCTGGGTGGCGGAGGCGGTGTGGATCACGCACTCCGCCGGTGTCGCGAGGTCGATGGCCGAGTGGATCGTCGACGGCCGGCCCGAGCTCGACCTTCATTCGAGCGACCTCAACCGGTTCGAGCAGGTGCAGCTGGCGCCGGACTACGTGCTGGAGCGCAGCTGCCAGAACTTCGTCGAGGTCTACGACGTGCTGCATCCGTTGCAGCCCATGGAGAGCCCGCGGCCGATTCGGACGAGTCCGTTCTACGAGCGGCAGAAAGCCCTGGGAGCGTTCTTCCTGGAGGCCTCCGGGTGGGAGCGGCCGCACTGGTACGAGGCCAACGCGGACCTGCCCGAGGTCGCCGAGGTGCCCGAGCGGGGCGAGTGGGCGAGCCGGTACTGGTCACCGATCTGCGGCGCCGAGGCGCTGGTGACGCGCAAGCGGGTCGCGCTGTTCGACATGACGCCGTTGAAACGGCTGGAGGTCAGCGGGCCGGGCGCGCTGGAGTTCCTGCAGCGCATGACGACCAACAACCTCAACCGCAAGCCCGGCGCGGTGGTCTACACGCTGTTGCTCGACGAACAGGGTGGTGTGCGGAGCGACCTCACGATCGCGCGTCTCGACGCGAGCACCTTCCAGGTCGGTGCGAACGGCAACCTCGACCTGGCGTGGCTCAGCAAGCACGCGCCGGACGACGTGCACGTCAAGGACATCACCGCGGGCACGTGCTGCATCGGTTTGTGGGGACCGAAAGCGCGTGACCTCCTCGACGAGGTCTCGCACACGCTGGACACGCGGAAGGGCTACTTCACCGCGCAGAAGGCGTTCGTCAAGAACGTTCCGGTGACCGCGCTGCGACTGTCCTATGTGGGCGAACTCGGCTGGGAGCTCTACACCACCGCGGACCTGGGCCCCAAGCTCTGGGACACGCTGTGGGAGGCAGGGCAGCGGCACGGCGTCATCGCGGCCGGGCGCGGCGCCTTCAACAGCCTGCGACTGGAGAAGGGCTACCGGTCGTGGGGCACTGACGTCACGACGGAGCACGACCCGTTCGAGGCGGGCCTCGGGTTCGCGGTCCGCAAGGACAAGGAGTTCCTGGGCAAGGAAGCGCTGGAGAGCCGTTCCTCCGGGAAGAAGCTCACCTGTCTCACGATCGACGACCCGCACAGCGTCGTCATGGGCAGCGAACCCGTGTTCCATCAAGGCGAACCGGTCGGGTACGTCACGAGCGCGGCCTACGGGTACACGACCGGGCTCAACATCGCCTACGCGTGGCTGCCGGCCGGCGTCGGCGAAGTGGAGATCGAGTACTTCGGGCAGCGGGTGACGGCGCGCCCGGCGCAGGAGCCGTTGTTCGACCCCGAAATGAAACGGCTCAAAGGCTGAAACGCACTTTCCGACCCTGCTCGACTGAGAGGCGGCGCATGACCGGCAGCCTGATCTCCACCCTCGAGGGCCGCTACTACACCGACCCCGCGATCTTCGCGCGGGAACAGGCGAACATCTTCGAGAAGATGTGGTTCTGCGCGGTGAAGTCGGGCGACCTCGCGGCCCCCGGCGACTTCCGCACCGTGCAGGTGGGGCGGGAAAGCGTGCTCATCGCGCGGGACCGCCACGGGCACCTCAACGCGTTCCTCAACGTCTGCCGGCACCGCGGCGCGCGCATCTGCGTCGACGAGGCGGGCAGCGTGAAGCGCGCGTTCCAGTGCCCGTACCACGCGTGGACCTACGCGTTGGACGGCAAGCTGATCGCCGCGCCGAACCTCACCTCGATGCCGGACGTCGACCGCGTCGAGTACGGGCTGACGAAAGTGCACCTGCGCGAATGGCTCGGCTACGCCTGGGTGAACCTCGCCGACGATCCGCCCAGTTTCGAGGACGACGTGCTGAGCGCCGTGACGGAACGCCTCGGCTCGCTGGAGGGCATCGACGGCTACGAGATCGACCAGTTGTCCGTGGGCAAACGAATCGTCTACGACGTCAAAGCCAACTGGAAGCTGATCATCGAGAACTTCATGGAGTGCTACCACTGCGCGACGATCCACCCCGAGCTCACGGAGGTGCTGCCCGAGTTCGCCGACGGCTACGCGGCGCAGTACTACGTCGGGCACGGCGCGGAGTTCGGTGACGACATCCAGGGATTCACCGTCGACGGCAGCGAGGGCTTCGAAAAACTTGCGTCGCTGGAAGAGGAGAGAGACAGGAAGTACTACGCCATCACCGTCAAGCCGCAGGTTTTCATCAACCTCGTGCCGGACCACGTGATCCTGCACCGCATGTACCCGGTGGCGGTCGACCGGACCGTCGTCGAGTGCGATTGGTTGTATGCAAAGGAAGTGGTCGACACCGGGCGTGACGTCACTCGCTCGGTCGAGCTGTTCCACCGGGTGAACGAGCAGGATTTCGAAGCCTGTGAGCGTTGCCAGCCGGCAATGGCCTCGCGTGCCTACGCGCGCGGCGGAGTGCTGGTGCCCTCAGAGCATCACATCGGCGGGTTCCACGCGTGGCTCGTCCAGAAACTGGAATCAGCCGACTAGGGGATCGACGCATCACCCGTGCACGCGAAAGCTTGCACGGGTGATGGAGCAGACGGACTTCTTGCTCCCGGACGGGGAGCACGATCTCCTCCGCCGTATCCGGCAACTGGCCGAGCGAGCGGAACGGACGGCGCACAACCGGTCCAACTTCGTGGGACCACCGCCGTCGCAGGAACACCTGGACATTCTCGCGGAGATCAGAATGCTCTCCGAGGAGATGACCACAGGAAGACGGGCCGAGGCGTTGCCCCGGCCCGCCAGACCCGCTGATGACCTGATTCCGAACGGATGACGGTCAGCGGCGCTGGCCGCGCACCATCTTGACGAGACCCTTCATCGTCTCTTCCAGTCCGGAGCCGAACGGGTTGTCGTGCACCAGGTACGTCCACGTCGAGCTCGGGCGCTTCACCCCGGCGTCGGTGAGGTCGAAGCCGTCGTCGGTGATCTTGGCGGCCTCGTACTTGTCGCCCGCCAGTTCCCACGACTCCGGCACGATCTTGTTGAACGCCGGGATGGCCTCGCGGTGGAACTCGTCCAGCGGGTTCTGCCGTGCCAGCGCGCGCAGGTGGATGCCCTCGCGCAGGTCCGACAGGAACGTCAGGTGGTGCGTCCACAGATCGTCGAGGAAGAAGAGCGTGATCTTGCGGGCGGCCTCGCCGGCCACCTCGTCGGACACGCCTTCCTTCTTGCCGAGCTTCTCCAACGCCGCGTCCGTGCGCAGCACCACGTCGCGGTGCTGGAGCAGCAGCTGCCGCTGGTGCTCGATCAGCTTGTTGTAACGCCAGGTGTTGCGGTGGATCTCCAGGTTCACGCCCTCGGCCACGCGCTGCGCGTGCTCGAAGGTGTGCAGCAGGCCCTTGTCGTTGACCCGGCCGTCAGCGTCCACATCGGACGGATCCTCGGCGTCCGGCGCGTACTGGGTGATCAGCTCGTCCTGCATCGACGAGAAGAACACCGAGCCGCCGGGGTCGCCCTGACGTCCGGCACGGCCGCGCAGCTGGTCGTCCAGCCGTGACGACGAGTGCCGTCCGGTGCCGATCACGTACAGGCCGCCGAGCTCGGCGATCCGGTCGTGGTCCTCACCCTCGTGGCCACCGAGCCGGATGTCCGTACCGCGACCGGCCATCTGCGTGGACACGGTGATGCGCTGGTACGAACCGGCGTCGGCGATGATCGACGCTTCCTCGGCGTCGTTCTTCGCGTTCAGCACGACGCACTCGAGCCCGGCCTCGCGCAACTTGGAGGAGATCCGCTCGGACTCCGCGACGTCGAGCGTGCCGACGAGGATCGGCCGCCCGCTCTCGTGGGCGGTCTTGATCTCCTCGACGATCGCCTCTTCCTTCTGCTCCAGCGTCGCGTAGAGGCGGAAGTGCTCGTCCTCGCGGATGTTCTCCTTGTTCGGCGGGATCACGAGCACCTCGAGCTCGTAGAACTCGCGCAGGGTCTCCGCGACGGCGACCGCGGTACCGGTCATGCCACAGCGCGTCGGGTACCGCCCGAGCAGCGCCTGGACCGTCATCGAGTCGAGGATCTCGCCAGACTCGGTCGTCTGGACGTTCTCCTTGGCCTCGACCGCGGCCTGCAGACCGTCCGGCCACCGCTGCAGCTTCGCGATGCGGCCGCGCGAGTCGTTGATCAGGTGCACCTTGCCGTCGCGCACGATGTAGTCGACGTCGCGGTGCAGCAGCACCTGCGCGTGCAGTGCGACGTTCACCTTCGACAGCGTGGAGGTGACGTGCTCCTGCGAGTAGAGATCGATCTCGCCGAGCGCGCGCTCAACGGCCTCGGAGCCCGCGCCGGTGAGGAAGACGTTGCGCTCTTCGTCGTCGATCTCGTAGTGCAGGTTCTGCCGCAGGCGCTTCACCAGGTCCGCGATGACGGGGTCGGCCGCCTCCGCACTGGTCGAGCCGGCCAGCACGAGCGGCACGCGGGCCTCGTCGACGAGCACCGAGTCGGCCTCGTCGATCAGCGCGACCTCCTGCTCGGGCACGATCAGGTCCTCGGGCCGCGTGGCGATCCGGTCGCGCAGGATGTCGAACCCGATCTCGCTGACCGGCGCGTACGTGACCTCGCACTGGTAGGCCTCGCGGCGCTCCTCGGCCTTCGAGCTGCCGTTGATCCAGCCCACGGTGACGCCGAGCAGCCGGTACAGCGGCCCCATCCACTCCGCGTCGCGCTGGGCGAGGTAGTCGTTGACGCTGACGACGTGGACGCGCCTGCCCTTGATCGCGAACCCGGCCGCGGCCATGGCACCCGCGAGCGTCTTGCCCTCACCGGTGGCCATCTCGACGACCAGCCCGCTGAGCATGCCCAGCGCACCCAGCACCTGCACGTCGAACGGCCGCTGCCCGATGGCGCGCTCGGCGGCCTCACGCGTGAGGGCCACCAGCTCGGTGTCGTCGTCGCTCTCTTCGCGCAGCTTCGCGGCGTGTGCGGTCAGCTCCTCGTCGCTGAACGCTTTGAACGCGTCAGCGTGTTTCTCCACGTCCTTGAGCAGTGCCTGGAACGGGGCGAGGTCGACTGAGCCCGGTTTCTGCGCGAACCTGCGCATCCGCTGCTTGAAGCGCGCCATGAGAGTGGTCACGACGCAGCAACGTACGGCATCGGCCGCAGGTTCCGCAGAGGTCTTGACAGTGAAGCTCGTTTTGTCCGGTTCAGCCGGTCAGCCGCGGAGCTTGCACTTCACCCGTGCCTGGTAACCGGCGATGTGGCCGGGCTCCATCTCGTCCGGATCGGTCCGGCGGACCTCGTAGACGCCGCTGCTCACGACCTGGATGTGGGCCGCGTGGCAGCGCCTCTCGAAGCCGTCCCTGTCTCGGAACGCCATGCCTGCCAGCTTGACCGGGCGGACGGGGCCGACGAATTCCCGGTCGTTCACCGCGGAAGCGGGTGCCGTCAGGCTCAGCATCGTCGCCGCCAGCACGCCGGCGGCGACGACACCGCTCAAGAAGGTGTTCTTGGAGTTCATGCCGCCACTGTCGGGCAGCTCGGGTGACGGTGCACGCCGAGATCGAGGCGTGGTCACCCGTTCAGGGAGTGCTAGCCGTTCGCCGGCTGGGTCTCCGGCAGCTTGAGCACCGACACCAGCGTGCACAGGCCCATGACCAGCAGGAACGCCGAGACGGACATCGACGTCCCGGTCGCGCCCAGCAGTGCCGTCATCACGAACGGCGTGCCCCCGCTGACCAGGATCGACGCCAGCTGGTACGCGAGAGAGGCGCCCGAGTACCGCACGTGCGGTTCGAACAGCTCGCCCAAGTAAGCGGCGATAGGGCCGTACACGAGAGAGGACGCGATGCCTCCGACCGTGGACGCGACGAACAGCAACAGCAGCGAGGCCGTGTCCACGAGCAGGAAGTACGGGAACGCCCACACGGCCAGACCGATGGCGCCCGCGATGATCAGTGGGCGCCGGCCCAGGCGGTCGGACAGGTGTCCCGCGTACAGGATCACCGGGATGCTCACGATCGACGACAGCAGGCTCACGACCAGCACCGACTCCCGGCTCAGACCGAGCGTGGTGGTGGCGTAGGAGAGGACGCCCGCGATCGACACGTAGAAGATCGCGTTCGAGGCGAACATCAGGCCCGCGCCGAGCAGGATCGGTTTGCGGTGGGTGCGCAGGGCCTCCTTCAGCGGTGCCTGCGCCACGACGGGTCCTGAGGCACGTCGTTCCTGCAGTTCGCGGAAGACCGGGCTGTCCTCGACCTTCAGCTGGATGAACAGCACCACGGGGAAGAGGAGCGCCGACGCCAGGAACGGCACACGCCAGCCCCACGACGCGAACGCCGCCGGCGAGAGAGAGGTGGTGGCGCTGATGAACGCGATGTTGCCCAGCAGTACGCCGATCGGGACACCGGCCTGGCCGAACGTGCCCGCGAAGCCGCGCTTCTTCGGGCCTGCGGACTCGGTGAGCAGCAGGACGACGCCGCCCCACTGACCGCCGACCGCGATGCCCTGCAGGAAGCGCAGCAGGACCAGCAGCAGCGGCGCGCCGACGCCGATGGACGCCGTGGTGGGCAGCAGGCCGATGAGGAACGTCGCCGCGGCCATCAGCCCCAGGCAGATGACGAGGGCGGGCTTGCGGCCCACCCGGTCGCCGACGTGGCCGAAGACCAGGCCGCCGATCGGGCGCGCGACGAAGCCCGCCCAGAACGTGCTGAACGACAGGAGCAGCGCCACGATCGGCGTTGCCTCGGGGAAGAACAGTTTGGGGAAGACCAGGGCCGCAGCTGTTGCGTAGATGAAGAAGTCGTACCACTCAAGGGATGAACCCACGAGTCCGGCTGCCATCAGCCTGCGTAAGGTCTTCTGTTCAGTCGGGGCAACACTGACCACGGCTTCTCCTTCACCACGTGTCGATGAACGGGCGTTTCTTCCTGTCGGAACGGGAAGTTGCGGGGGCCAGCGCCGTGGCGATCCAGCGGCGCGTGTCGGCCGGGTCGATCACGTCGTCGATCTCGAAGACGCTCGCGACGTTGAGCGCTTTGCCGTGTTCGTAGGCCTTGGCGACCATCTGGTCGTAGCGCTGCTTGCGTTCTTCCGGGTTTTCGATGGCGTCGAGTTCGCGTTTGAAGCCGAGTTTCACGGCGCCTTCGAGGCCCATCGGGCCGAACTCGCCGGTGGGCCAGGAGATGGCGAACTGCGGCACTTTGAGCGAGCCCGCTGCCATTGCCTGGGCGCCGAGGCCGTACGCCTTGCGCAGGACCACGAGTCCAAAAGGGACGGTGAGGTTGGCGCCCGTCACGACCATGCGGGTGAGGTGGCGGACGGTGGCGGTGCGCTCGGCGTCGGGGCCGACCATGAAGCCCGGGGTGTCGGCCAGGGAGACGATCGGGAGGTCGAACGCGTCCGCCAGCTGGAGGAAGCGGGCGCACTTGTCGGCGGCGTCGGCGTCGATCGCGCCGCCGAGGACGGTGGGGTCGTTGGCGATCAGGGCGATGGGGCGGCCTTCGACGCGGATCAGGGCGGTGACGATGGCCCTGCCGAAGCCCTGGCGGAGTTCCAGCACACTGCCGGTGTCGGCGAGGGTGTCGATCAGCTTGCGGATGTCGTAGGCGCGGAGGCGGTTCTCGGGGATGGCGTGGCGGAGGAGGCGCTGGTCGGCGCAGCTCCAGGCTTGGCCGGAGTCTGATCGCCCGGAATTGTCGGTGCTGTCTGGGATAATTGAATTTAGGGGTTCCCCCGAGGGCGCGGACGAAGGCTGCGCGCTCGCGCGGGGGACGCCTGCGGGAGCCTGAGCGGTGGCTTGGAAATACGAGAGGTACTTCTTCGCGACGGCCACCGCTTCTTCTTCGGTCGCCACCGCGATGTCCACGACGCCGTTGGGCACCTGGACGTCCAACGGGCCGATGTCCTCCGGGCGGAACGTGCCCAGGCCGCCGCCCTCGATCATCGCCGGGCCGCCCATGCCGATGTTCGCGCCCTCGACCGCGATGATCACGTCGCACGTGCCGAGCAGCACCGCGTTGCCCGCGAAACACCGGCCCGCGACCACGCCGATCAGCGGCACCTGGCCGCTCAGCTGGGCGAACGCGTGGAACGAGCCGCAGTCGAGGCCGCTGACCATGCTGTGGTCGGTGTCGCCGGGCCGGCCGCCGCCGCCCTCCGCGAACAGCACCACAGGGAGGTTCTCCTGCTGGGCCAGCGCGAACAACCTGTCCTTCTTCTGATGGTTGCGCAAACCCTGTGTGCCGGCGAGCACGGCGTAGTCGTAGGACATCGCCACGATCCGTTGGCCGTTGACGACGCCGATGCCGGCCACCATGCCGTCGGCGGGCGTGCGTTCGATCAGCTCGTCAAGCGAGCGGCGCGCGCGTTGGGCCGCGATCGCGAGACCGCCGTACTCGACGAACGACGTGCAGAGGTCCGCGATGTTCTCGCGCGCGGTGCGTCCACCGGCCGCATGCCGCCGTGCGGCTGCATCCGGGCGATCGAACTGATGACGTTCGAGCACCTCGGCCAGATCCGGGCGCACCGAAGAAAGATCGACCTCAGCGGAGTCCTCAGTGGACTCGCCGAAGCCGGAGGCCAGCACCTGACCCTCGGACACCGTGTCGCCCACCGACACCAGCACGTCGCCGGACACCCGGACCACGTGCTGCATCTTCATCGCTTCCAGCACCACGGAGTCCGGCGACACCGCGACCACGGTGCCGGCCAGTGGAGCCCGCATGCCGTCAGCGGGTTCCTCGGTCACGAAATCGGTCGTCGCGCCCACGATGTCGCGGGCCAGCAACGACCGGAGGAACTCCAGGTTCGTCGAGACGCCCTCGATCCGGAACTCGCCCAACGCCCGCCGCGCCCGGTTCAGGGCCACGTCCAGGTCCTCGCCGTGCACCACGAGCTTCGCGAGCAACCCGTCGTACCGCGTCCCGACGCGGTAGCCCACGTATCCGTGCGTGTCGACGCGAACGCCAGGTCCGGAAGGCAGTGCGAACGACGACAACACACCACCGGACGTCTGGTTCACACGCACCTGCACGGCCGCACCGCGATCAACGGGCGTGTAGTCGACGTCGCCGCCCCACGCCAACAGCAGTTGCGTGCGCACGAGGTCCACACCGGACACCATCTCGGTCACGGTGTGCTCGACCTGCAACCGCGGGTTGACCTCCAGGAACGCGAACGAGTCCCCGGCCACCAGGAACTCCACGGTGCCCACGCCGGTGTAGTCGACAGCGGCAGCGATGGCAGCAGCTGCGTCGTGCAATGCCTTACGCAGCGCGGGTTCCAACAACGGCGCGGGAGCGATCTCCACGACTTTCTGGTGCCGCAACTGCAACGAGCAGTCGCGGTCGCCGATCACCGAGGTGCCGACGAGCTGCACCTCGATGTGCCGGGCGGAGGGCAGCAACCGTTCGAAGTAGACGTCCCCGACCCCGAACGCGGCCAGCGCCTCCGCCCGGCACGCCTCGACCGCGCCGTCGAGGTCCTCGGGCGCGAACACCGCCCGCATGCCCTTGCCGCCACCGCCGGCGATCGCCTTGACCATCACGGGGAACTCGCCCGGTGCCGCGTCCAGCACCGGAATCCCCAGCGACGCGGCCAGTTCCCGTGCTCGCCGCTTGTCGCCCAGCAGTTCCAGAACGTCGGCGGAAGGCCCGACGAACGCCAGTCCGCGCTCCGCGCACGCCCGAGCGAACGACGCGTTCTCGGACAGGAAGCCCCATCCCGGATGCACGGCCTGGCACCCCTCGGCGGCGTCCAGGATCTGCTCGACGTCCAGGTAGGGAGCGGGCCCACGCAGTGCGACGGCGCGGTCGGCGAGCGTCACGTGCAGGGCGGACGCGTCATCCTCCGCGTACACCGCCACGGTGCGAATGCCCAGGTCGGCTGCCGCGCGCAACACGCGGACGGCGACCTCACCCCGGTTGGCGACGAGCAGCACGGCAATCCTCCTGAGCGACCGCTTAGTATGTGACGGCGGTCGCATGTTGCCATCTGAAGTGAACGGAAGTCCATACGGAACCGATCGTGGGGCTGAGGCGTCAACGGAACGCTTCGCCGCATTCGGGCGATTGAGTTGGCAGACTTCCCCGCAAACTTGCGAAGGGCTTCAGGAGGCCGCAGTGGTGTTCAAGAGGATGATGCGCGCGTTCGGCGTGGGCGGGCCGACTGTCGACACGGTGCTGACCAACCCGAACGTGCGTCCCGGCGAGGTGCTCTCCGGCGAGGTCAGGATCGCCGGTGGCGACCACCCCGCCGAGATCGACCACGTCACGCTCGCGCTGCTCACCCGCGTCGAGGTCGAGAGCGGCGACAACGAGTACAACACCAACATGGAGTTCCACAAGTTCTCCGTGGGACAGCGGATCATCGTCCAGCCGCACCAGAACCTCTCGCTGCCGTTCCAGATCCCGGTGCCGTTCGAGTGCCCGCTCAACGTCGTGAGCGACATGCAGCTCTCCGGCATGCAGCTGGGCCTGCGCACTGAGCTCGAGGTCCGCGGCGCCGTCGACCCCGGTGACCTCGACCCGATCTGGGTGCACCCGCTGCCGTCGCAGGACGCGGTGCTGCAGGCGTTCGGGCACATGGGTTTCCGCTTCACCAAGGCGGACAACGAGCGCGGCCGCATCCACGGCGTGCCGCAGCAGCTGCCGTTCTACCAGGAGATCGAGTTCTACCCGCCGCCGCAGTTCGCTGGCCGCGTCAAGCAGGTCGAGCTGACGTTCGTGACGACGCCGGGCGAGCTGCACGTGGTCCTGGAGGCCGACAAGCGCGCCGGGCTGCTCCGTGCGGGCGGTGACGCGTACGGCCGTTTCGCGGTGTCGCACCAGCAGGCGATCGGCACGGACTGGACCGCGACCATCAACCAGTGGATGTCGCAGGTCTCCGGTAGCCGCTGGTAGATCTCAAGCTGCGGATCACGCCCGGTGACGGGATGATTTTCTCCGAGATCCCCGAGTGCATCGGGGTGTAGCGGGAGGAGGCGTCCGTGACCATCGAGAGCATTCTCGGCGCGCTCATCATCGGTCTGATCCTGGGCTTGCTCGGCAAGCTGTTCGCACCCGGCAAGCAGAACATCCCGATCTGGCTGACCCTGCTGGTCGGCATCGCGGCCGCGTTCATCGGGTCCTGGATCGCCCGGCTGCTCGGCGTGCAGGACACGCCCGGCATCGACTGGATCGAGGTGATCGTGCAGATCATCGTCGCGGCGGTCGGCGTCTCGGTCGTGGCCGGCATGTACGGCCGCAAGTCCGTCAGTTAGTCAGACCATGAACGGCGCTTTCGTGGACCTCAGGTCCACGAAAGCGCCGTTCATGGCTTTAGCATCCTCAGGACGAGGTCGGCGTACAACGCGCCGATCTCGTCCGGAGTCCGCCTCCCGTCCGGCCGGTACCAGCGCGCGACGTCGATGCACAGCGACAGCACGGCCAGGGTCGCGCCCTTCAGGTCCGCCACGTCGAACACGCCCTCCGCGACCCCGTCCGCGATGAACGACCGCATCCGCTGGTCGATCTGCCGGCGCAGCTCCGCCACCTCCGCGTGGTGTTCGGGAGTGAGCGCGCCGAGCTCGTACTGCACCACTCGCGCCGTCGTGTGGAACTCCGCGTGCCACCCCGCGAACGCCGCCACCGCGTTCCGCAGGCGCTCCACCGCGCCGGCGCCCTGGATGCCGGACAGCATGGTCAGCGACGTCTCGTGGCCGATGTAGGAGATGTTGAACAGCAGCTCCTCTTTGGACCGGTAGTGGATGTACACGGCCGCGGGCGACATTCCCGCGAGAGAAGCGATGTCACGGGTCGTCGTGGCGTGGTATCCCTTGCCTGCGAACGCGTGGGCGGCGGCGATGAGCATGCGGCGGGCGGCGTCCGGGGTGACCGAGCGCCAGGTCTCGTCGAGCAGGGCGAACTCGTCCAGGCCGACAGTGGTCATCGGGCTGCTCCTCGCGTGTTGACAGGTGATGGATCGTACTGCACGCTAAGCGGGCGCTTAGCGCTAAGCAACCGCTTAGTATGGAGGTAGTCGTGCAGCGGACGCTGTTCAACGAGGATCACGCCGCGTTCCGGGAGTCGGCGAAGGCGTTCGTCGAGCGCACGATCACGCCGAACGTCGAGAAGTTCATCGAGCAGCGCGTGATCGACCGGGACGTGTGGCTGGAGGCGGGCCGGCAGGGCCTGCTCGGTCTGGAGATCCCCGAGGAGTACGGCGGCAGCGGCGCGAACGACTACCGGTTCAACACGGTGTTCGCCGAGGAGCTGTGCCGGGTCAACGCGGCGGTCGCGTCGTCGCTGGGCATCCACGGTGACGTCGTGGCGCCCTACCTGGTCGACCTGTGCACCGAGGAGCAGAAGCAGCGCTGGCTGCCCGGCATGTGCACCGGTGAGATCAAGACCGGCATCGCGATGACCGAGCCCTCCGGTGGCTCCGACCTCGCCGCTTTGAAGACCAACGCCGTTCGGGACGGATCCGACTGGATCCTCAACGGCTCCAAGACGTTCATCACCAACGGCTACACCGCCGACATGATCGTCGTGGCGGCCCGGACCGACCCCTCGAAGGGCGCGCGCGGTATCACGCTGTTCGCCGTCGAGACCGGCATGCCCGGCTTCGAGCGCGGCCGCAAGCTCGACAAGGTCGGCCAGCACCCGTCCGACACCGCGGAGCTGTTCTTCTCCGACGTGCGGCTCTCGCAGGAGCACGTCATCGGCGAGGAGGGCCAGGGCTTCATCTACATGATGGAACGCCTGCCGCAGGAGCGGATCGGCGGTGCGATCTCCAACCTCGCGCACGCGCAGGGCGTCTTCGACGAAACGCTGGAGTACGTCAAGGAGCGCAAGGCGTTCGGCCAGGCGATCGGCAAGTTCCAGCACAACAAGTTCCAGCTCGCCGAGCTGCGCACCAAGCTGGACGTCTCGCAGGCGTTCATCGACACCCTGACCATGCAGCACGTTCGCGGCGAACTGAGCTCGGTCGAGGCCGCGCAGGCGAAGTACTGGAGCGCCGACGTCGAGAACGAGGTCATCGACGCCTGTGTGCAGCTGCACGGCGGCTACGGCTACATGACCGAGTACCGCGTCGCCCGCGCGTGGATGGACGCCCGCGTCACGAAGATCTGGGCGGGCTCCAACGAGATCATGAAGGAACTCATCGGCCGCGACCTCGGCCTGTAAGGGGTGTTCTGTGGCTGAAGCAGTCATCGTCTCCACCGCCCGGTCGCCGATCGGCCGCGCCCGCAAGGGTTCGCTCGTCTCGCTGCGGCCGGACGACCTGGCCGCGCAGGTGATCTCCGCCGCGCTGGGCGACATCCCGGCGTCCGAGATCACCGACCTGCACCTCGGTTGTGCCGAGCCGCAGGACGAGCACGGCCAGAACATCGCGCGCCGGGTGGCCGTGCAGCTCGGGTACGACAACCTGCCCGGCACGACCGTCAACCGGTTCTGCGCGTCGTCCGTGCAGACCGCGCGGATGGCCTTCCACGCGATCAAGGCGGGGGAGGGGCACGGGTTCATCTCCGCCGGCGTGGAGTGCGTTTCCCGGTACATGCACTCCGGTGCGCCGTCGTTCAACCCGTTGTTCGACGAGGCGCGGCAACGCACTCAGGCCACGGCCGCGTCCAACGCCCCGTGGACCGATCCGCGGCTGGACGGCAAGCTGCCCGACTACTACATCGCGATGGGCCAGACGGCCGAGAACGTCGCGACGCAGATGGGCATCTCGCGGCACGACCAGGACGAGTTCGGCGTGCGGTCGCAGAACCTCGCGGAGAAGGCGATCGCGGACGGGTTCTTCGCCCGCGAGATCACTCCGGTCGTGCTGGCCGACGGAACCGTGGTGTCGACCGACGACGGTCCGCGCGCCGGCGTCACGTACGAGGCTGTTTCCGCGCTGAAGCCGTCCTTCCGGCCCGAGGGCACGATCACGGCCGGCAACTGCTGCCCGTTGAACGACGGCGCGGCCGCTGTCGTGATCATGAGCTCCACGCGGGCGAAGGAGCTCGGCCTGACTCCGCTGGCGCGCATCGTGTCCACCGGTGTTTCCGGGCTGTCGCCGGAGATCATGGGGCTCGGGCCCGTCGACGCCACCCGGCAGGCTCTCGGTCACGCCGGTCTGTCCATTTCGGACATCGACCTGGTGGAGATCAACGAGGCGTTCGCCGTCCAGGTGCTCGGCAGCCAGCGTGCGCTGGGCATCGACATCGACCGGGTGAACGTGCACGGTGGGGCCATCGCTCTCGGGCACCCGTTCGGCTCCACCGGCGCGCGGATCATGACGACGCTGATCAACGGCATGCAGGCCCGCGACGCGCAGTTCGGTCTTGAGACGATGTGCGTCGGCGGCGGTCAGGGCATGGCGATCATCCTGGAAAGGCTTTCGTAGTGGGAATCCTCGACAAGTTCAGGCTTGACGGGAAGGTCGCGATCGTCACGGGCGCGTCCTCTGGCCTCGGTGTGGCGTTCGCCAAGGGCCTCGCGGAGGCCGGGGCGGACGTCGTGCTCGCGGCTCGTCGCGCGGACAAGCTGAAGGACACGGCGGCCCTCGTCGAGTCGGTCGGCCGGCGCGCTCTCGTCGTGCAGGCGGATGTCTCGCAGCCCGACGACTGCCGTGAGGTGGCTCGTGCGGCTGCCGAGTTCGGCACTGTCGCCGTGCTGGTGAACAACGCCGGTGTGGCTTCCGCGGTGCCGGCTTCGCGGGAGACGCCGGAGGAGTTCCTCGGTGTCATGGACGTGAACCTCAACGGTGCGTACTGGATGGCTCAGGCCGCCGCAGCGGTGATGAAGTCCGGCGGCTCGATCATCAACATCTCCTCGGTGCTCGGGCTGGTGACCGGCGGCATCCCGCAGGCCGCGTACTCGGCGTCGAAGGCCGGTCTGCTCGGTCTGACGCGGGACCTGGCGCAGCAGTGGACCGGACGCAAGGGCATCCGGGTCAACGCGATCTGCCCCGGCTTCTTCGCGTCGGAGATGACCGACCAGTACCCGCCCGGCTACCTGGAGAAGATGCAGGCCGCGCTGCCCGCCGGGCGCATCGGTGACCCGGAGGAGCTGGCGGCGGCCGTCGTCTTCCTGGCCTCTGCTGCCGGCGGGTACGTCACGGGCGAGACGCTCGTCGTCGACGGTGGCGCTGTCATCGTCTAAGAGCAGGCATCGTTTAGTCGTTGGACACGTCCGGGACGATCAGCACGTGATAGCTCTTGACCACGTGCTGGTCGTCGACGTGGAGTCGACCTGCTGGGAAGGATCTCCGCCTCCAGGAGAGGTCTCGGAGATCATCGAGATCGGGATCTGCCCGCTCGAGGTGTCCTCCGGCGTGCGCGGTGAGCGGCGCAGTGTGCTGGTGCGGCCGACGCGGTCGCGGGTCAGCGAGTTCTGCACCCGGCTGACGACGCTGACCGCCGACCAGGTCGCTGACGGTGTGTCGTTCGCCGAGGCGTGCGCGGTGCTGCGCAAGGAGTTCCGGTCGGACCGCCGGGTCTGGGCCTCCTACGGCGACTACGACCGCAAGATGTTCGAGCGGCAGTGCAAGGACCTGGGCGTGGGGTATCCGTTCGGGCCACGGCACGTCAACGTCAAGACCTTGTTCGCGCTGGCGCACGCGTTGCCACGTGAGGTCGGCATGGCCGAGGCGGTGCGGCTCGCCGGGCAGAAGCTCGACGGCACGCACCACCGCGGCCACGACGACGCCTACAACATCGCCGGACTGCTGGCCGGACTGCTCAGAAAGTGATCACGTCGGCCGTGTTCGGGTTCGCCTTGCCCGCCAGCACGGACTGCCAGACCTCGACGAGCTCGTCCGGGCCGCTGTGCCGTGCGATGCCGACCCAGCCGCCCGCCTGAGCGGTGAAGGCGTGCCAGGCCGCTCCGAAACGCTCGGCGAGCCCCTCTGAGCCCCAGTCGGCGGTGCGCTTGCGGAGCTGCTCCGGGGCGAAGAAGAACTGCGAGCGCGGGTCCGCCGAGGCCTTCTGCTGGGTGAGGCCGATCGAGATGTCCTTCACCAGGTTGTCGCCGAGCCTGTCGTGCAGCGTCGAACGGACATCCGCCGAGCCGCTGAAGTCCAGGTACACGCTCGGTTCGACGTCCACGGCGGCGTCGTAGGGGAGCACGGTGTCGTAGAGGCCCAGGCTCTCGGTGAATTCCACGTTGCGGGGCGAGGTGAGGCCCACCAGGCGCACGCCCTTGTCGCGCAGGCACTGTGCGGTGCCGAACGCCGTCTTGCTGGAGGCGGAGGAGAGCACGACGGTGCGGGCGCCGTAGAAGTCGTTGTTCGCCACCTGGTCGGCGAGCAGGAACGACGTCATGAACAGCGGCCGGTAGAGGACCTGGAGGTCTTCCTGCTCCGCGTTGTACGCGGGGTCGTTGGTGGTGACGAGGTAGCTGTTGTAGACGGCCGGCAGTTCGGCGCGGTGGTCGGCCGTGTCGACGAAGCCGGCCGAGGTCAGCTTGGCGCGGACCTTGAGGTGGCTCGACATCGGCAGGAAGCCGTAGACGCGGGTGCCGGCGGGCAGTGAGTCCAAAGTGGAGTCGACGACGTCGGCGAAGCCCCACAGCGGGATGACGCCCCGGCCTTCCGCGGTGGTGGGGAAGAACTTCCAGTAGCCGATGAGGTCGCCGATCACGCCGTAGGTGACGTTGTTGGCGGTGAGGCCGGTGTGGCTGACGCGCAGCAGCACCTCGCAGTCCTCGAGCTCGGGGGACAGTTCGTCGTGGAGGACTTCGGTTTTGGTGAGGTCGTCGCGGTCCACGACGACGGTCCAACGACTGATCATTGCCTGGATTCTCCTTGGTCGGGAGGTACGCTCCGGTCGTGACCGTGCCTGAAAGACTGATCGACGCCGCCACCCGCCTGTTCGCGGACAAGGGGTACGAGCGGGTCGCCGTGCAGGAGATCGTGGAGCGCGCCGGTGTCACCAAAGGCGCGATGTACCACTACTTCGGGTCGAAGGACGACCTGCTGCACGAGATCTACGGGCGGTTGCTGCGGATGCAGACCGAACGGCTGGAGAAGATCGCTTCGGGTGACGGCACGGTCACCGAGCGGCTGCGCGACGCGGCCATCGACGTGATCGTCACGAGTGTCGACAACTTCGACGCGGCCAAGGTGTTCTTCCGGTCGATCGATCATCTGTCCGCCGAGAAGCAGAAGGAAGTGCGGGCGGAACGGCGGCGCTACCACGAGAAGTTCCGCGGTCTGGTCGAGGAGGGGCAGCGGGACGGGATCTTCCGGGCGGACGTGCCCGCGGACCTCGCCACGCACTACTTCTTCGGCTCGCTGCACCACCTGGGTACGTGGTACCGCCCGGACGGGGAGATCCCGGCCGGGCGGCTGGCGGAGCACTACGCGGATCTGCTGATCCACTCGATCAAGGAACAATGACGCTGACGATCTCGGCCACGCACGCGGGCTTGTCGTTGCCCTCGATCTCGATGACGACCTTGGTCACGAGCTGCTTGCCCAGCGAGATGTCCGTGATGTCCAGCAGTTCGACGCCCGCGCGCACCCTGGCGCCGACGAGCACCGGCTGCGGGAAGCGGACCTTGTTGCTGCCGTAGTTCACACCCATCTTGATGTTCTTGACGGTGTAGATGTCCCGCACCAGGAACGGCACCAGCGACAGCGTCAGGTAGCCGTGCGCCACCGGGCCGCCGAACGGGCCCTTCTTCGCCTTCTCGACGTCGATGTGGATCCACTGGTGGTCCAGCGTCGCGTCGGCGAACAGGTTGACCTGCTCCTGCGTGACCTCGTGCCACTCGCCGAAACCGAGGTGCTCGCCCTTGGCCGCGACCAGTTCGTCGATGTTCTCGAAAGCGCGCATGTGGGCCCTCAGTCCTTCGGTCCGCCGGCGACGTAGATGACCTGGCCGGACACGAACCCGGCGCCCTCGCTGACGAGGAACGACGCGGTGTGCGCGATGTCCTCCGGCTGGCCGACGCGGGCGACCGGGATCGTCTGCGCGGCACCGTTGATCAGGTCCTCGAACGAGATCTTCATGCGCTCGGCGGTCGCCTTGGTCATCTCGGTGGCGATGAAGCCGGGCGCGATCGCGTTGACCGTGACGCCGAACTTGCCGAGCTCGATCGCGAGGGTCTTGGTGAAGCCCTGCAGACCGGCCTTGGCGGCGGAGTAGTTGGCCTGGCCGCGGTTGCCCAGCGCGCTGGTGGAGCTGAGGTTGACGATGCGGCCGAAGCCTTCCTTCGTCTGGTGCGCCTGCACGGCCTTGCTCATCAGGAACGCGCCGCGCAGGTGCACGTTCATGACCGTGTCCCAGTCGCTCGCGGTCATCTTGAACAGCAGGTTGTCGCGCAGCACGCCAGCGTTGTTGATCAGCACGGTCGGCGCGCCGAGCTGCTCGGCGACCTTCGCGACCGCGGCGTTGACCTGCTCCTCGTCGGACACGTCGACCTTGAGCCCGATGGCGCGCCCACCGCCCGCGACGATCTTGTCGGCGCCGTCGAGCACACCCTGCTCGTCGAGGTCGAGCAACGCGACGGCCAGGCCGTCCGCGGCGAGACGCTGCGCGACCGCGGCACCGATGCCACGAGCCGCGCCGGTGACGATCGCAACCCTGTCGGCCACGGGTCCTCCTTCGTTGGGGGATGGTGAGCTAAGCAAGCGCTTAGTAACGTACCTATCAGTCCGCTTGACGTCCAGCGCCGCGCGGACGACCATACCGACTGGTCGGAATGTTGCCTAGGAGTCTCACCCCCGAGGAGGCAGGTGCCCGTGGAACTCACCGGCAAGGTCGCGCTCATCACCGGCGGATCGAACGGCATCGGTGCCGCGTCCGCCCGGCGCCTGGCTTCGCTCGGCGTGCGGGTCGTGGTCGCCGATGTGGACGCTGACCAGGGCAAAGTCGTTGCCGATGAGGTCGGCGGCGTGTTCGTGCGCTGCGATGTGACCCAGCCCGCGGACTCGGCCGAGGCGGTTGAGGTCGCCGTGCGCGAGTTCGGCGGGTTGGACATCGCCTTCCTGAACGCCGGCATCGGCACCGGGTGCTCGTTGGGCGACGATTTCGACGTCGAGAAGTACCGTCGCGCGATGGCCATCAACCTCGACGGCGTGGTCTACGGCGTGCACGCCGCGCTGCCGGCGCTGAGGGCTTCCGGCGGCCAGATCATCGCGACGGCGTCGATGGCCGGCCTCATGCCGGTACCCGGCGACCCCGTCTACGGCGCCAACAAGGCCGCCGTGGTCGGCCTGGTGCGCGCGCTCGGCGGGGCGTATTCCGATGTGCGGATCAACGCGCTGTGTCCTGCTTTCGCGGACACCAACATCATCACGCCGCTGCGCTCGACGCTGGAGGAGATCGGCATGCCGATCCTGCCGGTGTCGACCGTGGTGGACACCTTCATGTCCATTGTGGAGGGTTCGGGCACCGGCGAGGCCTGGTTCGTGCAGTCCGGCCGCCCGTCGGAGCCGTTCGGCTTCCGCAACCCGCCTGGGCCTCGTGCGGCTGACGGCTCGCGGGTCGCGGCCGCCCAGAAGGACCCCATTTCCATCGCGCTCAAGGAGAACTGACGTGCGTGCCATCCAGATCACCGAGTTCGGTGGGCCCGAGGTGTTGCAGCAGGTGGAGCTGCCCGACCCCGTCGCGGGTGAGGGCGAGGTGCTGATCAACGTTTCGCGGGCAGGGTTGAACTACGCGGACACGCACCAGGCGGAGAACTCCTACCTGGCTCAGATGACGCTGCCGCTGGTGCCCGGCGGTGAGGTCGTCGGCACGACCGTTGATGGTCGCCGGGTTGTCGCGCTGACGAAGAACTCCGGTGGGTACGCGGAGAAGGCTGTCGCGCCCGCGTTGACGACGTTCGACGTGCCGGACGGGGTGGACGACCTCACGGCGTTGTCGTTGATCGTGCAGGGCGCCACGGCGTGGCTGTTGCTGCGGAAGTCGACTCACATGGAGCCCGGTGAGTCGGTTGTCGTGCACGCGGCTGCTGGTGGCGTGGGGACGATCGCCGTTCAGCTGGCCAAGTTGTGGGGTGCTGGGCGGGTCATCGCCACGGCTTCCTCCGACGACAAGCGGAAGCTGGCGTTGGATCTCGGGGCGGATGTGGCGATCGACTCGCGGTCAGAGGACATGACCGCCGCGCTGAAGGAGGCCAACGGCGGCCGGCGCGTTGACGTGGTGCTGGACATGACTGGAGGGGCTACCACTGATCAGTCGTTGGTGGCGCTGGCTCCGTTTGGGCGGCTTGCGTTTTATGGGATGGCCTCGCGGGAAAGGCCGAAGCCGGTCGACCTCGGCGCACTGCTCGTGCACTCCACGGCCGTTGCGGGTATGTGGCTGCCGCACGCCCTGAAGGTGCGCGACGCCGAGCACGGGACGTTGGCGCACCGGGCCATGGCCGAACTCTTCCAGCTCGTGGTGGACGGCAAGCTGAAGGCCGTTCCCGGTGGGGAGTACGGACTCGGCGAGATCCAGCAGGCGCACGAGGACCTGCGGGCTCGGCGTACCGCTGGGAAGTTGCTGCTCGATCCGTCCCGCTGACGCACCGTTCGCCGGAGCGTCCACAATGGACTAACGCCGAAGGGGTGGTCCGCCGAAGCGGACCACCCCTTCAGGTGTCTTGCGGGCTTACTCGGAAAGCTCGGCCAGCTGGGCCTTCACCCTGGCCAGCTCGGCCTCCAGCTCCTCCATGCGGGTGCGGTGCTGGTCGCGCGCCGCCTCGAGCACCGTTTCGATGCCCTCCGCGATGTCCTCGTGCAGCTCCTTGGCCGCCTTGGCCACGGCGATGGCCGGGATGACGAGGCCCGACACGACTCGCTGCGTGCCGTGGACCAGGTCGGCCTGCCATTCGCCTTCGGCGGTGCCGGTCACCGTGAGCGTGAGCTCCACGGTGCGGGTCTTCTTCGCCGTGCTCTTGGCGCGGGCGGCCGCCTTCGGCTTTTCGGCCTTGGGCGCCTCCGCGGCCGGCTTGGGAGCCTCTACCGGCTTCGTCGCCTCGGGGGCCGCCGCCGGAGTCTCCTCCACGTCGGTTTCCTCGACTGCCTGCACCTCGGTGAGCGTGTCCGACACGATCAGGTTTCCTCTCTCCGCAACGACGTGACCCCGCGCACAATCGTAGAACACGTGTTCGATCGCGCGTGAATGGGGTCGGTGGAGAGCCTAGTCAGTAGGGCGGGAGCTGTACGCGCCACTGTCGTTCGACGTCCAGGACGCCGGGCACGGAGAGCAGCGAGGGGATGGCGCGGACCTCCACCGTGCCGGTCACCACGCCCAGGGCCTCCAGCACCGTGTCGACCACCAGGCCGGCCTCCCGCAGGTCGTTCAGGACGCGCGGGAGGCTGCCCTCGGTCACGGAGACCATCACCTGGTCCACCGAACCGGTCATGGCGCCTGGACTAGCCCACCGCCGACATCGGTGGACGGCAGCGGGAGCCGCAGGGAGGACAGGGCGAGGCGGGCCCAGAGCTCGAAGCCTCGGGCGCCGGTCTTCTCGGCGATCAGGACCGCCACGCCGGCCGCGTGCGGGGTCGCCATGGAGGTGCCGCGCAGGCGGGCGTACTTCTCGGGCAGTTTGAACGACGAGTAGACGTCCACGCCGGGGCCCGCCACGTCGACCTGGCCGATCTTGTCCGCGCTGCCCGACGAGAAGAACGCGATCTGCCGGTTCACGTCGATGGCCGCCACGGCGATGATGGACGGGCAGCGGGCCGGGTGGCCGACGGGCGCGATCTTGGCCGGGCGCGAGGAGGCGTTGCCGGCGGCCGCGATGATCAGGGTGCCCTTGGCCATGGCGCGCTGGGCCACGGTCTCGTAGATCTGCGAGGCGGGCGTGCCGACCGGGACGTCGGCGCCCAGGGACATCGAGATGACCGCGCAGCCGTTGCTCACGGCCCAGTCGATGCCCGCGAGGATGCCGCCGTCGGAGCCGGAACCCGCGTTGGACAGCACCTTGCCCGCGAAGATCTCGGCCTCGTGGGCGACGCCGTAGCCGGGGGGCGTGGCGGGCTTGCGCGGGCCCGCCGACGTGCCGATGCAGTGCGTGCCGTGGCCGTGGCCGTCCTGCACGTCTTCATTGGCGATGAACGACTTCGTGGTGATGGTGCGGCCCACGAAGTCGGGGTGGTTCTTCTCGAAACCGGTGTCCAGCACGGCGATCTTGACGCCCTTGCCGGTCGCCGTGCTGACGTCCGCGCCGACTGCCTGAAGGCCCCAGGTCAGGACGGACTCGTCGGCCTCGGCCGAGGGTTCTTCCTCGGCCGGTGCGGCGTCGAAGGCGTGCACGACGCGCTCCGGTTCGACGATCTGGATCGGGCCGGGACGCTCGGCGGCGCCGTTCAGCTCGGCCAGCAGGTTCGGGTCGGCGGACACCACCGCCACGCCGAGTTCGGGGAAGACCTGCACGGTCTCCGGGTCCAGCTCGCCGCTGTTCGGGTCGAACCCGGCGATCGCGCCGAGCTCGGCCACCCCCTCTTCGATGGCGTCTTCCTGTAGCAGCACCAGGAACCGGCCGGTGGTCTCCACTTCCGCGGGTTCGGTCATGACGATTCGCCCCTACTCTCCGTCTAGCCCTACTAGAGAGAGTCGTCATCCGGCGGCACTTGTTTCAGGCCATTTGCCGCTTGCGCTGAAAGAATTCACCGATTGGCTCAACGTACTTGGCCGCGATCGGCCCGAGGATCGCCATGAGCAGCACGTACGCGGTGGCCAGCGCCGCGAGCCGGTCGTCCACCTGGCCGGACGCCACGGCCAGCCCGGCGATGACGATGGAGAACTCGCCGCGCGCCACGAGTGCCGCGCCCGCACGCATGCGGCCCATCTTGCCGATGCCCTGCCGGCGGGCGGCCCACCAGCCGGTGACGACCTTGGTGAGGGTCGTGACCGCGGCGAGCGCCACGGCGATTCCAAGAACGGGTGGAATCGTCGACGGGTTGGTGTTGAGTCCGAACACGACGAAGAACATCGCGGCGAACAGGTCGCGCAGCGGCTCCAGCAGCCGTGTCGCGTTCTCGGCGGTCGAACCGGAGATCGCGATGCCGAGCAGGAACGCGCCGACCGCGGCGGACACCTGCAGCTGCGAGGCGATGCCGGCCACGAGCAACGCCGAGCCGAGCAGTTTGAGCAGGAACACCTCGTGGTCCGGACTGTCCACAATGGCCGAGATGAACCGGCCGTACTTCAACGCCACCACCAGGACCACGGTGATCGCGAGCAGTGAGATGCCGACCGAGGTGAGCCCGCCGATGATGCTCACACCCGCCAGCACGGCCGTGAGCACCGGCAGGTACACGGCCATCGCCAGGTCCTCGAACACCAGTACCGACAGCACCACGGGCGTCTCGCGGTTGCCCAGCCGGCCGAGGTCGCCCAGCACCTTCGCGACGATGCCGGACGACGAGATGTAGGTGACGCCGGCCATCGCCAGCGCGCCGACCGTGCCCCAGCCCAGCAGCAACGCGGCGATCGCGCCCGGCGCCGCGTTCAGCACCAGGTCGAGCACGCCGGCCATCCAGGACTTCTTCAGCCCGGTCGTGAGCTCGGACGCCGAGTACTCAAGACCCAGCAGCAACAACAGCAACACAACGCCGATCTCGCTGGCGATGTGCGTGAACTCCTCGATTCCTTGTAACGGCACTAAGCCGCCGACGCCGAACGCGAGACCACCGATCAGGTACAACGGGATGGGGGAGATGCCGATCCGGCGAGCGACGCGGCCGAGCAGGCCGAGGCCGAAGAACACCGCGCCGAGCTGGATCATGGCCAAAGTTGTCTGGTGCACTGTGCTTAACCGCCGTGGAGGATCTCAGCGGCGGCGTCGAGGCCTGCCGCGGTGCCGACGACGACAGCGAGGTCACCGTTTTCGAAGATGAAGTCGGGGCCGGGCGACGGATGCGCGTTGCCCGAGCGCACGACGGCCACGATGGACACACCGGTCCTGGTGCGCAGAGCGGTCTCACCGAGAGTGTGGTTCGCGAACGCGGTGACCGGCAGCTGGCGCGTCGTGATGCCCGCGATGTCGCGGTGCTCCTCGCGCAGGTGGGCGACGAGCTGCGGCGCGCCGAGCAGGCCCGCGAGCGTGCTCGCCTCTTCCGGTGAGAGGGGTATCGAGGCGGCGCAGGAGTCGGGATCGCTCGCCTTGGAGAGGATCAGCTCGAACCGGCCGTCCCGGTAGGTGATCACGCCGACGCGACGTCCGGCGCGGATCGTGAAGTCCTGGCGCGTTCCGATACCCGGCAAAGGCGTGATCTCTACGTTCACACAGATCATGATACGGGGATGTTTCTGCGAGTACGCCCAGTGAGACGGGGGTGGGTGGTGCGCGACCGCGTGCCCGGCCCCGACGTCGACGAGTTCGCCGAACCAGGACAGGTGATCGGCGCGCTCGCCAGAGCCCCGCACGGCACGTTGCTGGCCGTGCAGCACCCCCATCGCACCCCGGCGGCGCTGGCGGCCGGGACGGGGCTGCTCGACGCGCTGCCGGCCGCCCGTGCCGAACTCGCGGCGCTGATCCGGCGGGCGTACCGCGAGGTGACCGACGTCGTCGCGCCGTACCGGGTGGACGGACCGGACGGCACGGCGTGCGGGTTGCTGTGCCTGGTCGACCCGGACGCGATCGCGCACACCGAGGACGTCTACCCGGACGTGGTCGCCGAACGCGGTCAGGTGCTGGCCTCGCTCGGCATCGCGACGAGCGCGGCGATGCTGGTCCCGGTCACCGAGTTGAATCATTCCGGCCACGACGGGCTGACGTCGTTGGTGCTCGGCATGACCGACGAGCCGGCGGTGTCGCTTGTGGACTCCGGCGGGCGCAGGCACTGGGTGTGGCTGGTGGGGCCGGGCGAGTCGCAGGACGCGTTCCTGGAAGCCGCGGGCGCGCATCCGTTGCTCGTGGCGGACGGCAACCACCGGGTGGCCGCGGCCAGGGAGGCGGGGTTGTCCGGCCTGCTCGCGCTCGTCACGTCCGGGCCGGGGCTGCGGATCGGGCCGATCCACCGCGCGATCACCGGCACCGGGTTGGGCGCGTCCGATCTGGTGACGGCGTGGCGACGGGTCGGGTTGACGGTCTCGTCGTTGCCGTACGTCGTCGATCCGGAACCGGGCGTGGTCGTGGTGCGCTGCACCGACGAGGTGCTGCGGGTCGAACTTCCTGCGGGACAAGGGATCGACCACGCCGTCGTGGAGTCGTTGTTGCTGGACCGGGCTCTCGGGCTCGATCCGGAGAGCCCGCGCGTGCGGGCGGTCACCGATCCTTCGGCCGAGGCCGAAGCGGTGCTGCTCATCGCGCCGGTACCGCTGAAGGAGGTGCTCGAGGGTTCGAAGATGCCCCGCAAGAGCACTTACTTCACGCCGAAACCGCGCAGCGGGCTGCTGCTCGCGGACCTGACCCCGTAGGTCCCTGTCAGGCGGGTTCGTTCGGCCCTGTCGTACGAACAGTCCCAGGAACAAACTCGGTCGTAACGGTCCCCCGAGCCGCTGTGGAGAACTACGAATGCGCCACGAGCCGTCACCCTCGTTGCCGCCCCCTCACTCCAAGATCGGACTAGTGCACGTCAAGCACCTGAGGGCGATGACAGCCGCGTTGCGCGCGGTCGACTACCGCTACGGCGGTGGAGCGTGCCGCACGCAGGTGCAGGCGCTCTTGTCGTGGTGTGACAAGGCGTTCGCGCACTCGGCCAATGCCGCGGTGCGTGGTGACTTCAGCAGCGCCATCGCGGAACTGCACACGCTCGCGGGCTGGACCGCGTTCGACGCCGGGCTCGGTGGGTCCGCGCACCGCCACTTCAATCTCGCCCTGAACTTCGCCCAGGACGGTGATCTGGTGGCGAACATCCGCTATCGGATGGGGCGGGTCCACCTGCACCACGGTGGACCCGCCGAAGCGCTCGGCATGTTCCGGCTGGCCGGGCTGGTGGCGAACAGTCACCACACGAACGCGATCCTGGCCGCGAACCAGGCGTGGTGTTATGCCGAACTGGGGCAGCGGGTGCCCGCGCTGGCGTTGCTGGGACGTGCGCACGACGAGTTCGCACGTGCGGATGTGGACGAAGCAGCCCCGTGGGCCGCTTTCTTCGACGTGCCCGATCTCGCGGGCATCACCGGGACCGTCTACACGACGCTGGCGCGCACGGTGGACGAGAGTTTCGCGCGGCCGGCCATCACGTCGTTGCATCAGGCCGTGACGGGGTATCGCGACGACATGGCGCGCAGTCGGACGTTCGCCCTCATCGCGTTGTCGCTCAACCACCTCGTGGAGGGTGACGCGGACGAAGCGGCGGCCGTCGCGGGTCTGGCCGTGACGCAGACCGGCGACATGATGTCCGCACGCACGCGCAAGAAGCTCGAACCGTTGCACGCGGAAGCGGACAGACGCCGGGCGATCACGCTGAGAGAACTCATCATGCCGCTGCTGGCGGCTCCGGCGTATGCGGCGTGATGACCGCGCAGACCCGGTGGTTTCCGGCGATCCCGGCCTCGTTGCCCGAGATCCGGGCCTTCGTGCGCGACCTCGCCGGTGAGTCCGGTCTGAGCGGTGACGACGCGCGGGACGTGCTGCTCGCGGTGTCCGAGGCGGCGGACAACGCGGTGCGGCGCGCGGGCGCGTCCATCGTGGGGGTGACGTGGGAGCCGCGGGACCACGCGGTGTTGCTGACCATCGAGGACGACGGCGTGTTCGACCACGAGGGCAGCGCCTCCGCCCGTCCGCTCGGGTTGCGGCTGCTGTTCGGCATCGCCGACGAGGTGCAGGTGCGGCCCGGCAAACCGACCTGGCCCGGCACGGTCGTGCGTGCGCTCGTGCGGGTCTGGTCGCGTGCGGGCGTCCCGGATCTGCCCGCGCCTCCGGGACGTCCGCGCGTGCTGCTGCTGGACGGCGACCGGTTCTCCGGCCAGTCGCTGGCCGCGTTCCTGCACGCCGAGGGCTACGACGTGACGCTCGTGACGACGGTCGCGGCGGCCGAGTCGGTACTGGAGAACCCGCCCGCGCTGGCGATAGTGGACCTGTTGACGTCTCATGGTGAGGGGACCCGGTTCGCGGCCGTCGCGCGGACGTTCGGTGTGCCGGTCGTAGCCGTTTCGGCGATCGAGCCGGCCGCGCACGTTGCCGATGCCTACCTACCGAAACCCGCGCATCCGCTGCGAGTGCTCGCGGCGGTGCGCGACCTGTTGTCTCCCGACTCCTGAGGCACCGACGATGGATCCCGAATCAGGCTTGCTGGAGGTGCGGCGCCGGGGCGCGGTGGTGGCGCTCGCCGGTGAGGTCGACCTGACCACCAGCGGCCTGCTGCGGTCGGAACTGGCGCTGGCCTGTGCGCACGGGGACGCGGCGGGGGACGTGGTGATCGACTTCAGCGGCCTGACGTTCATCGGGTCGAGCGGCCTGCACGTGCTGATCGAGACGGCGACGCTGCTCGGGGAGAGGCGGCTCGTGCTGCACGGCGGCGGGTGGGCGGCCTACGTGGTGAACCTGCTCGGTCTCACCCTGCGGTACCCCAACATCGTGGTCGACCGATGAGACTTTCTGGCTGAAGCGCTGGGTAACTCGGCGTCGCATCTGGTGATCCGGGCGTGCGAGTTCGTCCCGCGCTAGTGTCGGACGCATGGCGGTACGAGCGATCAGGGGAGCCACGCAGATCGACGCGGACTCGCGTGACCTGCTGCTGGAGGCCACGGCCGAGCTGGTGCGCGAGGTCCTGGACCGCAACGCGCTGTCCCCGGACGACCTGATCAGCGTCGTGCTCACCGCCACACCAGACCTGACGTCCGAGTTCCCCGCCTACGCCGCGCGCCAGGCGGGGCTCTCGGACGTGCCGCTGCTGTCCGCGACCGAGATCGCGGTGCCGGGCTCGATGCCGCGGGTGATCCGCCTGCTGGCACACGTCGAGACGGAGCTGCCGCGGTCGTCGGTGAAGCACGTCTATCTGCGTGGGGCGGCGGCGTTGAGGACAGACCTCAACCACTGAGTCAGGGCGCCCGGTGAGCTCCCCCTGACGGACACCACCCGTTGCTGATTCCACCGATCGATACCGTCGGCGTCGTGCTGATCAAGTGGGTGCGCTGCGAGGTGGTCGATCCGGTCGCGTTCGACCGGGGGCAGCGGGGCTGGGGGCCGTTGGCGCGAGTGCCGGGGTTCCTCGGGCAGTGCGGCGGGTGGAGTGAGCCGGACGTCGCGCACGTGCTGGCGTTCTGGCGGTCGACCGACGATCACGCGGCCTTTCTCGCCGGTCCGCACGACGAACTGGCGAGGGCGCAGCGGGACGGTTACGGCCGGATCGACGTCCGGTTGTTCGAGCAGGAGCTGGCGCCGGGAGACGGCGCGGTGGTGCGGATCGAGCAGCGGGGCGGTGAACTCGTGCTGTCCTGGTGGGGTGCTGAGCGGGACCACGATCGACATCAGGCGGGCGGTGCCGGCGCCGAGGTTGTCGTGCTGGAGCCGTCGTGGGCCGTCCCGCCTGCGGTGTGAGCGTCCGCACCAGGCACAATGTGAACTGTGGGTGTCTCGGAGGGAGCTGTGGTGGGCCAGGGTCAGTTGCGCGGTGTGGTGGCACTCGACGGACCGGCCGGCACCGGCAAGTCCACCGTCGCGAAGCGCCTGGCGATGGCGCTCGACGCGCGCTACCTCGACACCGGCTCGATGTACCGGGCGATCACCGTGGCGGTGCTGCGGGCCGGCGTCGACCCGACCGACGAGGTCAAGGTCGCCGAGGTCGCGGACAACGCGAAGCTCGTCGTGATCACCGATCCCGGGAAGCCGGGGATCACGCTCGACGGCGACGACGTGTCGGTGGAGATCCGCGGGCCCGAGGTGACGCTGGCGGTGTCGCCGGTCTCGGCGGCCAGGCACGTGCGCGAGCTGCTCGTGGCGCAGCAGCGGGCGATCATCGCGGACGCCGTCGACACCGTGGGCGGGATCGTGGTCGAGGGGCGTGACATCGGCACCGTCGTGTCGCCGGACGCGCCGCTCAAGGTCTACCTGACGGCGTCGGCGGACGCCCGCGCCGCGCGCCGGACCAAACAGGACAACGCGGCCGGCCGTGAGTCCACTGTGGACGCCGTGCTCGCGGACGTGCGGCGGCGCGACAACTACGACTCCAGCCGGGCGGTCTCTCCGCTCAAGCCGGCGGACGACGCCGTGGAGCTGGACAACACCGACCTCGATCTCGCGGGCACCATCGACGCGTTGCTGGACCTGGTGGAACGCCGAGGGCTGAGGGTGACCGGGTGACCCTTCCCCCCGAGGGCCTGCCGTGGCTGACCGACATCGGCAGGTGGATCGCCCGCGTGCCGTACGCGTGGCAGTTCCGGATTCGGGTTCACGGGCGCGACCGCGTACCCTTGAGCGGCGGCGTGGTCGTCGTCGCCAACCACAGTTCGATGGCGGACGGGCCGATCCTGTTCGGTGTGCTGCCCCGGCGGGTGACTTTCCTGATCAAACAGGAGATGTTCAAACGCGTCGTGGGCACGTTGCTGCTGAAGATCGGGCAACTCCCCGTCAAGCGGGGGGAAGCCGATCGCACCGCGATGACCACCGCGTTGTCCGTGCTGAAGGCGGGTGGCGTGATCGGGGTCTTCCCCGAGGGCACCCGCGGCGAGGGCGACGTGGCGAGCGCGCAGAACGGTGCGGCGTGGCTGGCCAAGACGTCCGGCGCGATGGTGCTGCCGGTCGCCTGTCGCGGGACCTACCAGGCCAGGGGCTGGCGGCCCCTGGTCGACGTGCTGATCGGTGAGCCGTTCCACCTTCCCGAGGGGAAGGGGCGGGCGGCCCTCGGCGTTGCCACCGAGCAGGTGCGCGATCGCCTGGCGACACTGGTCGCCGAACTTGATGGACTTCGGGTGAGTGAGGGAAGACGATGACGGACCTGGACGGCACCTGGGAGGACGAGGCCGACTGGTCAGCCTTCACCGACCTCGACGGCGAAGAAGGCGAGGACTCGAAGCCGCCACAGCCGGTGCTCGCGGTGGTCGGACGGCCGAACGTGGGCAAGTCCACTCTGGTCAACCGCATCATCGGCCGGCGAGAGGCCGTGGTGCAGGACGTGCCCGGCGTGACGCGTGACCGAGTGGCGTACGACGCGCTGTGGAACGGCCGCAAGTTCACCGTGGTCGACACGGGTGGCTGGGAGCCGGACGCGCAGGGCCTGCAGGCCGCCGTGGCCGCGCAGGCCGAGCTCGCGATGGCGACCGCGGACGTGATCCTGGTGGTCGTGGACGCGTCGGTGGGCGCGACGACGACCGAGGAGGCCGTCGCGAAGGTCCTGCGCCGCTCCAAGAAGCCGGTGATCCTCTGCGCGTCCAAGGTGGACGACGACCGGCTGATGGCCGACGTCGCGTCGCTGTGGTCGCTGGGCCTCGGCGAGCCGTTCCCGGTGTCCGGTCTGCACGGCCGCGGCTCCGGTGACCTGCTCGACAAGATCCTCGAGATGCTGCCGGAGACGCCGCGTGACGACTTCCGCAACGGTGCCGGTGGCCCGCGGCGGGTGGCGCTGGTCGGCAAGCCGAACGTGGGCAAGTCGTCGCTGCTGAACCGACTGACCGGCGAGAACCGCTCGGTCGTCGACTCGGTCGCCGGCACCACCGTCGACCCGGTCGACTCGCTGGTCGAGCTCGACGGCGAGATCTGGCGGTTCGTCGACACGGCCGGCCTGCGCAAGCGGGTGAAGTTCGAGAGCGGCGCCGAGTACTACGCCTCGCTGCGCACGAAGTCGGCGATCGAGACCGCCGAGGTCGCGATCGTGCTGCTGGACGCGCACGAGCCGTTGTCCGAACAGGATCTCCGCGTGCTCACGATGGTGGTCGAGTCGGGCCGCGCGTGCGTGCTGGCGTTCAACAAGTGGGACCTCGTCGACGAGGACCGTCGCAACGAGATGATCCGTGAGCTCGAACGCGGCCTGGTGCGCGTGCCGTGGGCGGACAAGGTCAACATCTCCGCCCTGACCGGCCGCGCCGTGCACAAGCTGGCGCCCGCGCTGCGCACCGCGTTGAACTCGTGGGACACCCGCGTGCCGACCGGCCGGCTGAACCAGTGGCTGTCGGACCTGATCGCCGCGACCCCGCCGCCGGTGCGCGGCGGCAAGCAGCCCAAGGTGCTGTTCGCGACCCAGGCCTCGACCCGGCCGCCGACGTTCGTGCTGTTCACGACCGGGTTCCTGGAGGCGAGCTACCGCCGGTTCATCGAGCGCAGGCTCCGCGAGGAGTTCGGCTTCGAGGGCAGCCCGGTCCGCATCTCCGTGCGCGTGCGCGAGAAGAAGAAGGCCGGCGCCGGGAAGAAGTAGGCGCCGGCCGGTCACGACCCGGAACGGATCACTGCACAGGTGGTTCGTACCGGGTCGGCATGCGCCGCTTGCGCAGGCCCCGGTCGGGCAGGATGCGGTACGCGACGTTGGCGAACGCGATGAGGTAGACGATCGCGAAGACGAACGTGCACACCCAGCCCAGCAGGACCTGGGAGTCGGTCCGCACGTCGGGCTCCAACGGCTTGCCCCGCCGCGAGGTGTGGGCGGCGTACTCCTTGCCGATGTCCGACGGCTTCAGCCAGCCGGTCACAGTCGTCGTGCTGGTCGTACCGCTCTTGGCCCGGAGCTCGGTCTCGCACTCGTAGTGGTAACCGAAGCCCCGCCACGACACCGGGCTGAGGCGTTCGCAGGACTTCGCCACCGCCACGACGGTGGCGTTCTTCAGGTCACCGGGCTCGATCTTGTTCCAGAAGTGGAGGAAGATCGTGGCACCGATCAGGTAACCGAGCAGCGGCAGGACCAGGAAGACCAGGATCCGGCGGAGGACCTTCACTAGCCCTTCTCCTCCTCTTCCTTCAGCTCGCGCCAGGACTGCCAGCCCCGGTTGTCCACGATCTTCGAGCCCTCCTTGCGGAACTCCTCCGCCATGGCGGGACCGATGTCCTTCGGCAGGCCCGTGACGCCGTCGACGATGACCTTCTTGGCACCGGCTCCGGCGTCCTTCATCATCCCGGCGAAGTTGAAGTCCTTCATCGCGCGGGCGATGTCCGCGTTCGCGCCCTGCTTGAGCACGGTGACGAAGTCGTCGCCGCGCTTGGCGAGGTTGACGCTGGCGTTGGCGAGGACGTCGTCGAGCTTCTTGAACAGCCCGCCCGCCTTGCTGAACGCCTTGGTGAGCTTGCGGCACCAGTCGATGCACTTCTGCGCGTACCGCACCGCCGTGGGCACGCACTCGGCGACGGCACCCGCGATGCCCGCGCCGAGCGCCGCGACCGCCGGAGCCCAGCGCAGGCAGATGCTGATCAGCTTGCCGATCGCCTCGGAGATCAGGTCACGCACGATGTCGCGGACCACCTTGAGGATCGTCTTGCAGATCGTGATCAGGATCGACATGCCGCGCGCCGCCGTGCCGACCGCGCCGTAGGTGTCCGCGCGGTCCACACCGAACTCGCGGTACTTCGCCGAGTCCTTGCCGATCCACTGGGCCGCGTCCTTGTTGACGGTGTCCTTGAGGTCGGTGGAGATCTCGTCGAGGTAGCTCGATACCGACGACCACGTCTGCGCCATGCCGTCCAGCGTCTGCTGGTCGCCGGTGAGCCAGTCGAGCGGTTCCTTGAGGAAGCTGACGTGTTCCATCAACCAGCCGAAGCCCGCGCTGAACAGGTACGCAAGCGGATCGGTGAGCATCTTGCCGATGTCACCGGCGGCGCTCGCGAGGTTCAGCAGGCCCTCGGCCCAGTTGCCGTCGGCGAAACCGGTCACCGCCTCGGTGACGTCGTGGAACAGCCCGGCGCCCTCGGTGGCGGGAGTGTCCTCGCCCTTGCGGATCAGCGGGTTCTGGGTGGGCGCCGGAGCGGGCCCCATGCTCGGCGTGCTCATCACTCACCCACCTTGAAGCGGCTGACCTGGTCGTCTTCGTTGTTCTTGACGGCCTCGCGCCACGCCAGGACCCGCTTGTGGTGGTCCAGTGCGGCCTCGGCGGCGTCGTTGAGGGTGTTCATCGCCATGTGCTGCGCGGCCGAGCAGAGGGCGGCGAGCGGGATGCCGAGCAGGCCGAACGCCTCGGAGTTCGACGCCGCGTTGCCCGCGCCGATGGCGGTGCCGATGCGCCCGCCGATCTCGTCGACGCGCTTGGCGTGGTTGTCCATCTCGGTGAGGTCGATGCGGTAGTTCATCGCAGAATGCTCCCGCCGCCGAAGTCGTCGTCGTCATCGGCCGGACGATGCCGTGGCGGCTGCTGCGGCGGTCGCGGCGGCTGCGGGCGTGCGGGCGGCGGGGGAGGCGGCGGCGCGCCTTCGTCCTCGATCGCGCCCAGGCGGGTCTCGGTCGGACCCCAGCTTCCGCCTCCCTGCCCGTACTGCACGGGCGGTGGTGGCGGCTGGGCGCTGCGGAGCTTGTCCATCATCATGTGCATGGCCTCGGAGTCGGGGCCCAGCAGCGGCGCCATCGACTCCTGGACCGTGTTCGCGACACGGCTCTGCGCGGCCTGCAAGGTGCGCATGATGTCCTGCGCGACCGCCGCACCTTCCTTGCGCTGCAGTGCCTGGCCGAGTTGCAGGCCGACGAGGTTGCCCGCGTCGTTCACCGTCACCGTGATCTGCCCGTCCGGGCTCCGCTCGGTGACGTGCAGGTGTGCGAGGTTCTCGCGGATGGCGTCACTCTTGGCCTGAGCCTCGGCGAGCTTGCCTTCGTACTGGCTGAGCAGCTGCTCGGGATCTATCACGCGTCCCCCAGGGTCGCTTTCTCACTGAACGCGACCAGAGGTTAGCCGAACGTGCTGCTCCGTACAGGCTAATGAACTCATCTGTGACATTCGGCGGCGATGCGGCGATGTCGTGTGCGAGGGAGGCGTGGTGGCGAAATCGTTGAAGTCCCGCACAGGCCGGTTCGTGGCGGGGATCGTGCTGGTGGGCGCGGTCGCGGGGCTGGCGTTCGTGATCAGTTCGTCGGCCGAGCAGAGGTCCTGGGCCACGGCCGAGGGGACCGTGCAGGAGCGGCTGAAGTCGGGCAAGAGCGCCTCGGTCAAGGTCGAGTACCCGCTGCCGGACGGCACGAAGCAGGTCACGACCCTGTCGGAGAACGGACCGGCCCGGCACCCCGGTGAGCGCGTGACGGTCCGCTACGACCTGGAGAACGGCCGGGTCGTCGACGCCGCCCTGGCCGACAACGACCAGGCGCACTGGGTGGTCGGCGTCATGCTGGGCCTCGTGATCCTCGGCGGGATCTTCGCGAACTTCATCGCCTGGGCGCCCCGGCCTCGCCCTGAGTGATTTGTGACGCCCCTCACGGCCTGTCACATTCCCGTGGAAGCCGTCGTCTCGTGTGCATGACTGTCTCGGAAGCACAGACGAGCAACAAAGCGACGTTCGGCCGTTTCCACGACGCCGTCAACAGCGGCGACCTGGAGGCCATCACGAAGGCGATCGACGAAGTCGTCGATCCGGACCTGGTGTTCCACGCCCCGGTGCCGAGCGGCATGACGGGCGTGCAGGCGCTCAAGCAGGTGTGGGTGACGCTCCTGCGCGCGTTCCCCGACATCCACGTCGCCATCGAGGACGTGGTCGCCGAGGGGGACAAGGTCGTGTACCGGAACACGGTCACCGGCACCCATCAGGGCGAGTACCGCGGGCTGCCGGCGACCGGGAAGTCCGTCACCTACAACGAGATCTTCATCGTTCGCTTCGCCGGCGGCCGGATCGCCGAGATCTGGGGCGTCGTCGACGTTTTCGCGCAGCTCCAGCAACTCGGCCTTGTCTGACGAAGCCGGACCAACACGAGGAGGGGCAACCATCATGATCCTGATCACCGGAGCCAACGGTGTCGTGGGACGGCGTGTGACGGAACTGTTGTTGCAGGACAACGCGGCCGTCACCGTCGTCACTCGCCAGGAGGCGGAACCGCACGGCGTGGGAGTCGCCCGCGGTGACCTGTTCAGTCCACAGTGGATCAAACCGGCGCTGGCAGGCGTGGAGGCGATCCAGATCAGCCCGCGCGCCACCGGCCCGGGCCTGGCGGAGTTGCTGGCGCTGGCCGGCGAGCAGGGCGTGCGGCGCGTGGTGCTGCTGTCGGCCACCACGGTGGATCACCCGGCGGGAGAGGCCCGCTTCGCCGACCAGTTCCGGCAGGCCGAGGACCTCGTGACCCGCTCCGGTCTGGAGTGGACGGTCCTGCGCCTGGCCGACTTCGCCGCCAACGCGCTGGCCTGGGTGCCGCAGCTCAGGGCCGGTGACGTGGTGCGCGGCGCGTACGGCAAGGCCGCCACGTCCCCGATCCACGAGACCGACATCGCAACGGTTGCCGCACAAGCACTCCGGAGCAGCGTGCACGCCGGATCGGTGTACACGCTGACCGGACCCGAGTCCCTGGACCAGTACGAGAAGGTGCGGCTCATCGGCGCCGCCACCGGCCGGACGCTGTCGTTCCAGGAACTTCCGCCCGAACAGGTGCGGCAGGGCCTTCTCGCGCAAGGACTGCCCGAGGAGGTGCCCGCCCGTCTGCTCGGTTCGCTGGCCGACTACGCCGTCAGCCCGGGGCCCACCACGAGCACGGTGGAGGACCTGCTGGGCAGGCCCGCGCTGACGTTCGCCGACTGGGCCCGCGATCACGCGGCCGTGTTCGGCACACCGGTCAGATGATCAGGTTCAGCAGGAGCGTGAAGACCAGGCCGGTCACGGAAAGGATCGTTTCCATGATCGACCAGGTCTTGATGTTCTGCCCGACGCTGAGCCCGAAGTAGCCCTTCACCAACCAGAACCCGGCGTCGTTGACGTGGGAGAAGAACAGCGAGCCGGCGCCGATCGCGAGGACGAGCAACGAGGTCTCGCCCGCGGACAGGGTCGACACCAGCGGGGCGAGGATGCCGGACGCGGTGACCGTGGCGACGGTCGCCGATCCGGTGGCCAGCCGGATGAGCACCGCGACCAGCCAGGCCAGCAGCAGCACCGACATCCCGCTGCCGGCGACCCAGTCGGCGATCAGCTTGCCGATGCCGGTGTCGATCAGCGTCTGCTTGAAACCACCGCCGGCGGCGACGATGAGCAGGATGCCCGCGATCGGCGGCAGACCGTCCTCAACGGACTTCGCCACGGCCTTGACGTCCATCCGCGCGCCACGGCCGAGGGTGAACATCGCGACGATCACCGCGATCAGCAGCGCGATCAGCGGTGTGCCGAGGAAGTCCAGCACGGTGCGCACGGTGTTGCCCTTGGCCGCGAAGATGTCGGCCAGCGCCTTGCCCATCATCAGCACCACCGGCAGCAGCACGGTGGCCAGCGTGACGGCGAACGTCGGCCGCGGCCGTTCGTCGCGCGGTTCGGTGTCGAACAGCGCGGGGGCGGGCACGTCGACCCAGCGGGCGGCGAACCTGGCGAACAGCGGTCCCGCGATGGCGATGGTGGGCAGGGCGATCAGCACGCCGAGGCCGAGGGTGATGCCCAGGTCGGCCTTCAGCGCGGTGACCGCGACCAGCGGGCCGGGGTGGGGCGGCACCAGTCCGTGCATCGCCGACAGGCCGGCCAGCGCCGGGATGCCCAGGCGCATCAACGACATCCCGGAACGGCGGGAGACCAGCAGGATCACCGGCATGATCAGCACCAGGCCGATCTCGAAGAACATCGGCAGGCCGATCAGCGCGCCGACCGCGGCCATGGCCCACGGCAGGGTGCGGGTGCTGGAGCGGCCGATGATCGTGTCCACGATGGTGTCGGCGCCGCCGGAGTCGGCGAGGAGCTTGCCGAACATCGCGCCGAGCGCGATCAGGGTGCCCACGCCGGCGGCGGTGTCGCCGAAACCCTTGGCGAAGGAGGCGATCGACGCCTCCATGGGCATGCCCGCGATCACCGCGACGATCAGCGACGAGATCGTCAGCCCGAGGAACGGGTGCACCCGGAAGCGGGTGATCAGCAGGACCAGCAGCGCGATGCCGATCAGCGCGGCCGGGATCAGGCGTCCGCTGGAGACAGCGGCGAGTGCGATGTTCACAGGTCCTCCACGGCGGCGTGCAGGTAGGCCTCGACGATCCGGTCCACGGGCTGGTCGAGGTCGATCTCGATCCCGGTCTCGTCGGGGTCGAGCGGTTCGAGGGTGGCGAACTGGGTGGTGACGAGGCTGGCGGGCATGAAGTGTCCGGGCCGTCCGGCGACGCGTTTGCGGACGACCTCCTGATCGCCGGCCAGGTGTACGAACACCGTTGTGGGCGCGGCGGCGCGCAGGATGTCGCGGTAGTCGCGCTTGAGCGCTGAGCAGCTGATCACGCCGCCATCGGCCGAGTGCGCGGCGAGCCACGCGCCGATCGCCGCGAGCCACGGGGTCCGGTCGGCGTCGTCGAGCGAGATGCCGGCGGACATCTTGTCGATGTTGGCCTGGGGGTGGAAGTCGTCGGCGTCGCCGAACGGCACGCGCAGGCGCTGGGCCAGCGCGGCGCCCACGGTCGTCTTGCCTGATCCGGACACGCCCATGACGGCGATGAGTTGCGGCACGGCCCCTCCGTTGGGGTGTTGGCGAGCGCAGTGCGGAACATCCTGAGTTAATAATCTGCTTTTTGCAAGACTTGAGCTTGATTGATCAGCTCTTAACCGCTCCCGTAGCTGTGTGGGGGCAATGATGGGATGATTGGCACTTGTGGTAGCCGAAGAGCAGCTCAAACGTGGTCTGCATGAGACCGTCCTTGATCACCTGGGCACGCAGATCTGCTCCGGCGAGATCCCGTCCGGCGACGTGCTGCGCATCGAGGAGCTCGCCGGGCGCTACGAGGTCGGCCGCTCGGTGATCCGCGAGGCCGTGCGCGTGCTGGAGTCCATGGGCATGCTGACCACCCGTCGCCGCGTGGGCGTGATCGTCGCCGAACGCTCCGCCTGGAACGTCCTGGACCCGCGGATCATCCGCTGGCGGCTGGACGGCCCCGACCGGCAGGCGCAGCTGTCCTCCCTGGGTGAGCTGCGCGCAGGTGTCGAACCGGTGGCCGCGGCCCTGGCCGCGCGACGAGCCACCCCGGAGCAGTGCGGTGTCATGACCGGCGCCGTGATGGACATGGCCGTGCACGGCAAGTCCGGCGATCTGGAGGCCTACCTGCGGGCTGACCTGCTGTTCCACCGGACGCTGCTGGCCGCGTCCGGCAACGAGATGCTCGCCGCCCTGACCGGCGTGACCGACGAGGTGCTCATCGGGCGCACCCATCACGGCCTGATGCCGCAGCTCCCGAACCCGGTCGCCATCCGGCTGCACGGCGATGTCGCCCAGGCGATCCGGTCAGCCGATCCGGTTGCCGCCGAGACCGCGATGCGCGAGATCATCGCCGAGGCCGCCGAAGCCATCAACCACGGCTGAAGGCCATGAACGGCGCTTTCGTGGACCTCACGTCCACAAAAGCGCCGTTCATGGTCTTGCTCAGGTCGGAAGACCCCGCGCGGCGACCACCAGGGCCTCGGCGGTCGCCGCCGCCAGGGACTCCGGCGTCTCGATGTTGAACGCGTGGTGCTCCACGGTCACCCGCAACGCGCCGTTGATCATCGCTGCCTGGATCGCGGTGACCAGGTCGGGTTCGGCCAGTCCAGCGCGGCAGGCGAGCGCCTCGGCGAACACCGGCTCCGCCAGCCGGTGCGCCTCCAGCCAGACCGCGCGCAGGCCCGGCTCGGTCCGGGTCAGCCGGACCAGGTTCATCATCGCCGCCATTTCCTCACGGGATCCGACGCGGCCGGACGTGAGCATGTCGAGCAGCTCCGAGACGCCCTGGTCACGGCGCCACGAACGCAGGCACGCGGCCGTGTGTTCGATCCCGCCGGTCAGCAGCGGCATGACGCAGCTCTCCTTGTTCGGGAAGTAGCGCCACAACGTGCGTGCGGAGATGCCCACCTCCGCCGCGATCTCCTCGGCGGAGGTGCCCGCGAGGCCCTTGGCCAGGAAGAGGCGGACGGCCGCGCGCGCGACCTCCAGCCGGGTCTCCGCCTTGCGTCGCTCGGTCAGCGGCGGTCGTCCGGTCCGGTCCGACGTGCGGGTCTGCTGTTGGTTGGGCATGGCACCTCCGTCCCAGGGCCTCCACATCGTACTTCTTGTCGGCGAGTGACATTCTGGCACTGACTGACAATAAGTGGGTATGGTGAGGGCATGACCTCGAACAGTGATCTGAACGGCAGCAGCGTCGTCGTCACCGGCGGCGGATCGGGAATCGGGCGGGCCGCGGCCCGTCAGTTCGCCGAGTTGGGCGCGAAAGTGGTGGTGGCCGACGTCAACGGCGACGCAGCCAAGGCCGTCGCCGAGGAGATCGCCGCGGCCGGCGGCACCGCGGTCGTCGTGGCGGGTGACCTGACCGACTCCGCCGTGGTCGACGAGGTGGTCGCGACGGCCGTGGAGGAGTTCGGCGGCCTGGACGTGCTGGTGTGCAACGCCGGCATCATGGACTCGATGAGCGCGGCGGCCGACGTCTCCGACGAGGAGTGGGAGCGCGTCCTCGGCGTCAACCTCACCGCGCCGTTCCGGCTCACCCGCGCCGCGTTGCCGCACATGCTCGCCAAGGGCAAGGGCTCCATCGTCTACACGGCGTCGGAAGCGGGCCTGCGGGGCAGCGCCGCCGGCCTCGCGTACACGACTTCGAAGACGGGTCTCATCGGGCTGACGCGCTCGGTCGCGATCACGTACCGCGACTCCGGCATCCGCGCGAACGCCATCGCTCCCGGCGGAGTGAGCACGAGCATCGCCGTGAACGTGGATCCCGCCACGCACGGACCCCAGGTCCTCGGCAAGTACATGCAGAACATCGGCCGCGTCTCGCAGGCCGAGGAGCAGGCCGCCGCCATCGTCTTCCTCGCCTCGAACGCCGCCTCCAACATCAGCGGTGTCGTCCTCCCGGTCGACAACGGCTGGTCCGCGGTCTGAGAAACCCCTTTTAGCGAAAGGCTTTTCTGTGTCTGTTTCCGAGGACCTCGGATTCGACCCGCACGAGCTGCGCGCCAGGTACCGGGCCGAGCGAGACCGCCGGATCCGTCCCGACGGCGCCACGCAGTACCGCGCCGCCGCCGNNGTCGTCGTCATCGGCGGCGGCCTCGGTGGCCTGCTCGCCGGGGCACGGCTCCGGCAGGCGGGGGTCGGCTCCATCCGGGTGGTGGAGAAGGGCGGCGACTTCGGCGGCACCTGGTACTGGAACCGTTACCCCGGCATCCACTGCGACATCGAGTCGTATGTCTACATGCCTTTGCTGGACGAGCTCGGCTACGTCCCCGAGTGGAAGTACGCGCCCGGTGAGGAGATCCGCCGGCACTCGCGCGCGATCGGTGAGCACTTCGACCTCTACCGCGACGCGTGCTTCCAGACCGCGGTCACCGAGCTGCGCTGGGACGAGGACGCGGCGGTGTGGATCGTGTTCACCGACCGCGGCGACCGGATGCGGGCGCGGTACGTGGTGATGTCCAACGGGACGATGGACCGGCCCAAGCTTCCCGGTGTCCCCGGCATCGAGACGTTCCAGGGACACACCTTCCACACCAGCCGCTGGGACTACGCCTACACCGGCGGTGACTCCAGCGGGAATCTCACCGGTCTGGCCGACAAACGGGTCGCCGTGATCGGTACCGGTGCGACCGCGATCCAGGTCGTGCCGCACGTCGGCCGTGACGCGCAGCAGCTGTACGTCTTCCAGCGCACGCCGTCCACTGTGGACTACCGGGACAACCGGCGGACCGACCCCGACTGGGCGGCGTCGCTGGAACCGGGGTGGCAGCGGCACCGGATGGAGAACTTCCTCGGGATCGTCAGCGGCGGCCAGGTCGACGAGGACCTGGTGGGAGACGCGTGGACGGACAGCGCCCGGCTGTTGCGGAAGATCACCGCGGGCGGGGAGGGAGACTCGCTGACGCCGGAGGAGCGCGAGCGTGCCGAGGAGATCCTCGACTTCCGGAAGATGAACCAGGTCCGCGCCCGCATCGACGAGATCGTGGCGGACCGGGCGACCGCCGAGCTGCTCAAGCCCTGGTACCGCTACGCCTGCAAGCGGCCGACCTTCAGCGACGAGTACCTGCAGACCTTCAACCGCCCCAACGTGACCCTGGTCGACACCGCTGACCACGGCGGCGTCGAACGCGTCACCGAGAACGCGATCGTGGTCGGCGGCCGCGAGTACGAAGTGGACTGCGTCATCTTCGCCACCGGCTTCCAGGTCGCCATGTCCGACCTGATGACCGGCCGGCTGCCGGTGTACGGACGTGACGGCGTCAACCTGTTGCAGCACTGGAGCCGTGGACTGCGGACGCTGCACGGCTTCTACAGCGACGGCTTCCCCAACCTGCTCACCCTGGGCGCGTTCCAGAACGCCGCCTCGGTGAACTACGCGCACATCCTCGACGAGCAGGCGAGCCACATCGCGGCGGTCGTCGCGGAGGCCGGCAAGCGCGGCGCCCGGTGGGTCGAGCCGAGCGCGGAGGCGGTGGACGCCTGGGCGGCGGCTCTCGGCGAGAACGCGGAGGAGCTCTACAAGTTCCACCTCGAGTGCACGCCCGGCTACTACAACAACGAGGGCAAGCCGCACCCGCGCCAGGGTTACGCGAAGGGCGCCACCGCGTTCCACGCCATGCTCAGGGACTGGCGGGAAAGCCGCATGGACGACGTCATGGTGATCGCTGAATGAGTTCCTTCCACGGCACCAACGGCATCGCGTTCGGTCCGGACGGACGGCTCTACGTCGCCGACTTCCTCGGTGGGCGCATCAGCGCCGTCGACCTCACGACGGCGGAGATCGACGTGGTCGTACCGGCCGGAGGCGTCGTCCAGTCACCGGACGACCTCGCGTTCGGCGCGGACGGGTCGATGTACATCACCGACCTGGTGCCCGGCCGGGTGTGGCGCCGCGAGCCGCTCGGCGAATTCACGTTGGTCAGCGACGAGGTGAAGGTGCCGAACGGCATCGCGTGCGCCGGGAACCGGTTGTTCGTCAACGAGATGCGCCCCGGCGGACGGGTCCTCGAACTGTTCCCCGGCGGGGGTGAGCCGGTCGTGCTCACCGGCGATCTGCCGCTGGGCAACGCGATGCAGCTCGGCCCGGACGGCTACCTGTACTACCCGCACATGATCACCGGTGAGGTCCACCGGATCTCACCCGATGGCGGCACACCGGAACTCGTCGCCGACGGCGTGAGCATGCCGGTCGCGGTTCGCTTCGACCGCGCGGGCGTTCTGCTGGTCCTCTCCGCTGGTGCCGAAGGTGACATCACGCGCATCTCTCCCGACGGGACCCGGCACACCGTCACCACCGGCGTGTTCGGGCTGGACAACGCGGCGGTCGACGCGGACAACCGCGTGTACGTCTCCAGTTTCGCCAGTGGCGGCATCGCGGAGGTCCACCCGGACGGCCGGATCCGCCAGATCGTGCCGCAGGGCCTCGTCGGGCCCTACGGTCTCGCGGCCGGCTCAGGTGGCACCGTCCACGTGGCGGACCACTACCGCGTGGCCGGCGAGCGGGTCATGCGCTTCACGCACGGCATCGTCGCCGACGGGGACGAGTTGCACGCGACCTCGCAGTACGGCGAGGTGCGCACGGGCCAGAGGTCACGGGCCAACGGTTTGCGCTGCCCTCTCGGCATCGCGGTGCGTGGCGACGGCGCGCTCGTGGTCGCGGAGACAGGTGCGGGGCGGATCATCGCGATCGGTGCCGACGACGAGATCACCGTGGTGGCCGACGGGTTCGCCGAACCGGTGGACGTGGCGTTCGACGCCGAGGGGCGTTGCTACGTCAGCGACGAGCAGGGTGTGGTGTACCGGATCGACGAGCGTCCGGTCCCGATCGCCGAAGGCCTTGCCTCACCACAAGGCCTTGCTGTCCGAGGCGACGAGCTGTTCGTCGTGGAGGCCGGCCGGCGGCGACTGCTGGCCGTCGACCTCGTGACCGGTGAGATCAGGGCCGAGGCCGACCTCGACCTCGGCCCGCTGGAAACGGTCCGCCGCGAGCTCTTCGCGCACGGCATGCCGGGGTCTCCACGCCGGTTCGCGGGGCTCGTCGTCGCACCGGACGGCACACTGCTCGTGTCCGGCGACGGTGTCGTGCTCTCAGTGACCGCCGGCCACCTTGACCACGATGACGACCCCACCGATCAACAGGTTGACCAGTCCACTGAGGACTGACATGACCACGCTCGCCCGCATCCGCCGGCCCGCCGTGTAGCCCCACACGAACATGGTCGCGGTGTCCACGGCGACCGACGCGTACAGCGCGGCGGTGAGCGAGAAGGCACCGAAGGCGGAGAAGAGGATCAGGATCAACGGCCCGGCGGCCGCGGTCATCAGGGGGCTGGTGACGAACAGCATGTGCCGCAGCTCCGGGCCGTTCATCCGGTGTCCGTAGGCGAACCGGTGCCCCTGCACCTCGGCCGCGATCGTCGCGAGCCACAGGCCGAGCGAGGCGCCCAGCACGGACAGGGCGGCCGACAGGTGGGTGCTCGACCCGGCCAGCGCCAGTCCGAGCGTGACCGCGATGACCGCCAGTTCCGCGTAGATGCGTTCCTTGAGGCGTTCCGCGATGCGCGCCACGCTCTGGTCGGTGCTGCCGTCCGACTCGATCACCGTTCGCCGCCTTCGGGGTTCGTGAATCCATTGTGGAGCGACGACCACGGTACCCCGGGCGGTCAACGGTCAGGCGCGGGGTTCCCAGCGGAAGAACCGGGCGATCACCGCGGCGAACACGGCCGCCCACAGCAAGGTGGAGGCCAGGCCGAGCACCAGCGGAGGCACGGAGGTGAGCGTCGCGCCCGCGCCGTAACCGGACCAGCCCTTCGCGACCAGGTCGGCCGGGCCGATCAGCGGCAGCATCACCCCGGACGCCACCACCGGTGCGTCCGGCGCGTCCTGCATGAACAGACCGGCCAGCGTCGCGACGATGACCGGGAACGCGGTGACGGGCGTGGCCTCGACGCTCCTGCTCACGGCGGCGATCGCCATTCCGGCTGCCACCGTCATCAGCAGCCCGGACGTCAGCCCGAGCAGCAGCAGCCACGGGTGCGCCGGCATGGGTGCGCCGACGGCCAGGCAGAACACCACGTAGGCGAGTACCTGGAGCGCGCCCATCGTGACCACCGGCATGGTGATCGCGGTGATCACCCCGGCGTCGGTGAGCTCGGAGGTCCGCAGTCGTTTGAGCACCAGCGACTGCCGCCGTGCGGTGTACACGGTCATGCTGGTCATGAACACCGACAGCAGCATCAGCATCACGAACCGGTCGCTGACCAGTGATCCCCAGCTCTGCGGTGCGTGGTTGCGCACGGTGAACCAGGTCATCACGCACAACCCGATCGGCAGCACCGATGCCGCGAACGCGGTGGTCTTGCGCCGGAACAGCAAACGGATCTCGAGTACGCCGTGCCTCAACGCCATGTTCATCGGGTCGCTCCCACGGTGAGAAAGATCTCGGCCAGTGATGCCTGGCTGGCGGTCAGCCGGTCGAGCTCGATGCCGCCGTCGCCGGCCCAGCGCAGCAGGGAGCCGAGATCCTCCTGCAGTGCGGCGGTTTCGAGCACCAGCAGCGCCGTGTCTTCGTCCAAAGTGGACCTCAACGTGCCGGCGAAAGCGGGCAGTGCCCGTTCCAGGGCCGAGACGGGCACACGGGCGGTGATCCGGGACGGACGTGTCTCCAGCACCTCGGGCAGCGTGCCCGCCACCGAGATCCGGCCCTGGTGCATGATCGCCACCCGATCGGCCAGCGACTCCGCCTCCTCCAGGTAGTGCGTGGTCAACAGGATCGTGCTGCCGCTGTCGCGCAACCGCTCGACGGTCTGCCACAACCGTTGCCGTGACTCGGGATCCAGCCCGGTGGTCGGCTCGTCCAGCACGATCAGTTCGGGACGTCCGTAGATCGCGAGCGCGAAGTCCAGCCGCCGCTTCTCGCCGCCGGAGAGCTGTTCGACGCGGGTGTCCCGGCGCTGGACGAGCTCGATCCGTTCCAGCAGTTCCTCGGCGTCGTCGGTGCGGGTGGTCAGTGAACCCCACAGCTTCAGCGTCTCGAAGACGGACAGTTCCTCGATCAGTCCCGCGTGTTGCAGCATCACGCCCGTCCGAGGCTTCAGCAACGATCTGGCCCGCGCGGGGTCGTGCCCGAACACCCGGACCGTGCCCGACTCCGGGCGGCGGAAGCCCTCGATGAGTTCGAGGGTGGTCGTCTTGCCCGCGCCGTTCGTGCCGAGCAACGCGAAGATCTCGCCGCGGCGGACGGTGACGTCCACGCCGTCGACGGCGGTGAAGGTGTCGTAGGAGAACTTCAGCTGGGAGATCTCGATCGCGGTGTCGTTCATGCCCGGGAACGATCCCCGTAACGCGAACGCCGCCCCAGTCGCCGCTGTCACGACCGGAGATGACGCTCGTACGAGAACGACCATGACAGCTGTCATGGGTGGCTAACCTGGGCGGATGCGGGGAGCCAGACGGGCAGGGGATCGAGGTGCTCTCGAGTCCCTCCGCCGCTACAGCCGGTACAACGTGATCGTCGCGGTGAGCGTGATCGCGGCCGTGCTCGTGCTCGTCGAGTCCGGTGCGTCGCCGACGATCGAGCGCGCGGCGGTGGTGGCCGCCGGACTGGCCGTGCTCGTGCTGTCCCACCGGCGCTGGACACTCCGCTCGATCACCGGCCCGGTCGGCCTGATGCCGTGGTGGCAGGCCGGGGCGATCGCCCTGGTCGGGGTCGGGATGGTGGTGGCCTCCACCGGCACCGGTCGTACCGTGGTGTGGTCCCTGGCGGCGGGTCTGCTCGCGCACGATCTGCGCATCGCCCGCTTTCCCCAGGCCGGCTGGCGATTCAGCGTGCCGTTCGCGCTGCTGGTCGCGCTGGCCGCGAGCATCACCATGGCGGTCACCGGTAACGGGGGCGTCGGAGATGTGCTCCGGCAGGGCGGTTTCGCGTTGTGCCTGGTGCTGGCGACGACCTACGCCGAGGTGACCCTGCTCGGCCAGTGGCATCTCACGCTGGAGCTGGAGAAGGCGCGGCGTGATGCCGCGGAGCTGGCCACCACCAGGGAAAGGCTGCGGTTCGCGGAGGACCTGCACGACATCCTCGGGCACGCGCTCGAAGTCGTGTCGTTCAAGAGCGAGCTGGCGAGCAGGCTGAGCGAGGTCGATCCGGTTCGGTCCCGTGCCGAGCTCGACGAGATCCAAAGGCTGGCCAGGGGCGCGATCCACGACGTGCGCGCACTGGTGCAGGGTCGGCGGTCCACCGAGTTCGCCGCCGAACTGCCCGGTGTCCGCGCGTTGCTCGAATCGGCCGGCATCGGCTGGGAGTTCACCGGTGATCCGGCGGGACTCGACGGCGCGACGAGCGAACTGCTCGGCCGAGTGCTCCGTGAGGCGGTGACCAACCTGTTGCGGCACGCGGCAGCGAGCCGCTGCACCGTGCGGCTGGAAACCGATGACGGCAAGGCGGTTCTGATGGTCGGCAACGACGGAGTGGCTCCGATGCGCGGCGATGATCGTGAGGGTTCCGGACTGCGCGGGCTGGCCCGCCGGATCACCGAGGTCGGGGGAATGTTCAGCGCCGGCGTGCGGGACGGCGTCTTCGAGGTGCGGGCGGAGGTACCGCGATGATCCGGGTGGTGCTGGCCGACGACGAGCAGCTGACCCGTCAGGCCGTCGAGTCGTTGCTCAACCTGGAGCAGGACCTGGAGGTGGTGGCCGGGGTCTCGGACGGAGCCGCCGCGCTGGCCGCGGTCGCCGAGCACCGCCCCGACGTGCTGGTCGTCGATCACGAGATGCCGGTGCTCGACGGTCTCGCCGTGCTCGAACGGCTTTCTGTCGCCTACCCGGACGTCAGGTCGGTGATGCTGACCCGGCACGCCCGCCCCGGAGTGCTGCGGCAGGCGCTGTCGTCCGGTGCCAAGGGTTTTCTGGCGAAGACGGCGCCGGCGTCCCTGCTGGCCGAGGTGATCCGGCGAGTCCATTCCGGACTGCGGTACGTCGATCCGGACTTCGCCGCGGACGCCATCGCCGAGGTCCGCTGCCCGCTGACCGAACGCGAGCTCGACGTGCTGCGGCTCGTCGACGACACCGTCACGGCCAGCGAGATCGCGCGGGCGATGCACGTGTCCGCGGGCACCGTGCGGAACTACGCGTCGTCCGCGATGGCCAAGCTCGGCGCCCGCAGCCGTGGTCAGGCCGCCCGGATCGCCCGCGACCACGGCTGGATCTGATTCCGGCTATACGGCGTATAGTTCGACCTATACGCTGTATAGCATGAGCACTGGAGGGACCTCCGAGCGGATCGCGTCGGCGGCGCGGTCGATCCTGCTGGCCGAGGGCGCCGCGGCGGTCAGCATGCGACGGGTCGCCGAGGCCGCGGGCATCACGGCGATGGCGATCTACTCGCACTACCCGAACCGGGACGCGCTGCTGCGCGCCGTCGCGGACGCGTGTTTCCTGGAGGTGGCCGGGAGCTGGGGGCAGCGCGCGAAAGAAGGCGACCTGCGCGCGCGGACGTTCGGGCTGCTGGAGGACCTGCTCGACTTCGCGCTGGGTCAGCCGCACCTCTACCACTTCCTGCTCGCCGACCGGCGCGAGTCCGCGCGGCGTTTCCCGGAGGACTTCCGCAACGGCGGCTCGCCCACGTTCACCCCGATCCTCGATCTCGTCGAACTCGGCATGCGGGAGGGGCTGCTGCGCGAGGACGACCCGCTGGAGGTCGCGCTGATCTTCACCTCGTCCGCGCAGGGGCTCATCCAGCTCTACCTCGGCGGCCGCATCGGTCTGTCCGAAAAGGACTTTCGTGCGCTGTGCGCGCGGACGACAGGGAGGATTCTCGATGGACTCGAAACGTGATCGCCTGTTAGCCGGCCTGGGGGCCGCGTTGTGCTCGGGGTTGTTGTCCTTCTTCGGCACCGGGTTCACTCCGGTGCCCGCGCTGACCTGGCTCGCTCCCTTGCCGGTGCTGCTGCTGGCGCCTCGGGTGCCGGCCCGGTGGGCGGCCGCCGCGGCGTTCCTCGCCGGTGTGCTGGGGTCCGCGAACAACTGGGCGCATTCCTTGCACTCCAACGATGTTCCGCTGCCGATGGCGCTGGGGATCAGCGCGGGCATGGCGGTGACGCTGACAGCCGTGGTGCTGTTGTTCCGCGCCCTGGTCCTGCGCGGTCTGCCGTTGCTCGCCACAGTGGCCGCGCCCGCCGTGTGGACCGGTGCGTTGTACCTGGCGTCGGTGGCGAACCCGACCGGGGTGATGGGCACGCCGGCCAACAGCATGGGCGATGTGCCGGTGGTGCTGCAGATCGCGTCGGTCACCGGGTTCTGGGGCATCGAGTTCGTGCTGCTGCTGGTGCCCGCGGGCATCGCGGCGATGGTCGGCTCCACGGTGCCGCGGTGGCGGATCGGCGCGGCGCTGGCCGTCGTGCTCGTCGGCGTGCTGGGCTTCGGGATCATCCGGCTGGCGGGGGAGCCCGGGCCGTCGCACCAGGTCGCGCTCATCGCGCCCAACCAGGGGCATTGGGCGGTGGACGTCGCGACGGCGGACGGCGAGCGACTGGTCAGGGCTTACGCGGACCGGATCGCGGCGTTGCCGGAGGGGGTCCGGCTGGTCGTGCTGCCCGAGGGCGAGTTCGGGGTCGACGACGCGAGCCTGCCGTCGTTGGTCACGCCGCTCACCAACGCCGCGCGCGACCGCGGCGCCGATGTCGTGGTCGGTTACGTGCGGCGGTCAGGGGACGCGAAGCTCAACACCGCGCTCGCCATCCCGGCGGACGGCGCTGCGCCGGCCGCGTACGTCCGGGGCCAGGCGCGCGAACTGGTCTACGCGGCGGGTGCGGGGGTGCAGATCTGCGGGGAGGTCAACCTCGCCCACCCGAGTCGCGACTACGCGGCCGCCGGTGCGCGCACCATGGCGATCCCGGCCGCGGACGAGAAGGCGAACGGCTGGCAGCACGCTCGGGTCGCGTCGCTGCGTGGAGTGGAGAACGGTTTTGGCGTGGCCTGGTCCGGCCGGACGGGCGTGCTGATGGTGTCCGACGGGATGGGCCGGATCGTGGCCGAGGCCCGCACCGGCGGAGCGGACACCTTCACGACGGTGGTCGCCGGCCTGCCCGCGGGTCCTGGAGCCACGCCGTACACGCGGCTGGGCGACTGGTTCGCCTGGCTGTGTCTGGTGATCGCGGTGTCGTCGGTGATCGTCGCCGTGCGGCGTCAGCGGGCCGGCGGCTAACGGTATTTCGTCGGTTCGCGATTCGCGAGTGAAGTTGTGGGCAGCAAGAAGAATGGACCATTTGGTCATTGTGCTGCGTCCGGAGGGGCCGTCCCATTGGTCGATTGCCCCGACTTCGGTGCGCCCCTAGTCTTCAGTCGTCAGATTTTTCGGGGGGCGGGGAGCTGACTTGCGTGGGACTCCGTTTGCCGACCCCTGAATTCACCGATCGCACCACAAGATCGTCCTGGAGGGGGATAATTGTGGTAGGCAAACGATTGACGGTGTTGTTCGCGGCGGCAATCACCGCTACCGCACTGGCCAGTGGTGTCGCCACGGCCGAAAGCAACGCCGACGGAAACGCGGTTTCGGTAGCCCGTTCGGCGGACGGGCGCACCGTGAACTCGGCCGCTGCGGAAAGAGCAGTTCTGGATTACTGGACGCCGGAAAGAATGAAAGCATCCATTCCGGCAGATTTACCCGCCGACACGGTCACGTCGACGCGCAAAGCCGTGCCGACCGGGCCCGCGGGTGAGATCAAGCCCGTCGCGCCGACGGTGCAGCCGCAGGACGTCGGCATCCAGGACATCGGCATCCAGGCCACGAACGCGTCGCGAGCCATGGGCAAGGTGTTCTTCCACAAGCCCAACGACACCCGGTTGTGGCACTGCTCCGGCGCCTCGATCGGCAGCCCGAAGCGCCGGCTCGTGCTCACCGCCGGACACTGCGTGCACGGCGGTAAAGGCGGCGGTTGGGCGACCGACTTCGTCTTCGTGCCGTACTACTTCAACGGCAGCCGGCCGCACGGCAGCTTCGCCGCGACGTATCTCAGTTCCAAGAACGGCTGGATCAACGACAGCGACTTCGGCTACGACATGGGTATCGCGGTCACCGGCAACAACGCGGCCGGCCGCAACGTGAACGACGAAGTCGGTGGCAACGGCACGCGCTGGAACTACCCGCGCGACGTGAACATCACGATGATGGGTTACCCGTTGGACCGCAACAACGGGGAAGTGCCCTGGCTGTGCTGGGGCAAAACCGAGCGGGTCGGCATCTTCGACGGCCGCATCCAGATCAAATGCGGTTTCCAGGGCGGCGCGAGCGGCGGCCCGTGGTTGCAGGATTACAACGACCGCGCGGACGGCTGGGGTGTCGGTTACGCCAACGGCGTGACCAGCACCATCAATTCCGACAACTGGAACCGCAGCCCGTACTTCGACGACAACTTCAAATCCTTGTACGATTTCGCCGAGTCGCATGCCTGACAGTCGCCCTGTTTTCGGGATGAGGCAGGCCGCCGTGCTGGCGGCCTGCCTCATCGCGCTGTTCGCGTGCGGTTCCGGCGAGTGCGCTGTAGGAGGTGGGTGCGTGGCCACGTCTCAGGGCGACGAATGCCCGGCGATCGGGCTGCCCAGCGGGGTTTCCGTGCGGGTGGCCGAAGAACTCGCGGCGGCGACCGAGGCCGAGATCACCGTCTGCGAGGGCGAGGCCTGCCAGACGCGGCGAGTACCGCTGACGCCGTCGACGGCGCCGGCCACCACCACCTGCGCCGGGGACAACTGCGGGGCCACGCTGGTGCCGACCGGTGCCAAGAACGGCTTCGCCACGCTGGACATGCCGGTCGCGGCGGTGCGGGTGACGGTGAAACTCTTCGACGCGGCGGACAAACCCGTCGCGGAGGGTTCCGTGGAGGCGACCGCCAAGGGTTCGTCCTCCACGACGTGCCCGACGCCGGGCCGTCAGGTCGCGCTGGCGATGACCCAGGCGGGCGTCACCGTCACCTGACGATGTTCTCCTTCACTCGCAACGCTTCCACGCGAACTGGTAGACCGTGGCGACGTAGGCGTCGGTCGAGTCCATCGCCATGAAGCTCGTGGTCGTCTTCGGGTCCGACGTGCCCGCGCTGACCCGCAGCTCGGTGTTGATGTTGAGGTTCCTGGGCTCGCCGCACGGCCGGTAGACGACCGCCAAGCCCTCGTCCGAGGACTGCCAGTTGTCGCTAACCGGCCCGCGCCAGGTGTGACTCCGGTACTCCGTCGGCACCGTGCCCTGGAAGTAGTAGTTGGCTTTCTGCGTGCCCGTAGCACCACCTGCGAGCTGGATGTACCCGCGGTAGTCGACCTGGGAGATGCCGTAGGTGTAGCCCTGCGGCGCGTTCACCCGGAGGGTGAGCTGGCAGTTCTTCCGGAAGTCCGTCGGCCTGGCACCGACACCGACCAGGGCGATGTAGTCGCTGTAGAGCGCGTGGAACGCGGTGTTGTCCGGTGTCGGCGCCACCGAGGCCGTGCCGGGAGGGCAGCCGGATCCGTTGACGGTGACCAGATCGATGGTGACCGCACCCGGCGGTGGGACGTCGGCCTGAGGGACGTCGGCCTGAGGGACAACGACGGTGGACATCGCCAAGGCGGCGGCGGCAACGGCGTTGATCATCGGACCCACCTTCCGGCTCGTGCGCTGCCTTTACCCAACCCGATGCGGGGGCCGCGAACGTGCCGTGTCACCTTGCGAATGTCTGACGATCCGCCCTCGGCACAGTGAGGCCGTTGTCCCAGAGCGTCGACAGCGTGGGGAGCTGTCGGGGACTGGACCCCGACGGCCAAGGTCACGATGTACTGATCTCCAGTCGGCCGAACGGGCGGTTCAGCCTTCGGACGGACGGTGTGACCGCCGGTGTGGCGGTCACACCCCTTTCCGGACGCTCAGACCGTGCGGCGGGTGAACTGCTGGTTGGTGCCGCTGCCACAGGACCACTGGATGAGTTTCGCGCCGTTGGCGGTGGAACTGTCTGCCACGTCAAGGCATTTGCCGCTGTGCCGGGCGACCAGGCGGTAATAACCGTTGCCCTGGTCCTGGAACGTCCACTGCTGGTTGGTGCCGCTACCGCACTTGTACTGCAGGACGGTGGCGTTGTCGGCGGTGGAGGCTCCGGACACGTCGAGGCACTTGCCGCTGTGCTGGGCGATGACCTTGACGTAGCCGCCGCCCGCGTCGGTCAGGCGCCACTGCTGGTTGAGCCCGCTGCCGCAGGTGTACTGCAGGACGGTCGCGCCGTCCGCGGCCGAGTTGCTCGTGACGTCGACGCACTTGCCGCTGTGCCGGGCCGCCAGGTTGTAGTAGGGGCCTCCGCCGACGCCGGTGATCGTGCCCGCGGTGGTGTCGATGGAGAGTTGCGGGTACCAGGGCAGGGCGATGGTGGTGTTGGTGGGGAAGGTGATCGGCGCCCAGACGTACTTCGAGTCGTTGACGGTGCCGCCGATGGAGTTGCCCCATCGGTCGCCCAGGTACAGGTACGAGGTGCCCGACGTGCCCTGGACCGGGAGGACGAACGCGGTCTGCGAGCCGTAGGTGGTGTCGTTGCCGGCGTCCGCCATCGCCGTCCACGGACCGGTGAGGCTGGTGGCGGTGGCATAGCGCTGCTGGTTCGGGTTCCAGCCGCTGGTCCCCGAGGTGAGCATGAAGTAGACGCCGTTGCGCTTGAACAACGCCGGTGCCTCGCGGAAGCTGCCGGGCCACGGGTTCGCGACGAGGGTGTCGTAGCCGGTGTAGTCGGCGGTGAGCCGGAAGATGCTCAGGTCGGCGTTGTTGGCGGTCGCGGTGATCTGGTACGCGGTGCCGTCGTCGTCGGTGAACAGCGTCTGGTCACGCGACGTCGTGCCGCTCGGCGGCCGGAAGCTGCCCTGCCACGTGTAGTTGCCGTCGATCGTGTCGGAGACGGCGACCGCGGCGCGGGCCTCGTTGTAGTCCTTGCCGTTCTCCTTGTGCATCCACATGACGAACTTGCGGGTCGTGCTGTTGTAGATGACCTTGGGGCGTTCGATGTTGGCCACCTGCAGTTCCGCGGCGCTCGACTGGGTCAGCGCGTTGGTGCGGAACTCCCACCTCTTCAGGTCGGCAGAGCGGTAGACGGAGACGGCCTTGAAAGTGTTGTCGGGATTGCGGTTCTCGCCGAGCCAGTAGTAATAGGCACCGACCTTGAGCACACCTCCGCCGTGGGCGTGCACCACGGCTCCGGTCGTGTCGGTGAACTGCGTGGCGTTGGTGATGACGACCGGTGCGGCGGAGGCCGGCGTGGTGATCGCCAGCGGGGAGAGGAGGATCATGGCGGCGGCCACGGCGAATCTGCGGAACATCATTGGTCCCTCCGGATGTTGTGCGTGGTGACTCGGGCTGCAGATCGACGATCGGCCGGTCGTCGACCTCGAAGGCCCGGACGGAGGCCCAGACACCGGACGGCGGCCCGGTGACCGTCACCCGCACGTACCGCGCCTTGTCGTTGGCCTTGGCGCGGTGACATTCGCATCGAATGTTGTTCTCTGCAATAGTTTGTTCGAACTTGTTCGGCGTTGCTCAGGGCAGTGGGGTGACGGTGACCGGGCCCTGTTCGAGGCGATCGAGGCGGTCCATGCCGGATTCGACAGTGCCCAGGGTGATGAGGTTGTCGTCGTGGCCGCCGGTGGCGTTGTAGTAGAAGCCGAGGTTGTCCCACGGCTTGTAGTAGATGAGAGTGCCGTCGCGGGGCGTGCTGCCCGACGATCCGTCGGTGGTCAAGGGCTCGGTCAGATAGCTGATCTTCTCCCGGCCGGAGAACTCCTCGAACTCCAACGTCAGGGGGAGCCTGGCCAGCAGGTCGCGGCTCGTCGGGTTGTCCGCGACGCGGACGACGACCTGGGCGTCGCCCGCAGTGAAGCTGATCCGTGCGGCGGTCACGGCTGGGTCTCCTGTCGTCGGGACGCTCACGGGTGCCGTGGCGGTCGTGGCCGGCTGGGGCGCGCGACTTGTCGAGGCACCTGGATCAGGGGAGGGCGCCGAACAGCCCGCCACGGCGAAGGCCGCTACGGCCGGGAGCAGTCTGCTTCTCATCGGTGTGCCTTTGACGTCGGACTTCAGGTGGTGGAGGGAGCCGCGGCGTACTCCTCGTCGGTGACGGGGGTCAGCCAGTGCACGACGTCGTGGTCGGCGTCGCCTTCGTTGATGGCCAGGTGGACCATCAGCCGGTTGCGTGCCGCGCCGTGCCAGTGCTCTTCGTCGGGCTCGAACCCGCGATCGGGAGATCAGGGTGTGAGGAGGGCCTTGATGGCTCGGCGTTCGTCCATCGCCCGGTAGCCGTCGGCGACCTGCTCCAGGGGCAGGGTGAGGTCGAAGACCTTGCCGGGGTTGATCCGGCCCGACAGGACCCGGTCGATGAGATCGGGCAGGTAGCGGCGTACCGGGGCGGGCCCGCCGCGCAGTCCGACGTGGGAGAAGAACAGCTCTTGGCCGTCGACGGCGACCTCGTGGGGGACGCCGACGAAGCCGACGTTTCCGCCGGGCCGTGCCGAGTGCAGGGCTTGCTGCATGGCCTGTGCGGTGCCGACGCACTCCAGGACGGAGTCGGCGCCGATGCCGCCGGTGAGGTCCTTGATCCGGGCGATGCCGTCCTCGCCGCGTTCGGTGACGATGTCGGTGGCGCCGAACTCCCGGGCGAGGTCCTGCCGGGCGGCGTGCCGCGACATGGCGATGATCCGCTCCGCGCCCATCTCCTTGGCCGCGATCACCCCGCACAGGCCCACCGCGCCGTCGCCGACGACCACGGCGGTCGAGCCGGGCTTGACCTCGGCGGCGTCGGCTGCCCACCACCCGGTGCCCATTACGTCGGACACGGCCAGAAGACCGGGCCAGAGCTGTTCGCCGGGCACCTCGCCGGCAGCGACGAGGGTTCCCTGGGCGTTGGGGATGCGCACGTATTCGGCTTGGCAGGTGCTCATGAACTCGCGGTGCAGGCAGTTCGACTGGAAGCCGTTGCGGCAGTTCGCACAGGTGTTGTCGGAGGTGGCGAAGGAACCGACGACGAACTGGCCGGGTTTGACCGAGGTGACCTCGGTGCCGACTTCCTCGACGAAGCCGACGTACTCGTGTCCCATCGGGTGTGCCTCGCCGATCGGTTCCAGGCCGCGCCAGGGCCACAGGTCCGAACCGCACACGCAGGTGACCGCCGTGCGGATGACCGCGTCGGTCGGATGGAGAATCTTCGGGTCGTCCAGGGTTTCGAAGCGGACATCGCCGGGGGCGTGGATCACTGCTCCGCGCATGAGGGTCCTTTCGATGATGAAGTGGACTGTGTCTCAAAAGGACGGTTGTTCGGGACCGCCGTGCACCACCGGGCCTTACCTGAGCACAGGTGCCGTCCACTTGAGACGGTTGGGAGAAAGCTAGCGTTCGGGCGCTGACGAGACGCGGCTCTCGGAGGCTGCCCAGGAGGCGAGCAGCGACAGTGCCTCGGCGGTCGGCGAGTCGGGTTCGGCGGCGTAGATCGTCATGATGAGATCCGGCTCGGCCCGCAGTTCCATGCTCTCGTACGCCAGGTCGAGATCGCCGACGACGTGGTGGTGGAAGGTTTTCCTGCCGGTGCCGTGGATGCGGACGTTGTGCGCGCCCCAGCGTCGGCGGAACTCGTCGCTGCGGGTGGACAGCTCGCCCACGAGGTCGTGCAGGTCTTTGTCGTGCGGATCGACGCCCGCGGCGGTGCGCAGATTTGCCACGAGCATGTCGGCGGCGACGTTCCAGTTCGGGTAGAACCGGCGCGCGACAGGGTCGAGGAAGGTGAACCGGCCGAAGTTCGGCACACCGGCCGAGTCGGTGTAGACGTCGCTGTACATGGCGCGGCCGAGCAGGTTCGCGGCGAGCAGGTCCTGGCGCAGGTTCACGACGATCGCCGGGGCGGTGACGCTGTCGAGCGACCATTGCAGGCTGGGCCGGACCGTGCGCTGTTTCGGCTTGTTGGTGGGACGCAACAGCGCGCCGCTGCCGTTCGCCTCCTGTGCCAGGCGCAGCAGGTGTGCGCGCTCGGCGTCGTCCAGTTGCAAGGCGCGGGCGACTGCCTCCAGCACACCGGGGGAGACCCCGGCGAGTTGGCCGCGTTCGAGTTTGGCGTAGTACTCCACGCTCATCCCGGCCAGTGCGGCCACCTCGGTGCGGCGCAACCCGGGGACGCGGCGTTGCCCCGCCGTCGGCAGGCCGGCCTGCTCGGGCGTCACCTTGGCACGCCGCGAAGTGAGGAAGTCGTGCACCTCGGCTCGGTTGTTCACCGCCTCGACGGTACGGTGCGTCGCGCTGAACAGGGATGTACTGCTGGTACACCTATGGCTGGTGTCTTCTTGGTGCCACCCGGAGCCAGTTTTCTCGAACACATGCCCTCACTGATTTCCGCGCCAGTGCCGCCGGCCGACAGGGGCGTGTCCGGGCTGGTGCGTCGCCAGGCGCGGGTGACCGTCGGCCTGGTCGCCACCGTGATCTTCCTGACCGCGATCGCGCCGCTGGCCACCGACATGTATGTGCCGGCGTTCCCTCGCGTCGCGGGTGACCTGACGGCGACGGCGACGCAGGTGCAGCTGACTCTGACCACCTTCTTCGTCGGCATGGCCCTCGGACAGCTCATCGGCGGCCCGGTGTCCGACCAGCACGGTCGGCGGCGGCTGCTGATCGCCTCGATCGTGGTCATGACGGTCGCCTCGGTCGTGTGCGCTCTCACTCCCTCCATCGCGGTCATGATGGCGGGACGCTTCGTGCAGGGCTTCGCCGGCGGCTGGGCCATGGTGATCGGCAGGGCGGTCATCGTCGATCTTGCTCGTGGCGCCCGGCTGGTCCGCATCTTGAACGTCATCGCGGCGGTCGGCGGCATCGCGCCGATCGTCGGGCCGTTGCTCGGCGCGGTCATCCTGCAGCTGTCGGATTGGCGAGTGTCGTTCTGGGTTGTCGCGGCCATGGGTGGCGCGATGATCCTGGCGGTGCAGGCGGCCGTACCGGAGACGCTGCCTGTCGAACGGCGGCACGGCGGCGGCCTGCGGGCGTTCGTGACCAGCGGACGGCAGGTGCTGCGGCAGCGCCGCTACCTCGGTTACGTGCTGGTCAGCGGGTCATCGATGGGTGCTGTGTTCGCCTACGTGGCGACGTCGGCGTTCGTGCTGCAATCGATGAACGGAACGTCTCCGGTCGCGTACTCGGCCGACTTCGCCGCCAACGCCGCCGGCATGACCGCCGCCGCGCTGATCGCCGCCCGGCTCGCCGGACGCGTCGCGACCCGCAAGGTCATCGCCGCCGGACAGATCGCCGCCCTGCTCGCCGGCGTGGCGATGCTCGCCGGTGCGTTGTGGTGGGACACCCCACTGCTGCTCGCGATCGTCTGCTTCGCCGTGCTGATGACCGCGCAGGGCCTCATCGGCTCCAACGGCGGCGCCCTCGCCTCCGCGGAGGTACCCGAGCACCCCGGCACCGGCTCGGCGGTGCTCGGCTTCGTCCAGTGGATCGCCGCCGGCGTCATCGCCCCGATCGCCGGGCTCGGCGGCGAGCACACCGCAGTGCCGATGGCCCTGCTGATGATCACGTGCGTCGCGCTGTCCATGGTCGGCCTGCTCATCCTCGCCCGACCCGCGAAGACGTCCACCGGACCACTGAGCGCACTCGCCTGAGCCCGTACCACCGCGACACCACCCGGTTGGCTCTGGGGGCCACCGGCTGACGCCCGTCCCGCCTGACAGTGTCAGCCGGGGATGTTGCGCGGATCGCTGCTGCGCGGATAGGTGTTCTTCTCGCTGATCGTGCCGTCCATGTTGCGGATGACGTGCTCGACCCCGCGTTCGATCGCCATCTCGCGGCCCCTGGCGACGGCCTCGTCCTTGGTGTCATGCGTGCTGGACGCCTGCGAGTTGCCTTCGACCTTGTTCTTCCAGGTTCCGTTCTCGTGGTAGGTCTCGACATCGCCCTGCATCACGGCCTCCTCGCTCGTCTGGTCAGAAGATGGATGCCCAGCAACAAGATCTCCGACACGTGCACCCGACTGAGCTGGTCAGCAATCAGAGATGCGGCAGGTGTGCGGCGTTGAGGTGTGCGATGCGTTCGAGATCGGCGCGGCGGAACGGCGCTGTGCGGAGGAACTCGACTGCCTCGGCGGTCGCGTAGAGGTTGTGTCGTAGGTAGTGGGAGGGCAGTTGTCGCGGCCTGCTCGCGCGGCCGGCCTGGTGGTAGCGGCTGTCGAGCCGTGCCAGCTGGAAGGGCAGCAGCTCTCCCATGTGCCCCAGCGTCACCGAGGCCCTGGGGAACTCGTCGAACACTCCGCCGTAGATCAGGCGGAGTGCGTGGGCGCCGACCTGCGCGATCCATCCCCGGGACGGCCCGCTCACCACGGGATGCCCCTCGAACACCCGCCAGCGATCGGCGGGGAAGAGCGCGGGATGGAGGTAGAGAGTCACTCCGAGCCGTTCAAGTTCGGCCCACAGCGGCCGGAACCGCGGCTCGTCGAGGTAGTGACCCAGAACGTGGTCGTTGTGCAGGACCCCCTTGAGGCCGACCGGCGCCGTCACGCGACCCGACCTCCACCCCGGCGCCGATGGCCGTGGTGGAGGTCGGCGATCACACCGCTGATCCGGTCTCTGCTCTGATTGCGGTGAGGTCTTGACTCTCGTCGGGCAACCGGGACACCGTCCACAAGGGACAGGACTTCGGGGTCGTGTTCAGCCGCGAGGTCTACCGCGGTCCGGTTGCCCTGTGCGATCAGCACCTCATAGCCATTGGCGCTCAGCTTGTTTTGCAGCGCGCGGGCGGTGCGCGGCTCGCTGTCGACAAGCAGGACCGTGATCATGATGGGCGCGGGCTCCTTGTCCCGCCGGGGTTCCGGCTGCCGGACGCCGAAAATTTGTGCTGGCGGTCCGGTTTTCGCTCATACGGCGAAGAACGTCTTGGACGTGTCAGGGATGGAGGTGCTCACGCCGTTGGTCGTGTCGGTGAGCAGGATGTTCGTGTAGGTCACGCTGGCCAGGACGAGCCGCTGACCGCGCGGGCAACTGAAGCCGCCGGCGGACGGCGCTGCCGTGGTCAGGCTCGCCTGCACGCGACCGTTCTTGGCTTCGAACGAACCGTTGGCCGACACTTCGGAATTGATCGTTTCCTTGTTGGCTGCCTGCGGGTGGTTACCGCCGCCGTTGATGCACGCGTACACCGCCGAGGCGTCGGCTGTCAGTGTGTAGTCGATGTTCTCGTTGCCGAGACCTCTCTCGTCGAACGAAACGGTCAGTGCCCCGGAGTTGGTGACGCTGCCGGTGGCCGAGTGGAACTTCGGGGCGCCAGCCCCTGCGGGCGCAGTCGCCATGAACAGTGCGGTGACGACAGCTACCAAGACGATGATCAGTTTGCGCATCTGAGTCTTCTTTCAAGGACCCCCAAGGTTGTTCGCCGCTGAGCGGATGTTACGACCACCCTCCTGGCTGTCGGGAGGAGTCGTTCGCCCTGTTCACCCGCTGCAGTGTCCCGGTAGCAGAGCTCGCACGTCGGCGCCGGAGGAGCGGCAGCAAAGTGATCAGCTCCGAGGCGGGCTGACTCGCGTACCGGTCCACCTCCTCTCGGAGCCGCCGACCGCCGCTGACGGGCACGAAGCCGTGAAGCGGGTGTGTCCGGCTACCTGCTCGAGTACCTGCCGTCGCAGGAACTGGCCGCGAAGGTCGAACTCGCCGCGCGTGCGTGGCCCACTTCGACCCGGCTGCCGCAGCCCCGGCTGGCGGCGGTGCTGCGGCCGGTCGCGGCTGGTGCCACCAACCGGAGATCGCCGGACGCCTCTACCTGTCGGACGGCACGGTGAAGAACCGCATCTTCAGCATTCTCGGCAGGCTCGGGTTGCGCGACCGCATCCAGGTGGCCCTCTACGCCCAGTCGCACGGCCTGGTGTGAGTGCGGGACCGTTACGTTCGCCTTTCTCCGGACGATCAAAGAGGTGTAGCCCCCGAAGAGGAAGAGCTGCGACATGAGTCGGACCGGCGCGGACGTGCACGAGCCCAGCAACGACAGCCCGCCGTTGGTCGGCGAGGTCGACCGGATCTCGGCGCACGCCGATCCCGTCGTCCGCAACCTCCAGATCACCTACTGCTACCACCGGTTGTCACGGGTGCTGGCTGCCCACACCGACGGCGCCGCGAACTGGTGCACCTTCGCGGTGTGGGCGTCCAAGCAGGTGGGGCAGACCATCCGGCGGGAGGACCTGGCACGCACGGTCGAGCGCCTGCTGAAGTCGTCACCTGAGGTGGCCGCTGGGGTCGACCTGGTCGTGCGCAGTCTGCGGCGGGCGGTGTCCGCGGAGGCTTTGGAGGGAGCTCACCGGACCGTGCGCCAGGTCGTGGTGACGACCGCGCGGCTGGGCGACGTCAGCGCCGCGTCGGCACGGGGGAACCTCAAGGTCTTCGAGGAGATCGCGCGCGAGTTCGCCCGGTTTCTCGCTGAGTTCCCGGAAGCGACCGATGACGACGCACGGATCGGGGAGTTCTGCGAGGCGCTGCGGTCTGGGGAGCCGCCAGAGGGACAGCGCTATCTCAAGCAGGCCTTCACCCGCTACCACCGGGCGATGTCCACCCAGGACCACAAGCGGCGTGCCGAACTACTGCTCCTGGCGAACATCGAGGTCGGCCTGCACGAGCAGACGCGGCTGCAACCGGAGATCGCCGCCGCGCTGGAGGCACCGGTGGTCGACCCCCGCGAGCTCGAGCGCCGTCTTTTTGACGTGCTGCTGCCGGGCAATCGGATGGTGAAGTGGCTGCGCCTGGCGCTGCTGACCGTGCTCGGCAGGAAGGCCGCTGTCCGGGCCGCCGGCGAGCAATTGGCCGACCAGGTGCGAGTACTGGTTCGACGGGCGGTCACCAAGCACCTGATGACTCTGGCACTGCCCGGCGGTGAACTGCTCGACCTGAGCGACGATCTGCCCGCGACGTTCCCGCCGCTGCTCGCGGAGCTCGCCGACCCGGAACTGCTCGCGCTGCTGAGGATCGTGGACCCGACTCCGGACAGCACCGCCGGCACCGCGGCGCGCGACTGGGCCGATCTGCCCGACCGGATGCATTACATCGCGGACATGTTCCGCTGCCACGCGCTGCGCGACGACCTGCTCGAACCGCCGTTCACCGCCGAACAGGTCGAGGCCCTGACAGCCGGTCGCAGGCCGTCAGGGGCACTCTGACGCCACAACCAGGGCGCTGTCAGGCTGATCATGGATGGGAGGCGGTGCCGGGACAACGCTGGCGTCATGCAAACCTGATCACCGCCGCCTTCCTGGCTCTCGCTCTGACCGCAGTGGCGCGATTCCCGTCGCCGCAAGGGTTCCGAAGATTGGACGCGTCAGCGCACCTGTTGGTGAGGGGCACCGGCGGGGCATCGGGCGACTCTCACTCTGAACGGGTGGAGCGAAACTGGGGCACAGCAGGAAGCTGAACGTCGCCGAATGGCTTGCAACGGCGCTGAACGGCGGTCTGCGGCTCTTTATCTGCTGGGGCAATGGGGTTTCCGCGGGTAGGAGTCCCTTGTGGACTGGCAGTGCGACACCCTCGCTCTGGCCGCCGCGGACAACGGACTCAAACTCGGCTCCAAGATCACGCGACGTGCCGCAGCGCAATGCTCTTGCCGGAACCCGGATGCCCCTCCAGCAGGATCAACCGCTCGGTGCTGGTGCGCAACGCCTTGGACAATGACCCGACCCGGCGCAGCGAGTCGGTCCTGCGCCCGGAGAACCACCGGCGCCGCTGGCCGCCCTCGAGTTCGACCTCGGCCTCGAGCTCCGCGTACTTCTCGTCCTGCCAGTCCTCCTGGCTTGCCAGCTCGTCCAGCAATGTGCACAGGTGACGTGCGAATAGCTCCTGCCGAGACACCCTGCTCTTCTCGTCCGCGTCGCCTTGGCGCAACAAGAACGACAGCACGAGCGCGACCGCGGCTAGCAGGGCACCAGCAATGCTGGCGCGCTGGTCACCGATCTCGAGACCGTCGGCCGCGAGGTACCAGCCAAGGCTGAGCACACCCAGTCCCGCGCCACCCCACCAGCTGATGCGGACCAACCATCTGCGGTGTTTCCGCACTCTGCCTCCAGCCATCGGAACTCGCGGAGACCATCGCGGCAACATTCGTGGCGTTACGACATTCCACCCCACTTCGACCGCAGATCCAGAGCAGGAATCGGAGATGCCGAACAGACTGTCCGCTGCCGCGCCGCCACAGTCGAGGCACTCGTAGTTGACGGGTTCGTCGCCGTCGGCGTCACCGAGCGGGAGCAGGGATCGCATACCGGCGGCCTGCAGCAGTTGCTCCTGCCTCGCCACCGGCCACCACTGCGTGACCGCGCCGAGTCGTCGGTTCCGGGGACCGAGCTCGAACCACTTGCACATCTGGCAGGTCCACCCGCCGCGCCGCAGCATCGCCAGCGATACGTCCACAACCGCTGCGCACGGGTTGTGTCGTGTTCGAAAGCGGGCGTGTGCGTGATCTCCGAGCTGAACGATCGTCGCATCGCAGGCCTCTGCCATTGTGGTGAGGCATTGGTCGCAGAAGCCCACCGCACGTCTGAGCCGAGGCCACCGCGACTCCCGTCCGCAGTCAGGAGCGGCGCAAGTCCCGTTCGCGTTGCCATCGACCATCACAGAAGCCGAGTCCAGCTGTGGATTTCCGCCATGACCACGTGTGGTCTCGGGGCTGTCGAGTAGACCCGGATTTCCCGGTAGCAGGGGTGATTGATCGTCAACGCCGGCAGGTCGTCCTCACGTAACCGCACGACGACGTAGCCCGCGGCCAGCAGATCCTGGCTCTTGCGCTGGTCGACGAGAAGCTTGGCGGGGGCCGCGTGCCAGTAGGCGCCGTCATATTCGATCACCACCGTGCGTCCGTCAACGGAGACGCTGATGTCCGCGCTCCACGAGTCGCGTGACGTGAACCGCTTGTCTCGCAGGACCACACCCGAGCGAGCAGTGCCGAACAGGTCTTTCGCTGCTTCGAAGTGGTCCAGCTCGACCCGGGACTTGCCGGTCTCACGGCATTCCGGGCACTCCGCGCCGTCCGACCGAGCCGAGAGAGGCGCTTCCCAGACATGCGCCGGATTCGTGGCGCAGATCCACTTCGGGACGAAGGCGGTTTTCGCGTGCGGCCGCACCTGCCACGCGCTGACAGGGTTGGCCGGACTCCACTCGGCGGCCAAGCCGGGGTCGTGCCAGGCCATCGATCCGAGAATTGTTTTGCAACGCGGGCAGCGCAGGCGTTTGTACTTGTCCCTGTCGCGCACCGACTCCTGCCACTCGTGTTCGCAGCAGTCGGTGCGCCACCACACGGTGCGCTTCGAGTCCCACACCACGGTCTGAGGCGTCAGCTTGCCGTTGAGGCTCGGGTGCCACTGCGAGGCGATCTCCGGCAGCGTGTCGGCCAGCCAGCGTTTGTCCGCCTTGGTGGCGTGACAGTGCGGGCAGCCGTTCTGGAGATACGTCAGCGGGCTGATGCGCGGGTGGTGACCGTTCGGGCACCTGAACCGTCCGACGCTGCCGCCGGCCACCATCACTGCGCTGGGGTCGAGGTCGTCAGCCCAGGCCGCGGCCAACTCGGGTACGGCGGAGACAGGGGTGACGGTCAACCTGTCGTATTCCACCTGCCACTTCGACCTTCGCTGGGCAGAGCAGCTGGGACAGGACGGCGTGGTGGCCATGTCGTTGACCTTCGCCATGAAGGACTGACCGCAATCCGGGCAGATCCAGTGACAGGTTCGTGTCGCGCGCACTGTGGCGGTCTGCAACGTCGACACGTCGTTGTGCTCGTGATCCCACCACTGGAGAGCGGGAGAACCGGATTCGATCAGCAGCTCGCGGCCGGGCCGCTTGGACGCCGGATTTGCTGACCGGGTGTTGGTGCTGCACCGACACCCGAACCCGACATCGGACATCTGCCTGACGCTGATGTGACCGCAGGCCTGGAACCGCGCGACGACCGGGTCGTAACCGCCTTTGACCGTGGTGACGAAGTCGTAGCCGTGTTCGTTCAGGTGCGCAGTAGCCCGGTCCGCTGACCAGAGCTCGGTCCATGCCCGATCACGCGGCTCTGGCCGCCAGCAACACGCCCGGCACGTCTTCTCATCGATCTTGTTCTTGTCCACCACGTACTCGAACTTGTAGTGCGCCTCCACGCCGCACTCAAGACATCGGGTCAACCACCACGCCGACGGCTTGCTGAACGGCTCGACGGCCTCGAGCCCGCCGATGCGCAGGATCTCCGCGATGCACGCCTCACACCACGCGGGCCTGGTCCTCGACCTGAACGCCGCCGGGTTCGCACAGCCCGCGGTCGAGCACTCCTGAATCACCACACCAACCCCCCAGTCAGTCCTGCCGACCATGATCGCAGCCCAGTGCGAGCCGTTGTCGCGCGACCACCACACGCAGCAGGACGCTTCCGATGGATGCCGCGAGATCGTGCTCGGGCGTTACTGTGGCCGTTCTGATGATGTTGCTCAGGGGAGGGCAAAGTGGGGAGCGTCGTAGTCGGTCCGCGTCGTGCTCGTCCGTTTCTGAACCGTGTCGGCGCACGGACGGAAATGAGCCGGTTGCTGGACGAGCGGCGGGCGGAGGGACGTCCCTGCCTGGTGTACCTGCACGGCCCGGACGGCATCGGACGTACGAGCCTGGCCAGTGAGTTCTTCCACGAGCACCGGTCGGCGTTCGACGACGCCTACATCGAGGTGGCTGCTCGACAGCCTGACGGCAAGCTGGTCCAGCAGGGCGAGATGCTCGGGCAGGCGCTGCGAGGTCTGGGTGTGGCCGACGCGGATCTGGCCAGTTCGGACGCTGCCCGTGCGGAGGCGTTTCAGCGGCTGTCCGCGGGTAAGCGGTTCCTGATGCTGATCACGGACGTGGCGAGTGCGGAACAGGTCACGAGGCTGATCCCCACCTCCTCGCCGGAGGCCGCGGTGGTGGTGACGGCTCGGGTGATGTTGCGTGAGTTGTTCCAGCACGACTTCGCGGATGTGTCGTTGAGCAGGTTGCCGCGTGCGGAGTCGAGGGACCTGCTCGTGGCCTGCATGGGGCCGGGTGCGGCCGAGTTGCCTGCCGAGGTCATCGACGAGCTGACCGAGATCTGCGACGGCTTCCCGTTGTTGATCCGGATCCTGGGTGCGCAACTCGTGAGGCGGCCTCAGCGCGCCGTGGAACGGTATCTCCGGGAACTGCGGGCCTCGGATGAGGCGCTGCTGGCCATGGACCATTCGCAGCGCGTGACGAGGTTCCTGAACGCCACCTTCAGCCTGGTGCGTGATCTGCAGCTCGCACTCCGCCGCCTGGCGCTGCTGCCCGGACCGAAGTTCGGGATCGACGCTGCGGCGGTGGCGCTGGACGTCGACCGCGATCGGGCCGAACAGGTGCTCGACGAGTTGTCCGATCTCAACCTGCTGGTCCATGACACTGATCGGGACAGGTACTCGTTCTACCGGGTCGTGCGCGCGCACGCTCTTCGTCTCGCACAGGAGGTTGACGGTCCCGAGGTCGTGAGGCCGGCGGTCGAGAGGATCACGACGTGGTATCTCCGCGAGGCGATCCCACGTGACGCGGCACTGGCGAACCGGTGGCGGGTCGGTCCCGAGTTCGACAGGTACGTCACGACCAATCCGGCCCCGCTTCCGCGGAAGGACGCCACGGCCTGGTTCGACGTCGAATGGGCCTCGGTCGTTGCCTGCGTGCGCGCCGCGCACGAGCAGAACCTGCATGACATCGCATGGCAGCTCTGTGTCGCGGTCTTCAAGTACCTGCACCTGCACGGGCACGTCGACGTGTGGCTCGACAGCCACCAGCTCGGAGTCCGTTCCGCGGAGGCGAGCGGGAACGTGACGGGTCTGATGCAGGTCACGTCGCAAAGGGGCTCCGCACATCTCGCCGCCGGGAACACGGCGCTCGCGCGGCAGGACTTCGAGGTCTCGCTGCGTGCTGCCGTCGAGGCCGGGCACCGGCACGGCGAGCAGAGCGCGTGGGAGTGGCTCGGCAAGACCGCCGCCGCGGAGCGCGACATGGAGACGGCGTTCCGCTGCTTCGACGAGTCCGAGGCGGTCGTCGAACGGTCCGGGCAGGCAATCCCGGAACAGCAACGGATCCGGATGCGGGCGCTGTTGACCCTGCACCGCGCGAGGGCATGGGTGAAGCTTCAGAGCTGGGACCGCGCAGCGAGCCTGGCGGCCACGGCGATCGAGCACTTCGAGTCGGCCCACGAGACGGACAACCACGCCAAGTGCCTGCTCGTACTGGGGGATGCTGCCCTCGGCACCGGTAACCCCGCCGAAGCCGCTCAGCACTACAACCAGGCTGCCAGGCTGTTCTCCGGCGACCAGACCGCTCGTGCCGAGGCCGGCGCCTTGCGACAACTCGGCGCTGCCTTGCGGGCCGGCCGTGACTTCCGGGGCGCCGCCGAGGCCCTCCGGTCGGCGATGGAGCTGTACATCACGCTGGGGGACGCCGAGGCGGATGGGGTGAACGCTCTGCTGAAGGAGGTCGAGGAGGAAGGTTCGGGCGGCTGAGCGCTACCTCGATCTGACGGCCGCCGATCCGCAGCGTCACCCTGTCGGGTAGTGCCTCCCACGTGCGGCCGGTGGAGAGCCAGGCGTAGATCGCGGACGCGCAAGCGAGGGATTCGTCCACATCAGACAGACCTTGCGCGACAACGCCTTTGTCGCGGTGCACGACTTCATTGCCCGTGATGACCAACCTGCAGGTCGGCCGGCGAGTGAACGTCTCGCTGGCCTCGCGCAGATCCTCGAGCATCACGATGGCCGCATTGCCGTGCAGATCTCGGCGGGGATGAGCCTGCTCCACCACCAGATGCCGGTCGATGGTGTTCGGAGGCTGTTCGTCACGGGCGTCGACGTCCGCGGGCCACCTCGTCACCTCGGCGTCATGGTCGCCGTGCCACTGTGCGGTGACCCACCACGCGGCGACCGGCATCCGCTCGGGCAGCAGTGCGTGCGCGGCATAGCGCGGGACCAATGGTGCTCGTGTCGGCTCGGGGAGCGCCATGAGGTCGTAGAAGGCTTTCCTCAAGACGGCAGCCGATGAGCCAGGTAGCGAGGTCGCGAGTTCACGCACCTTCGCGAACTGGCCGGCTGCGGCGTCCGCAAGCGCGGCGTCGAACTGCGGGAGGAATGCCGATGCGGGGTCGAGTCGCCTCGCAGTGCGTCCCAGTTCGTCCATCGCGGACCCCTCGGCGATCTGGTCCTCAGGGAACGAAGCCAGCAGCGTCGCCCGTCCCACGCACGCCGCGTATCCGGTCACCGCGCCGAAATCGCCGATCACCACGTCGGCGGCCAGCACCGCCTGCTGCCAGCCCTCCGCGGGAGGAATCAGCCGCAGGCCTGCGCGCAGGCAGTCGCCGAGCCACAGCCTGATCTGCGCGGGTCCGTGCGCGTACCACGTGTTCGGGTGGAGTACGGCGGCCACGACATGTCGGTCACTCGGCAGTTCCGCCAGCACGTGGGCGATGAGGTGCGGGTTGCGCCCCAACAGGGAATCCGGTCCCCAGGTCGACGAAACCACCACGACCGTCATGTCGTCGTCCGCGCCCAGCGCGCCTCGGTACTCGCGGCGTCGCGGTTCGCTCACCGCCATCCGGTCGAAGCACGGATCGCCCGCCACCACTGAGGATCCCAGCGCTTCGGGAACCGCATCGGCCAGGCGGGCGTACTGCTCGTCGTGCGACAACACCACCGCGCGAGGCACTACCGCACCGTCCCGCACCAGCCATTCGCGCGACAGGCCGTAGACGGAGCGGTTTCCGGTTTCCGGTTTCCGGTTTCCGGTTTCCGGTTTCCGGTTTCCGGTTTCCGGTTTCCCGGGTGAATGCTTAGTGTAGCCAATTCCGTGCGAAAGAATTGCGAGCGGTGCGTTGATGTCGTGCAGATTCCCACTATTGTGTACCGACAGTGCAAGGTCGAACTCGGTCACGGTCACCTGATCCCACGGCATGATCAGCGCGCCCATCGATGCGAGGTGTTCCTCCACGCCGTTGGTCACCGCAGAAGCCTGCGGGCACGTGTAGACGATCTGCACCCGCTGATCGCTGTCGAACACCGGAAGGATGTCGGCCAGGCGGTTGAGAGCCGTCACGGTGTGGGCGACGGCCAGCACCGAGCGCTCGGCGGCCACCGTCCGCCACCTGGGACCGTGAGGTCCGAGCGGCACCTTCAGCCACCGGCTTGACGACACAATCCACTCCCGCAGGTACTCAACTCCAGCTCACCGTACCTGGCATCCGACGACGTGATCACGGAATCGGTACGGTGCTGACGTGACTCCGATCTGGGTGACGATGCTCGTGGCCGTGCTGAGTGTCTTCGGTGCGCTTGGCGCCCAGTGGCTCAACACGATGCGTGCCTTCCGCCTCGCCGAAATCGAACGACGCGCCAAGCGCGAGGAACGCCACCAGCAGAACCGTGAAGACACCTATGCGAAGTTCCTGGTCGCGGCACGAGCCCTGCGTCCTGCCCTGCGTTCCGGCACCAGCGAAGCGGCATTGGTCGCGCTCCGCGACGCTGCGGCGTACATCGAGCTGAACGCTCCCGAACTCGCAGACGGGGCGCTCACAGCTGTGCTCGACTCGGCTGAGCGGTGGGCCGAGCTCGTGTTGAGCAATCCGGCGACGGCTCCCGTGGTCAAAGAGGCCGACGAGGAGTTTCACCAGGCTGTCCGCGTCATGCGCGATCTCATGCGGAACGACCTCGCCAGGGCGTGATCACAACGCGTGCCGCCGTCGTCACGCGACCGATAAGCTGACCGGATCGATCTTTGCCGGAGCGTGGGAGGCGCGGCATGGCGGGCGAGCCCGACGTGACGAACATGGTGGACGGGTCGGCGGGCAACGTCGTTCAGGCCGGCTCCGTCGGTGAGATCCACTTCCACGGTTCGCAGAAGCAGATGCCGCGGCCGCGCCAGCTGCCCGGAGCGATCACGAAGCTGGTCAACCAGAAGCGGACACTCCGTGCACTCGACGAGGCATTGGACGCGGTGAGCGCCGAGGGCCCGGTGATCAGAGTGCTGCGCGGCCAGCGCGGTAGCGGGAAGACGACAGTCGCCGTGCATTGGCTGCACCGCCGCGCGGATCATTTCCCCGACGGGCAGCTCTACGCGAACCTCGGTGCGTGGACCGATCAGGTGAGCGCGCCGAGCGAGGTGCTGGCCGGATTCCTGGGCGCACTCGGGGTTGACCGAGCGCAGATTCCCGCGGACCTCGAGGCGCGGCACAACATGTTCCGGTCACTGACCCACGGCAGGTCTTTTCAGGTGATGCTCGACGATGCGGTGACGCCCGCCCAGGTGCGCGCGCTGCTACCGGGCAAAGGCGCCTCGCTGGTCGTGGTCACGGGTCACGGGGCGTTCGGCACCCTGTTGCAGAACAACGCTGCTTTTGTGGACGTCGAGCCGCTCGAGGCAGAGATGGCAGTAGAACTGCTTCGCGTCTTCGTGGGGGACCGCGTTGACGACGAAATTTCTGCTCGTGATGCCCTGGTCGCCATGTGCGCAGGCTTGCCAGCCGCGTTGTGTGTGGTGGGCGTGCTGCTTGCCGAGTCACCGGACATGCCACTGGCGGAACTGCTGGACGAACTGAAGGACCCGGCGACAGGAATCACGCGTGTGAGCGTGGGCGGCGAGCCGTCGCTGGGCACCGTGTTCGATGCCGGATACCGCAGGCTCAGCCGCCTCGGACAGCGCTGCTACCGAGCGATGGGCCTTCATCCGTACGCCGACGACCTGTCCGTGGCAGTGCTGGTGACCGCGTTGGGGGTCGAGGAGGCGGAGTTGCGTCCGGTGATCCGTGAACTTCGGGACATGCGCACGATCGATCAACCTCGCGCCGGCAGACTGACCGTTCACAAGCTCGTGCACGAGCACGCGCGGCTGGTCGCCGACACCGTCGATGACGCGGCGCACCGTTTTGCCGCTACCCGGTCGATGGTCGGGTGGTATGTGACGGGTGCCGTCACGGCAGCCACTGGATTGTTGCCACCGCGGTCATGGCGTGCCGAGTTCCTCCCGGAATCCCTTGTGGACAGCACGCATCCCGCTTCGGTCGATCCCGGCGCGTGGCTGCGAGCCGAGCGGGTGAACCTGCGTGCGGCGGTGAGCGTCGCGTTCGAACTCGGTGAGCTCGACTCGGTCTTGCGGTTGTGTGTCTCGCAGTGGTGGTTGTTCCTGGCAGAGAAGTACGCCGATGACCTGGTGGCCACCCATGCGCTCGGCCTTCGTGCCGCAGACCACCTGCACGCTGATCGGGAGAAAGCGCTCCTGCTGGTGCAGCGGGGCTTCGCGTATCGCAGCCTCGGCCGGTTCCGCGATGCGGTCGACTCGTGTACCGCGGCGATCAGGCTCGCGGAGACGGCGGGCGGCGTGGAACTGGTTGCCACGGCGCTGGAAGGTGCCGGCCTCGCCGCGTTCGACGGCGGCGATCTCACTCAAGCGGTGTTGTGGTTGAGGCGCAACCTGGAGCTGGCGGAAGCGACCCGCGATCCACGACGTATCGCCTTGGCGTGTCTGCACGGTGCCAAGCCCGAAGCGGCCGAGCAGGCGCTGGTGTTGCTGGAGCGAGCCTACGAAGGGTTCCGGTCGCTACCTGTGCCTGAGCCGCAGAACTTGGCGAAAGTGTTGCTGTGGCAAGGACGGAAGCACGGCAGCGAAGGCGGTCCGCGGCTGCGGGAAGCACTCGCCCTGGTGACTGAACACAAGCACCAGGCCGACCGAGCGGAGATCCTGGAAGCACTGGCGCAGCTCGAAACCGACCGCGATGCTGCCATCGAGCTGTACCGCGAAGCGTTGACGATCTACGAGGAGCGCGGGCTGCTCCATTCCGCGCTGGCGTCCCGGCAAAGGCTGGCCGAGCTGGCTTGATCTGCTTGCAGGTGAACGAGAGCGGGAAAGTCGGTGACGTTACGACCTTCCCGCAACCACGCCAGCACGACGACCGACCAGACCCTGCCGTCACCGCCTGTCGACGTGAACTCCACGAACCCGGCGTCCCGCGTACCCACCACCCAGGTGGTTCGGTTGACGGGCATGGTTGCGAGTACAGCACCGGGAAACGCGTCGAGAGTGTCGGCGATCCAGCCATGTGCGTCGCCCGGCTGGTCGTGCACCACGATGTCGGCCAGCTCCAACTGAGCCGAGCAGGGTTCGTCGGTGCTGACCATCAATCCCGCGCCCGCCGGCAACGGCGCCACATCAGCGGCATACCGCACGACGGCAGCAGACAACTGATCATCGGAATTCCGCAGGTCCGCCCGCACGATCTCGGCGACCGGAGGTCGCAGCGACAGCTCGGGCACGGGAACGACGCGGGTGACGGCAGGAGTTTCGGGCTCCGGCAGGTCGAGCAGGCGGTAGAACTCCGCGCGCAGCAACCGTGCCGCATCTCCTGGCACCGACGTCGTGAACCTGGTGATTTCCTCGTGGGTCCGGCCGCGCTCGATCGTGGCGCGCACCTGCTCGCGCAGCGGCCGATGAGGGTCGAGCCGGTCCGCCGCGGCAATGAACATGCCGACCGGAGACGCGGGGTCGACGGCGTTTTCCGGCCACGCTGTCAGCAACGTCGGCTTGCCCAAGGCGGCTCCGTAGAACGTCACCGAGCCGTGGTCACCGATCACCAGGTCGGATGCGATCAATCCTGCGCGCCAGCCCTCCTCCGGAGGAACCAGTACCACCCCACGACGACGGCAGTCGTCGAGCCACATCTCGATCTGCCAAGGCGAGTGGTGCGCCCAGATGTTGGGGTGCAGGGCAACCGCGACGGTGAACTCGTCCAGCGGCAATTCGTCGCGCAGATCGCGCACCAATTTCGGCGCGGTGCCGTACAGCGACTCCGGACCCCAGGTCGACGAGACGAACACGAGCTGTTGTCCCGGCTGCAGACCGAACGCGTCGCGATACGTTCGGCGCAGCGGCATGCTTGCGAGCATCCGGTCAAAACACGGGTCACCCGCGACAACGGCCACGTCCAGCGCGGCAGGACAGGACTGTCTCAGCCGCTCGATCTGCTCGTCGTGCGAGAACACCAGCGATGAGGCGATCGGCACGCCCTCTGACAGCAACCACTCAGGCGCCAGACCGAATACCCGGTTTCCGGTTTCCGGTTCAAGTATTTGTTGTAGCCCATTCCGTGGGGCAGAATTACGATAGGGCTGTCCAGCTCGTGAAGGGGGCCGCCGTGACTTGTCGATATCGCGAGATCGACCTGACGCTCCGCGAGCTCCGACCATCCGACCTGGCGCACTCGGTTCCTGTCGAGATGCGGGTCGACATCCATCGCGAACGGGGATGACCCCGTGCAGGCGAAGATCACCTCGACACGATGGTCTGTTGCAAGCAAGGGCAGCACGTCGAAGAGCCGGGTCGCGGAGGTGACGTTGTGGACCACGCCGAGCACGGTTCGCTCAGATTGCCGCGTTGGCCACACACGATCGACGGCTGCATCAGGGACGGCCGTCGGCCGCGCGGTCAACACGATCGACGATCATAACTACCCCTCCTCCGAATGGGCGGCCGATCGGGAGTGCGCGTCGTCACCTGCGATCGACGGAAGGGAGGTGCATTTTCAGGCGCGAGAACAGGAAGACCTTCGTCGCGGGGCGGCCGTCAACGAGGTTTCGATCTGGCCTCAGGCGCTGCGGAAGGCCGACTCGAAGTGTGTGACCACGTCCTGTCCTGTTCGTGTCGAGATTGAACTTACCCAGCCGGAGTCGAAGGCGGCTGTTCGACGGACACGGGGTTGGCGCCAGGGCGCGTGAGGGTCGCGGGCGCTGCGGGCGAAGTAAGGGCCGGCCAGGAAGGCGGGGATTTCGATGCCGCTGGCCTGGACCAGCGGCATCAGCTGACTGGCCCGCCGCTGTAGAGACTCCGCGCGGACTTGGTCGGGTGAGCATCGTAGCTCCACATAGGATCACGAACAGCGTTCTGGTCACGCTCACCGCCCCGCGGATGTTCGAGTTCACGGGCTGGTCCATTCTCCACATGGTTCCAAGCGATTCCGTGCCGATCGACGGTGATCGCTACTGGTCGAGAGGCGTTACCGCTGACCACATCCAAAAACGGTCTCACGAGGACCAAATCCGCTCACGCCGAAACCCGAAAAGTGTGCGCGCCCCCTGGCCGGTTGCTGACGGCCGCGTGCCGCATTCTCACCAGGATTGATCTACTCATCGCAAATGCGTGCTAGCAGAACTTGGTTTCGAAAAATAGCCGTCTTCAGTTTTGCGGCAGAACCCAGCCGCGTTGCGTTGCAGCTCGGCCATATTAGCCTCGAAGTCGGCCAGCCACTCATCAGGCGTCATCGTCCGCTCACTTCGTCGTCGGTCTCGGCCCGTACTTCTCCAGACCGACTTTCGGCGACACGCCAATATCGCCGTGGCCGATCGACTTGGACAGGCCCACTTCACCCTTTGCCGGCGGGTTGTCCGAGGAGTAGACGACGTACTGAAACGACATGTGGTCCTCCCGGTCGTACGCCGTGCTCAGCCAGTAGTCGCGGTTCGCGATGTCCTCCAGCCTTTCCCAGACCTCGGCCGTGAACGACTCCGCGCGGACGATGACATCGAGATCGATCTGCTGTCCCGAGTCGATGCCGTGCACGTAGACGTAACTCGCGTCGACTACCTCAGCCTGCGCCTTCCAGTCCTCCACGATCTTCTTGCAGAGCTCGTCCACGTCCTCGTAGTACTGCACGAAGAGATTGCAACCGGACAGCAGCCCGACCAGCAGCACAACCAGGCCCACGACACCGGTCACACGCCTTACCGCGCTCACTCCGCTCCCTCCCGTTTCACGTGACGGGTCGACGTCAACCCGGTTCGCCTCCAGTAAGGGTTTCGCGGCCGCGAAACCTCCGAGCGGGTGGATCAGAACTCTGATCGATCGTGGTTCCGAAGTGACCGTCGTGCGGTTCGCGGTAGTACTGGGACGTCCGCTGTGCAACCGCTACGGTCGCCGGTAGATCGAGTTATCACTGAAGTCGTCGTCCTCGACCGGCCTCGGCATAGGCTTCCGCGGTTCAGGAGTACCGAACGCAGGTACCGACACGTCGGTGTCGAGCTGTCCTGCCTGTCCGCCGACCGCGTTCCGGAACTCGCCGAGCACGTTGGCCGCGGCGCCTTCCCTCGCCTGCCGCACCAACTCCATCAGTTTCGCGGCGAGCTCCGGGTTCTGCACGATCTTGAGATCAAGCAGGGCGCCGTTCGGCGCCACCGTCACAGTCAGCGCCTTGTCCTCGGAGGTAACGGTCTGCCCAGCAGCCTCCAAGTGGCGGCGGAACGCGACCGCGTTGCGCTGCAGTTCCGCGGCCTTGGCCTCAAAATCGGCCAGCCATTCGTCCGGAGTCATCGTCCATTCACCTCGTCGGCCTCGGCCCGTACTTCTCCAACCCGACTTCCTTGGAAACACCGAGCCCGGCACGGTGTATCGCCGTATCAGGCCCTGATTGAGTCGGCGGAGGGTTGTCCGAGGAATAAGCGGCGAACCGCAAAGGCATGCTGCCGCGGTCGTAGGCGGTGCTCTGCCAGTAGTCACGGCTCCCGATGTCCTTCAGCTTGTCGATGAGCTCGTCCGAGACCGACTCAGCACGGATGACAACCTCGAAGTCCAGCTGCTGCCCCGAGTCGATGCCATGCTGGTAGCGGTAGCTGGCGTCGGTGACTTCGGGCAACTCCTTCCAGTCCGCCACGATCTTCTTGCCGAGGTCGTCGACGTCCTCGTAGTACTGCACGACGCTGTTGCACCCGGTCAGCAGCCCGACCAGGAGCACGACCAGAGCCGCCGCCCTCGTGGCCGCACTCATTTCACGCCTTCCCTCGACACTCGATAACGCAGCAACTGCGACTCATCGCTACCTTGAGTGAATGCGCCAGTGCTGTCCATGAACCGCCGCACCGATGGATCCGGTCCCTCGTCCAGCTGCTTGGCCACGGCGACGTAGTTCTGATCGACTCGAGGCTTGTTCGGATCATTCTCGTCGTACCGGTAGCCGCCAATGCTGTGGTTGTCGCCGAAGTTTCCGGTCTGGTTGTCGAAGGTGACCGTCGTGCGGTTATCAGTGTTCGGGTTGTCGGTGGCATCGAGGTGCGGAACGATGTCGCCCTTGTTCTCCAGCGACAGCATCTGCACATTGTCGGGAATGTCGATCCGGCCCACCGGGGAACCGGCGGTGACCACGTGCGTCACGTTGTACCCACCCGAGACGAGGTCGTTGGTCGACTGGGCGGCCACGATGCCGCCCTGGCTGTGGCCGACCAGCATCACGGGGACACCGCTACCCTGTGCACCGGCCTCATGCAGTGCCTTCTCGATGCCTTGCTGAAGCACGGTTCGGTTGCCCGCCATCGCGTCGATGTTGACACCGGAGTCGTTGGCGCTCTTGGGATCCCACGGTGCGTTCCAGTCCTTGGTGCCGGGAATGTCCACCACATAGCCCGTCACCTTGCCGCTGGCGTCCTTGATGACTCGCACATCGATGTTGCTCTGGTCGCCGTCGTCACGTGGCCTGTTGCGTTCATCGAGGCCCAGCATGATGTCGCGCAAGCTGTGCGGGCCGGTGTCCGGCAGAGGATCGAAAGAGGTGACGACCGCCGTGCCGTCCGCGTACGTCGCGGCCAGCAGGTCCAACGTGGTAGCCAGGTCGACAGGCAGCTTCGTGTCGGTCCTGTCTGCGTCTGGTGTGAAGATTGAGGACATCGCTCGACTGGTCGGCCACAGCAGCACAAACATCACGGAGACGGTCTACCGGCACCAAATCCGGCCCGTCCTGCTGGAGGCAGCGACAGCGATGGACGACCTGTTCCCGCTCGCTGGCTAGGCCGTAGTCACTCAATTAGTCACTCAGGTCCACAAATGGCCCTCGGCAAGATCACGAGCATGATCGAACCGCTGACATGCGAAAAGCCCTCTGATCAGGCGTTATGCCACGATCAGAGGGCCTTTCTAGACCGTCGGGACGACAGGATTTGAACCTGCGACCCCTTGACCCCCAGTCAAGTGCGCTACCAAACTGCGCCACGTCCCGGCCACACTTCCGGTCTCCCGGCGTGCAGAAAGAATCCTACAGCACCCCGGACGGAGATCAAAAACGGCCCCTCGCACAGCGGTCTAGCTGCGGAAACTCGGGAAATACGGCGGGGACCCGGCGTACGGGTCCCCGCGTCCCTCGGTCCGACCGATCCCCCGATCCTCGACCGACAGCTAGAACTATGCGTTGGCCGAGGATCGGGCACCACCTCCGAAAGTCGAGTCTTGTCCGTCAACCTTCGACTTACCGGGCGGTAGGACGGCGGACACGCTGAAGCCGCCGTCCGCGCGGTACGAGGTGGTCAGGGTGCCGCCGGCCAGGCGGACTCGTTCGGACAGGCCGTGCAGGCCGGCGCCGCCTCCGTCACCCAGGGGTGGGAGCTCGGCCGGGCCGTTCACGACCGACACCCGGACTGGGGAGGTTCGGTCGACGGTCACCGTCACGGTGGCGCCTGGGGCGTGTTTTGTCACATTGGTCAGGGCTTCTTGGACTACGCGGAACAACGCCCTGGAGACCGCGGGGGAGAGGGCTGTGTCGCCCGTTTCCGACAGGGTTACGGACACGCCTGCGACGCGGGCGCGGTCGATCAGTTCCTGCAGGGACGGGTAGGAGGTGTCGGAGTTCAGCAGGCCCAGGGCGGCGCGCATTTCTGCCAGGGATTCCTTTGCCAGGGCCCGTAGACGCAACGCTGTTTCGCGTACGGAGGGGTCTGGGGCGGTTGCGGCCAGGGCGGCGGACTCGACGGCGATCAGGGTGGCGTGATGGCCCACGGCGTCGTGGATTTCGCGGGCGATTCTGGCTCGTTCCGCGGCTCTGGCTGAGGTTTCTTGGGCTTCCAGTTCGGCGGCTCGGGCTCGGCGGGCCTCGTAGAGCGACTGGGTCAGTTCCTTGCGGGTGGTGACTAGGGCGCCGAGTGCGGTGGGGGCGGCGGCCAGGCCGAAGACGAAGGCGGTGGTCAGGAGCAGGGGGCCGAGTGGGATGGACTCGGTCAGCAGGACCGGGGCTACCGCGGCGACCGTCATGAGGAGCACCCAGAAGACCTGGACCGGAATGGACTTCTCCTTGCGCCCCAAGTGGTACTGGGCCACCAGGGCGGGGGCCCAGCCCAGGCCGCCGGCGATGGCCGGGATGCAGAGCAGGGAGGCGAGCCACGGCCAGCGCAGGCGGACGGACAGCAGCAAGGAGGCGCCCACGGCGGTCCAGAGGGACCACGGGAACGGGCGGTCCTGGGTCAGCAGGACGACGCCGGTGGTGATGCCGACGGTGAGGATTTCGCGGTAGAGCGGCTTCACCACACACCGACCTGGTGCGCGACGAGAGCCGCCTGCACCCGATTTTCCACGCCCAGCTTGGTCAGGACGGTGGAGACGTAGCTCTTCACGGTCGCCTCGGACAGGCAGAGTTCCTCGGCGATCGAGTGGTTCGAACGGCCGCCGGCCACCAGTTCCAGCACCTGGCGTTCGCGCGCTGAGAGGGAGTCCAGTTGCCGGTTGGCGCGGAAGCCGCGCAGGCGGGGGAGCAGGCGGGCGGTGATGCGCGGGTCCAGGACGGCGCCGCCGGCCGCGAGATCGACCACGGCGCGGACCAGGGTGTCGGGTTCGGCGTCCTTCAACAGGAAGCCCTGTGCGCCCAGGTCCAGGGCGGTGGCCACGTAGTCGTCGAGGTCGAACGTGGTCAGCACGGCGATGGCGGGCGGGGTGGCCCACTGGCGCAGGCGGCGGACCGCTTCCAGGCCGTCCACGCCGGGCATCTGCACGTCCACCAGCACCACGTCCGGTAGATGGGCCAGCACTTCGTCGACCAGTTCAGCGCCGTCGGCCGCCTCGCCGACCACCTCAACCCGTCCGTCGGCCTCCAGGAGGACCTTCAGACCCCGCCGCAGCAGGGCCTCGTCATCGGCTAGCACCACTCGTACGGCCACTACTCCAACCAACCGCACCCCATGCCAAAGGGCAACCAGATCACCCGTGCGCGCGCCCGATGCCCGGTTCGTTCGGGCTGTAACGCTCTGTGCGGCCGGGTGGATGAACGTGCCATGGATCTGGTCACCGTCGAGGGCAACCAAGTCAGGTTCAGCGAGGCGGTGTCGCGGGTCGCCGACTCGCTGGGCCCGCTCGGTCCCGCCGCCCAGTGCGTCGCCGAGTCGTACGCGCTGGCCACCGAGATCGACCGGGTCGGGCAGGCGCGGGGCTCGCACGACCGGGAGATCAAGCTGGCGGTGCTGGACCAGCGCCGCCGGGAGTCCTCCGCGACGTTGCGCAGCATGCAGAAGGAGCTGGGCCGCGCCGACAAGAGTGCGGTGGCGTTGCGGGAGTGCATGGTCAACATGCAGCGCGCGACCGTGAAGCCGGGGCTGGAGCTCGCCGAACGCCGCGCGTACATCGACCTGACCCGGCACTTCACCACGATGCTCGTTCAGCACCACACGGAGCTCACCGGCGGCGTCGCGAACGTCATCGACAAGGTGCTCAACGGGTCCGGCGCGACCGCTCTCGCACCCAAGCGGAACACGAGCCGCGGCCGGCGCCGGTGAGTCGCAACCGTGGCGGCCGCGGAGGCTGCGCGCTCGCGTTTCTCGCGCTGTTCTTCGGGATGCCGCTGGCGATGGTGCTGGTGTCACCGGCGATCGCGGCGCGCATCGTGGCCGACGGCCTGCCCGAACACGCCGCCTACCTGTCGGAATGGTTGTGGGGCGCGGCCGTCTCGGTGCCGCTGGGCGTGCTGTCGTCCCGGTTCGCGTTGAAGAGGAACGGTCGCGTTCGCCGGGCGGCGCCGTTGCGGCGGTGGCTGGGGCTGCTGGTGCGGGGCCTCACGCTGCTCGCCGTCATGAACGTGTTCGTGTTCGTCACGAAGAAGCCGGCCGTTCCCGGTGAACACGTCATCGACGACGGCATGGGGCTCTTCGTCAACGCGGCGCTGATCGGCGCCGCCGTCCTCGTCGCGATGAGGTTGTGGGACCGTCGCGCGCGTCGCGTCACCGTCGAGGAAGTGCGCGCGGCGGCCGCGGAGGCCGACCGGACGGTGAAACGCGTCCGGGCCCAGAACGAGCGAGTGCGCCGCCAGGCCGAACAGGTGCGGGCGCGCCTGGTGACGCTCCAGGCCCGGTCCGACGTGGAGTTCCACGGCCTGCGCGTCTTCCATCGCGAGTCCTACCAGTGCGCCGACACCGCGCACATCGCCTACCACTCCGCGCAGACGTCGTTGCACATGATGTCGAGCCTGGTCCGCCGGGCCCGGCGCGCGCCGCACCAACTGGTCGCGAGCAGGAAGGCGCGAGCCGAGATGCACGCCGCCGCGACCCATCTGGCCCGGTCCCAGGGGGAACTGCGGGAGCAGGTCGACCAGGGGCTGAGCATGGTGCGCACGTTGAACGCCAACACCTCCGAACTCAAGCACGAGATCCGCGACAGCTGCGGCCGGCCGGGGCGGGAGTGGTTCGAGGCGCTGGAGGAACGCATCGAGCAGGCCCGTGAGGAACGCCGGGTTGGAAACCGCGTTGGCGGTGGTCAGTAATCTCCACGCAGAGCCTCACCATGAGAGGGTTTGGGCGATGCCTGGCGTGTTCGTCAACTACCGCACCGGTGACGGTGAGTGGGCCGCTGCCCTGGTCAAGCGGGAGTTGAGCGCGCGCTTCGGAGCTGACCAGGTCTTCTACGCCAGCCAGTCGATCCGTCTGGGCGAGGACTTCTCCCGCGAGATCCTGAGCGGGCTGCGCCGGTGCGAGGTGTTGCTGGCGCTCATCGGACCCCGTTGGGTGCACGCGGTCGACCGCGAGGGCGTGCGCAGGCTCGACAAGCCCGACGACTGGGTGCGTCGCGAGATCACCGAGGCCTTCCAGTGCGGGCTGCGGGTGATCCCGGTGTTGATGGACGGCATCGACCCGCTCACCGAGGCGGACCTGCCGGACGTGTTGAAGCGCCTTGCCCGGTGCCAGTACCTGCGGATTCACCACCGCAGCGACGACCTCGACCTGCCGCGGCTGGTCGACGAGCTGGTCGAGCTGGTGCCCGAACTGGTCGCCGCCAGGCCTGCCGCGCCGGTCCAGCGTCCGGACCGGCCGGCCGAGGGCGAGCTGCGGAGCACCGTCACCGAGTTCCGGCAGGCGCTGGCCGAGCCGGTGGGGCAGACGGTGCACGAGCGCGTGCAGGCCTCGGCCTCGGCGGTGCTCGAACTGCTGACGGAATCGCGCTACCCCACCTCCGGGCATCTGGACGAGAGTGATCTGCCTGCCGCGCTGGAGAAGCGGCTCACGGGCTACGAACACGACATGGCGCCGTTGCTGCGGCTGGTCGCCATCGGCGTGCGGTCCGGCGACCGGCGCCACGACGAGCTGTGGACCGCTCTCGTCGAACGCTTCCTGCGCCCCGAGTCGTGGCACCGCGGCGCCCAGGACGTGTGGGTCAACGCTTCGGCGTACCCGGCGTTGCTGCTGACCTACGTGATCGGCGTCGCGGGCGTGGCCGCGGGTCGCGAAGATCTGCTGCACCGGCTGTTGTGCCGTACCGCGGCCACCGGTGCCGACGGACGGTCGACGCTCGTGTTGCGGGCGCTGGCTTTGCGCAACGTGGTCGACCCGCGGCACGCAGCGGCGCTTCCCGCGTGGGGCGGTACGCCTCCTCATCAGGCCTTGAGTGTGCAACTGCGGCAGGTGCTCAGCCGCGTGTTCTTCAACGTCGTCGACGGCGCCGCGTTCGAGTGGGCGTTCGCGGACTACGAATTCCTGCGCAGCCTGCTCGAACTGCACGACGCGCCGTTCTCGTCGCTTGGCGAGTTCGCCGTGCGGCTCGAGCACGACGACTCCGTCATCTACCAACGCAACGCGGCGCGGTTGGACGCCGACTCGGCACTGCTGCGCGCGGGGGCGTTCGGTGGTGAACCCGGCCAGGTCGCGGCGGCCTGGCGCGAGCTGCGCCAGGCCACCCGAGCCCGCTACTCGTAGCCGTCACTCGGGGGCCGAGTCCAGCAGGACCACGCTGAAGCCGTCACCGACGGAGACGGCTCGCGCGCCGGAGCCGTACTGGGGTGGTACTGACGCCTCGCCGCTGGCGTTGTGACCCCACCCGATGACCGACCCGTCCGCCTTCAGGGCCAGGACGTGCCGATCCCTCGCATCGATCGCGACGACGCCGCTCTTCGCCGAGTCCGGTACGTCCGGCGTTCCCCATCTCGGGTTGCCCCAGCCGAAGACCGAGCCGTTCGTCCTCAACACGAAGGAACATTCGAACCCCGCGGCAACGGCCTGCACACCGCCAACGGTCGCCTCGGCCGGTATCGACTGCTCGCCCGCGCGGTTCTCACTGCCCCAGGCGAGGACGGAACCGTCCGACTTCACCGCCAAGGTGTGCGCGGTACCGGTCACGATCGACCTGACACCGCTGCTCGCCGCCGGCGGCGGTATCGACCTCCCCTCGTCCTCGTTGCCCCAGCCGATGACGGACCCGTTCGCTGTCAGCACCTGGCTGTACGCCGTTCCGGCGGCGATCGCGATCACGTCACGGGGGGCGGAAGGCGGGGCCGACGCCTCGCCGTTGTCGTTGAAGCCCCAGCCGATGACGGTCCCGTCCGCCTTCAGCGCCAGGCTGTACGCACCCCCGGCGGAGATCGCGACGACGCCGCTGGACGCCTCCGGAGGTACTGCTGTCTGCGCGTAGTCGTTGGCCCCCCAGGCGAGGACGGAGCCGTCCGACTTCAGCGCCAGGACGTGGTGGAATCCCGCGTCGATCGCGATCACCCCGCTCGCGGCACCTGCCGGAACCTCCAGCGCACCGTGGGTGTTGGAACCCCAGGCCTTCACCGCACCCTGCGCGACGGTGACCTGTCGTGAGGACTGCGCGGTCCGGATCCCCTTGGTGATGGTGAGTGAGACGGTGTACACGCCCGGCGTGCGGAAGGAGTGGTCGAACTCGGAGGTTCGCGCGGTGACCTCCGGAGCCGGCGCGCCCGGTTTGGTGACGGTCCAGGTCCAGCTGTCCGGCTCCGCGGTGGTGTCGGCGCTGAAGTGCACCGACTCACCGATCACGGGCTTCGGCCGTCGGACGACGAGCTGCGCTATGGACGGAGGCGCGTTCGCCGCATCCACGGTGATCGTGGTCTCCGCGCGCGTCTTCGCCCCGGTGCCGAGGACGGCCTCGGCGCGGACGGTGAACAGGCCCGGCTGGTGCCAGCGGTGGTGGACGGTGGTGCCGGTCGCCTCGGTCCCGTCGCCGAATGCCCAGCGGACCGTGGCGGGACCGGGCTGTCGCAGTGCCATCGTCAGCTCGAACTCGGTCCCGGCCTCACCGCGGTTGCCGGGACTGACCGAGATGGAGGCCGCGGGGGTCGGTGCCGGTGGTGGCGGGTTCGGCTGTGACGTCCGCTTCGGTTGCCAGGGAAGTCCCACACCGGGTGGCAGGTCGCGCTGACCGGCTGTCGCCACCTGATCCGTCTGGACACCGGGAACAGGGGTGGGCGGTACGTCGCCCTCAAGCCCTCCGGTGTACTTGGTGATCGTCCGGACGTCTCCGGCGAGGTTCAGCACGCCGGCGATGTTCCCGTTGGGGTCGTTGAAGAAGACGATGCCGTCGCGAACGACGATCTCGAACCGGGTCGGCCGGCCGAAGAGTTCGTGCTCGGCGACGACTCGCGCGGTGGCGAGGTCGACGACGACGGCCCGTCCGGTGGAGTGGTCGGGGACGACGGCGTAGGCGCCGATCTCCAGCGGCGTTCCCAGTTCGGCGCCCGGCGCGGAGATCCGCACGGGAGCGGAACAGGAGCCGGTGTCGAACGTGCACGTGATCAGCTCACCGCGGGTGCTGGACGCGATCAGCAGTCTCGGCCGATCGGCGGAACCACCCACGAGCACGGTGTGGTCGTCCTTCAGACCGGTCTCGACGGAACGGGTGACGGCGCCGGTCTCCGGAGAGAGCAGCTCGGCCGTGCCTCGCCCAGGATCGACGATGGCCGGCCGGTCTCCGGTGATCGCGAGGCGGGCGGTCCCGGTCGCGGCCGGACGCGTCCGCCGCTCGGCGCCGCTCAGCCAGACCAGGTCACCGGTCTTCTCGTCGATCGCCCACAACCGGCCGTGGCTGTCCACCGCGAGGTCCTCCGGCCTGATCGACTCGGCCAGCCGGACCGGTTCGCCCCGTGCCTCCAGCGTGCCGGCGTCGACCGAGGTGACCAGTCCACTGTGGACGTCGGCGCCGTAGATCACGTCTGGCGCGGCTTTCAGCACGGTCACTGTGTTCCTGGGCAGGGAAACAGGCGCCCGGGAGACCTTCAGGGTGGCGCTGTCGACACGGCTCAGCGCACCGGTCAGCTGGTTCAGGACCAAGGCCGCGTCGCCGTGCTGGGCGATGCTCAGCGGGCCGGGCGACTCACCGAGCGGCACCTTGGCGGCCACCTCGGCGGAGGCGCCGTCGACCAGCGTCGCCTCGCCGGTCAGGTTGGACGCGAGCCACGCCGTGCCGGAGTGCATCCGCATCCGCGCGGAGTGGTAGCCCGGCTCGGCCACGAGCACGACCGCGACGGACGCGGTTGCGGCGACCACCGCGATCAGCAGCTGTGCGCGCCTCGTCAGCGGTGTCACCGGCATCGGCCCCCATTCTCCTGTCTCACAACAGAACCATGCTGTAGCGCGCGCCGGCGGCGACGGCGAGCACGCCGGTGCTGTACTCGGGAGGCACAGCCGGCCCGCCGTTTCCGCCCCAGCCGATCACCGAGCCGTCCGCCTTCAACGCCAGCACGTGCCTCTCCAAGCTGACGGCGACGACGCCGCTCATCGCGTTGCCCGGTACCGGGAGCACCTGATCACGGCTGCTGCCCCAGCCGATGACCGAGCCGTCGGACTTCACCGCCATGCCGACGTACCACCCCGCCGCGATCGCGACCACACCGCTCCCGGGCCCCACCGGTACTGGCGGCACGTTCGGTTCGGCACGCCCCCAGAGAACGACGGAGCCGTCCGCCTTCAACGCCATGCTGTGCAGCCTCCCGGCGGCGATCGCGGTGACGCCGCTCATCGCCTCCGGCGGCACCCTGGACTGATAGCTCCCGTTGCCGCCCCAGGCGACCACCGAGCCGTCCTTGCGCAACGCCAGACTGTGGTCGTGACCGGCGGCGATCGCGATGACGTCGTGCTCGGCAGACAGTGGCACGTCGGTTTGCGACGCGTCGTTGGCACCCCAGGCGACCACGGAGCCATCGGCCTTCAACGCCAGGCTGTGGAAGGTGCCGGCGGAGATCGCGATGACCCCCGAGGTGGCCCGTTGAGGCACCACGGCCTGTCCGCGTTCGTCGCTGCCCCAGCCGATCACGGAGCCGTCCGACTTCAACGCCAGGCAGTGCATGGCGCCGGCCGCGATCGCGACGACCCCGCTTCCCGCTGACGACGGCACCGCCGTCTGACCGTGGGTGTCCGTGCCCCAGGCTTTGACCGCGCCTCTCGCGACGGTGAAATGTCCGGTGGAACTAGTCGTCCGCGCGCCCTTGGTGACGGTGAGCGTGACGGTGTAGGTGCCCGGAGTGCCGAAGGCGTGCCTGAACTCGGGCGCCTGCGAGGTGACCTCGGGCGTCGACCTGCCTGGCTTGGTCACGGTCCACGCCCAGCTGTCCGGCTGCCCCGTCGAGGTGGCGCTGAAGCGGACCGACTCGCCGACCACGGGCTTGGGTCGCTGGACGGTGAGCGCGGTGATGCGGGGCGGCGCCTCCGGCAGTTCGACCGTCACCACGGCCTCCGCCAACACCCTCGCTCCGGTGGCGAAGTCGGCGGTCGCTTGGACGGTGAAGACGCCCGGCTGCCGCCAGCGATGGCGGATGGTCGTGCCGGACAGCTCGGTGCCGTCACCGAGCCGCCACCGCGCGTTCCACCCGCCCGCCGGCGACCGGAGCACGACGGTCAGCTCGAACTCTTCCCCGACCACGCCGTGGCTGTCCGGGCTGATCGCGATGGACGCCCCGGAGGCGGGCAACGGGGGCGCCGGGCTGGTCGTGGCGGGCTGGACGGCCGGCCGGGCGATCCCCAGTCCCGGCGGCTGTACGCGCTGACCGGTCTTCGGCACCTGAATCGCCAGCGCGCGGGGGTCCGGTGTCGGCGGCGCCTCGGCGTCGGCGGGTCCGTCCGCGTACTTGACGATCGTCCGCACGCCACCCGTGAGGTCCAGCACTCCGGCGGTGTCCCCGTTGGGGTCGTTGAAGAAGACGATGCCGTCGCGGGTGAACAGCTCGAACCGGGTCGGCCGGGCGAAGAGCTCGCGCTGGGCGACGACCCGTGCGGTGGCGAGGTCGACGACGGTGGCCTGCCCGGTGGAGTGGTCGGGGACGACCGCGTGGTTGTCGATCTCGACCGGGTTCCCGAACTCGGCGCCGGGCGTGCCGACCCGCACGGGCTCGGCGCAGGTGCCGGTGTCGAACGTGCAGGTGATCAGCTCGCCGCGGGTGCTGTTCGCGATGAGCACCCGTGACCGTTCGGTAGAGCCGATGACGGTCACGGCGTCGTTCGGCCGCAGGCCCACCGGCGAACTCCGCACGACAGCACCGGATTCGGGGGAGAGCAGGTCGACCCTGCCGTGCTCGGGATCCACCACCACCGGCTGGTCCAAGGTGATCGCCAGGCGGCCGTGCTCGCCGGCGGCCGAACTCCTGCGCCGCTCACCCTCTGCCAGCCAGACGAGGTCGCCGGCCTCGTCGAGCGCCCACAGCCGACCGCGGCCGTCCACCACGACATCGTCCGGCTTGACGGCCCTGGCCAGCCGCCGGGATTCGCCTCGCGACGCGAGGGTGTTCAGGTCGGCCGAGGCGATCGTTCCACTGTGGACGTCGAGCACGTGCAGTGCGTCCGGCGCGGGTTTCACGATGAGCCCGTCGCTCGCGGGCAGCACGGACACCGGTCGTGACGCCTGTTCGGCGGCGCTGTCGACGCGGCTCAGCCGGCCGGTCCGCTGGTTCAGCGCGTAGGCGGTGCTGCCCTGCTGGACGACGCTCAGCGCGGTACCCGGCTCGGCGACCTGCACCTTGGTCCTCACCTCGGCGGTCGCACCGTCCATCAGCGTGAGCTGTCCGGTGTGGACGGAGGCCAGCCAGATCCCCCCGGAGTGCATGCGCACCCGCGCGGCGTCATATCCCGGCCCCGCCACGAGAACGGCAGCGGCGGCCACGGTCGCGGCGACGGCCAGCGCGGTCAGCGTTCTCGGCGTCATCCGTTGCCTCACACCAGGACCATGGTGTACCCGCGGCCCGCCGAGACGCTCAGGACACCGCTGCTGTACCGCGGCGGCACCGTCACCGGTCCGAGACCGTCCTCGCCCCAGGCGATGACGGCGCCGTTCGACTTCAGTGCCACGCTGTGCTGGATGGAGGCGTCGATCGCGATCACGCCGCTCTTGGCCTCCTGCGGTATCGAGGCCTGACCCCAGTCGTTGTCACCCCAGCCGATGACCGAGCCGTCGGACTTCAACGCCAGCGAAATCCAGCCCCCCGCGGCAATGGCGACCACATCCGCGCGGGCCTCGAGCGGTGGCTTGAGCAAGTCTTCGATCCAGCTTTCGCCGGGCGTCCAGACGATGACCGAGCCGTCCGCTTTCAGCGCCGCGCAATGGATCATCCCACCCCTGATCGCGATCACACCGGACCTGGCCGCCGCCGGCACCTCCACCTGCCCCGTCGAGCCGCCCCAGGTGACCACGGAACCGTCCTTCTTCAACGCCATGCTGAAGTCGTGACCGGCGTCGATCGCGATCACATCGCGCTGGGCGGCAGGCGGTACCACGTCCAGCCCTGCTATGTCCTTGCCGCCCCAGGTGATGACGGTGCCGTCCGCTTTCAGCGCCAGGCTGTGCACGAACCCGGCATCGATGGCGACCACGCCGCTGGACGCCTCCGGCGGCACCTGCAGCTGTCCCGAGGAGCTCTCACCCCAGGCGATCACGGAGCCGTCGGCCTTCAACGCCAGAGCGTGCGAGCCTCCCGCCGCGACCGCGATCACGCCGCTCGTCGCCGCCGCCGGTATGCCCAGCACCCCGGACCTGTCCCGGCCCCAGCCCTCCACGGCTCCGCGTGCGACCGTGAGCTCCTGCGAGGAGGTGGCCGTCGCCGTGCCTCTCGTGACGGTGAGCGAGACGGTGTACTGGCCCGCTGCGGGGAAGCTGTGGCTGAACTCGGCTGTGCCGGCGGTGGCCTCTGGCCGGCTCCTGCCTGACCTGGTGACGGTCCACGCCCACGTGTCCGGACGACCTGAGGTGCCCGCGCTGAATCGCACGAGCTCCCCGACGACCGGCTTGGGACGCTGGACGGAGAGTCCGGTGATCTGCGGGGGTGCTCCGACGGGATCCACGATGACCGTGGTCTTCGCCGTCACGCGCCTGCCAGAGCCGAGGACGGCGACGGCTTCGACGGTGTGCACGCCGGGTTGCTGCCACCTGTGGCGGACCGTCGCCCCGTGGCCGGCGGTTCCGTCGCCGAACTGCCAGTCGGCCTCGGCGTTCACCTCCGGCTGGAGCGTCATGGTCAGCTCGAGCTCGTCGCCGACCTCGGCCCGGTTGCCGGGTTTGACCACGATGGACGCCTTCGGCTCCAGCGCAGGGGCGTCCGGTCGTCTCGTGAGTCCGGGGGCCAGGACGCGCTCCGGCTGATCGATCTTCGTCACCTGCTGGGCCCGCTGTGCCCGTGGATCGGATTGCTGCGGGATGTCGTCGTCCCCGGTGGGAGCATCGGTGTGCTTGGTGATCGTCATGACGTCACCGGTCAGCTTCAGCACTCCGGCCGCGTTGCCACCGGGGTCGTTGAAGAAGACGACGTCGTCGTGAACGACCAGCTCGAACCGGATCGGCTCGGCGAAGAGCAGGCGTTGCGAGACCACGCTCCCGTCGGTGAGATCGACGATGACGGCTTCTCCGGTGGAGTAGTCCGGCACCACCGCGTGGTCGCCGACCTCGACCGGCGTCCCGAGGTCGGCGCCCGGGGTGGTGACCTTCACCGGTGCCGCGCAGGAGCGGGTGTCGAACGCGCACACGACCAGTTCGCCGCGGGTGCTGTTCGCGATGAGCACTCTCGACCGGTCGGCGGAGCCGCTGACGGTGACCACGTCGCCCGCGTTCAGGCCCGGCCGCACGGTGGTGGCGACGACTCCGGTTCCGGGGTGGAGGAGTTCGGCGACGTCCCGTTCGGGATCCACGAGTGCCGGCCGGCCCGTGGTGACTGTCAGGCGGCTGTTCCCGGCTTTGGCGGGACGGGACCGTCGTTGCCCGTCAGCGAGCCAGACCAGGTCACCGGTGCCGGCGTCGATCGCCCACAGCCGGCCCCTGCCGTCCACGACCACGCTGTCCGGCTGAAGCCGCTCGGCCAGCCGTGTCCGGTCACCGGACGATCGCATCGTGTGCGGGTCGACCGACACGACCGTTCCACTGTGGACGTCGACGCCGTAGACGACGTTCGGAGCGGTCTTCACCACGAGCCCGTTGCTCGCGGGAAGGTCGGCCCCCGACGGGGTGAGCTTCTCGGTGGCGCTGTCGATGCGGCTGAGCTGCCCGGTCTTCTGGTTCGCGAGGTAGGCGGCGGAGTTCTGCTGGGAGACGCTCAGCGCGGTTCCGGGCTCGGCGACTTTGGTGTGCGCCCGGACTTCGCCGGTGGTGCCGTCGACCAGTGACATCTCGCCGGTCCGGGTGGACGCGAGCCAGACCGCGCCGGAGTGCATGCGCACCCGCGCGGCGTCATATCCCGGCCCCGCCACGAGAACGGCAGCGGTGATCGACGCGGCGGCCATCGTCGCGACGAGTGCGCTGGTACGTCGCCGGGTCATCGATATCTCCCCACTTCCAGGCGTTCGCCGGCCTGACGTCGTTGCCGCGCGGTGCTCCAGACCGTCCACAGTGGACGTGGATCCACCGTCGCGCGCAGCCGGGTCACGGACACGCGCCGGCGGTGGAGCCGGGTGTGCAGCTGGGCCACCAGGCGCCAGGCCTCGTCGGCGTCGGACTCGTCGACGTGTTCCGGCGCGTAGATCGCCGTGGTCGCCAGTTCCGCCGACGCCTCGACCAGCCCGGCGGCGTCGCCGAGGACGCCGCGGACCTGCTGGGCGACCTCGTGGAACGTCAGCGACACCGGCGCCGCGATGCCCCGTTCGGTGAGCCGGTCGATCTGTTCCTGCCACGCGCCGAGCACGCGTGCCGCGGGATCGGGGTGCCGCCGCCGTCGTCTGCGGCGGTGGGCCTTGACGACCGCGACGAACCCGCAGGCCAGCAGGACCAACAGGATCGCGGCGAGCACGACCGGCACGGTGCTGTCGCGGACGCTGTGCCAGCCGAACCCCCGCCCGTCCGCGGCCTCGGCACGTCGTGACTCGGCCGGCGGTGCGGTGGTCGGCGGGGCTGGTTGCGGCGGAACCACCCGGGGTGCCTCCGCCTGCTGGTTCTGCGAAGGGGTGTAGTCCGCGCTGGTGGGCTCGAACGCCACCCAGCCGTAGCCGGCGAAGTGCACCTCCGGCCAGGCGTGGGCGTCGGCGGTGCTGACCTGGAAAGCGCCACCCCGGTAGGTGCGCAGGCGATAACCGACGGCGACCCTGGCCGGGAACCCCATCGACCTGGCGACCACGGTGAACGCGGCGGCGTGCTGTTCGGCGTAGCCACCGTTGGTGTTCGAGCCGGACAGCAGGCGGCTGATGGCGGCGTAGGAGTGTCCTGGCGGCCCGTCCGGGTCGGTCCCGAGCCCCCGGAAGCTGTTCTCGAGGTCGACGAGCTTTTCGTAACTGGTGAGACCCTCGCGATCGGTGGCCATCGCGCGGACGGCTTCCGGCAGACCGTCCGGAAGGGACCGCGAGTGCCCGGACGTCGCGGTGGCCTGTGCCAGGCCCTCGTCCCGGACGCCGATCTCACCCGTCACGTCGTAGCTGAGCCCCTGCAGTTTCGGCGCGGTGCTGATGAGCACGCCCGAGTTCGGGGCGAACCCGAGCAGGCCCCGGTTGCCGCCGGTCGCCTCCAGCCGGGACGGCCAGCCGATGACGGGCAGGTACGGGCCGGCGAGGTCTTTCAGTTCGATGTGGGCCTTCACCTGCTTGCCGTTGGTCAGCGCGGCGTCGCCGGTGAGGTGGCTGCCCGCCACGCGATAGGTGTCCTCGGAGGTCCAGATGGTGCCGTCGAACACGTCCAGCGCGGCGGTGCGGATGCGGTCGACCTGGGTGTAGGACTCGACGTCGAGGCGCACGGTGAACAGCTCGCGGGCGGGTTTGTCGTTGAGCTGGCTCTTCAACCGCGCCAGCGGGGTGAGGGTGTCGGTGCCCGTGACCGGTGGCGCGAGCAGGTCGCGGATGTCGAAGCGGTGCTGGCCTGACGCGATCGGCAGCACCTGACCGCCCACGATTCCGAACAACACGCTGGCGGCGACCACCAGGCCCGCGACGCCGAAGGCGCCGGCGGATCGGGGTGACCGCCGTTCGGTCCGGACGGTGCCGGTGCCGGCGGAGCGCTGCGCGCGGACGGCGATCAGCGACAGGGCCGCTGCCAGGAACACGACAGTGGCGATCGCGTGCCCGCCCGCCTGGTTGCCGACGACGAACACGGCGAACAGGAAACCGGCCAGGGACGGCGCCAGTGGTGCCAGCACGGTCCGCGTTCGCCGGGCGAGCGCGACCGATGTGAACGCCGCCGCCCACATCACCAGGGTGGGGACCACCAGCAGTTCGCCCCACGGGTCCGCCGGCACCACCACGGCGAGCAGGCGGTTCCAGCTGCCGCGCGTGCCGTCGAGGACCTCGGAGCCCGCGCCGCGGAACACCCCGAAGACCAGGACCAGTGCCAGCCCCGCGACGGCCAGCACCGGGGTGGTCCACGCACGCCGGCTCGGCACCGCCGTCACGCCGCCGACGAGGCACGCCAGCCCCAGTGTCAGCAGGTAGCCCGGCGTGGCGAAGAACTCGTGGTACACGAGTGCCCCGGCGGCGGACGCGGCGAGCGCCAGCGTCACCTCGACGACGGCCGTGCCCGGAGCGAACGCGCTCAGCTTCAGCCGGCTCATCGCAGCACCAGCCGGTTCCAGCCGGCGGCGAACTGGTCGCTGGTCGGCGCGGCGACGGCGAGCACGCCGCGTGGGCGCGGCACCGGGTCCGCGGTGGTCAGCTGGGCGAGGCTGATCGAGAGGAAGCGGGGGCGCAGCAACATCAGCAGCTGGGCGATCTCGGCGTCCACTCGACCGGTGACCACGGTCAGGGCGATGCCCTGGGTGTCGGAGACCACGTCGTGCAGCTGTGCGGGGAGCGTCGCGAGACCGAGGCCGGAAGTGTCTACTGTGGACAGGAACTCCAGGGCTGTGCTGCTCGACTCCCGTTTCAGGGCACCGGTTGTGCGGAGCTGGAACGGGAGACCCGTGGATTCGGCCGCGACGCAGAACGACGCGGCGACGCGGACGGCGTCCTCGAACGACGAACCGGCGTAGGGGGCGGCGCTCGTGTCGAGGACGACCAGCTGGCGCGGTTCGTCGGGCACGACCACCTGGCGGGCCATCACCGTGCCGGTGCGGGCGGTGGCGCCCCAGTGGATGCGGCGCCAGTCGTCGCCCGGCACGTACTCCCGCAGGCTGTGGAACGCCGCGCCGCCCAGAGGGGCGCTGCTGTTCGTCGGGCCTTCGGCGTCCTGCGGGCCGCCGGTCGCGATCAGGGCGAGCGGGTGCACGCGCGGGTAGACGTGCACGACGAGTTCGCTGCCGCGGGGCCGGCCGCGGTGCAGGAGGCGCAGCGGGTCGGAGTGGCCCAGTTCCACCGGGGGGATCAGGTAACGGCCGCGTTTGGTGGCCGGCAGCGCGTAGCCCACCGTGCAGCTGTCGCCGGTGGCGAGGGCGGGCACCGGCACGGTGGTGCGGTGGCCGCCGACGGTTTCGGTGACCAGCAGCGGTGGGCTGCGGCGGCGGCCGATGTTCGTGACGGTCAGGGTGCCTTGGGCGGCGCTGCCCTCGAAGACGCGGTGTGGCCGGACCTCGCGCACGACGGTCAGGCGGGGTGCGGCCACCAGCCACACGGCCGCGAGCAGCAGGGTCGCCGCGGCGGCGAGGCCCAGGGTCACCAGCTCGGGGTAGTCGGCCCAGACGCCGAGGGCCACCAGGGCGACGGCGGTGCAGGCCATCGCCGCGCCGGTTCTGGTCAGCACCTCGGATCACCCACCGGCCGGCACCGGCGCGGCGGCGAGGACCTCGGTGAGGATCGACTCGGCGGTGCGTTGCTGGATGCGGGCTTCTGGCGTGAGCAGCAGACGGTGGTTGAGGACCGGGACCGCGACCGCCTTGACGTCGTCGGCGGTCACGAACGGGCGGCCGGCGGCCAGCGCGTAGGCCTGCGCGGCGGTCACCAGTGCGATGCCGCCGCGGGGGCTCACGCCCAGTTCGACGTCGGGGTGCACCCTGGTCGCCCGGATCAGCCGGGCGACGTACTCGCGGAGGTTGTCGGCCACCCGCTGGTCGCGCACCGCGCGGATCATGAGACGCAGGTCGTCGAGCTCCATCACGGACTTGAGTTCGTCCGGGCGGCGCCGGGTGACGCCGTAGGACAGGATGCTGACCTCGTCGTCCAGGTTCTCGGGATAGCCGATGCTGATGCGCATCATGAACCTGTCCAGCTGCGCTTCCGGCAGGGCGTAGGTGCCCTGGTGTTCCACCGGGTTCTGGGTGGCGATGCACAGGAACGGGTACGGGACCGGGACGGGGCGGCCGTCCACGGTCACCTGGCCCTCGGCCATCACCTCGAGCAGCGCGGACTGGGTTTTGGGGGAGGCGCGGTTGATCTCGTCGCCGAGCAGGATGTGGGTGAAGACCGGGCCTTGGCGGAACTCGAAGCGCGAGCGGCCCTGGTCGTAGACCTGCACGCCGGTCACGTCGGACGGCAGCAGGTCCGGGGTGAACTGGATCCGCTTGACCTCCGCGCCCGCCACCGAGCGGGCGATGGCCTTGGCCAGCGAGGTCTTCGCGACGCCCGGTACGTCCTCGATCAGCAGGTGGCCCTCGGCGAGCAGGCACACCAGTGCCAGCCGGACCACCTCGGGCTTGCCCCGGATGAAGTCCTCGACGTTCGCGGCCAGCGCCTCGAACCGACGCTGGAAAATGGCCGCATCGGACACTTCAAAGCCCCCATCGTGCGTGCATCAGCGGTTTTCTCGCCCCCGCCGAAATGAATCAGGCCAGAGTGAATCAGGTCAGTGAATCGGGCTGCGCAGGGCGGCGTTGAGCCGGGGGTACACGTCGCGGACGGCGGCGTGGTCGCGTTCGCGGCCGAGCAGGCGGGCCAGGCGCTTCAGGTCCTGCCGGACGGTGGCCGAGTCGACCAGGTCGGCGGCGTCGAGGACCTTCGTGGCCAGGGCGCTCGCGTGGTCGATGTCGCCGGCGGCGGCGTAGGCGAGGGCGCGGCGGGCACCGAAGCGCGCGTGGGTGCGGTGGGCGGTGTCGGGCACCAGGGACAGCTGCCGGTCGAAGACGTCCGCCGCCTCGCGGGACCGGCCCAGGTCGTGCATGCACCAGGCGGCGACCAGGCTGTTCAGGTCGGCGCCGCTGACCGAGGCCGAGCCGATCGTCATGCCGCTGGCGGCGTCGGCCTTGTCGAGCAGGGCGGCGGCGCGGTCGAGTGCGCGCTGGCAGTTGTCGTAGTCGCAGGCCAGGGCGTGTCCCTGTGCCTCGCGCAACGCGGCGAGTCCCTGGACCCGCGGCGACGTGCCGGGCGCGGCCTGCGCCTGCTGGGCCAGGTCGACGGTGCCCACGGCGTCGTCGCGGTAGAGCGTGATCAACGCCTGCCTGATCAGCGAGTACGTGGCCAGTTCGGTGTCACCGGCCGCGGCGCCCATCTCGACGGCGTTGCGGGTCCACCACATCGCGGCCCGGTCGTCGCCCGCCTCCTGGGCCATCCACCCCGCGTACTCGCTGTAGCGGGCGGCCAGGCCGAGCAACTGCTCACGGACCGGCGTGGGCGCGCCGTTCGCCATCCCGCGCAGGGTGTGGGTGTGCACGGTGACCATCGGCAGCACGACGCTGGGGCTCGTGGTCTGTCCGAGCTGCCTGACCTGGGCGAACAGTGAACGGAACGCCGCGAGCGTGCCGTCGTGCGCCGCCGACGCCGAAGCGCTGCGGGGAGCGCCCAGGGTCAGCCCGAGCAACGAGGCCGCGCCCGTCGCGATCGCCTCGCGCCGAGGCATCGGAACCATCCAGCTCGAACCATCCGGAGCCATGCTCATCACCCACACTTCGCCGTCGCCGTCGGCCGCGACGGCTGCCGGCGGGCTCGCGGGTGTGGGCTGGTCCACGAGGCAGGCCAGCCGTCCACCGGCTCCGAGAACCGCGTCACAGCGCCGGGCCAGATCAACACCTGGTTGCTTCAGTCCAGTCTCGATCTTGCCCAGATAGCCCTTGCTGTAGTGGACCTGCTGCGCCAGCGTCGCCAGCGACAGGCCCGCCGCGGTGCGCAGGCGCCGCAGTTCCACACCAAAGACATCCGACTGCTCAGCCATGAGTCCCCGCCCCCACACCCCTCAGCACCCGCCTGACCACCAGCGGCGGTCGTTGCAGACTACTGAGCCGGTTGTCGCAGGCCCAGTCCCGAGGGCGTCGGTGCGGGCAGACGTCTGGCTGCACAGTTCGAAGTCTGCTGGGCCGCCCGGCCGATTCCCAGGCGTCTCCCGTCGCCTGCCCGATCGGGAGACGGGAGACCCCTGCCGTGCTGCTCCTGGCGGCGCGATGCTGGTTCCAGACGGGGACTTGGTCGGTCACCGTCGGGTTCTGGGGGGTTGTGGCGGCAGGACGGGGCTGGGGGCCTGGTCCTGCCGTCACAAGTAACTGGTGAAGGGGGAGTGGCAACGTGAACAGGGACTGGACGGGCGCGCCCTCCTGAGTCAGCGGGGTGCCAGCACGACGTCGAAGCGGGTACGGGTCCACGCCAGGTCGGCGAGGGCCCTGCCGTCGGGAGCGGGGGTTCCCGGTGGCTGTTCGGCGAACCGCTTGACGAGGGATTCCTTCACGCCGAACACGGAGTCGCCGATCTCCAACTGCGGATCGCCCTCGACGAAGACGTGCGTGACGAGGGTGCGGAAGCCGTCCGCGGTGACCATGAAGTGCAGGTGGGCGGCGCGCATCGGGGACCGGCGCGTCGCCTCCAGCAGGGTGCCGACCGGGCCGTCGTCCGGGATCGGGTACGGCGTCGGGGTCACGCCCCAGAACGCGAACGTGCCGTCGGGCTCGGAGAACAGGTGGCCGCGGCCGGACACGCGGTCGTCGGGGTACTGCACGTCGTAGCGGCCGTCCTCGTCGGCCTCCCACGCCTCGATCCGGGCGCCCGCGATCGGGTTCCCGTCGGTGTCGCGGACCGATCCCTCGACCCAGCACGGGGTTCCGGGGGCGCCCGCGGCGATGTTGCCGCCGTTGCCCACCAGTGGCGACCGCTCCACGAAGAACGGCCCGAAGACGGTCGCCTCGGTGGCGTTCCCGTGCGCCTCGTTGTTCACCGCGATCGTCTGCATCGACGCGCCGAGCACGTCGGACAGCAGGATGAACTCCTGCCGCTTCTCGTCGGTGATGTGGCCGGCCGCGGTCAGGAACTCGATGGCCCGAGTCCATTCTTCTTCCGTCAGGCGCACTTCGCGGATGAACGCGTGCAGGTGCCGCGTCAACGACTCCAGCAGTTCCTTCAGCCGCGGGTCCGGGGTCCGGGAGAACGACGCGACGACCTCAGCGGTGAGGCGTTCCTCGATCTGTTGCTGCGCCTGAACTTCGGCAGAGACGGTCATGCTCGGCTCCACGGGTTCCGGCCCGCCTGCGCGGCGGCGAGCAGTGCGGTCAGGTCGTCCTCGGTGACCGGGCGGGGGTTCGACGGGGGCACGGACGGCAGGATCAGCCGGGCGGCTTCGGCGACGTCGGGCACACCGCGCAGCACGTGGGAGGCGCCGATGTCGTCGTAGAAGGAGATCAGGTCGGTGCCGAGCGCTTCGGCGATCCGGCCGGCTGCCTGTGGTGCCGCGGAAGCGTTGAACGCCAGCACGTACGGGAGAATCGCCGTGTGGGTCGCGGCGTGCGGGAGGTCGTAGGCGCCGCCCAGGACGTGGCAGATCTTGTGGTGCAGCCCGGATCCCGCGGAGGCGAACGCCACGGCGGACAGGTAGGCGCCGTAAAGGGTCTGCTCGCGGCCGTCCGGGGTGGTGATCCGCCGAAGCCCGCTGCTCAACGCGCGAATGCCTTCCACCGCAAGGGCTTGGTTGATCGGGTCGGTGCGTGGAGCCCACATCGAGTCGACGCAGTGCGCGAGCGCGTTGCAGCCGGAGGCGATCGCCATGTCGCCGGGCAACGACTCGGTGAGCGCCGCGTCGTAGATGACGGTCACGGGCAGCACTCGGTCGTCGGTGCCGGTGGTCTTGCGCGCGGACTCGGTCAGGCCCCAGACGTTGGTCGCCTCGGAACCCGCGTAGGTGGTGGGCACGGCGACGATCGGCAGGCCGGTGGTCAGCGCGACGGCTTTGGCCAGTCCGGTCGTGGATCCGCCACCGACGCTCACCAGCAGGTCCGCGCCGGACGAGGCGGCCTGTGCCCGAGCGCGTTCGGCGTTGGCGACGGGGACGTGCGGCGCCACGTCCGCGCAGTGCGCCACCACGTCGATCTTCGAGGTCACCTCGTGCGCGTCCTCGGCGATCAGCAGGACGCGCCGGGCACCCAGCCGTTCGACCTCCGCGGCGAGGTTCGCGGCCGCCTCGCCCGTGCCGAACAGGACGCGCTGGCCGAGGGTGGTGTGCTCGAACTTCACGCGCTCTCCTCCCGGCTGAGGATCGTGGTCAGAACGGACATCAGTTCGGCTTCGGGATCGGTGGGCAGCGCCTGGCTGCGCCAGGCGACGTGCTTGTCCGGACGCACCAGCACCGCCCCGTCCTCGTCCACACCGGACAGTCGCGACCAGTCGAAGTAGAGGTCCGTCACCGCGCGTCCGGGACCGATGACCACGGCCCGCACCGGCACGCCGAGCCGGTCGGCCGCCTTCTGCGCCGCGTCGGCCCACGCCTCGCCGGTGATCCCGGTCAGCAACGTGAACTCGCCGTACGGCACCAGGTCGTGCGTGGAGTGCTTGCGCGTGCTGTCACCGACCCAGGCGTGCGGCAACCGGGCTCCCGGCCACGTCGACGGCTCGTAGTAGAGCTCCGGATCGCGCTCCGGTTCCGGGCGGGTCGTGCCGTCGGGAACCACGGCGCTGGACCGGTAGCTCTGGCCCATCTCCACGCCGTGGGCGTTGAACTCGTAGTTCTTCAGCTCCATGGCCTCCCGCACGGCGGCGCGCTTGGCGGCACCGGCCGGGCTGACGTCCTTGCGCTCCTCGATCTGCGCGTGCATCTGCTCGGCCGACTGGGCCGCGTCGAGACCGAGCGCCTCGAACAACGCGCCGAACTCGCGAGCGGACTTGTTGGCGCGCAACACGATCTGCTGTGCCACCGGAGCACGCTCCGCGGAGTAGGTGTCGAGCAACGACGGCCCCGCCTGTCCGTTGAGGACGGTCGCCAGCTTCCACGCCAGGTTGTAGGAGTCCTGGATCGAGGTGTTGGAGCCGAGCCCGTTGCTCGGCGGGTGCTTGTGCACCGCGTCGCCGGCGCAGAACACCCGCCCCTGCTGCAACCGGGTGGCGTACTGCTCGTTGTTGCCCCACAACGAGATCCCGGTGATCTCCGCGTCGAGGGCGGGATCGCCGACGAGGTTGCGCACGATCCGCAGCGCGTCGTCCTCGGTCACCTCGGGAACGCCCTGTGCGAGGTCGAAGCCCCAGACGATCAGCCATTCGTTCCACGGCCGCACCATCCGCACGAGGCCCGCGCCGATGCCGCCGACGTTCGCGCCGGGCTGGATCACCCAGTACAGCACCGAAGGACGGTGCCGGCAGAGGTCGGAGAGGTCCGCTTTGAAGGTGATGTTCATCGACCCGGCGACGTCCATCCGTCCCTCGTAAGGCAGGTCCAGATCGGCCGCCACCGCGGACCGGGCGCCGTCCGCACCGATGAGGTACTTCGCGCGGATCGTGTACTCGGCGCCGGTGAGCCGGTTCAGCACTCGCACGCTCACGCCGTCGGCGTCCTGCGAGTGGCCCAGGTACTCGGTGCTGAACTGCGTCTGCGTGCCGCGCGCCGTCGCGTTGCGGACGAGGATCGGTTCCAGGTAGGTCTGTGGGATGTCGCAGTTGAGCGACGGTGACGCGAGCGCGTGGTCGGCGTGCCGGGCGGGGTGGTTGCCCCACGTCAGGATGCGGCCGATCTCCTCGCCGGTGATCGAGGTGCAGAACACCGTGTCGCCGATCAGGTGGTGCGGCGTGGCGTCCGCGAGCACCTGGTCCTCGATGCCGACGTCGCGGAAGATCTCCATCGTGCGCTGGTTGGTGATGTGCGCGCGAGGGGTGTTGGCCGTCCACCGGTACTTCGTGATCATGATGTTCGGGACGCCGAGCGTCGACAGGAAGAGCGCCGCGGAGGCCCCTGCCGGGCCCGATCCCACGATCAGCACATCGGTCTCGACCACGGTGTGCGTCGGCGGGGACGTGTCGGCGAGACCGTCGTGGAAAGTCACCATGCCGCACACCGTGACAGCCCGGCGCCGCCGTGAGGGCCCCTGACGCCGGACGTGGCGGAAACAGGCAAAAACCCTAGTCGCGGCGGTCCTTGCACGGCGGGGTGCCGAACCGCGCCCGGTAGGTCCGCGAGAAGTGGGCCTGCGAGGCGAAACCGCTGCGGGAGGCGATCTCGGCCAGCGAGATCGGCTCGGCGAGCAGGCACCGGGCGGCGTCGAGCCGGGCCGTGAGCACCGCCTGCGGGACGCTCTGCCCGGACCGCGCGAACAACCGCGAGAGATGCCGTTCGGAGTACCCGATCGCGGCGGCGATCCGGCTCGCGGACAGGTCCTGGTCGGCCAGATGAGCGGCGATGTACGCGTGCGCCGCGGCCAGGTCGCCGGTGTCCGAGCGGTCACCGCCGAGCAACGTGCCGAGCAGGCTCGTCGCGACGTGGTCGAGGCCGTCCCAGTCCGCCGGGCCGCCGCGCAGGGCTGCGGACAGCGCGGTGACGAGCGCCTGCGCGTGCGCGTTGTCCTGGAAGCTGAACACCTGTGGCCGAACGGGCCTGGTCCGGCGCACAAGGGTGCGCGGCGCCTTCAGCACGAGTTCGGTCAGGCCGTGGGAGAAGGCCCGCTGGAACGGCTGGTCGCCGTCCACCACGAGCCCCTGCCCCGGCACGACCAGCTCACGGCCACCGCGGTGCTCGAACTCGCTCGCACCGGCCAGCGCGAAGTAGACGACCACGCCGTCGGCCGGGTGTTCGGCGATCTGCCGGACGTCCCGTTCGACGGCGTGCGGCGATCCGCTCACCCGCGCCAGTTGCAGCCGGGGCAGGGTGAGGTTGACCTCCGTGCCGTCGAACGGCCGGTCGCCGAAGGGGCGCGCCCGCAGGCCGACCAGCGCGCGGGCGTTGTGCTCCTCCCACCCGGCGAGCCGGCGCGAGCCCGGGAGGTCGTGCGTCCGGAACCTCGTCAGGCCGGGCGGGTGCACGGATGCCATTCCTCCACGATAAACCGAGGTCGGCTCGACTCCGACGACCTGCCGCACGGCGCACGCACGTTCGAATGTGTGGAAAGCCACCGGTGACGGAACGCGACACTCGGTTGCAATGCGTTATTGCGATAGAAGATTTCGCTCGGAATGTCAAGTTGGCTGCCAATAACACCGTGTTTGTCGAGTTCGGTTCGAGAAAGCCCAGTTGGCATCGTGCGTGCCCGAACAAGCATTGGTGACCGTTCTACCTGCGAGAGCGTGTTCACGCGCGACAAGAGCAGGTCAGGGATGAGGCCAGACCCGACGCCAGGGGGTGTTGCGGTGGTCATCCGACTGAGTACTCTCTACGCCAACCCCAAGATCATCGCCTGTTGATCGAGTTGATCTTGCAGTGCTATCTTTCCGTCGCCAATTCGGGTGGTCGTGGAGCGTTGTGAAGCTGAAGACTGCGCCTGATACGAATTACAAGACAATTCGTTCACGGCTCACTGGTGTGGTGGTCGTTCCCAGCATCGTCCTTCTGGCCATGTGGGCACTGTTCTCGTCCTACACCGTGTTCGAGGGTCTCTACCTGCAGCTGGTCGCCTCCGGTGTGCGAGACGCGTCGATCCCGGCGGTCCAGTCGTTCGCGTCGCTGCAGAAGGAACGCGAGCTCAGCATGACCAGCCTGAGCAAGCCCGGTTCCAGCACCACGGCGCTGATCAAGCAGCAGCAGGACACCGACGTGGACCTCGGCAAGATGAAGGCCGCCTTCGCCGAGCTCGCCTCCCAGGCGCCGCAGGAGGTCGTCGACGGGATCGGCAAGCTCAACGGGCTGCTGGACCAGCTTCCGCAGCAGCGGGCCGCGCTCGAGGCCGGTACCGCGTCCAAGCCCGAGATCTACCGCTACTACAACAGCGTGCTCGACGCCGGTGCGGCGCTGTTCAACACGCAGGCCCGCATCGTGCCGGACGCCGAGACGGTGCAGGGCGCGCTGGCCGCGGTGCAGTACTTCCAGGCCGCCGACTCGATGTCGCGCGCCGGTTCGGTCGCCGCGGGCGCGCTGGCGGTGGGCAGGTTCACGCCGGAGGAGCACCGCGAGTTCGTCTATCTCGTTGGCGCGTACCGGTCTTCGCTCAACTCGATCGAGCCCTACGCCCTGCCGAACGTGCGCGAGCACTTCAAGTCGGTCGTCGCCAGCGCCCAGTGGCAGCAGCTGGTGACCCTCGAGAACCGCCTGCTGCAGAACGCGGAACGACCCATCGGGCAGTCCGTCGGGGTGACCGACTGGGAGAACGCCGACCGCGCGGTGTCCGCCGAGCTGACCAAGCTGGTGCAGGAGCAGTCCGACGGCGCCGTGAACGTGGCCATGGCCAACGGCAAGAACAAGTTCACCACGGTGATGATCGGCAGTCTGATCGCGCTGATCGCCGTGATCGCGGGCATCTTCGTCGCCGTGCGGGTGTCCAGCCGGCTGGTCAACAAGGCGTTGATCGTCCGGCTCACCAGCCTGAAGAGCGACTCGCTCAAGCTCGCGCACGAACGGCTGCCGGACATCGTCGAGCGGTTGCGCGAGGGCAAGCACGTCGACGTCGCCGCCGAGGTTCCCGCGCTCGACTACGGCAACGACGAGATCGGTCAGGTGGCCGACGCGTTCAACGCCGCGCAGTACACCGCCGTCGCCGCGGCGGTGAAGGAGAGCCAGACCCGTGAGGGCGTCAACCGGGTCTTCCTCGACATCGCGCGCCGCAACCAGGGCCTGGTGCACCGCCAGCTCAAGATCCTCGACAAGCTGGAGCGCGAGGAGGAGAACCCCGACCACCTCGACGCGTTCTTCCAGCTCGACCACCTCGCCACCCGTGCGCGGCGCAACGCCGAGAACCTGATCATCCTGACCGGCGAGCAGCCGGGACGGCAGTGGCGCAAGCCCGTGCGCATGCTCGACGTCGTGCGCGCCGCGGTCGCCGAGACCGAGCAGTACGCCCGCGTGAAGGTGCACCCGGTGCCGGAGGTGGCGCTGGTCGGTGCCGCCGTCGCGGACACGATCCACCTGATCGCCGAGCTGGTCGACAACGCGACCTCGTTCTCCTCACCGCGGTCGCAGGTCGAGGTGCACAGCAGCGAGGTGCCGCAGGGTCTCGTCCTGGAGATCGAGGACCACGGTCTCGGCATCAAGCCCGATGACCGCGAGCAGCACAACAAGATGCTGGCCGCGCCGCCGGACTTCGAGGCGATGCGCCTGCGCGGCGAGTCCCGCCTCGGCCTGTTCGTCGTCGCCCGGCTGGCGGCCCGCCGCGGCATCCACGTCGAGCTGCGCGACTGCCCGTCCGGCGGCACGATCGCGCTGGTGCTGGTCCCGTCCGACCTGATCGTCGGCGACGCGGGCGTGGTCGACCCCGCGGAACCCGTGCAGATGCCCAAGCCGACGTTCCGGCAGCAGACGCTCGCGCAGACCGCGCTCCCGCAGGCCGAGGACGTCGTGCTCGACGCCAGGTCCACCCCGGGACTGGACGAGTTCTGGGCAGGGGGAGGAGTGGGAAACGTCCCGGACTCCCGCCGGGCCGAGGACCACGGCAGCGGCAGCATCGTCGGCGTGCTGCCCGTACCAGACCGCCAGCCCGACCCCTGGCCCGCCGAGGCCCCCCAGGCAGGTGAAGCGCCGCGTCAGGACACCCGGCCGGAGCTGCCTCGCCGCCGCCGGCAGCAGCACCTGGTGCCGCAGCTGGCGAACGACGACCACCGGCCGGAGCCCGACTTCACCGAGGTCAACACCGAGGAACGGGCGGAACGAACTCGCGACGGCATGTCGGCCTTCCAGCAGGGCACCCGTACTGCCCGCCAGGCCGACGACGCCGTCGAACCGTGATCACACCCACGACTGAAAGGCTGCTTCCGTGGACGACGACCTGACCGGCGGGCACCCCGAGCTCAACTGGCTGCTGGACGACCTCGTCGCAAGAGTGATCGGCGCAAGGCACGCGGTGGTGCTCTCCGCGGACGGCCTGTTGCTCGCCCGCTCTCCCGAACTGTCCAAGGACGACTCCGACCACCTCTCGGCGATGGCGTCGGCGTTCCAGTCGCTCGCCCGCGGCACCGGCCGGCACTTCGGCGGCGGCCAGGTCCGCCAGACCATCGTCGAGATGGAGCACGCGCACCTGTTCGTCACCGCGGCCGGGCAGGGCGCCTGCCTCGCCGTCGTCGGTGATGAGGACGCGGACATGGGCATGATCGCCTACGAGATGAACATGCTCGTGAAGCGCGTGGGCAGCTACCTGTCCTCGGCGCCGCGAACCATGGCTTCGCCGCGCGTCCCCGGCCACATCGGGTTGTCATGAGCCCGCGTTCCTCGGACTGGTGGTACGACGAGGCCGCGGGCCCGCTGGTTCGCCCCTACGCGTTGGTGAGCGGCCGCACCAGGCCGACGTGGGGCCGGCTGAACCTCGCCACCCAGGTCCGGTCGATCCGCACGTCGACCGAGACCAGCTCGCTGTCCGTCGAGCACCTCGAGATCATCAGACTGTGCCGGAAACCGTTGTCCGTGGCCGAAGTCGCCGCGTACCTGCACGCGCCGCTCGTCGTGGCGAAGGTGCTGCTGAGTGACCTGATCCAACGTGGCGACGTCATCACCAGCGATCCGTCCCGCTTGGCGACCGCGCCGGACCTGAACCTACTCCAGAAGGTGCTTGATGGTGTCCGTGCAATCTGAGCAGCCGAGAGAAGAGCTGCTCGTCCCGTCCTCCGTCAAGATCGTGGTGGCGGGCGGGTTCGGCGTCGGCAAGACGACGATGGTCGGCGCGGTCAGCGAGATCACGCCGCTGCGGACCGAGGAACTGCTCACCGAGGCGGGCACGCAGATCGACGACCTCGCCGGCGTCGAGGGCAAGACCACGACGACGGTCGCGCTGGACTTCGGCCGCATCACGATCAACCCCGAGGTCGTGCTGTACCTGTTCGGCACGCCGGGCCAGGACCGCTTCTGGTTCATGTGGGACGAGCTGTCCTACGGGGCGATCGGCGCGGTCGTGCTCGTGGACACCCGCAGGCTGGACGGCGGGTTCGGGGCGATCGACTTCTTCGAACGCCGCGGGATCCCGTTCGTGGTCGCGGTGAACTGCTTCGAGGGCGGCCACTCCTACAGCGAGGACGAGGTGCGGCACGCGCTCGACGTCGGCGACAACGTGCCGCTGGTGCTGTGCGACGCCCGCGACCGCGAGTCGTGCAAGACGGTTCTGGCCCGCGTGATCGAGCATGCGATGAGCAAGCTCGACCACGCGGTCGCCTGAAAGCGTCTGCAAGTACCACCAACTCTTGATCGAAACGCCGCTGACTACACCCAACTCGCTCTCCCGGTGGAGCGAGTTGGGTGTAGTCAGCGGCTTGTTGATGTTGGGTTGGTGGTACTTGCAGACGCCAAACGCCAACAGGGCGGTCGCTTAGTTACTTGACCTGTTCCAACCGGCAGCGGAACGGTCGCAGCATGACGGGTGCCTCGGTGAGCCGGTAACCGGGGACCCGCTCGGGATTCTTGGCGATCCCCGCGAGCGTCTCGGCCACGTACTCCAGGTGGCTGCGGGTGTAGACGCGGCGCGGGATCGCCAGGCGCACCAGTTCGAACGGCGCGGGCGTGATCAGCTCGCCGTCCTCGGTGATCTCCCCCAGGTAGAGCGAACCCAGTTCGGCACAACGGATCCCGCCCGCGAGGTACAGCTCCGAGGCCAACGCGTGGCCGGTGAACCGGTGCGGCGGGATGTGCGGCAACAGCTTGCCCGCGTTGAGGTACACGGCGTGCACGCCGGTCGGCTGCACACTGTCCACTCCGGCCTGTCGCGCGCACTCGGCGAGGTACGCGGTGGCGTCCGCGCGCTCGCGCAGGTACAGCGGGTCGGTGACCTCCATCAGGCCCTGCGCGCACATGTCGAGGTCGCGGCCGGAAAGCCCGCCGTAGGTGCGGAACCCCTCGGTGGCGATCAGCAGCAGCTCGCACTGCTTGGCCAGCTCGGTGTTGTTGAGGGCGAGCAACCCTCCGATGTGGACGATGCCGTCCTTCTTCAGGCTGACCACGCATCCGTCGGCCAGCCGGAACGCCTTCTTCGCGATGTCACGCGGGCTGTGGCCGCGGTACTTCTCTTCGCGTTGTGTGACGAGCCAGGCGTTCTCGGCGAACCGCGCCGCGTCGAGGATGAACGGCACCCCGTACTTGCGGCACAACTTGCTCGCCTTCTTGAGGTTCGCCATCGAGACGGGCTGCCCGCCGCCGCCGTTGTTGGTGATCGTCATGAGCACCAGGCCGACGTCGTCCGGTCCGCTCAACGCGTCTTCGAGCGCGACGAGGTCGATGTTGCCCTTGAACGGCTCGTCGCTCTCGAGGTCCTTGGCCTCCGGGCAGGGGAGGTCCCGCACCACGCCGCCCGCGATCTCGACGTTGGCGCGGGTCGTGTCGAAATGTGTGTTGCTGATGGAGATCTGGCCGGGCTTGAGCAGCGCGGTGAACAGGATCCGTTCCGCCGCACGGCCCTGGTGCACCGGGAAGATGTGTTCGAAGCCGGTGAGCTCCGCGACCACCTCGCGGAACCGGAACCACGACCGCGCACCGGCGTAGGTCTCGTCGCCGCGCATGCCGGCCGCCTGCTGCTCCGCCGAGAGGGCACCCGTGCCGGAGTCGCTCAGCAGGTCGATCGTGACGTCGTCCGCGGTGAGGTTGAACTGGTTGTACCCGCCTTCGGCGTACCTGCGTTCCCGGTAGTCGCGGGTGGTGATGGGGATGGGCTCGACGACCTTGATCCGGTAGGGCTCCACGGCGCGCCTTTCCTAACTCGACATGGCTTTTGTTCGTGGTGGTGTGACGTCGTACGCCTCCGACGACAGGTACACCGTCACTCCAGGTCGAGGTTTGCCCAGGCGCAGCGACACATGGGCGATCAGACCGACCCCCTCGCCCAGTGGCCGGCGGACGATGCTCGCCAGTGCCAGCACGAAAGGAGTCGTGTCGAGCCCGCACCTGGTCATGATCGTGAGAACCCTCTCACACGCTTCCAGGTCGTCCTGCACGTAGTCCCGCACGGGGATGTAGAGCGAGTAGCCGCTCGGCCGGTCGCTGTCGCCGGCCAGGAAGTTGTAGCTGGACATGAGCGGGCGGCGGGTGAACGGTCCCGTGCTGCCGCACGCCAGCTTGACCACGTCCGCCAGGAGGTCCAGATCCACGTCGGGTGCCGCGGAGGCCGCGTGCACCACGTCCGCGGTCTCGGCGTTGTCATGCGACACGTAGGTCTTCACGCGCGCCCGCTGCTCGTCCATGAGGTCGAGGGCGAAGAAGGAGAACCGGTCGAGCCCCTCGCGCCGCAACGCGTGCTCGGCCACGGTGGCGTAGGCCGCGCCGAGCCCGAGCCGGTCGAGTGCCTCGCGGACCAGCCCGGTCGCGTGCTCAGGGCCGCGCACCTCGGGGTTGAGATAGACCTTGATCGCGGGCGCCACGTCCGGCTGGACGATCAGTGCGTACCAGAACGCGAAGTCGCCTTGGGGGTCTGCCGGCAGGAACAGGTCACGCACCATGTCGAGCCGTCGGACGTCCAGCTGGTACTGCTCGCTGAGCCGGTCGAGGACGCCCAGTGCCGCGGCGAGGTTGGCCCGCCGGTCCGGCTCGTCCGCGATCGACTCGACGATCATGCGGACGGCGGGGGGTTCGTTCTGGGCCAAAGCAACCGAGAATTCAACGGGAGTGTGATCGTCGGCCACGTTCGACGGCCAATGGGGAACTGCCGAAAGCGGACGTAAACACCCTGGTCCCAATGCCTCACCCAGCAACTTTGTGGACCTGTCCGCCGACTTTGCCAATCCAACGGCGCGCAATAGGTTGTTTAGTTGGCCGACAGCGAAATCGCGTAATGAGACGCTTGTGGCACTCAAGTGGGGGTCTCCTGTTTGGCAGGGGAAACAGGTTGATCCCTGTCCTGTTGGGGTGGAATCGCGACGTGAATTCTCTCAACTCGATACCTGGCCTGGTCAAGAGCCAGTGGGGTTGCGTGCGGCACCTCGCGCTGTGATCAATATTGCACCGCTCGGCCTATTGACATGATTGAAAATTTGATGTTCCCGAGGGGGAATTGCGCGATTGCCCGCACGCGTGCTATGCGTGATCGCTTTCGGTTCCGCAGAGTTAGGATTGTGTCTTTAGTTACCTGCGTGCTAAAGGCCCCATACGAACAAGAGGGGTACTCGTCGTACGAGTACCCCTCTTGTTCGTATAGTGAATTGCGCTAACCAAGCGACTCCGCGCAGCGGACCTTGCCCGGACAGCTGCGGATCAGGCGCACGGTCGGCGGGGCCTCGATCGGCGAGGGCGCTTCCGTCGCGCCTCGCGGCCACTGGAGGTGGATCGCGATCGACGACGCGTTGTTGTCGTAGTTCTTCTCCAGCAACATCCGGTCGGAGTTCACGATGTTGACCACGTCGTACACACCGGACGGCACATGGGTCAGCTCCAGCCACTGGAAGTCGACCTCGCGCTTGTAGTCGTCACCGGACCCGACGGAGATCCCGAACATCACGTTCAGCGCGGCCGGGTTGTGGTGCTCGCACATGTGACCGTCCAGGCTCTGCGCGAGGAGACCGGCCGGGCTCGCCGGATCGTCCGGCCGGTGGTCGAGCTCGTCGTCCAGGACGTAGCGGTCGCCGAGGCAGAAGCCGTTCTTGCGGTCCGTCACCACGGTTTCGCCGTCCGGCTTGCGCAGCTGGAAGTACTCGAACCCGAGCAGGTGCCAGTGCTCGTGGGTCTCGGCCGGTTCGTAGTAGGCGCCGGCCGGGGTGTCGCGCTGCGCCAGGTCGAACGAGCGCGGGATCGATCCGTCCACACCGGACTGGATGGCCTGCCGGACCCTCATCGTCGGCTCGTTGACGCTCGAACGGCGGGCCTGCAGCAGCAACGGGCCGTCGCCGATGTTGTCGATCGACGTGGTGAACCGGAGGCGGACCGAGCTGATCGGGCCGCCGGAGTGCACGCACCCGCCACGGGTCTGCGTGCTGTCCTGCACCATGCAGACGTCCCAGGCGCGGCACGTGAGCGGGTTGCCGGAGAAGCCTCCGGGGCAGCCGACGGGTGCCTGCCGGAGATCGGGCAGCAGCGGCGCCGGGTCGGCCTGAACGGCTTGGGAGGAAACGAGGTTGACCGCAGTGATCGTGAGTGCTGCGATCACCGCGCCGATTCTGCTGACCATGCGGTGTGCTCCTGAGTCGATGATCTGCTGATGTCGTGCAGGAGGCGGGCCGTCACCGTGCCGGCGAGCTCGACGCTCGAGTTCCAGCTCGTGACGTTCGGGTAGACGTGGGCCGTGGTGGCGAGCAGCAGCCGGGTGCCGGGCACCTCGACGGCGGGCCGCTCGGTGAGGTAGCCGAGCGGGTAGACCGGTTCGACGAACGGCGCCTTGAACACGCGGACCTCGTCGACGTCGGCGCGCGTCAGTCCTTTGTGGAGGCTGAGCAGCTGGTCGGTCCACCTGGCGGCGATCGCGTCGTCGTCCTCGCGGTACAGCGCGGACTCGCGGTCGGTGTAGTGCATGACGTACACGAGGTACCGGCCGTCGTAGCGCTCGGTGCCGGTGAGCGCGGACATCTCGATCACGCCGTCGAACTCCGTGCTCGACCGCAGCACCGGCGCCCAGTAGTGGCCGGACAACGGCTTGCGGAGGAAGAACAGCGTGTTGACGACACCCTGGTAGGGCAGGCGCACGTCGGGCAGCCGCGGCGCGAGGTCGGGGTCCGCGATGGCCCGCAACGCCGGCAGCGGGACCGTGGAGACCACGTGGTCCGCCTCGATCGTCTCGCCGTCGGCCAGCGTGACGAGCGCGCGGTCAGGTCCGGCCTCCAGCAGCCGCACGGGCGCGCAGGTGCGGACCTCGCCACCGCCGGCCTCGATGGACGCGCGCAGGGCGTCGATCACGCTCTGGTAGCCGCCGCCGGGGTAACCGCGGACGGACTTGTTGCTCTCCCGGCCGAGCCGCTCCCAGAGGTACAGCGCGGGCACGTCGCCGAACGCCGAACCGAACTTGGCGCCGAACATCGGGGCGAGCAGCAGGCTCCAGACCTTGTCGCCGTACAGGCCGCGCAACCAGTCCTCGGTGCGCATCCGGTCGAGGTCCTTGCCCTTGCCGAGCCTGCGCAGCAGCAACGAGATCACGCCGAACCGGATCCGGTTCGCCAGGCTCAGCGGGCGGAACCGCAGCAGGTCCAGCGCGGAGTTGAACGGGCGGTGGACGCCGTCGACGATCATGCCCATCCGGGTCGGGCGCCAGTCGACGCTCTCGCGCACGCCGACCTCGTCCAGCAGCGCGAGCAGGGCCGAGTCGGTCGGCATCACGCAGTGGTAGAAGCGTTCCACCGAGCGACCCCGCGAGGAGAAGAACGTGCCGAGGCCGCCGAGCTGGTCGCCGGCTTCGAGCAGGGTGACGGCCACGCCGGCGCGGACGAGCCGGTGCGCGGTGGCGAGGCCGCAGATGCCCCCGCCGATGACGGTGACGCGGGCGGGGACGCGGGGTGTCATCAGAGCTTCCGGTAGGGGACGGGCGTGAGTCGGTCACGCGTGAGCAGGCGCAGGTACTGCGCGAGCGTGCGGCCGAGCTTGAGCTTGCTGGGGCTGGGCTTGCGGTCGTAGCGCAGCTTCAGCGGGATCTCGGTGACCACCGGCGCGCAGTGCCGGAGCTTCATCAGCAGCTCGACCATGCAGGCGAACCCGCGTTCCTCGACCAGGCGCTCGCCCCAGTGCGCGGCGGCCCGGTTGAGCAGGCTCACCCGGTAGGCGCGGAACCCGCTGGTGAAGTCCTGGATGCCCTCGAACCGCACCACGCGGCTGAAGACGGCGGTGGCGCCGCGGGAGAGCACCCGGCGCCAGCGCGGTGCCGTCGAGTCGTCGCCGCCCTCGACGAACCGGGAGCAGATCACGACGTCCGCGCCGTTCGAGATCTCCTTGAGCAGAGCGGGAATCACCGCCGGATCGTGCGTGTCGTCGGCGTCCATGACGATGGCGACGTGGTCGGGCGCGGCCTCGGCGAGCACCGCCCGCAGTCCTGATTGGACGGCCTGGCCGAGCCCGAGGTTCACCGGGTGGCGCACCAGCCGGACGTCGAGCCCGCGCGCCCCGGCCACGCAGTCGCCGGTGCCGTCGGACGAGCCGTCGTCGACCACCCAGACCGTGATCCGGTCGGCGAGCTCGACTTCGGCGATGCGCCGCAGCAACGGCGGGAGCGCCGCCGCCTCGTTGTAGGCGGGGAGGACGACGTGGATGTCGCCGCACGTGCGGACGTCGTGCTGCACGGCTGTCGCCGGGGCCCCGGCAGAATGCCGGACGCCGTGTTCGTCGACTCTCACTCAATACCCCCCACTTCGGTGGTCCACGGTTGGTGGAGGGAATTATTGACACGGCGTGATAAAGCTTTGAGGCGGCCCTGGCAAGTTCAGGGCGGGAACCACGTCGAAACCTCACCAACCGCGTTCGTCTGGAACACCAAAGGGGGAATGTTGGCACTCGAAATGATGGTTTCACTGTTCAAGTTCACTCTTTCGCGCAGTTCCACTGTCAAAACTCCTTCGATCGGATGATCTTCAATGAGGCGATTCTCGGCGGTGGCCGTTCAGACCGCACCAGTGCAGGCGGACGACGTGCCGGAGGTCGGCCACCGACGACCGCCGCTGCCCCACCACCGGCCGCGCCGGGCTCGCGACCTGCTCAGCCGGGTGAACGCGGTCGCGGTGCTGCTCGTTCTCGTCGACAGCGCCACGCTCGCGGCGGTGTGCCTGGACCGCGGGACCGGGTGGGCCTGGGGCGGGGCGATCGCGGCGACGGTGCTCACGATCAGGGCGGCCTCGCGGGTCTACCGGCGGCGCCTGTGGCTGTCGTGGCTGCAGGACCTGCCCCGGTCCGCGGCGAGCACGGCGCTGGCGTTCGCGCTGCTCACCGGCATCGGTCTGATCAGCTCCGCACCCGCTGACGAGGTCGCCGCCGTGCAGCGGGCGATGATCACGTTCGCGCTGGTCATCGAGCCGGTCAGGTGGTGCGTGTTCGCGTTCGGCCGGTGGTGCCGCCGGCGGTTCGACCGCTGTGACCGCACGATCATCGTCGGCGCGGGCGAGGTCGGCGTGAATCTCGCCAAGACGATGCTGGAGCACCCTCAGTTCGGGCTGCGGCCGGTCGCGTTCGCCGACTCCGGGCCCGATCCCGACCGGCACCACCCCGGTCTGGAGGTCGTGGACGGCGACCTGGCCGACGCGATCGTCAGGCTGCGGGCGGGCACCGTGGTGCTCGCGTTCTCGCACACCCGCGACTCACCGCTGGTCGAAGCGGCCATCACGGCTCATCGGCTGGGGTGCTCGACGCTCGTCGTGCCCCGGATGTACGAGCTGCACCCGGACGGTCCTGGCATCGAACGGCTGCGCAGCTACCCGCTGATGCGCCTGGGCACCGCGCCGACCAGCAGGCCCACCTGGTGGATCAAGCGCGCCGCTGACCTGCTGCTCGCGGCGGTCGCCCTGGTGGTGTTGGCGCCGATCATCGGCCTGTGCGCGCTCGCGGTGCTGGTCGAGAGCGGCCGGCCGCTGTTCTTCCGGCAGGTCCGCGTCGGCATGAACGACCGCACGTTCGTCCTCTACAAGATCCGCAGCGTCCGGCAGTCCGGCGAGGACGACTCGCAGGTCAAGTGGTCGGTCGAGGGCGATTCCCGGGTCGGGCCGGTCGGGCGGTTCCTGCGCAGGACGTCGCTGGACGAGCTGCCCCAGTTGTGGAACGTCCTGCGCGGGGACATGTGCGTGGTCGGGCCGCGTCCGGAGCGTCCCGGTTTCGTTCGCGAGTTTTCCGCCATTCACGAGCTATATTGGGCTCGCCATCGCGTTCCAACCGGCCTGACTGGACTTGCGCAGGTACACGGGTTGCGCGGTGACACCTCAATCGCAGACAGGTCTCGATACGACAACTACTACATCGCGAATTGGTCGTTGTGGCTGGACCTGAGGATTCTACTGATGACAGCGGGTGAGTTGTGTTGCCGCAGAAATCGCTGATCCGACGATTCGCCGGTGTCGTTCTGGCGTTGTGCACGACCGCCGCGTGTTCGGCCGGCGCGGCGTCCGAGCCCATCATCACCGGCCCGGTGCCGAAGCCCCTCGCGCCCTGCGCGTGGTGGTACGGGATCGGCGACTCGCCGGCGCAGTGGGAGATCCGGGCCGCCGCCGAGCACTACGACGTCGTGGTGCTCAACGCGTGGGAGACGGCGGCCATGCGCAAGATCCACGAGCTGAACCGGAACGTGAAGGTCCTGGTGTACAAGGACTTCTCCAGCTCCCGCAACTACTCGGGAGCTGTCGAGGGCAGCCGGGACGCCAAGTACCTGCCCACCGGCGTCGGGTTCTACGCGGCGGAGCAGCATCCCGAGTGGTTCGCCCAGGACACCGCCGGGAAGCGCATCGAGTGGACCGGTTACCCGAAGCACTGGCAGATGGCCGTGTGGGACAAGGCCTACCAGCAGGCGTGGACGGACGCCGTGGTCGGTGAGGTGCTCCGCGAGGGCTGGGACGGAGTGCTGGCGGACAACGACTTCAGCTCGCTGAAGTACTACTCGCCCGCCGTGCTGAAGGGCACCGCCGACGCCGCGGCGACCGACCGGCTGCTGCGCGACGGCCTCGACGGCCTGCTCGCGCTCGCGGGCGACACCCTGGAGAAGTCCGGGAAGATGCTGGTGCCCAACGTGTCCGAGTCGCAGCTGACGCCGGGCCGGTGGTCGGCGCACTCCCGGTACGCGGGCGCGATGGAGGAGAACTTCGGCCTGCGCGGCGACGACGGCACTGGCGAGCTGATCACGTTCCAGGGCAACCAGTTCAAGGAGCAGCGTGCCCAGGCCGCGCTCGGCGAGTCGTGGCTGCTGCTGATCACGCACACGAAGTCGGACCAGGAGGAACGCGTCGGGTACGCCTCCGCCGCGCTGCTCGCGAGTCCGCACACGTGCTGGACCAGGGCGAACCCCGACTACAAGAGCCCGTACTGGTCGCTGTACCAGGACGCGCGGCTCGGTCAGGCCCGGGAGTCGGCCAACCGCATGCCGTCCGGGGTGTGGACGCGGCTCTACACCGGCGGCTGGGTGGCCGTGAACCCGACGAAGACCGCCGTGCGACTGACCCCGCCGGCGGGCCTGTTCACGATGCAGGGCGAGCCGGTCCCGCCGCAGCTGGACCTGCCCGCCGCCGATGCCGCCGTGCTGGTCAGCTCGCTGAGGCGGTGAGCTTGCGGTACAGGTCGAGGTGACGCCGCGCGCACACCTCCGCCGTGAACCGCTCGCGTGCCCTGAACGCCAGTTTCTGGCCCGTTTCGCCGGGATTGGGGTCGTGGAACAGCGCGCTGAGCTTCGCGGCGAGGGCGGTCACGTCGCCGGGACGCGGGCAGTCGGCGCCGGGAATGCCCAGCATGTCCGCCACACCACCGGTGTCCGTCGCCACCACGGGTTTGCCCGCCGCCATGGCCTCCGCGACGACGAGCGGTTGCTGTTCCATTGTGGACGGCAGCACCAGCGCGTCGTGCTCCAGCAACAGTTCGGGGACGTCGGTTCGGAAGCCGAGGAACCGCACTCGGTTCGCTATGCCCTTGCGCACCGCCCTGCCCTCTGCCTGTGTCCTCAGTGGACCGTCCCCGATGACCGTGAGCGTCGCGTCCTCCGGCATCGTGGTCTCCAGCGCGTCCAGCAACGTCAGCAAGCCCTTGCGCTCGACCAGCAGGCCGACGAACACCAGTTTGCGGACCGGGCCTGCCGGCGGGTTCGCGGCGCCGACGTCGACACAGTTGTCGATGTGGGTCATGCGGTGTGGCGGCACGTACAGCCGTTCGCGCAGGAACCGGCCCATCTCCCTGGCGGGCACCACGGTCCGGTGCACGACACGGGCGACCGCGGCGTCGGCGGCGAGCACGGCCCGTGTGTAGGCCGGTGGGGGTTCCGCGCCCCGCACGTTGCGGAACCACTGCTCACCCACGTCGTCCGGGACGCCGTGGTAGGTGTGCGCGATCTTGGTGCCGGTGGTGGCGAGGGCCGCGCTGACCAGTCCGGCCCTGCGGTCCTGGGCGTGCACGACGTCCGGCCGCCACGCTTTGATCGCGGCGCGCGCCTGCCGGGCGGCCCGCATGTCTCCCTTGCGCGGGACGAGGATCTCCTCCAGGTACGGGTCGACCAGCTCGGCGCCGCGCCGGGGCCGTGGGCCGAACACGCGCACGTCGGCGTCGCCGGACTTGGCGAGCGCGGCGGCCAGGCGCACCGTGACGTCCACCGGCCCGCCACTGTCCTGGGTGAGCAGGTAGGCGATCCGTGTCATCGTCGTCCTTCCGTGGAGACCAGGTTCTGGCTGAGCGCCACGATCTGGTCGGTCATGCGGTCGCGGTCGAACAGGGTCTCGGCCCTGAGGCGCCCGCGTTTGCCTTCCGCGTTGGCGAGTTCGGGGTCCGCGAGCCTGAGCGCAATCGCTTGCGCCAGGGCTTTCGTGTCGTTTCTGGGCACTACTTCGCCGGCGTCCGCAAGGCTTTGACTCACGCCTTCCACGTCGAACGCGACCACCGAGCGTCCGCAGGCCATGGCTTCCAGCGGCACCAACGCCATGCCTTCGGCGCGTGACGGCAGGACGACCACATCTGCTTCGGTGTAGAAGCCGGCCACGGTGTCGCTGTGTCCGAGCCACCGCACACTCTTGGGGCTGGTGGCTCGGAGGGTCTCGGCCATCGGGCCGTCGCCGACGATCAGGAGTTGGGCGTCCGGCACGGCTTCGAGCACCTGGGGCCAGGCCTGGAGCAGCAGGTCCTGGCCTTTCTGATGGGCTACCCGGCCGACGCACACCGCGGTCGGGGTGTCGTCCTCTTTGGGTTTGGGCTGGAGCCGTCGGGTGTCGACGCCGTTGCAGACGACCTCGGCCGGCGCGGTCACTCCGGCGTCGCGGCCGGCTGCGAGCTCGTCGTCGCTGACGCACACGAGCAGGTGGGTCCAGCGGGAGGCCAGTGCTTCCCACCGGCGGCAGGCACGGGCCAGCAGGCCTTCGGCGATGCGGAACGACCACAGGTGCGGCTGGAAGACCGTGGGGGTCCTGCCTCTGGTGACGAGCCTGCCGAGTCCGGCTTTGGAGCTGTGCAGGTGGACGAGGTCCGGCTGAAGTGCGCGGAGCGTTCTGCGCAGGTCCAGGAGTTCTCGTGCGTTGCGGGGGCCGGGGGAGCGGGTCGCGTGCCAGGGCTGGACCGGGATTCCTCTGCTGTGTGCCTGGACGGCCAGCCAGCCCGGTGGGCAGGTGATGGTGACGTCCCATCCGCGTTCCTGCTGGGCTGTGGCCAGTTCCAGCACCACGACGGCGACCCCGGCCTCGACCGGTTGCGTCACGTGGACGATCTTCACGCGCGCTCCTTCAGTCCGATGAGGACGGTGCGGTTCGCTGGTAGTGCCATCGCGCAGTAGGCGGCGAGCAGGAGCAGGCCGGTGGCGGCGAGGCCGGCCACGCTGGTGGTGTCCGGCAGGAGTTCGCTCAGGCCCAGGCTGAGGAGTCCACCGGCCACGACGCTCGCCGCCGTGCGGGCGAGCCGGGGGAGGGGGAACGCGAGGCCGTTGCGGGCCAGCACCAGCCAGGCCACCGGGACCAGGAGCCAGACGACGGTGAGCTGCGTGATGGCGACCGCTTCGACGCCGTGCCGGGTGGTGAACGCCAGCGCGGTCAGCAGCGTGACGAGGTGGGCGGCTTCGAGGGCGAGGTACTGGCGGGCGTGTCCGGCGGCCCTGATCACCTGGTACCAGACGTGCAGCAGGCTCAGCCCGAGTCCGTAACCGCACAGCAGGACCAGCGTTTTCGTGGCGCTCGCCCATTGCTCGCCGAGGATGGTGAGGCCGTTGGAGAGCAAGGCAACGGTGACGTACAGGCCGCCGGTGATCACCAGTGTCGCCACGGTGAAGCGGTGCAGCGGAAGTTCGTCGCGGCGGCCGTTGCGGACGAGGTCGGCGCAGATCGGGAACAGCACGCCGCCCAGCACGACCGCGACCATGATGTACGGGACCCAGGCGATCCGGAACGCGAGCGAGTACCCGCCGACGGCCTCCGGCCCGAGCACGTGCCCGATGGCGAGGTAGTCGACGTTGATCAGCAGCACCGCGATCAACGCGCCGGGTCCCACCACCGCGATCCATTGGGCCGCTTCGGTTGCGGCTTGCTTGTCCCAGGTCGGGCGGATCCGCGCGCCGGCGACGACTGCGAGGATCGGTTGCGCCACGGCCGTGCACAGCAGACCGAGGACGAGTGCCGTGGGGCCGGTGCCGGTCGCCGCGAGCGACACGGTCGTGATGGCGCCGAGCAGCATGCCGCCCGCGTCGGGGAGCATGCGCCGGCGGAAGTCGAGGTTGCGGTGCATCAACGCCATCTGCACCCCGCCCGCCGCGGTGAACGGCAGGGTGAGCGCGGCCAGCCGCAGCATCTGGTTCGCCTCGGGCGCGCCGAGGGCGTTCGTGATCGGGTCCGCGGTGGCGATCAACGTCGCGGCGATGAGCGTTCCGGCCGCGATGCTCATCGTGAGCACGGTTCCCGCGGTCCTGGCCGGGTCCAGGGCGGTGCGGCTGACGATGTCGTACACACCCATCGCCTGGACGACCTGGCCGATGTTGACCACCGACACGACCAGCGCCACCGCCCCGAGGTCGGCCTCGGTGAGGAACAGGGCGAGCGCCAGCGTCACCACGATCTGGCTGCTCTTGCTGACCAGGTTGACCGCGAAGAGCCACAACGAGCCCCGCACCGCCACGTCTGTCATGCGGCGCGCCGGGTGAGCTTCGCCGCGAACACCGCGAGCACCAGCCAGGCCGCGACGACGGCCACCCCGTCCAGCGTCACGGCGGCTCGTGCACCCAGGAGTGTCTTGACCGCCGTGTCGACGAAGTACAGGTGCGCGAACGGAACCAGGAGCAGCAGCGTCGCCGCGCCCGCCCACCACCAGTGCTTCTCCTCGCGCCGGCGGTAGGCGGTGACCGCGAGCGCCGTGAGGGCAGGGACCGCGATCAGCACGTCACCCGGCTGGTGCACCAACGCGACCACGACGCCGAGGCACGTCAACACGTCCGCCGCCGCCGAACCCTGTTCGTGCCGGTCGAGTTTGCGCGCCAGCAGCGCGGTCGCGGTGAGGACGCCGCACAGCGCCAGGGGTTCCGCCGCGGGCGGCAGCCATCCGGTGGTGCGGAAGAACACGGCGGGCAGGTCGACGCGTTGCGCGGTCATCGAGTCGACCGCCCCGTAACCGGTGTGGCTGGCCCACTGGAGGTTGCGCGAGATGACGTCGAGGAACTGGCTTACTCCGCCGCCGCGCAGGATCAGTGTTACCGCCACGGGCAAGCTGGCCGCGGCGGCGATCCCGGTGCCCATGAGCGCGACCTTCCGGTCGCCCCTGATGAACATCAGCAGCGCCAACGGAAGTCCGAACTGCGGCTTCAGCCACGCCAGCGCGAGGGCCGCCGACGCCCAGCCAGGGTTCTTGGTGCGCAACAGCAACGTCCCGGCCGCGCCGACCGCGATCAGCGGGTTGACCTGACCGACGTACATCTGCGCCTTGCCGACCTGGCTCGTCACCAGCAGCGTGCTGATCACGACGGTGCCCGCGATCATCGGCAGCCGTGCCCTGCCCGAGGCCATGACGGCGAGCGTGATCAGCAGCATGAGGCAGGCCAGCGCGAACGCCACCGCACCGACCCGGTAGTCCGGCAGCGCGAACGGCAGGTGCAGCACCAGGTGGTAGGGCTGGTAGAGGTTGAAGTTCTGGCGCACCGGCCAGTGCGCGAACATCACCGCGGGGTCGTACGGGTTGCCGCCGTTGAGGAACTCGCGGATGGGGAAGTACAGCGCGTCGCGGAAGTCCTGCATGCGCTCTTCCGGCAGGTTCGCCTCGGTGGGGAGCGGGGCTTCCCACGACGGCTTCAGGGCGCGGACGGCGCTGATGGTGCCGGCGAGGGCGGTCAGGGCGACGAGGACGGTCCTGGCGAGGCCCGCGCGGTTGGTCGTGGTGATCACGCCAGCACCACCGCCACCACCACCGACGATGCCGGCAGCACCGCGAGGGCCGTCGCGAGGTCGTTGCGCCGTGCCCGGTCGATCGCCGCCACCGCGATCACCGCCGTGCCGTCCGCGGGCTCGGAGGCCTTGTCCGGCAACGTTCGTGCCAGTTCTTCGGCGCGTTCGGCCAGTTCGGGGCTCACCGGCAGTACCCGCACCGGACGCGCCGCCGCCGCGCACAACGCAGTGAGGCGTTCCACCAACGCGGGATCGTCGTCGTGTGCGACGACGACGGGGTGGTCGATGCCCGCGGTCGCGAGGACGCCGCGGACCGGGTTGCCGCTCAGGCGGCGCAGGGCGAACATGGCCACGCCCGCGATCACCGCGGCGACCAGCGCGAGACCAGAGACGAGGCGCCAGTCCGGTACCACCGAGGTGGTTTCGGGGCGGGCGTCGACCAGGCGGAAGCGGGCGGCGGGGGCCAGCAGGTCGGCATCGATCACGGCCTTGGCCACCGCGGTGACCGCCGCCGCGGCGTGGTCGGCAGAGTCGGCGCGCACGGAGATGCGGGCCACGCCGGACGCGGGGACCAGTTCGACGGCGATGGCGTCGGCCAGGCGGTTCGGCGTGGTGCCGGCCGCCGCCGCGGCCGCGTCCAGGACCGAGGGGCTGCGGACCAGTTGCACCACGGCCGGCACGGCCAGGGAGGTGACCTCGCCGAACTGGGCGCTGTCCGGTGTGGACGGTGTGGCCAGCAGGGCCAGCCTGCCCTCGCTCTCGCTGCCGCGCAGGGACACCGCCAGCAGCACGAGCGCGCCGACCGCGATGGCGGCGAGCAGCCCTTCCAGAACGGCTCTGGAAACCTTCATCGTCCCTCCAGGACGGTACGGAGAAGTTCGTCGTAGGACTTCATCAACGCGTGCGCGTCGGCCGAGCCGTCGCGCGAAGTGGCAACCGCACGGGCGACCGGCGAATAAAGCAGGTCGCGCAATGCTTTTGCGGCCGAAGCGGGGTCCCGGCGCGGCACCAGGACGCCGCCGCCGCCGGACAGCACCTCCCGCACACCGTCCACATCGGTCGCGACGATCGGGCGTTCGGCGGCCAGTGACTCGAGCAGCGCGATCGGCATGCCCTCCCAGTCGCTGGTGAGCACGGTGACGTCCGCCGCCTCCAGGAGATCGCGGACGTCGGTGCGGGTGCCGAGAAACCGGACACGAGAGGGCTGCCGGGCTTCTAGTTGCGACCGCAGGCTGCCGTCGCCGGCCAGCCACAGCTCGGCGTTGCCGGGGACCTGCGCCCACGCGTCGAGCAGCACGTCGTGGCGTTTCTGCGGCTCCAGCCGGGCAGGGCACAGCGCGACGGGCACGTCCGGACCGGTGCCGATGGACTTCCGCACGGTCGCGCGATCCACCTTCGCCGCGGACGGGAAGACCGCGTTGGGGATCACGGTGACGGAGTCCAGTCCGGCGTCCAGAAGCCTTGTGGCCGAAGCCGAAGCGACGGCGACAACGGCGTCCGAAACGCGGCGCAGCACCCGGACGGCACCGGCGACGTCAGCGTCGGCGACACCGTGGAACACCGTCACCAGGGGCCGCCGCGGTGCCGCGATCCGGGCGACCAGGCTCGCGGACACGTTGTGCGCCAGGACGACATCGGGCCGGAACCGGCGCACGGCCTTGCGAGTCGCCCACGCCGCGCGCAACACACCCACTCCGGACCTGCGGGCCAGCGGCACGTCGAACACGGCCACGCCACCGGCCGCCACGGCGTCGGCACGGAAACCACCGCCGCTCGCCACGGCCGACTCCCAGCCGACGTCAGAACCCGCGAGCGCCATGCCGGCCACGAGCGCCTCCGCACCGCCCGCGCCCATCTCGCTGATCACGTGGAGGACGCGCATCGACTCTCCTTCGCCCTGGCCTCGATCGCGACGGCGATCGCGACCAGAGACCACACGGGCAGGTAGTACTGCTCGGACAGGAAGATCGACGCGACCAGCACGGCGATCAGCGCCGCCTGCACCGCCACCGCCTCACGCCGACCGGTCGTGGCATGGCCCTGGCTCGCGGTGCGCAAGGCCCGTTCGCTGGCCACGAAGCCGATCGCGATCAACCCGATCAGCACTGCGAAACCGGGCAGCCCGAGCTCCGCCGCCACCTCCAGGAACAGGTTGTGCGCCACCGGGGTCTGCTCGTCGATCTCCGCGTTGTGCGACGCCGCCGCGTACTCCTGGCGGAACCCGCCCGGCCCGACGCCGACCAGCGGCGAGTCGGCCAGCATTCGCGCGGCCGCCTGCCAGCGCAGCATCCTGGTGTCGGCGTTGGTGCCCGCGATGTGGCTCTTCTCCTGGAACGCCCGCGACAGCTCGGCCTGGGCCACGCCGGCGAACACCAGCGCCGCCACGCCCGCCACGGCAGCGGTGATGGCCACCGCGCGGATCGGCAGTGCCCTGCGCGCGATCAGCCACGTCAGCGCGCAGGCCAGCGCGATCCCGCCGCCGCGGGAGAAGGTCGCCGCCGTCCCGGCCACCAACACCGCGCCCAGCAACAACAACACGATTCGCGACCTGCCCCGGGCGGGCAGCGCCACCAGCAGCGGCAGCGCGCCCACGAGGAAGAACGCCAGGTCGTTGGGGTCCTCCAGCGGACCGGTCGCGCGCAGCTCCCCGCCGAACAGGCTGATCAACCCGCCGGCCGCTGCCACGACCGCGCCGGCGACGCAGGCGGCGAGCAGGGCCTTGACCGGGACCTCGCGCGCGGCCACGTCGGCGAGCACCACCGTGATCACCAGGAACGGCACCCACCGCACCAGGTACTCGAGCGTGAACGGCTCGGCCACGTGGATCGCGGACGTGGTGAGCAGCACCACCGCGAGCAACGCCAGCAGCAGGTGCAACGGGTGCGGTGCGGGCAACCTTCGTTGCCGCACCAGGGAAGTCGCCCACACCGCGATCAATGCGGCGGGCACGGCCTTGGCCAGCTGACCGTGCACCTGCAGCAGATAGCCCTCCAGCGGGGCCAGCGCCACCGTCGCGCAGGCGAGCACGCGCAGCAGGGAGGTCAGCCACATGCGACGGGATCCCGTTCGCGCAGACCGGAAACCGCGACGCGGGCGACGTGCTCGCCGGTGCCGACCACGTCGAAGTGCTTGCGCAGCAACGACAACACCCACTCCAGCAGCGCGACCTTCGCGGCGCCGGGCACCGCCATGCCGGGAAAGAACTCCATGCCGGGCGCCTCGGCGGCCGTCAGCACGTCGGTCGGGTGCAGCAGCAGCGACGGGGACACGTTCCTGACGAGGCACAACCGCAGCGCCGCGCGGAAGTACCCGCGCGCCAGCCGTGGTGAGATCTGGTGGAGCTGCAACAGGTACGCGCCGTGGATCGGCACCCTCAGCAACGGCATCGTCGTCACCGGAAGCTCGACCAGACCGTTGTCGCGCCAGCGATACGCCTTGTTCGGCGCGCGCACCCTGCCGAACCCGCCGAACAGGTCCTCGCCGCCGGCGGTCGAGCCCGCCGTCCGGTTGTGGTACGCGCGGGCGAGCGGGCCGATCCACGTCGGCAGCACGCTCGCGTCGTAGCGGTAGCCGCGCCGGCTCAGCAGGTCGAGCAGTTGCGGTGTGACGCTGTAGCCAGGACCGCGGAACCCGACGGGGCGCGGTGCGCCGGCCGCGACGATCGCCTCTTCCGCGCGCACGATCTCGGCTTCGAGTTCGGTGTCGGAATACCTGTGCAGCCACGGCTCGTGCCGGAACGAGTGGTTCGCCACCTCGTGCCCGGCCGCGACGATCGCCGCGACGGCCGCGGCGCCGTCGTCCCGTTCCGCGTCCGCGCCGACGACGAAAACCGTTGTGGTCAACCGTTGTTCGCCGAAGACGTCCAGCAACCGGGGCACCGCGGACGGCAGGAAGCTCGGCCGGTGCTCCCAACGCGGGTCGCCGTGCGTCTTCAGGTACGCCCAGAGGTTGTCGAGGTCCAGCGACACGCTGGCGACGGGCTTCATCGCGCGTCCACCAGCTCAGCGGCAGGCTTCGGCACGCGGCCGAGCACCAGCACACCCGTCACCACCAGCGACACGCCCAGCCCGACCCACCACTCCCGGCCCGGCGCGATCCGGTCGCCCATCAGCGCGAGACCCGCCACCGAGCTGATCACCACGGTCGTCGCGTCCATCGACGCCACCGCGGACGTGGCCGAGCCCCGCTGCAACGCCGTGGCCAGACAGGCCTGGCCGACGAACGCCGCGATCACCATCACCCAGGTCAGCGGGTGCAGCACCAGTTCCAGCAACGGCTTTCCGGACACCGTCCTGGCGGCCACCGCGACCACGGCGTAGGCGATGCCGGCCAGCACCGGGACCGCGCCCTTGAACACACGGGCCAGCGGGAGCACCGCCAGCGTGAGCAGTCCCAGCACGATCACCGCTGGCAGCAAAGGAAGTTCGTGCGCCGTGGACGGCGCCGCGGCACCCGTCAGCAACAGCAGCCCGCACGCCATCACGATCAGGACCGCGATCTCGACCCGCCGGATCCGCCAGCCGAGCAGCAGCACGCCGATCACCGCCGCCACCCCGACCGCGCACGACGACCCGGCCTGCACCAGGTAGAGCGGCAGCGACTCGCGGGCGAGGAACGCGAACAGGAACCCGCCGACCTGACCGGTGAAACCCAGCAGGTACAACCGATCCGAGGCCAGCCGCGCGAGCAGTCCCACGCCGGTGCCCGGACGTTCGTCGGCCCGGCGCGCGGCAACGGTCTGGGCGACTATCCCCAGCCCGTAAAGGACAGTCGACACCGCAAGAACCAGATGACCGGACATGGGCGGGACAGTACGACACGCCTGTACCGCAACACTTTCGAGCGATAGCCCAAGCAACGCTTTCGAGTGAATGACGGCAGCACAACGGGATCGATGAAGTACCTTGCCGCGGTGCGGGAAACCAACACCGTGACGATCGTGTGCGGCACCAGGCCCGAGCTGATCAAGCTGGCCCCCCTGATCGACCACTTCGGCAGCGCGTGCACCATGATCTACACCGGTCAGCACTACGACCGCTCGATGTACTCGCTCATCCGCCGTGATGTGCCGGAACCGGGCGCCTTCCACGAACTGAAGCTCGGCGGCCTGCGCCGCGGCGACCAGCTGGGCCGCGCGATCGCGGCGGTCGACGAGGTGTTCGCCGCGGACCGCCCGGCCGCCGTGATCGTGCAGGGCGACACGACCTCCGCCCTGGCCGGAGCGTTGGCGGCCAACGCCTGCGACGTGCCGCTGGTGCACGTGGAAGCCGGCCTGCGCAGCTACGACCGCGCGATGCCGGAGGAGCACAACCGAGTGCTCATCGACCACCTGTCCGAACTCTGCTGCGCGCCGACGTCGTTGAACCGCCACAACCTCCTCGCCGAAGGCGTCGCGGAGGGCCGGATCGTGGTCACCGGCAACACCGTGGTCGAAGCGCTGGCCCACGCGCTGCCCGGCGCGGACGAGGAAGACACCGCGCTGGCCGACCTGGGCCTGAAGCGCGACCGGTACGTGCTGGCGACCATCCACCGTCCGGAGAACGTCGACGACGCGGACAACCTCGCGACGATCCTGCGCGAGCTCGGCGAGTTGCCGCTTCCGGTCGTGCTGCCGCTGCACCCGCGGACCGCCGCGAGGGTCGCCGCGTTCGGTCTCGACGGGTTGCTGCACGGGCTGCAGGTGATCGAACCCCAGCCGTATCGGACCTTCTTGGCGTTGGCGCACGCTTCGGCCGTGATCGTGTCGGATTCCGGGGGGATCCAGGAGGAGGTCAGCGTGCTGAAGCGGCCGGTGGTCGTGGTGCGGCGGAGTACCGAACGGCCGGAGATCGAGGGCACGTTCGGGACTCTGGTTCCTCCCGGGCCTGGGGTGGGGGAAGCGGTGTTGCCCTGGCTGGACGACGTGGAACGGCACCGGACTGCGTTGCGGGAGATCGCGTCGCCGTACGGGACGGGTTCGCCGTCGGCGCTGATCGCGGACGCGGTGCGTGCGATGCTCGGTTGATCAGCGCTTCCGCCGTGCCGGGCCGGATGCCCTGACGTTGTTCAAGCCTTCCTCCAACTTCACCAGGAGCGGGTCGTTCTTTCCCAGGGTGTCGCGGATGCGGCTCAGTGTGCGGAGCAGCATGTTCCTCGCCAGTTTCGGATTCCCGGCTTTCGCGGTCCACACGGCCAGCGGAATCGAGGTGAAGAGCGTCATGCGGTCGTATTGGCCACGATGTTCTGCGTACTGCGCGACGATCTGGGAGTAGAGGTCGCGTGCAGCGGCTGGTTGACCCGCTTGGCCGAGGATTTCACCCCACTCGATCCAGGAGGCCGTCATTCGCAGATCCGGCTCGCCGAACTCAGTGGTCGCGGCGGCTATGACCTCCCGTCCGATGGCCATCGCCTCGTCGAAACGGCCGCGTTCGGCCAGCACGGTCGCGCAGCGCATGCGAGTGGTGAGCGTGTGTTCATGGTCGGGACCGAGGACTCGCACGTGGATGGGCAGCAACTCGTCGAGCACACGGCGAGCGCTGTCGAGCTCCCCCAGGGTGAGCTGTGTGCGAGCCAGATCGCGCCCGGTCTCCATGGTGTCGGGGTGCTCGGCACCCAGAACCCTGGTTTGAGCTTCCCGGAGTTCGGACAGCAGCTTGAGACTCTGATGGGGGTCGTACGGGTTCGACCAGTACGCCACACCGTACCGCGCGCGCAACACCCGCTCGTTCTCGAGTCCGAGGACTGGGGACATGTCGTCGACGAGTGTCGTCAACTGGGCGATGGCGCCACGCATGTCGCCCATTTCGCCGAGCGAGATCGCCCGCAGGTAGCGCAGGTCAAACGTCTGTGGATCGGTGGCAGGCAAGTGGTCGATGACTGTCGAGACGTGGTTGCGGAGCCGTTTCCAGGTGCTCATCGAGTGCAGGTTGAAGGGACGCCGCGGTAGTGCGGCGGTGATGAGATCGCGTGCCAGGGCCGCATGCTCCGGTGCGTCGCCCAGGCCGTGGCGGGTGACGGCCTGGATCAGGCGGTGGATGGTGATCGTGTCCTCGGCGCCTCGGGCCACCAGGCTGTGCGAATGAAGCTCGCCGATCACCCTGGTGAGTGCGAGTTCGTCGCCTGCCAGCGGGTGCAGCACCGAGATCGGGATCGAGTCCGGGGCGAAGTAGGCCATGGTGTTGAGGGCCAGCCGCGCGGGCGGCGACATCTTCTCGATGGCCAGGAGCCAGGTCGTGGCAACGGTGTGCGGATAGTCGTCGGGCTGGCCGTCGGCATGCAACTCGGCGCTGCGGTCCTGGTAGAAGCGCAGATAGTTCGCGAGGCTGGTTCCGTTGGTGAAGGTGAAGGACGCGGCCTGGGTGAGAGCCAGGGGCAGGCCGCCGAGCTCTGTGGCGAGTTTGGTCGCTGCTTCGACGTCGTCGTCCTGGGAGAGCGTGGCCAGCAACCCCACCGCGTCGTCCGTGTCCAGGGGATCGATGCGGTGGACGGCACCGGGATTGGGCCAGCTACTCGCCTGGCTGGTGACCAGGACGTGGCCGTTGCCCTTCGCCGGGTAGAGGCCCTGCAGCGACTTGGCGTCCTGGACGTTGTCCAGGACTAGCAGCCACGGCTTGGTGCGTTGGGACAGCCAGGTGTTGGCGACCTGCACGGCGTTGCGGACCAGCTTGGCCTCGGCGGCGGAGTGGGCCTCTTCCAGGAGACTTCGATACTCACCGTCGACCGTGGTCGGGTCCTCCGCGCGGACCCACCAGACCACCTCGTAGTCGTCGAGGTGGCGTTGGGCGTAGGCGCGGGCGAGGCTGGTCTTGCCGACGCCGCCCATGCCGGTGAGCACCTGGACCACCGGGGTCCTGGACTTCCGCTGGGCGGTGAACGCCGCACGCAGGTCAGCCAGTTCCTCGTCCCGGCCGATCACCTCGGCCATGCCCGCCACCTGCGGGGACACGATGCTGTTGAGTCCGCTGGTGGTCACCGACGGGGTCACGGTGTCGAAGTCCGGCTCGTCGCCGAGCGGAGTCGCGGCGTACTTGGGCTTGTGCCACAGGAGGCGCAGCAGGTCCTCGGCGCCCTGCTTGGAGAAGTCCTCGACGAAGTAGACCGTGGTGGTTTCCGGGGCGAGGAAGTCCGGGACCCCGTAGACGGTCTGGCCGGGTAGTACGACCGGAACGAACTTCTGCAGCTTGCGCTGGGACTTGTAGAAGGCGGCGCGGATCAGGCGGGCTTCCCACTGCACGCCCTTGCCGACCTGTTCGTCGGATTGACCTTCGGCGCGGAGCCGGTACTGCTCGGAGGCGACGCACAGCACGACGTCGGCCTCTCGGATCTGGTCGGCCATCCAGAGCGACCAGTCATGCCGTTCACCAGCGGCGATCTGATCGACGTGTGCGTCGATCCCGTGCTCCCGGAGCAGGGCGTACAGGTTCAGCACCTCGGCGCGATGTTCTGGGGACTCCTGTGCGTAGGAGATGAACACACGCCGCGCCATTGGCCACCCCTATCTCTGCCTGCCAACTAGACATCGTGCCTACAGGCGGATGTGTTGCATCCGCCGTACGGGGTAGCGGCAGTCCGACCCCGTCCGACTCTGTCCGACTCGTCTTCCGTTCCCGGCCGCGGCGAGCGAGCGTGGGCGGTGTTCATGGTGATCAACTGGGAGGAGCGGACCCGTGAAGCGATTCGCGAAGCTGGCCGGCGAGCGGCTTGTCGGACTCGTGCTGCCGAAGATCGACGCCGGTGCCTGCGTGCCGGAGCACGGGCAGTGTTGCAAGAAGGGCTACCGCTTCAACTGCAACGGCATCTGCTCGTCGGCGAGCAGCACCTGTAAGTGACACAACGGGGTGCCGGCGAGCGCGCGTCGCCGGCACCCCGCACTTGGAGGCCTGACGTGGTCGATCTGTTCGCACGGGTGTTGCTCGCGGTGGTGTTCCTCGCGGCGTTCGTGGGCAAAGTGCGTACCAACGAAGGATTTGCGGAGTTCCGGGACTCGGTCGCGGCCATCGTGCCGCGGTTGCCCGCCCGGCTGGTCGCCTGTGTGGTTCTCGCGGGCGAGGCTGTTGCCGTTGTGCTGCTTGCGGTTCCAGGGACGAGGCTCGGGTACGCGGCCGCGATCGGGCTGCTCGCGGTGTTCTGCGGCGGGATCCTGCTGGGCATGCAGAGCCGGGAGCCGGTGCGTTGCCGGTGTTTCGGTGCGGGCGGCGATGTGCTGGGGCCCAAGCATCTTGTTCGCAACGGGGCGTTGATCGCCGTTGCTGTCGCCGGCGCGTTCGTCACGACGCCCGCCTCTTGGGAGGAACCGTTGACCCTGCTCACGATTGCGGTTGTGCTGCTCGCCGTTGTGGTGGCGTTGCACGTGCTGTTCACGTACGGGCTGGTGGCCAGGGTCCGGGAACTGCAGGAGAACTCACGACCGCCGCGCAACACGAACCTGCCGCAACCCGGCATGGTGATCCGTCCGTTCGAGGTCGTCGACACCAACGGGATCGCGTTCACCGAGACTGATCTCGACGGGCCGGTGCAGGTCGGGTTCTTCTCGGTGGGGTGCGGCCCGTGCCGGACGCTCACCGACGCGCTGCTGGCCGATCCGCCGAAGGACCGGTTCGTGTCCATTGTGGACGGAGATCTGAGTGATCCCGACGCGACGGCACGGCTGGCCGAGAAGGTCAGCGGGCTGGGGCGGGTCGTGGTGGTCGAGACCGACGATCCGGTGTTGTCCGCGTTCGAGGTCATGGCGTTTCCGACGTTGGTGCACACGCACGGCGGTGTGGTCACCGCGGCCGGGATCAAGCTCGCCGACATGCCGGCGCCGGTGGCATGATCCGGAACGCCGTGGCGGCGCTGGCGTTGCCGTTCCGGGCGGCGCCGGTGGTCGCCGGTCTCACGCTGGTGTTGACGGTGCTGGCCGGTGCGGCGCCGGCAAGTGGTGCCTGGCTGACGATGTTGCTGGTCGACGAACTCACGTCGGGCTCGGCGACACCGGGCAGGGCGGCGTTTCTCGCGGTCGCGTCGGCGCTGGTCGGCGGGCTGGCGATCGCGATGTTGTACCTCTGCGGGTATCTCGGGGAGGTGGTGCGGCAACAGGTCGCGCTCACCGTCGAGAGCAGGTTGTTCCGGCGCGTCGCCACGCTGCCGGGGTTGCGGCACATCGAGGATCCCGCGTTCCACGACCGGTTGCGGCTGGCCGAGCAGGCGGCGCAGGAGGCGCCGGGCACGATCTCGCAGTTCACGCAGGAGTTGGTCCGGTCCGTCGTGCTGCTGGCCAGTTTCACCGGCGCGCTGCTGGTGGTGTGGCCGCCGATGACGTTGCTGCTGCTCGCGTCGGTGGTGACGGCGGTGTTCGCGCGGCTGGCGACGGCGCGGCGTGAGGCGGCGACCGAGGAAGCGTGGGTGGCGACGGATCGGCGGCGGCTGTTCTACCGGGCGTTGCTCACGGATGTGCGGGCGGCCAAGGAGATTCGGCTGTTCGGGCTCGGAGAGTTGTTGCACGGCAGGATGGTCGGCTCGTTGGCGACGGTCAGCGGGGCGCGGCTCACGGCACAGCGCAGGGGCACGGTGGTGCAGAGCGCGCTGGCGTTGCTCGGGGCTGTCGTGGCCGGGGCCGGCACGGTCGTGGTGGCGCTCAACGTGGCCGCCGGACGGTCGTCGGTCGGTGATCTCGTGTTGTTCCTCGGGGCGGTGGCCGGGGTGCAGACCGGCCTGTCCGGCGTGGTGCTGCAACTCGGCGAGGCCGGGCGCGCGGTGCGGTTGTTCGGGCACTACCTCGACGTCATCGGCACCCAGGACGACCTTCCCCCAGGCACGCGCACACCGTCGCACGGAACGATCGAGCTGCGGGACGTCTGGTTCCGGTACGCGGAGGACGGGCCGTGGGTGTTGCGCGGGGTGAACCTGACCATTCCGGCGGGTGCGGCCGTGGGACTGGTCGGGGTCAACGGCGCGGGCAAGAGCACGCTGGTGAAGCTGTTGTGCCGCTTCTACGACCCGCAGCGGGGCTCGATCACGTGGGACGGCGTGGACGTCCGCGACCTGGACGTGTCGTTGCTGCGGGCACGGATCGGCGTGGTGTTCCAGGAGTTCATGGCCTACGACCTGACCGCGGCGGAGAACATCGGCATCGGGCAGACGCGCGACCTGGGCAACCGGGCGCGGGTCGTCGCCGCGGCCGAGACCGCGCGCATCGCCGACACCATCAACGCCCTGCCGGACGGGTTCGACACCGTGTTGTCGCGGACACACGCCGACGAGGAACGGACGGGCGTCACGTTGTCCGGCGGGCAGTGGCAGCGGGTGGCCCTGGCGCGGTGCCTGATGCGCACCGACGCCGAGTTGATGATCCTCGACGAGCCGACGTCCGGGCTGGACGCCGAAGGGGAACAACGGGTCCACGACACGCTGCGGCGGCACGCGGAGGGCAGGACCCGGCTGCTGATCTCCCACCGGATGGCGGCGCTGCGAGGTGCCGATCTCATCGTGACGCTGGCCGGCGGGCGGATCGCCGAGCAGGGCAGCCACGACGAGCTGATGGACGCCGGCGGCGAGTACGCGCGCCTGTTCCGGTTGCAGGCGGGCGGCTACCAGGATGCGAGGGTCAGCTGATGTGGATCAGGGTCACGGTGCGCGGCAACAGCATGTCGCCGACGTTGCACGACGGCCAGAAGCTGGTGGCCCGCATGCGCCTGCGGGCACCGCGCCGCCGTGAGGTGATCGTGTTCCGGGTGCCGGACCCCGAACTACCTCATCGGATCAAGAGGGTGGCGGCCGTCGCCGGGGATCCGCTGCCGGACTGGCTCGCCCCGACGTTGCCCGGCGTCGTGCTGGTGCCGGCCGGATTCGTCGCGGTGGTGGGGGACAACCCGCGTTCACAGGACTCCCGTCAGCTTGGCCTGATCGACTGCCGAGACATCGTCGGCACGGTTCGTGCTGGTTGAGTTGCGCCTGCACGCTGCCACCCAGCGCAAACGCCAGCGCACGGTGTCCCCGCCGCAGGCCTTCGCGATGGCCAGCACCGTGTCGAGCTTGGGAAAACGGCGACCGGTCAACGCGTCGTGCAACGTGCTGCGGGCACACCCGGTGCGGCGTGCCAGTTCGCGATAGGACATGCCGACCAGCAGACGCAACTCGTCCAGGTCGACGCCGAGCTCTGTCCTGCACCCTGTGGTCATTCAGCCTCCCCGTGTCGTCGGTCCTCCGTTCCTCTCCTCTTCAGCCCACTGCATGGTTACCGGAGCGAGACCAAGTTCGCCACCATGCTCCGAGCGACTGGGCCCCGGCCTGAACCACGTGGCGTTCGCGCACCTCGGCCCGTCGACCGGCCTGCTCGTCGAGCTGGTGGACCTCGGCAAGCGCGCTTGAGTTTCGACGGGTGGTTGCTGTCGCTGCGGCGATGGCGACCACCTGTTGAACTCATGGGCAATTCGTATGTGTGTTGCGACATTCAGGTGATCGTTTTCGGCAAACGCATCCTGGTGCGGAATCATGTCGCGGATGCGTTCTGAGTTCAGCTACCGCGAAGCAGCCGAACTGTTCGGTAGCGACTGCGGTCTCAGCGCGCTGATCGACCGGGTTTCCGCGTCAGGCGTCCCTGTCCTGTGCGGCCTCGAACTGCTCGCCGCCCACACCGAGATCAGCGTTGCGGGGGAACGGCTGATCCTCGACCTTCCGAGGCGACTCGCGGGACTCCGGCGGATCGACCGGACCAGGTTGCTGGTGGCGGCCCACAGCGTCATCGTGACCACTGCCTTCTTCCAGGCTCTTGGCGAGATGTCTCTCCCGGTCAACGTCGACAAGCTGAGGCTGACCAAGTCCGACCAGGCGCTGATCCTGCTGGCGGAGCGCATGGGCCCCACCGCCAACCAGAATCTGCTGGACATCTTGAGCTCACGGCCGGTGACTCCTCGAGCTGACATGCGCGCCGATGCGCTGTTCGGCTATTGGGAAAGCCAGTACAGCGTGTATGAGGTGTGTCTCCGCCAATTTCTCCGGTCGCTGGCCGCGTGGGAGCGACTGAGCGAGTTGCGGAAGGCGAAGTTCACCGAAGAAGCCTCCGAGAAACTACCGCGTCGCGCTCGTGCGCGATACCAGCGTCTGTACAAGGACCTTGCCCGCGGTTGTCCGGAATTCTCGGTGTGGTCGACCGCGGACGAGTCTCCCGTTGTCCGGTCGAGCCTGGGCGGGCTGCGTGCCACGTTGACGACCATGACGTCGGGGGAGTCTCCGGACTCGCGCAGGGAAGGGCTGGCGAGGACGTACGACGCGGCGCTGGACCGGCCGCTGGTCGAGACCGGAGACCTGCCGCGCGATCTCGTCGTGCCGCGGTTGCGCGAGGCGTACGTCGCATCCCTGTACAAGGTGCAGAGGGTCGCAAAAGACGACGACATCAGCCTCGACTCGTGGTGGTGCGACGTCCCGCTACGAGGTGACATCCAGGACTACCTGGCCGGCTACTTCACGTCCGCGCAGGCCGTGGTCGCTCCGCTGGTCGTGCTGGGGCAACCGGGTTCCGGCAAGTCGGTGCTCACCAAGATGCTCGCCGCGTTGCTGCCGCCGAGCGACTTCCTCCCCGTCCGAGTCGTGCTGCGCGACGTCAAGGCGGAGGCGGATCTGCAGGAACAGATCGAGTACGCGATCAAGGACGCGACCGGGGAACGACTCGAGTGGGTCGAACTCGCGCGGTCGGCGGGCAAAGCCGTTCCCGTGGTCATGCTCGACGGGTTCGACGAGCTCCTCCAAGCCACCGGCGTGAGCAGGTCCGACTACCTCATGAAGATCCGCGACTTCCAGCGCAGGGAACTCGACCAGGGCCGGGCCGTCGTCGTCGTGGTCACCAGCCGCACCGCGGTGGCGAACCGCGCCCGTCTGCCCGCAGACACGATGGCACTGCGCCTGGAACCGTTCGGAGACGCGCAGATCACCAGCTGGCTCGAAGTCTGGAACAAAGCGAACGCCGAGTACTTCGGCAAGAAGAAGATCCAGGAGCTGGAACCGGCGCGGGTGCTGCGGAACAAGGCACACAGAGCGTTGGCAGGGCAGCCGTTGCTGCTGTTCATGCTGGCGCTGTTCGACCTCGACGGAAACGCGCTGGGGTCGTCCGAGAAGCAGGAACTCGGCCGGGCCGAGCTGTACGAGGCGTTGCTCCGCAGGTTCGCGCGCCGGGAGGTGGTCAAGACAGGTGCACACCTGCCGGACGACGCGATCGACCGACAAGTCGAGCAGGAGCTGGTGCGCCTTTCGGTCGTGGCCTTCGCGATGTTCAACCGCGGCGCGCAGTGGGTCACCGAGGACGACCTGAACCAGGATCTCGGTGGGTTGTTCGGCGACAAGACCACGCACGCTGAAGCGGACATGCGCGCACGTCTCACCGCCGCACAGCTCGTGCTTGGCCGATTCTTCTTCGTGCATCAGGCATTTGCCACTCGCGACGACACCACGTTGCACACCTACGAGTTCCTGCACGCGACGTTCGGTGAGTACCTGGTGGCACGGTTCGTGCACCGAGTGCTCGTGAAGATGGTCCAGGAGGACCTGGTGTCGTCCGGGGCGCTGCTCGGGGCGTCCGACACCAACGACGGACTGTTGCACGCGCTGCTGTCCTTCTCGCCGTTGACAACGCGCGGAGCGGTGCTCGGGTTCTTCAGCGAGCTCGCCACCGACTTCGGCGGGCACACCCCGCGAGAGTTGCTCGTCAGGCTGCTCGCCGCGGCGCAGTACCCGCGCTCGAACGCCAGCTACCCGCGCTACGAGCCGCGGCCGATGACGTTGTGCGGACGGATCGCCGCGTACAGCGTGAACCTCGTACTGCTGCTGGTCGTCATCGAGGGCCAGCTTCGGTCGGAGGACGTCGCCGACTGGACCGGGCTCACCTACCTGTGGCGTTCGCAGCTCAACCCAGAGGAGTGGACCAGCCTCGTGACCACGCTCGGGATCAGTCGAACCGGCCCCGGCGCGCATTTCCTCGTTGGGTTGGACGGGATGGAACTCGGTCCGGACAGCCTGGACTGGTCGCTCGCGGGACAGCTCCTTCCGGACGGTGTCCACGCCGTCGGGGAAAGCATGTTCCACGGTTCGTCGTCCCAGGACGTGCTGACGCACGCGTTGCTGCCGGTGGTGACGTCGATGAACCTCGCCGTCTCGTCGACCACGTCCGTCGATGACGGCCTCGCCTCGCCGGCCCACCTCCTGCTGCGCGCGTGGACGGCGGCAGAGCGCGACCTCGACAAGCGGACCGCCGCGTATCGCGCGTGTCTGTCCGCTGGCCGCGTGGAAAGGCTTTACTGGGTGTTGTTGCTGGAGATGGCTTCTCGGGACCAGGACGTGCCGAGCGAGGTGCTCCGCGACCTGTTGGAGAAAGGTGTCTCCGAAGGTGTTCCGGTAGGATCGCTGCTCGACATCGCGTTGTTGCTGTTGCAGCGCAACGAGTACGAGCTGGTGGCATTCGGAGCGATCGACCAGGTGCTCGCCGACTGGGACGAAAGCCTTGCGCTGCCCGCGACGCGGACACTCGCGCGGCTGATCGAACTGGGCCTCGAACGCGAAGCCCGCACCAAGGTGCGTCGGTTCGTCAACGCGGTGGCGTTCCTCAACGCGCAGGTCGATCTCGCCGAGATCGCCGAGGCGGATCGGGGGCTCTACCGCAGGCTCGAACTGGCGATGGAGTCGATCGGACTCGCCCAGAACGTGCGGTGGCCCGCCTAGGGCGTCCGGGCGGAGCGGAAGGAACATTTCGTTGAGATCAAACCAGGTCCTGACCTTCCGGGGCGCTGTCCGGCTGCTCGGGCAGACCGAGGAGCCGATCCTCAGGGAGCTGGACGAGCTGCTCGGCGGCCTGATCTCCGGCGTCATGCCGATCAACGAGTTCGCCGCAGCCTGGGCGATAGTTCGCCCGAGGAGCAACGCCGCGCGATTGTTGCGCGGTCTGGTGAACGGTGCCGCGAAACGGATCGCGTCAGCCGGCGGTGTCGAACGGTACGAGCTGATCGCCGCCGCGCACACCGTGATCGTGGTCGCCTCCTCGTTCGAGGCGTACCAGAAAGTGGTCGGCAAGGCGGTGGGCCAGATTCTGGCGCTGAGCAGGCAGGAGACCGAGGCCCTGGCGGCCGGTGGTCCGAAGAAGGGCGCGGATCTCCTGATCACCGCGTTGACGGTGAGGGAGTGCCCCTTGCCGCAGGCGCACGAAGGGCTCCTCGACCAGAGCACGCTCTCGGACTGTCAGGATGAGCTGTTCGCTTTGACACACACCTTCGTCCGGAACCTCGACGCTTGGCAGCGTTCGGCGAACAAGGCCAATCGCCCCAAGGACTTCACGCCCAGAACGACCGCCGCGGCGGCTCGCGTCTACCACGACTGGTTCCTCGACCTGGCCGACGAGGTCCCGGAGTTCTTCGTGTGGTCGGCTTCGGCCGGTCAGGGCAACGACCGGGCCGGCGCGCAGGTCACCCACGGCGAGCTGGCCGCGGCGTTGCGGGCCGAACGGGAGTCGCTCGGGCGGCTGGAAGAGGTCCTCACCCACCTGTCGACCGCGTTCCGCAGCCAGCCGGAGCGCAACCGGACGATCGTCGCCGACGCCAACCGTGCCGTGCTCGCCGAGACCATCGTGCCGGGCGGAGCCGTCGACCAGTTCCCCGACGTGGTCTTTCCCACCGTCGAGCGGATCTACCAGAGCCCGGTGTTCCGGGTGGCGATGGCGGGCGGTGGTGCGCCGGGCGACGAGAACTGGTGGCAGACGAAACCGGAGCGGGAGAGCCTGGACCTGTTCTTCGCCTCGTTCCTGGCATCGCCGGAGAGCGTGTCCACACCGTTGCTGTTGCTGGGGCATCCCGGTGCGGGAAAGTCGATGCTCACCAAGGTGCTGGCGGCCAGGTTGCCTGCCTCCGCTTACACGGCCGTGCGGGTGCCACTGCGGCGCGTCGATGCGGAAGCACCTGTGTACGAACAGATTCAGCAGGCGCTCGACCTCGTGACGAACCGGCGGGTCAAGTGGGCGGATCTGGCGGATGAAGGTGACACGACCAGAGTCGTCTTCCTCGACGGTCTCGACGAGCTGCTGCAGGCGTCCACTCACAGTCGTACGTCCTATCTGCAGCAGGTCGCGGAGTTCCAGCGTCAGGAGATGTACCAGCGACGGCCGGTCGCGTTCGTGGTCACGTCGCGGACGGTGGTGGCGGAACGGGTTCGCATCGCTCACGACACTCCCGTGGTGAAGCTGGAGGAGTTCACCGACGCGCAGATCGGTGGCTGGCTCAGGATCTGGCGCGACCACAACCACGAGAACATCAAGAAGCGCCGGGTCGGAGAAGTCGCGCTGACCGTGGCGTTGAAGCATCGCGCGCTCGCGTGCCAGCCCCTTCTGCTGATGATGCTGGCGATCTACGCGGCCGACCCGAAAGCTCCGAAGCTGGGTACGAAACTGTCGAACGCGGTCTTCTACAACAGGATCCTGGACAGCTTCGTCCGGCGTGAGGTCGAGAAGGAGGACCAGGCCAGGGGCGCCGCCGACGAGATCTCGGAACTGGTCGAGGACCAGCTGTGGCGGCTCGGCATCGCCGGTTTCGCGATGTTCAACAGGGACCGCCAGGACATCACCGATCACGAGCTCGGCCTCGACATCCTCGCGCTCACCAGCAGTCCCGACGTGAAACCGACGCACATCCGCCCGGCGAAGGTGGGGCAGGAGACGATCGGGAAGTTCTTCTTCGTCTACACCGCCGAAGCGGATGGTCACCGCGAACAGGACGTCCAACGCGCGTACGAGTTCCTGCACGCCACGTTCGGCGAGTACCTCGTGGCGCACTACAGCGTGAAGGTCCTGAGCGAGGTGGCGGACCACTCGCGGCAGGCCCGGCGTGGTGGCCGGGAGTACGACGACGACCTGCTCTTCGCCCTGCTCTCCCATCAGAGCCTGGCGACCCGCCGATCCACGCTGAACTTCGTGGTCGACTTGTTCGCACGCTTTCCCGACAGTTCGAAGCAGTCGTGCGCGCACGCCCTGGTGACGTTGTTCCAGCACTACCGGAACCGGGCCAGCACACCCTCGTACGACACCTATCAGCCGCTTCCCGCGGACCACGTGCGCAAGCTCGCCGCGTACTCGTCCAACATCGTCCTGATGCTGACGCTGCTCAATCCACATGAAGGGGTGGATCTGGAGGCGCTGGCACCGTCAGGACAGGCCGATCGGCGGTGGTGGGCTTCGACGGTCGAGCTCTGGCGATCCGGGTTGGAGCAGAGCGGCTGGGAGTCGCTGTGCCGTGCCCTGGACGTGAACGAGTCCGGACGGGTCGTGCCGCGCGTCCGCCCGTTGCTCTCCGGCGGGCTGGAGATCGGGTTTCAGCAGCTGCGCCTGAACGATCGCGACCTTGCGCGGTACCAGTGGGGAATGGCCGCCGAGGGCTGGGCCAACGTTCCTGGCACCGGATCGGTCCACTCGGACCTGCTGGCGGGGTTGATCTACGAGTTGCACGAGGACAATCGTGTGTCGTTCGCGGCGCGGGAGATGTTCGTGGCCGCGGTGTCCGGTTTAGGGGGTGATGACGGCGATTACCTGACCGATCCGAGGTTGGCGTCGTACCTCTGCGATTTTCTCGCCAAGCGCGGTGCGGAACTGGAGTACAAGGAGGTCCGCGCGCTGGCGACCTTGGCCGTCCGGCACGCGGCGCCGGGTCAGGACCTGTCCGGGCTCGCCCCCGCGGTCGCGGCGCACCCCGCGCTGCTCGTGAAGATTCCCGAGCTCGCCAGCCCGGAGCGGTACGGTCTGGAAGCGACGCTGCCGTTGTACGCAGCGGAGTCGGCTTCACTTCAGGACGCGGTGCGGGCACTGCAGAAGCTGCGGAGTGAGATCGAGCAGCGCCACGGCATCCAGAACTGGTTCTCGTCGCGGGACGGATTCCTGATCGTGGTGCGGAAGATGTTCCGGATCTCCCACGCCGTCGACCGCAGGCGCAGGCGAGGTCGTGAACCGAAGAGGGAGGCTGACCTCTGATGATCACCCGCTTCACCGACAACGCCGGTGCGGAGTGGAGTTTCGACGAACTTGCCCGGATCGGTGACGGGGGCGCCACGGGGGAGGTGTTCGCCGGCTCCGGTGCGGACGGCACCGCGGTGGCCGTCAAAAGGGTGCGGTTGCTGCATCGCGCCGAGAAGCACGAGAGGCAGCGCGGCCGGGAGGTGGAGATCGTCGAACGGCTGGTTCAGGCCGCCCGGTCAGGCGGCGACACCGGCAATCTGGTGCTGCCCATCGGTTACTGCTTCCGGGATGACGACCTGCTGATCGTCATGCCGCTCGCGGAGGAGTCGTTGGCCAAGGCGTTGACGCGGGGTGCTTTCGGCATCGACGCGGGAGTCGACGCGGTGCGGCAGGTCGCGCTCGGACTGGTGCAGCTCGCGGCGCTGAGCATCGCACACCGCGATCTCAAGCCCGCCAACGTGCTCAGGTTCGGCACGACGTGGAAGATCACCGACTTCGGGCTGTCCAGGGACCTGGCGGAGGCCACCGGGACGTACACGCTCGCCGGCCTGGGAACCGTTCCCTACATGGCGCCTGAGCTGTGGGAGAACCCGTTGTCGTGGAGTGCGAAGACGGACCTGTACGCGTTGGGGGTGCTGGCTTTCGAGGTCCTCATGGGCAGCCGTCCGTTCAACGGGCCGCTGGAACGCGACTTCAAGCGTCAGCACCTGCACGAAGCCCCGCCCGCACTGACCGGCGTCCCGTCCCGGATCGGCAGGCTCGTCGTCCGTCTGCTGCAGAAGGAACCGGTGCACCGCCACCAGGACGCCAGGGCCGTGTGCGAGGTGCTCGACAGGTATGTCGAAGGTGTCCGGCGCGAGCAGGACCCGTTGGTGGACGCCGCGTACGCCGCCGAGCGGCGTCTGCTGGAAGAGCAGGCCGCGGGGTCGGCCACCGAGGCGGACGTGGCGCGGAAGGCCGACCTGCGCCGCCAGGCTTCGTCGGACCTGGACGACGTGCTCGCGGACGCCTACGACGACCTGCTGGAGGCGCTTCCCGATCTGCGGATCGACAACGCGGCGCGGGAGGTGGTGATCGGCGGCCTCCGGATCGTGTTCGAGACCCGTGAGCCGTTGCACCTGTCCGACCGCGACGACGACCGCAAAGCGGTGCTGCTCGGCGTGGTCCGGCGCGGTTCGGTGCAACGTTCAGCCGCCACCGTGTACGCCAACCTGAGCTACGGGCAGCGCGAAGACGGCCGGTTGGGCTGGACCTTCACCTGGCCGGACCCGCTCGAGTTCGAACGGCGGCCGCTCGACGCGGCAGCCGTTCTCGACATCGTCAGGTCCGCGGCGGAGAAGTACGCCGGGATCTAACGCTCCGACGACGCCGGCTCACCCGGTGACTGAACGCCCTTGGCGAGTTCCGACTTGCGGCGGGTCAGCACCAGCGGCCCGTCCTCGGTGATCGCGACGGAGTGCTCGGAGTGGGCGGTGCGCGAGCCGTCGGCGGACCGCAGCGTCCAGCCGTCCTCGTCGAAGATGATCTGGTCGGTCGTGGCCGCGAGCCACGGCTCGATGGCGATCGTCAGGCCGGGCTTGAGCTTCATGCCGTGCCCGCGCCTGCCGTTGTTCGACACGTGCGGCGCCTCGTGCATGGTGCGCCCGAGCCCGTGCCCGCCGAACTCGAGGTTGGGCGTGTAGCCGTACTCGGTGGCGACCTCGCCGATGGCCGCGGAGATGTCGCCGAGCTTGTTGCCGACCTGCGCCACCTCGATCGCCGCCGCCAGCGCCACCTCGGTGGCCCGGATCAGGTGCACGTCCTCGTCGCGAGGCGTCCCGACGATGACCGACACCGCCGAGTCGGCCACCCAGCCGTCGATGCTGACGGCGATGTCCATGGTCAGCAGGTCGCTGTCCCGCAACACGTAGCTCTTCGGCAGGCCGTGCAGCACCGCGTCGTTGACCGACAGGCAGATGACGTTGCGGAACGGTCCCCGGCCGAACGACGGCGAGTAGTCCCAGTAGCAGGACTCGGCGCCGCGCGTCTCGAGCATGCGGCGCGCGTGGTGTTCGAGGTCGAGCAGGTTGACGCCGACGGCGGCCACGGAGGAGAGCTCGTCGAGCACCTCCGCGATGAACTGGCCGGTGACGTGCATGCGCTCGATCTCGGCTGGGGACTTGAGTTCGATCAACGTGATCCTCCGTACGACGGTGTGCCGGTATAACTATACCGGCACACCGTCGTAACGCAGACTGGGCATCGTTCAGCCGTCCGTGCTGTCCGTGCTGTCCGTGTCGCCGGTCGTAGCCGGAAGGTTCGCCTGGCCCTCGAGATCCTTGGTCTGCAGAATCCAGAACAGGGCGAACTCCACGATCAGGCCGGCCTCGACGTAGAAGATCGCGACCGGCCACTTGTAGATGAAGTGGAGCACCGCGGCGGCGAGCAGGGTGATCGTCATGGCGACGGCCACCGCCAGGTACTTCTTGTCGTCGCTCCGGCTCAAATGGTTGCTCCAGACGACTCCGATGATGCAGGCGAACAGCCCGAACGCCGCGATCCCGTGAGCCATGTCCCTGGAGTTCTCGTGGCAGCACGCGAACCAGACGAGTGCGACGGCCTCCGCGCACAGGCCTGTTCTGAGTCGGATCAACTCGTGCTTCCAGGCGGCCTGGGCCTCGGTGCCGTCAGCTGAGGGCTTGGCCCGGTATCGCGACCAGAGCGCCAGGAACGTGGCGCCGAACGCCACGACCAGCAGTGGAAAAACGTTGTACTGCACGACTTCCAGACGGATGTCGTCGGACTTGATGATTCCGGATTTGATGATGCTCGTCGCGCATCTGTCGTCGCCGGGAGCGGTCGGTACGAAGGCGACGATGAACGCCATGAAGCCGGCGATGTCGAGGAGGATGTTCTCGATGTAGGTCGTGCCCTGGTAGACGATGAGGCAGATGCCCACCGCGATCAGCGTGCCCACGAACATCGGCTGCAGGGCTGTGTAGTAATAGGCGCTGATGGATCCACGTATGCACCAGTGCAGCGAGATGGTCCTCACCAGCAGCGCTCCGAGGAGCAGGATCACGAGTGCCGCAAGGGCTGCTCGAAGTGAGGTGTAGGTGCGGTCGATGCTGTCCTTGTTCTGGTACTTCTCGTTGGTGGCCGTTCGTTTCTTCAGGAACCGGTGGGCAGTCAGCAGCACCGGGGCGAGAATCGCGATGGCGAAGAAGGTGAATTTGCCGATGCCCAACCACCACGCCGTGCCCAGGACTGTTTCCAGTGACTTGGTGCGGTTGAGCCAGGACAGGATCGTGAGATCTTCGAAGAGATCGCACACAAAGGCGAAGACAGGTGCCGTCAGCAGGGCGAACCGCAAGCGAGTCCGCTCTCCCGGGCCCTCGACCTTCCAGGTCAGGGCTGTGATGTTCGCGAGCAGCAGCGTAAGTCCGTAGGCACTCATGAAGACGAAGTCGCGGTGCTGAAACAACCGATATGCCTGGCGCTGCTCGTCTGTGAAGTGGTCCAGCGTCTCCGTGGCCGCGGCCACGTCGAAGGCGACCTTCGTCTCGATCACCGACTCCATCACGGAGCCGACCCACAAGCCGGCGCCGAGGGATATCAGAAAAAGAACGCCCACGCTGACGGGCAGTGGCTGAAATATTTTCGCTTTCATGTCTGCGGCCTCCTGTCGCACGGCCGGCGCATGTCCTCTTCGGCTGCGCTTGACCGTGGATTCGCAGGCACTTCGAGCGTCGTTATGGCCGTGACGAAATCGTTGCGCGACATCACCCGAGTAGGCGACGTGGTTTGCGCTCTCCAGGCGGGATCAGCACAGTGCCTGGTCATGAAGCAGGTGCTGCAGCACAGGATCGACTCCACGTTCGCCCACTACGACGTCAACGGCAACGGCGTCATCGAGCTCGCGGACATTTACGCGCTGGCCAACCGCCTGCTGCGGGCGTTCGGCGAGCCGGCGTCCTCGGAGCGGGGCCGGGACCTGGTGGAGGCGTACGACCGGTTCTGGGAGATGCTGGTCGACCACTGCGACGCCGACCGCGACGGCAAGATCGGGCCGGAGGAGTACCGCGACGCCATGATCGAGGCGTTCGTCGACCACGGGCCGTTCGACGCGGAGTTCCTGGAGGTCGTGCAGTCGTTGCTGGACATCGCGGACACGAACGGCGACGGGCGGGTCGACGCGGCCGAGTTCGGGGTGCTGCTGCGGGCGCGCGGGCTTGGTGAGGAGGAGTGCGGGCTGGCGTTCGCGCACCTCGACACCGACGGTGACGGTGCGATCAGCGTGCACGAATACGTTGCGGCCGTGCGGGACTACTACACGAACCCGGCCGAGGACACGCCCGGCAGCTGGCTGTACCCGAAGGCGTTGCAGCACAGCTGACGGGCGTGTCGCGCGGCTCGCGTCAGCGGACGCAGCGGTAGCTCGAAGCCGCCTTCGGGTCGCCGTGGGTGTAGCGGGAGACCTGCGGGTACGGGCAGAGGTCGCGCTGGGTGTCCGCCGTCGCCGCCGCGAGCGTGCTGGGCGCCTTGCCCTTCTCGACCCAGTCGACCAACGCGCCGAGCGGGTTCGTGGGCTGCGGGCCGTTGCCGCCGAGGCAGTGGTCGACGCCGGGAGCCGTGAACAGGCGGTAGAAGTCGTTGACGTACCCCATCCGCCGCTCGACCTGGTCGCGGTAGCCGAGCGTGCCGCCGGGCGGGATCAGCTGGTCGTTGGTGCCGACGAACGTGATCAGCTTGCCGCCCGAGCGCCGGAACGCGGACAGGTCGGGGTTCGAGGTGCCGATGACGTCGTCGAACTCGCGCACCGACTGGCGGAACAGGTCCCGGTACTGCTGGTAGGTGAGCTTCGAGGTGTCGAAACCGGGCTGCTTCAACAGAAAGCTCTGCACCCACTGGGCCGCGACCGGGAAGCCGGGGCCGGGGAAACCGGGCAGCGTGCCCGCGAGCCAGATCGGGTCGGCGCCCTTCGGCAGGCCTGGCCAGAGGCTGCGGCCGCGTTCGTCGGTGGGGCCGTCCCAGATCTTGCGCATCACGTCGGCGTCGGCCTTCGTGACGACGACTTCGTTGCCCTCGCACAGGATCTTCGTGCCGATCAGCTGCCGCGGGTCGTAGCCGCAGCGGTCCGGACGGTCGACGATGTTGTTGGTGACACCGTCGTTGGCGTCGCAGGCCTCGATCGCGGCCTTGCGGAACGCGTCGAGCACGCAGTTGCCGACGACGTGCCCGTCCTGGTTCTGCACGATCTGCGGCCACAGGGTCGCGACGGCGAACTGGGACCACTTCACGGCGGGCGCGTTGGCGAGGATGCCGTCGTAGTCGTCCGGGAACCGTTGCGCCTCGGCGTAACCCTGCCGGCCGCCGGTCGAGCAGCCGTTCCAGTACGAGTAGCTGACCGAGCGCTGATAGTGCTTGCGCACCAAGGACTTCGCGATGGCGGCCGACTCGTGCACCGAGCGGGTCGCGAAGTTGGTCAGCAGCGTCTGGTCCAGCTCGCCGCTGCGCACCGCCCAGCTGGTGTCGAGTCCGGACAGCACACCGGCGTCGGTGGTGACGGCGGTGTATCCGTCCTTGACGGCCTGGACCAGCGGGGCACCGGTGTCACCGGCGGCGTACGCGCTGCCGCCCACGCCCTGCAGCCGGCCGGACCAGCCGGTCTCGGGGAGCGCGACGACGACCTTGACGTGGTCGTCCGCGTGCGTGAGCGTCACGGTGATCTCGCAGTACGCCGGGACGTCGTGGATCGGCGGTGGTGCGGAGAGCGGGGTCTGCGGGAACTCGACGGTGCCGCCGGGACGCCGCACGGCGTCCACGGACTCGATCCTGGCGCCGGCCGGGGCGGAGATCGTTCGGGGAGCACAGGCCGGGGTGCTCGCGGAGGCCGGCGCGAGTGGCGCCAGACCGGTCAGGAGCAGCGTTGTGGCCAACAGCTTTGTCAGTCGTCTCACGCGGGCGACGCTAGGTTCGCGGGTCTCCTGCTCGCGCCCGTCACGCGACGCTACCGGTGTACGTCATCTCACCGGACCGGGTGACGGCGGCGGGTGATCGGCTGCGAGACTTCCGCGCATGCGTGAGGTGGGCAACGGGCGCTACCGGCTGGTCCGCGAGCTGGGCAGGGGCGGCATGGGAGCCGTGTGGCTCGGCAAGGACGGCGTGCTCGGCCGCGACGTGGCGGTCAAGGAACTTCTGCTGCCCGGCAACGTTCCGGCCGGCGAACGGGCCGTGTACCAGGAACGGGTGCTGCGCGAGGCGCGGATCGCGAGCCAGCTCGCCGACCCGGCGGTGGTCACCGTGTACGACCTCATCTCCGAGGACGACCAGACGTTCATCGTGATGGAGCTGATCAACGCTCCCACCCTGGAGGAGTGCGTCGACCAGGACGGCCCGCTGCGCGTTCGTGAGGCGGCGGTGCTGGCGTCACAGCTGCTGGGCGCGCTGGAGGCGGCGCATTCGTCCGGCGTCGTGCACCGGGATGTGAAGCCGGGCAACGTGATGGTGCCGGCGAGGGGGACCGCGAAGCTCACCGACTTCGGCATCGCCCAGTCGCTGGACGATCCCCGCCTGACCGCGACCGGCACGTTGATCGGCTCGCCCGCGTACATGTCGCCCGAACGGCTCGCGGGCGGCCCCGCCATGCCCGCCTGGGACCTGTGGGCGTTGGGGGCGACGCTGTTCTACGCCGTGGAGGGGCGTGGGGCGTTCGACCGGCCCACCACCTCGGCGACGATTCTCGCGGTGATGAGCGAACGGCCGGTGCCGCGCGTGGCCGGGCCGTTGGGTGAGCTGATCACCGGGCTGCTGGAACCCGATCCGGCGCGGCGGCTGGGCGTGGAGCAGGCGCACCGGTTGATCGAGCGGGCACTTGCGGGCGGGGAACCGCAACTGACCGGTCCGGTGTTCGACGGACGGCCCACCGTGGCCGTGCCGACGCCGGGGTTCGGGAGCGCTCCGTCGCAGAGCGGGCCGATCTCGTCCGGGCCGGTCAAGATCGGCCAGTTCGTCAGCGCCCCGCCCGTCCCCGTGCCGCCGCGCCGGAAGCGTTCGATCGGCCTGTTCCTGTCGGCCACGCTGACCCCGCTGGTCCTGGTCGGCGCACTGGTCCTGTTGTACTTCACCGTGTTCAAGCCGTGGTTCCACGCGATCGGCCTGACCGACGTCCCCGACAACACCCCTGTCAGCACCCCCGCGATGCAGCCGGTGCTGACCGCGGGCCCGGACGGCGACCTGAAGCACACCGCGTTCATGGGCATGCCGAACGCCTGCCTGACCTGGATGCCGGTGAAGGACGCTCCGAAGATCGAGAGCAAGGACCGCGTCGGCTGCTACAAGGAGCACGACGTCGAGCTGATGGACACCGTCCTCGCCAACGCCGAGCTGGAGAAGGACGTGCCGTATCCCGGCGCCGAGGAGCTGACGAAGATCGGCGGCAAGGGCTGCACGCGCACGTTCCTGTCGTCCGAGGTGAACGGCCAGGACAAGGAGAAGACGCTGCGGTACTGGGTGGTCATCCCGACGGCGGAGGCGTGGAAGATGAGGACCACCGACAGCGGATACCGCACCTCGGACCGGATGATCTACTGCTTCGTGGGCAAGGCGGACGGCTCCAAGCTGGTCGAACCGCTGATGAAGAAGTAGCTGTCACAATTTCGCGCCCGGCCGTGTCTACCAGGTATGTCCTATCCAGAGAAGATCTACCACGGTGAGGGCGGCGAGGTCAGCGCCACCTTCCGCCCCGCGAACACGCCGATCGACACCGGTGAGCCCGGCAACGGCATCCACTACCTGGCCACGACCGAGACCACGCGCGGCGAGTTCGGGCTGTATCGGGTCGCCATGAAACCCAGGGCGGGCGGCCCGAGCACGCACTTCCACCGCACCATCTCGGAGTCGTTCTTCATCCTCGACGGCACTTTGCGCCTGTTCAACGGCGACAAGTGGGTCGACGCGGAGGCGGGCGACTTCCTGCACGTGCCGCAGGGCGGGTTGCACGCCTTCCGCAACGACTCCGACGCACCGGTCGACATGTTGCTGCTGTTCACGCCCGGCGCACCGCGTGAGGAGTACTTCGAGATGGTGGCCAAGGTCGCGGAAGGCGACTTGGACGCCTTCCGCGACAAGCACGACTCGTACTTCGTGGACTAGTTTTCCTCGACGACGATGGCCGAGGCCGGGCAGACGGCCGCCGCGTGCCGGACGTCAGCCAGCCGTTCCGGCGGCGGGCTGGCGTCCAGCAGCGCCACCAGGCCGTCGTCGTCGTTCTGGTCGAACACGTCGTCCGCGGCCAGCACGCACTGCCCGGCGCCGACGCACTTGCCCTGGTCCACCACGACCTTCATGCCGACCTCCAGGTGACGGGCAGCTCGGCGACGCCACCGGTGAGCGTCGCGCGGACCTCCAGCTGGTCGAGGTCCTTGGCCAGTCGGAGTGTGGGCAGGCGGCGGGCCAGGGCGGCGAACACCACGCGCAGCTCGGTGCGGGCCAGCGAGGCGCCGATGCAGAAGTGCGCGCCGTGGCCGAAGCCGAGGTGTGTCCTTTCCGGACGGTCGGGGTTGAACTCCTCGGCGTCGCCGTACACCTCCACGTCGCGGTTGGCCGCGTTGATCGAGAGGACCACCGCGTCGCCCGCCTGGATCGTCACGCCCGCGATGTCGACGTCCTCCTTCGCGTACCGCAGCAGGCCGAGGTCGCCGGGCGCGCCGAGGCGCATGACCTCCTCCACGACCGCGTCCACCCGGCCGTCCGGGTCGGCGACGAGGGCTTCCCAGCGCGAACGGTCGGTGAGCAGGAACAGCACGCCGAGGCCGATGCGGTTGACGGTGGTCTCGTGGCCCGCGAACAGCAGGCCGACGCAGAGCCGGACCATCTCCTCGTAGTTGAACGCCGGGTCCTCGCTCTGGGCGCGGACCAGGTCGGAGATCACGTCCTCACCGAGCTGCCCGCGCTTGCCCTCGACGAGCCCCACCATGTAGCGGAAGAACTCCTCGCGGGCCTGGTGCGCCTCCTCGCCGATCTCGGTGCCGGCCATGCGTTCGGACAGCGACGCGAACTTCTCGTTGTCCTCCTCCGGCACCCCGAGCAGCCGGCAGATCATGGCCACCGGCAACGGGAACGCGAGCCCGCGGTGCAGGTCGACCACGCCGGTGGTCTCGTGTTCGGCGACGAGCCGGTCCAGGTAGCCGTCGACCAGCTCCTCCATGTTCTCGCCCAGCATCCGCATCCGCTTGGCGGAGAACGCGGGCGTCAGCAGGCGGCGCATCCGGGTGTGGTCGGCTTCCTCGGTCGCGTACTCGCCGGACGGGCCGTCCAGCACGGCCGCGGTCGTGATGCGCGAGGCCTTCTCCGGTTCCGGGTGGGAACGGCCGAACCGCTTGTCACCCAGCAGGAGGCGGACCTCCTCGAACCGGGTCACGAGCCAGGCGGGATCACCGGCGGGCGTGGTGACGGGAGCGATCGGTGCTTCGCGGCGCAGGACCTCGTAGAGCGGGGCGAGCTCGAGGATGTTCGGCCTGGTGAACGGCAGTCGAAGGCGTTCGGTGGCAGTGCTCATGACTCGACCGTAGCGTTTATTGGCACTCTCTGCCACTAATTGATTCTGCTGGGTGACGTGCTTGAATCGCCCCATGACGGACGTTGTGGCAGAAAAGCCTCGCCGGGGCCGGCCGCCGGTGAGCGACGAGCAACGTCAGCGGCAGCGCATGGACATCTCGCGCCACGCGGTGCGGCTGTTCACCGAACAGGGCGTGGCCGCCACCTCGGGAGAGCAGATCGCGCAGGCCGCGGGCGTCTCCGAACGCACGTTCTGGCGCTACTTCCCGCACAAGGAGAGCTGCGTCGAGCCGCTGCTCACGAAGATGGTCGACGCCTTCTGCGCCGTCCTGCTCGCCTGGCCGCCCGAACTCGAACTGATCGACCACCTGCGCGAGGCCTACAGCCCGCTGCTGGACTCCGCGTCCGACGAGGACATCGAGGCGGTGCTCGCCGTCGTGCGGCTGACACATCACGAACGGGCGTTGCGCGCCGCCTACCTCATGCTGCGTGAACGGGCGGAGGACGCACTGGCGGAGGTGCTCGCCGAACGCATGGGCAAACCGCGGGACACCCTCGACGTCCGGGTGCAGGCCGCGTCCATGAGCGCCGTGCTCAAGGTCGCGACCGACGACGTCGCCCGCGCCGCGGCCGCGGGCATCACGGGGAGCACCCTGGACGGGCACCGCGAGCAGATCGCCACCGCGCTGCGCGGCCTGTCGCGGATGCGGTAGTCACCAGATCAGGCCGGAACTCGTGAGCGCCATGACGAACACCACGATCAGCGCGATGACGACCAGCATGCTGATCGACCCCACCAGCATCATCCCGGAGCCGATGGACCGCCACGGAGCCGCGGCGGCGAGCCTGACCACGGCACCGACGACGATGGAGCCGAGCGCGGTCCAGACGAACGCGTACGCGTACTCGCCGCCGTGCCAGCCGCTCGACGCGAAGAAGTCGTTCCGGTAGGCGAGCGCGATGAGCACGAGCAGGGCCAGTGGGACGAGGAAGCCGGCCAGGATGGCGCCCCGGCGGTGGTCGGGTTCGGTCACGCGTCGAGCGTGCGCGAACGCCCGAGTGCACGGCATCGGTACAACTACTCAGCGCGGAGAACAGTGTGATCTCGGACCACGGTCCGATGTCCGTCGCCGGGTTGCTTCCTACCGTTGCCAGGCATGAGGGTTGTCGCGTTGATGGCCGGTCCGCTGGTGTGGTTCGCCGCGTTGCTCGTGCGGCATCTCGGGGTGGAGACGGCCGGGTTCACCGCCGCCGAACGTGCCCGGTTCGCCGCCGAGCCGTTCGCGGCGCCAGAGCAACTGGCCGCGTACGCGCGGCTGCCGGAACTGGTCACGGCCGGGTACGCGCTGTTCGCCCTGGGCTCGATCCTGTTGTGCGGCACGGTGATCGTGTTCACCCGGGAGATCGGCGGCCGGCTGGCGCTCGTCGGCGGTGCGCTGCTGGTCGCGTCGCTGTTCGCGCGGTTGTACTTCTCCGGGGTGGACCTCGCGGCGTTCTCGCTCGTGGATCGGCTTGGGCTGGAACGGGCCACCTCGCTCACGATGGAGTCCTATGTGGACCTCTCGTACGGGTTGTGGCGCATACCGGTGACGGCGTCGGCGGGGTCGATCGTCGGCGCGGTGCTGCTGGCGGTCGCGGGGTGGCGTGCCGGGGTCCTGGGCGTGGCGCGGTGCGCGTTGCTGCTGTCGTTCGGGTGGGTGTTCATGGGGGTGTTGAAGGAAGCCTCGCTGGCCGGCGTGCTGCACGGGGGAGTGGCGGCGGTGGTGCTGTTCGGCTGGTGGGCGGTTCGGCCGCGTTCGAGGAACGCGATCACGGTGTCAGCGTGAGCGCGGCGACCCGGTCGCGCAGGGCGTGGGCCACGGAGTCGAAGCCGTTCTTGACGTACGCGCGCTGCGCCGCGAAGACGGCCTCCGCGTACTTGCCCGTGAACGTCTCGGACGTGTGGTAGCTGCACCGCTCCGGACCGAGCGGCGTGATCAGCTGGTCGCGTACGCCGAGCAGGCCAGGGAACGTGTCCCCGGTGTCGTAGCGCAACAGCCGTGGCGGGTCGACGACGCGGATGTACTCACGGCTGACCCACGTGCCCTCGCTGCCGTCGGGTTTGGGCAGGGTGAGGTCGATCGGCGAGTCGACGGCCAGCGTCGTGTCCACGGCCCGGGTGTAGGGATTCCACTGTGGATAGTTCGGGTAGTCGAGCAGCACGCTCCAGACGAACGAGGCGGGCGCGTCGATCTCCACGGTCACGGACTCGATCACCAATGCGCTCATGCCGGCATGTACTCCCCACCGTTGACGTCCAGCACCGCGCCCGTGATCTCGGAAGCCGCGCGGGACAGCAAGAACAACACCGCGCCGGCGCAGGCCTCGTCGGTCGGGATGCGGCCGAGCGGGTTGCGCGCGGCGATCTCGTCGTAGACGTCCTGCTCGCTCACGCCGCGGGCGTTCGCGTTGATCTGCAGGTAGAAGCGCACGCCGGGGCCGTCCAGCCAGCCCATGACGGCCTGGTTCGCACGGATGCCGTGCTGGCCCAGCTCCAGCGCCAGGAACTGGGTCGCGGTCGCCATCGCCGCCTTCGCCACCGCGTAGCCGGCCTCGCCGCGCAACGGCTTGCGCGTGGCCATGGTGCCGATGTTGACGATCGATCCGCGCCCGGCCGCCTTCATGTGCGGCACCACTTCGCGGGTCACGTTCAGCGCGCCGTACAGGATGATGTCCATCGACCGCCGGATCGCCTTCTCCGGTGTGTCCAGCAGGTCGAAGAAGCCGGGATGCCCGAACGCCGAGTTCACCAGGCCGGTGATCGTGCCGAACCGGTCGACGGCGGTCTGCACGAGCCGGGAAACGTCCTCGGCCTTGCGCACGTCGCACTGCACGCCCACGGCCTCACCGCCGGCGGCCGCGACGTCCTTCTCCACCTGCGTCATCACGTCGGCGGAGCGGGCGGCCATCACGACCTTCGCGCCCTCGGCGGCGGCGCGGACGGCCAGTTTCGAGCCCAGGCCGGGGCCGACGCCGGTGATCACCACGACCTCGTCTTGGAGCATCACAGGTAAACCTCCGAGTAGAAGGCGAAGTCACGTTGCAGCTGGTCCTCGGACAGCCCGAAGTCTGATGGCGCGTAGGAGTGCGAGCCGTGCCGTTCGGTGCGGTTCTGCTCCAGGTAGGCCTCGAACGCCGCGTCGTCGGCGGGTCCGGCGGGCAGGTCCAGCGCGTCGAGCACCTGACGGGCGACTTCGAGGGGTTTGCTGACGGTGTCGGCGAACCGCACGTCCACGAACCGGTCGGGACGCTCCGCGCGGGCCGCGGCGAAGTCCTGCAGAGTCCGCGCGAACCGGCGGGACCAGTACTGTCCAATTCGGACCGGATCGACGTTCTCGCTGTACTGCGAGGACATCGTGCGCACCATCGAGGCGTATGACGGCACGGCGTTGACCGGTGAGCGGTGCGTCATGACGATCTTGCAGCCGGCGAACTCGCTGAGCACCGTGTCGACGGCGGTCAGGTGGTGCGGCGACTTGAGCACCCAGGGGCGGTCGCGACCAGGGTTCTGCCACTGCAACACCTGCAGCCACTCGCGCAGCTCGCGGTAGGCCGGGCGCTGGTCGGCCGAGCGCAGCCAGTCGCCGTAGGCAGGCACCCAGTAGAACGAGTCGAAGCTCATCGATACGAACGTCCGGTCGAGCAGGATCACGTCCTCCTCCGGCCCGTCCCACACCACCGTGTGCAGGTCGCCGAAGTCGGGGGAGAGCTGCGAGAACATCTGCATGCGTTCCTGCGCACGGCGTTTGCGCAGTTCGGCGTCCGGTCCCTCGCCGGGGAACGGCAGGGGGTACGCGACCTCCCACGACAGCGTCGAGGTGACCTGGGGTGACGCGGCCAGCAGCCGGTGCAGCAGCGTCGATCCGGTGCGCGGCAGACCGCAGATCTCGGCGGCCACCCGCACTTCGACGTCGAGCACGGACGGGTTCGCGCGTTGCAACGACCGCAGCCGCAGGCGATCGGCCAGCAGCGCGGTCAGCCGGTGCTTGGTGAGCTCGAAGCCGAGCGGTGACAGCGCGGCCTCGGTGTTGAGGCTCCCGACGAGCACGTCCAGCGGTTCGCGGAACCAGTCGTCGCCGAAGTCCGAAAGCCCGGTCTTGGCGGAGGCCTTCTCCAGCAGTTCGGGAACGTTCAACGCGGTCGTCACCGTCATCGAATCTCCTCCAGGGGAACCACTCGGCACTTCGGGATCGGGTGGTCGGTGGCGCCGAGCCAGCGCAGCAACGCGGTGCCGGACGAATGCCCGCAGGTGTCGATCCAGTTCCCGACACCGGGATCGCGTTCCGCCACCACGATCGTCAGCCGGCCGTCGTCCAGCCGAGCCGTGTGCTTGTTGACGGTGATCTTCCGGTGGTGGTCGAGCGACTCCATCCACCAGTTGTCCAGCTGGAAGTTCCAGTACGGGCAGTCCGGCACCTCGGTCTCGATCACCCACGCCTCGCCCGGCCGCAACGTCCAGTAGCCGTGCAGGTAGAAGATCTCCGGGTCACCGCCTGCACGCTGGAACATCTCCTGGCCGAAGTCGGGGAGTTCGTTGGGGCGCGCCATGAACGTGCGCGTCCAGTGCGCGAACGTGGCCGCGGTGCCGTGCACTGACAAAGCTGCCCGGCCCAGCGCCTTGCTCAGGAACTCAGGAGTGAGCTCCGCGGGTTCGGCCGGGCCGTCGATCTGCTCGATGTGCCACGAGCCGGGCTCTTCGGCAGTCCGGTCGAGATACGTCTGGCGCACCACGAGCCCGGTCGAGTCCGGTGCCAGCGGCAACCAGTTCCCGCCCTGCTCGGTCGCGCTCGCGATGATCTCCACCGTGCCGTCCGGCGCGATCGTCAGGTCGGCGTCGGACAGCTCGCCGGTGGACGCCATGGTGCCGTCCTTGGCGTACCGGTTGGCCTTGGAGCCGATGCTGAAGTACGCGATCGTGCCGCGGGTGCCGGTGATCCGGTAGGTCCGGTCGCCGCGGATGTTCGCGGACAGGTAGACGTTGTCCGGGTTGTCCGCGCCGATCTTCACGAGGTCGAGCTCGTGGAACCGCGGGAAGTCGGGATCGGCGTTGTCCAGGCAGGAGTAGAGCATCTCGCGGGTCAGCCGGGCGAGGTAGCGGTAGCCCTCCGCGCGGTCCAGCGGGGTGTCCGGGCCGGAGAGGACCACCTCGCCGGCTTTCTCCAACGCCTGGCAGAACCTCGACCACGCCTGATCCGGCACGACGGCCCTCCCGAATTTAGAACGTGTTCTAGTGGAACGTACACGATTTTGGACAACGTTCAACAGACGCCGAGCGTGCGAAGTCCCGCCACCACGACCTCGGCCGCCGCCTCGGGGCTGAGTGCCGTCGTGTCGATCCTGATCTCGGGGTTCTCCGGTGTTTCGTAAGGGGAGTCGATGCCGGTGAAGTTCGCCAGCTCACCCCGCCGCGCTTTGCGGTACAGGCCCTTCGGGTCACGTTGCTCTGCGACCTCCAAGGGCGTGTCCACGAAGACCTCGCAGAACTCGTTCTCGGCGACCAGTTCGCGCGCGAGCGCCCGCTCGGCCCGGAACGGCGAGATGAACGAGACGAGCACGATCAGGCCCGCGTCGACCATCAGCGCGGCCACCTCGGCGATGCGCCGGATGTTCTCCACCCGGTCGGCGTCGGTGAAGCCGAGGTCGGAGTTCAGGCCGTGCCGGACGTTGTCGCCGTCGAGCAGGAACGTGTGCCTGCCGTCCGCGTGCAGCGCCTTCTCGACCAGGTCGGCGATGGTCGACTTGCCCGCGCCGGACAACCCGGTCAGCCACACCACGCACGGCCGGTGACCGTTGCGCGCGACCCGTGCCTCCTTGTCGACGGTGAGCGTCTGCCAGCGCAGGTTCGTCGGGCTCAGCGCGAAGTCGATCATCCCGGCGCCGACCGTGGCGTTGGTGAGCCGGTCGAGCACGACGAACGAGCCGAGATCGCGGTTCGTCCGGTAGCTCTCGAACGGCACGGGCGCGTCGAAGTGCACCTTGTCGACGCCGATCTCGTTGAGCTGCAACGCCCTCGTGGCGGTGAACCCGACCGTGCGCGCCCCGATCTTGGCCAGGTACTGCCTGCCGGGCAGCAGACCGGTCTCGTTCAACCAGACCAGGTGCGCCTGGAACGTGTCGGCGACGCCCGGTGGGTCCGTGGCCGCGGCCAGCACGTCACCGCGGCTCGCGTCCACGTCGTCCGCCAGCACGACGGTGACCGACGATCCGGCCGGCGCCACGTCCAGGTCACCGTCCATGGTCACGATCCGGTCCACAGTGGAGGTTCGCCCGCCGGTGCTGACCGCGTCGCCGGGCCGCAGCGTGCCGCGCAGCACGCGTCCGGAGAAGCCGCGGAACGACGAGTCAGGCCGGTTGACCCACTGCACGAGAAACCGGGAAGGGCCGTTCCGTTCGCGCGAAACCTCGACCGTCTCCAGCCACTGCAGCAGTGTTGGCCCGTCGTACCACGGAGTCAGCTCGCTGCGGCCGACCACGTTGACGCCGTCGGTCGCCGACATCGGCACGCAGGTGATCCCGGCGAAGTCCAGTTCGGCGGCGAACTCCGCGAAGTCCGCGCAGACCTCGTCGAACACCTCCCGCGAGTAGCCGAGGAGGTCGAGCTTGTTCACGGCCAGCGCGATGTGCCGGATGCCCAGCAGGGACACGATCCGTGCGTGCCGGCGCGTCTGGCTGAGCACGCCTTTCCGCGCGTCCAGCAGGATGACGGCGGCGTCGGCGGTGGAGGCGCCGGTGACCATGTTGCGGGTGTACTGCTCGTGACCCGGCGTGTCCGCGACGATGAACCGCCGCGCTTCCGTGGCGAAGAACCGGTACGCGACGTCGATCGTGATGCCCTGCTCGCGCTCCGCCGCCAGGCCGTCCACCAGCAGCGCGAAATCGAGCTCGCCGCCGCGGGTGCCGACCCGCCTGGAGTCGGCCTCCAGTGCGGCCAGATGGTCCGCGTACAGCAGTTTCGACTCGTACAACAGCCGGCCGATCAGCGTGCTCTTGCCGTCGTCGACGCTGCCGCAGGTGATGAACCGCAGCAATGATCTCTGGAGCTCCATCAGAAGTACCCCTCCCGCTTCTTGCGCTCCATCGACCCGCTCTGGTCGTGGTCGATCAGCCGGCCCTGGCGCTCGGACGTGGTCGCGGCCCGCATCTCCTCGACGATCTCCGCCACCGTGCGGGCTTCACTGCGCACGGCACCGGTCAGCGGATAGCAGCCCAGCGTGCGGAACCGGACCAGCTCCTGACGCGGTTGTTCGGCCAACGGCATGCGGTCGTCGTCGACCATGATCAACATGCCGTCGCGGTCGACGACCGGTCGCCGCGCCGCGAAGTACAGCGGTACCACGGGAATCCGCTCGCGTTCGACGTAACGCCACACGTCGAGCTCGGTCCAGTTCGACAGCGGGAACACCCTGATGCTCTCGCCGGGCGCGACCCGCGTGTTGTAGAGCCGCCACAGTTCGGGTCGCTGGTTCTTCGGATCCCACTGGTGCTGCGCGGTCCGGAACGAGAACACCCTTTCCTTGGCACGAGAGGCTTCCTCGTCCCGGCGAGCACCGCCGAACGCGAGGTCGAACCGGTGCTTGTCGAGCGCCTGCCGCAGTCCCTGGGTCTTCCACAGGTCGGTGTGCCGCGCGGAGCCGTGGTCGAACGGGTTGATGCCCAGCGCGACGCACTCCGGGTTGCGGTGCACGATCAGCTCCAGGCCGAGCTCCGCGGCGGTCCGGTCCCGGAACGCGATCATCTCGCGGAACTTCCAGGTGGTGTCGACGTGCAGCAACGGGAACGGCGGCTTCGACGGGTAGAAAGCCTTGCGCGCCAGGTGGAGCAGCACCGAGCTGTCCTTGCCGATCGAGTACAGCAGCACCGGGCGTTCGCTCTCCGCCACGGCCTCGCGGAAGATGTCGATGCTGTCGGCTTCGAGCTGGTCCAGGTGGTTCACGTGATCACCCCCGCGAGCTCGGG
>NZ_MUYM01000015.1:246824-282741 GCF_002150765.1 Lentzea kentuckyensis
GCTGTCGGCTTCGAGCTGGTCCAGGTCGTTCACGTGATCACCCCCGCGAGCTCGGGCCGGCAGATCAGGAGATCCGGCAGCCACGGATCGGGCTGGTTGTAGACGAGCGGCCGCCCGTCCACGCGTGAGGTGTGCAGCCCGGCCGCGCGGGCCACGTAGACCGGCGCGGCGGAATCCCACTCGTACATCCCGCCCGCGTGCAGGTAGGCGTCGGCTTCACCGCGCACGACGGCCATCGTCTTCGCACCCGCGCTGCCCATGGGCACCAGTACACCGCCCAGTGCTTCCGCGACCCGTTGCGCGAACGCGGGCGGACGGGTGCGGCTGACCACGATCCTCGGGCGGCGGTGCGAAACCCTTGCCGTGTGCGACAAAGCCGGTACCGCGACCGCTCCCGCGACGAGCTCGCCGCGTTCCCACAGCGCCACGTGCACGGCCCAGTCGGTGCGGCCGGGTTCGGCGTACTCGCGACTGCCGTCGAGCGGATCGATGATCCACACCCGGTCGGCGGACAGCCTGCGGTGATCGTCCGGCGCCTCCTCGGACAGCACCGCGTCGTCCGGCCGGTGCTCTTCCAGTTGTGCGGCAAGGAAGTCCTGCGCGACCCGGTCGCCGTCGCCTGGTCGCACGCTGATCAGCAACCGGCCCGTCTCGTTCGCCAAGCGTCTCGCCAACTGACCGTCGGTCTCCGCCATGCGAACGACTGTAGGGCCAAACCGAACAACGTTCAATATACTTCTGAACGTTGTTCAAAGTAGAGTCGAGGCGTGAGCACCGAACATGCCAATGTGAACAACACAGCTTGGGGTGACGCGGAAGGCCGGCGACGCGACATCCTGTCGTCCGCCGAGCTGATCCTCGAGGAGCAGGGCTACGCGGGCCTGACCATGCGCGCGATCGCGGTGGGGGCCGGCGTCAGCTCCGGCACCGTGTACCAGTACTTCTCCGGCAAGGAGGACGTGTTCGCGGCGTTGATGGAACGCCGCCTGGACGAGCTGCAGCGCACGCTCGCGACGGTTGACCGCGGCCTCGGCATCGCCGGTGTGCTGCGCGAGATCGAGCCCCAGGTCACCGAGCTGTGGCGGCGGTTCGGCCGGTCGGCCGCGCAGTGGGAGGCGAAGGTGCTCTCCGGCGGCCGTCGCGGCAAGGAGATAGCAGGGTCCGCGCAGGACTACCGCAAGACGATCAAGGCCCTCGGCCGGGCGTTGCGGGAGACCGCGGAGAGGAGCGAGCAGGTGCTGATCGACGACCCGGCGCTGCCGCACTGGGTGTGGGACTCGCTGATCGGGCTGGCGGACGACCTGTTGCTGCAGGGTGCGCGGAGCAACAGGGTCAAGCCCGCCGCGCTGATCGAGTTCGCGACCGGGGCGATCGAGCGGGGGATCATTTCCCGCTGACGAGCGAGTCGAGCGTGGCGTTGCCGTGCTCGCCGCAGTGCTTGCGGGACGCGTCGAGGGTGGCCGGTTTGTTCGCTTCGTCCTCTCTGCCGGCCTGACCGAAGAGCCGTCTCAGCAGTTCGGCCTGCTCGTCCAAGCCGACGCGGAGGAAGTCGCTGCAGGTCGAACGGACGGTGAGCCGGCCGTCCTGCGGCATCAGGTCGATCGGACCGAGGATGAACAGGAACGCGATGATGATCGCGAGGCCGCCCGCGATGAACGCCCCGCTGGAGGAGCTCTTGCGCGGTGCGAGCCACGCCTCGGCCTGTTCCACGAACGGCTCGACCGGGCTGAGTTCGGTGTCGACCCAGAACTCGAAGTTGTCGCTGCCCGTCACGTCGAACTGGACGTGACCTGCGGCGATCAGGATGCGCACGACCTCCTTGCGCGCGAACGACCCCGTCCAGAACGGCTCCGGCCGCACCAGGACCAGCCGGTCTGCCAGCAGGAACACCACGTCGCGCTCGCCGCGGGCGAGCCGCTCGGTCTGGCCCGGCTGCACGACGGTGCCCGCCAGCCGTGCCAGCACCAGGTCGCGTTCGTGCTCGTCGAGGGCCTGGGCGGCCGTCGACCACAGATCGGGTTCCACGTCCCTGCTATCGCTGCGGCACCGGACGTTGGTTAGCAACCGGAACCGATGTTCGTCCCTTTGGCGCTCAAACGTTGTCTAACACTGGACCGGGAGGTCGTACCGGCGCCGGATGCTGGTGCCGAGCAGGCCGATGTCGGCGCCGTACACGTGGATCGAGATCGAGGCCGAGTTCGAGCTGTTGCACACCTTGTGGATGTCTCCGGGCGGCACCAGGTACGTCGCCACGCCCTGCGGAGTTCGGTTGGTGCGCAGCTGAACCAGGCGGTCGCCAACAAGCTGATAGGTGGTCTCTTCTTCTTCGCCGACGTACGTGCCCACGACGCACCACGACACGTGGTCGTGGATGCACGTTTCCTGACCCGGCAGCCACACGAGGGCAACGACCGAGAAGCTGCCGTCGGGTTCCACGTGCAGGACGTGCTGGCGGTAGTGGTCGGGGTCGGGCTCGCGGTGTTCGGCGTCGAGCAGCCGCGGGTCGGAGAGATGCCTGGTCAGAGCCTTGGTCACGCGTGCGGCGACGGCGTGGTCGGCACCGCCGGCGGTCACCGCCGCGCGGATGTCGCCGACCAGAAGTGCCGCGGTGGGGGAGAGCAGACGAGGCATGGGGTCACTCCTTCGCTCACATGATCAACAATGCTCCGGAGAGTGCGACCGCGGCGATCAGGACCGTGGAAAGCAGGCCGAGCGTCAACGCGGGCAGACCGGAGCGAACGAGAGAACGCAGGCGCACGGCCGTGCCGAGCGCGAACATGCCGGCGGCGAGCAGCAGGTTGTCCGCGAACGTCGCGGCCGACAGCACGACGTCCGGCAGGAGATCGGTGGCGCGCACGGCCGCCGCGGCGAGGAATCCCACGACGAACAACGGCACGATCGGCGGACGCTTGCCCGCGTCCGGGAACCGCCGGCGTTCGGCGATGCTCACCGCGGCGAGCATCGGTGCCAGCAGCACGACCCTGGTCAGCTTCACCGCCACGGCGATGGCGAGCGCGCCGGTGACCGGTCCGGCGGCGGCGACCACCTGGGCCACCTCGTGCACGCTGCCACCAGCCCACACGCCGTACCCGGCGGGGGACAGGCCGGTGAGCGGGAACAACGCCGGCAGGCTGAACATCGCGACGGTGCCGAACAGGGTGACCAGACCGAGCGCCCTGGCGACGTCCTCCTCGTCCTGCTCGCGCACGCCGTTCATCGCCGCCACGGCCGACGCGCCGCAGATCGAGAACCCGGTGGCGATCAGCAACGACAGCCCCTCGCTCACCCCGAGCACCCGGCCGAGCCAGCGGGTCACGGCGAACGTCACCACCACGGCGGCGACGGCCACCGCCAGCACGCCGTAGCCGAGCGCCAGCACGTCCCGCACGACCAGCTTCAGCCCGAGCAGCACGATGCCGATCCGCAGCAGCCGGCGTCCGGCGAGCTTGATGCCGGGGGCGAGCGACGGCGGGAGCGTGACGACGTTGGCCACGACGGCGCCGAGCAGCACCGCGGCGGTCAGCGCGCTGACCGAGGGCAGCAGCCAGGAGATGATCATCGCGACGACCACGCCGCCGGCGACCACGGTCAGGCCGGGTACCGGAGAGTCGGTCGCGCGCGCAGTTGTCCTGATGCTGCCCATATGAGACACCATGACCGCGTTGACCTATGCGCAGAAGATGGCCATTGCTTGGCGGGTCATAAGCCGCCGTTATAGGTCAGGTGTCGGCGGCGGCGGTGATCAGCGCGTCCACGGTCGCGCGCACGATCGGCAGGCGGATCAGGTCCGGCCAGGTGTAGAGGGCGGTCTGCCGGTGCGCGCACGCCTCGACGTCGACCGTCGTCAGGCCGGGATGCCGCAGGTAGGACAGCACGAGCCGCGGCACCAGCGCGATGCCCAGCCCTGCGCTGACCAGGCTCTGGATCGCCAGGTTGTCGTCGGTGGAACAGGTGATGTCCGGCGTGAAGCCCGCCTCGGCGCAGGCCTGGTCGAGGGCGTGCCGGCACCGGGGACACCCGGCGATCCAGCGTTCGGTCTCGGTCTCGGCCATCGACACCCGGTCGCGGCCGGCCAGGCGATGTCCGGCGGGCACGAGCAACGCGAGTGGTTCCTGCATCAGCGGCACCCGCAGCATGCCCGCGACCGCGTTCTCGTCCTGCGGCTCGCCCTCGTAGCTGAAGCTGATCAGCAGGTCGGTCGCACCGCGCCGGAGCAGCGAGAACGAGTCGGGCGGCTCACCCTCGACGAGTTCGAGCCGCAGGTGCGGGCGTTCTTTGGCGAGGATCGCGGCCGCGGCCGGCACCAGCGACACCGTCGCGCTGGGGAACGCGCAGATGCGGATGGTGCCGATGTCGTGCGTCGCGATCGCGCTGATCTGCTGGTGGGTCGCCGCCAGCTCGTCGAGCAACGCGGTGCCGCGCTCGGCGAGGATGCGACCGGCCTCGGTGAGGGTCAGCCCGCGGCCCGTGCGCACGAACAACGGGCCGCCGAACTGCCGTTCCAGTGCCCGCATCTGCTGGCTGACCGCGGGCTGGCTGCAGTGCAACTCCCGCGCGGCGGCGCTGAACGACCCGGTCCTCGCAACCGTCGCAAACACCTCAAGCTGACGCGTATCGAGCACTTTCGCACTGTATACATCGCTGCCATGAACGGCGCTTTTGTGGACTCCAGGTCCACAAAAGCGCCGTTCATGGCGAGCCGTTCTAGAAGGTCAGCTTCCAGGACTTGATGTAGCCGATGTCGGAGGAGGCCGCGTCACGCACCTGCAGCTTCCAGACGCCGTTCGCGATCTCGCTGGACGCGTTGACCGTGAAGGTCTGCACGATGTTGTCCGCGCTGCCACCCGAGCGGTTGCTCAGCGAGTACGCCGTGCCGTCCGGGGCGATCAGGTCGACGACCAGGTCCCCGCGGTAGGGGTGCTGGATGTCCACGCCGACCTTGAGCGTGGCCGGGGCGTTGCCCGTGACGCCGGTGACCGTGATCGAGCTGGTCACGGCCGGGGCGTTGTCCGGGATGTCCACGCGGGTGGTGTTCTCGAACGTCTTGCCGGGAGGCGTGCCGGTGCCGACCGCTTCGAGCGCGTCGACGCGTCCCTCGCCGAAGAAGTTGTTCTTGGCGGTGGTGCCGGCGCACCGGCTGTCGGTGCAGCTCAGGTCGTCGGCCTGGGTGGCGAGCAGCTGGCGCAGCTGGGCCGGGGTGGCCGTGGGGTTGGTCGACTTGAGCAGCGCGGCCACGCCCGCGACGTGCGGGGAGGCCATCGAGGTGCCCTGCAACGAGGCGTACTTGCCGCCGGGCACGGTCGAGTAGACGGCGTCACCGGGCGCCGCGACGCTGATCTTGTCGGTGCCGTAGTTGGAGTACGAGGACTTGCCGTTGGCCGAGGTGATCGCCGAGACCACGACCATGCCGGGAAGCTCGGTCGGCACGCTCAGGCAGGAGTTGGTGATGTTGCGCTGCACCGGCGTGGAGTCGTTGGGGCTCGTGGTGTCGCGGGTCTTGTTCGCGAGGTTGTAGTTCTCGTTGCCCGCCGCGGCGACGTTCAGCACGCCCTTGCCCTCGGCGTAGGCCACGGCTCGCTTCACGCCCTCCAGGATGGCGTCCTGGTCGGCGTTGTCCGGGCAGTTGAACAGCCACGGGTCGGTGTAGTAGCTGTTGTTGGTCACCGCGAACCCGTGGTCACCGGCCCAAACCATGGCGCAGATGGTGTTCTCGGGGAAGAACAGCGTGGTCCCCGGCTCCGCGATGCGCACCGCGGCGATCTGCACGCCCGGCGCCACGCCGACCGCGCCCTTTCCGTTCTTGGCCGCGGCGATCGTGCCGGCGACGTGCGTGCCGTGCTTGTCGACGTCCCGCCACGCGCCGGCGCGGTTGTCGACCTTGCCGTAGGCGCACGACGCGGAGTCAGCCGCCTTGAAGTTCGGCTGGAGGTCTCCGTGCTGGTCGTCGACACCGGTGTCCAGGACGCCGACCGTGACGGTCGGCGAGCCGGGGTTGATCGCCCACGCCTTGTCCGCGCCGATCTGGCTCATGTCCGTGCGCACCGGCTCGGTCGAGGGCAGAGTCGACTGGGCGGGCGCATCGGGGATCGCCGGGTTGTAGGCCGCGGCGGGGACGTCCGAGGTGCGGCTCGCGCCGACCTTCTGCACTCCGGCAACGGTCCGCATCTTGCTCGCGAAGTCCGTGGCGCTGGAGTGCGCGACGATGACGCCGATCGCGTCGTAGCTGCTGAACACCGTGCCCGCGTTGCTCGTGATGGCCGTCTTGGCGCCCGAGGTGTCGTTCGGCGCGGTGATGACCAGGTAGGCGCGCGTACCCGCGGCAGGCGCCGCGGCGGCGGGGGTGGCCGCCGTCAGCACACCGGCGCCCACGGCCGCGGCGATGACCGCGGTCCGCAGGCGTGATCGTGATCCCAGGAACACGATTCCTCCAACTCCCTAGCGGGCGATGCCCGCGCACGTCGCGCGGGTGCAGGGGCCCGTCACGGCATTAGAGGAGGTCAGGACGGATTCGGGACGCGTGGTTTCAGAAATGCTCTGTTCGGCTCACGTCGAACGTCGCATGTCAGGCGTGGTGCCGGGTGATCAGTCCGACGAAGTGGTTCATGTCCGCCTGCACGCACGCCTCGTCCGCGTGCTTGCCGGTGCAGCCGGGAGCCCACCCGCTGCCGTCGCCGTAGTCCGAGAAGTGGAACGGGACGCCGGCGGCGGTGAGGTTCGCGGCGGTCACCAGCGCGGTCTCCCTGGCCCGGTTCTCGAGCACCGCCTGGATCGGGTTGACGGTCAGGTCGCCGCCGTTGCCCGTGTACAGCGCGACGCCCATCCCGCGCAGCGAAGCGACGTGCTGTGCCGGGCTCTGCTCGTTCCAGACGCCGTCGAACGGCCAGATCGGCGGTCCGAAGATCGCGTCGGCGCCGACCGCCGGGCTGCCGGAGCCGGGGTTCATCTCGCTGGCGACGACGGCGGCGCGCACCTCGGAGTTGCGCAGGTCGAGGCCGCCGGAGAAGCTGCCCGCGTAGCTGAACAGGTCGGGCCGGTGCTCGGCGTAGTGCAACGCCCCGAAGCCGCCCATCGAGTGCCCGACGATCGCGCGGCCCTTCCTGGTCGCGGTGGTGCGCAGGTTCGCGTCCACGAACGGGATCACCTGCTCCAGGTGGAAGGTCTCCCAGTTCTGCGGGCCGGCCGCGCCGGGGTTGACCCAGTTCGAGTACCAGCCGCGCCCGCTGCCGTTGGGCTGCACGGTGATCAGCGGAACGCCGCGTGTCGCGTTCTCGACGACGCGCTGGTTCCACTGCGCGTCGGGACGGTCGGGGTGGCCGTGCAGGTAGTACTGCACCGGGTAGCGGGCGGTCTGGTCGTACTGCTCGGGCAGGGTGACGACGATGGCGTGCCTGCCGGGCTCCTGGCCGTCCATCAGCGTGGGCGTCGGCACCTGGTTCGTGGACACGCTGAAGACGAACGTGCGGTGGTTGTCGTCGACCCACCTCGGCTGGCTCGTCACGGTCAGACCGAACCCGTCGGCGAGTCGCGGCGGCGCGTCCTCCGAGGCTTTCGCGTGCTGGTTGGACAACGCCGTCGCGGCGGTCAGGGCGGCGATCAGGCAGGCTCCGCGTTGTCGCGCGGTCCGGAATCGGCTCGTCATGGAAACTCCCCCTCGGTTGCGGTACCGCGATCATGGCGTCCGGCCGGATCGGGGTACCAGGCCACCCGACCGGCCATCGATGGCCGGGTGGCCTCACCAGGCATCACCGCAGCACAGCGACCCTCGTGGCCTGTTCCGCGGCGAACAGGCGCATGAGTCCCGGCAGCCGGTAGGTGTCGCCGTCACCCCACTCCGCGAGACCGAGGTCGACCAGCCGGTCGAGCGCCGCCTCGGTCTCCAGCACGTCCGCGCCGAGCAGGGCGGCCACGGTGGCGGCGTCGCACAGCTCGTACCGGCCGAGGACCCGGAACGCCCCGGCGGAGAGGGGATCGGTCACCGAGCCGAACGCGGTGGCGCAGGCGGCGCGCACCGACTCGCCGCCGAAGCTCAGTTCGTCGAGCCGGCGTTCGCGCGGTGCCAGCCGGTGGGCCAGCCACGACAGCGGCCGTGCCGGGCGGTGCGTGAGGATGGTGCCGGCGATGTGCAGCGCGAGTGGAATGCCGTGGCAGTACTGGACGATCTGGGCCGCGGCGGCCGGTTCCTGTTCCGCCCGCGGGACCAGCCGGGTGAGCAGTTCCAGCCCGTCGTCGTCGGACAGCGGGCCGAGCCGGAGGTGTTCGGCGCCGTCCAGCAGCAACGGACCGCGGCTGGTGATCAGCATCGCGCACGGGCCGGTCGCGGGCAGCAGGTCGCGCAACGGTGCCGGGTCGGTCGCGCCGTCGAGCACCACCAGCACCGCGCGGTCCGCCAGCCTGGACCGCAACAGCGCGGTGGCCTCGTCCAGCGCGTGCGGCACGTCGGAAACGCCGAGGTGTCGCAGCAGCCGGTGCGGCACGCGCGTCGCCTGACGGAGGTCGACGTAGAGCTGGCCGTCGGGGAACACCGGGGCGGCGCGGTAGGCGGCGGCCAGAGCCAGCGCGCTCTTGCCGACGCCGCACGGGCCGTGCACCACGGCCACGGTGGGGGCGTCGCGCGCCAGCATCGCCTGCAGCCGCGCCACTTCGGGCTCACGGCCGGCGAACGACCGGCAGGGCGCCGGCAGCTCTTTCGGGGCGGGGAACATCGGGGTAGCGCGCACGGTGACGGCGGCGGACAGCCCCGGATCGCGGTCGAGCACCGCCTGGTGCAGTTTGACGAGCTCCGGCGAGGGCTCCAGGCCGAGCCGGTCGGCGACCACCCCGCGGTAGTCGGTGTAGACGGCGAGGGCTCCGGCCAGGTCGCCCGACCGGTACAACGCGGTCACCAGGTGCGCCCGCGGCCGTTCCCGCAACGGGTGTTCCGCGACGAACTCGCGCAGCGGCGTGATCAGCTCGCGGTGTTCACCGAGCCCCAGTCGTGCGTCGAAGTGGTCCTCGGTCACCGCCAGCCGCAGTTCCTCGACCGGCGCGATCGACGCGGCCAGCGCGGCACAGCCGGCCAGGTCCTCGAGGACCGCGCCCCGGCACGCCGACAGCGCCTCGCCGAGATGCCGCGCCGCGGTCGCGTGATCACCGCGGGCCAGCGCCGCCCTGCCCGCGTCAGCGCGTTCGGTGAACAGGTGCAGGTCCAGCTCACCCGGTCGCAGCACGAGCTCGTAGCCCGCCTGCCGTCCGGCGATGCGCTGCCCGCCGTCGGGCAGCACCTGCCGCAGCCGGTTGGCGTACGTGCGCAGGTTCGCCACCGCGGACATCGGTGGCTCGTCGGCCCACAGCGCGCGGACCAGCCTGCGGATCGGCACCGTGCGGCCCGGGTTGAGCAGCAGCGCGGCGAGCAGAAGGCGTTGTTTGAGCGAGCCGAGCGCGACACTCGTGCCGCAGGCACGCACCTCGATTCTGCCCAGAACCCTGAACTCGACTGACACGCCGCTGATCCTGGCTGTGGCCGCTGACACACCGCCGACACGGCATACACGGCCGCGTGTATCCGCGCTGGTCGTCTCCGTGTACGCGGCGTTCCTACGTTGGCGCCATCGACGCCACCCGGCGTGGAGGAAGTGAGGGAGCGCGACACATGCGCAAGACGTTGGAGTCGCTGAGCGACAAGCTGCTCGGCATGTTCGTGGCCAAGGTCGACGTGGGCGCGGCCTGCCCGCCCGACCCGTACTACAAGCACTGCTACTGCCGTGAGCGCAGTGACTTCCGCCGCCGCTGTTCGACCAACGGCGCGTGCCGGGAAATCTGTGGTCCCTGCGTGGTCTTCCGGACCTGCGGCGCGTGACCTGATGCCGTGAGCGGCACCCCTTGCCGCTCACGGCACTCTCCCGTTCCCCTCTAGCTTCGGAGACTTCCCATGTCAGTGCTGACCGCCGCGGTCGTGGTCGTCGGAATCCTGTGCGTGCTGGACCTGTTGCTGAGCTTCGGCATCATCCGGCGGTTGCGTGAGCAGAACGAGGCCCTGCGCGACCTGCGGGAGAAGCAGGCGGCGGCCGAACCGGACATCATGGCGCCCGCCGGCTCCGCGATCGAACTGTCCGATGTGGACGTTGCCGGCGCGCTGGTCGGCTTCTTCTCGCCCGGCTGCGAACCCTGCAAGGAGCGCATGCCCCAGTTCATCGAGTACGCGACCGGCCACCGCGGCAAGGTGATCGCGATCGCCGCCGGTCCCGCCGAGGAGGTCGCCGACATGGTCGTGCGACTCGGCGAGGTGGCCGAGGTCGTCGTCGAGGAGATGGGCGGCCCGCTGCACAACGCCTTCGGCACCACCGGTTATCCGGCGGTGTGCCTGGTCTCCGACGACTCGACGGTGGTGGCGAGCGGCTGGGAGATGTCCGCGCTGCCGGTTCTCGCGTCGAGGTGACCGACCTCCGCGCCCGCCGGGTGTTGTCGCTCCTGGTCAGCGCTTTCCGCCTGACTTCGACGGCCGCGCCCGCGGGCACACCTCTGTACGCCGTGCTCTGCCTGCTCGGCGGTGTGGTGCCGCTGGCGGCGGCGTGGTGCACCAAGGTCCTGCTGGACGGCCTCGCGGCGGGTGGCGGCTGGGCGGCGCTGGTGCCGTGGGCGGTCGGGCTGGCGGTGACGGGTCTGGTCAGCGGCCTGCTCCCGGTCGCGACGGAGTACCTCAAGCAACGGCTGGACCGCGCCGTCGCGGTGGTGACGATGGACCGGCTGTACCAGGCGATGGGCCGCCTCACCGGCCTGGCGCGGATGGAGGACCCGCGGTTCCGCGACAAGCTCCAGCTCGCGCAGCAGACCGGCCGCAGCGGTCCCGGCCAGCTCGTCGACGACGGACTGGGCGCGGTGCAGGCGGCCGTGACGACCGGCGGGTTCCTCGGCACGTTGCTGGTGCTGAACCCCGGCATGGCGGTGGTCGTGCTGCTCGCCGCCGTGCCCGCGCTGATCGCCCACCTGCGGCTGAGCCGGGCGCGCGCCGAGGTGCTGTGGTCGATCACCCCCGCCGAGCGCCGGGAGGTGTTCTACGCGGAACTGCTGTCGAGCCTCGACGCGGCGAAGGAGCTGCGGCTTCTGGGTCTCGGCGACCTGTTCCGGCGTCGCATGCTCGTGGAACTGACCGCCGCACATGCCGTCGTGGCGGGCCAGGACCGTCGTGACGCGCGCGTTCGCGGCCTGCTCGCCGGCCTGACCGCGCTGGTGTCGGCGCTGGGACTGGTCTGGACGGTGTGGCTCGCCGCCGCGGGTTCGCTGTCGATCGGTGACGTCGCGATGTTCGTCGCCGCCGTCGCCGGAGTGCAGGGCGCGTCGCAGAGCCTGGTGCACAACCTCGCCTCCGCGCACCACTCGGTGTTGTTGTTCCACCACTACCAGGAGATCGAGTCGCAACCGCCGGACCTTCCCGATGGCGATCGTCCTGTTCCCGCACTGCGGCAGGGCATCGAGCTGCGCAACGTGTGGTTCCGTTACGCCGACGACCAGCCGTGGGTGCTGTGCGGGGTGAACCTGACGATCCCGCACGGAAGTTCGCTCGCCCTGGTCGGGCTGAACGGCGCGGGGAAGTCGACGATCGTCAAGCTGCTGTGCCGCTTCTACGACCCCTGCCGTGGCGCGATCCTGTGGGACGGCGTGGACCTGCGGTCGTTCGCCGCCGACGATCTGCGCGCCCGCATCGGCGCGGTGTTCCAGGACTACATGCGCTACGACCTCAGCGCCGCCGAGAACATCGGCCTGGGCGACGTGTCCTCAATGGACGATCGCGCGCGGGTCGTCTCCGCCGCGGAACGAGCCGGCGCGCACGACGTGGTGACGGCGTTGCCCCGCGGCTACGACACGTTGCTGTCGCGCATGTTCTTCGACGAGGCCGACCGCGAGGACCCGGAGACCGGCGTGCTGCTCTCCGGCGGCCAGTGGCAACGACTCGCGCTGGCGCGGGCGTTCCTGCGCGACCGCAGGGACCTGATGATCCTGGACGAACCGAGTTCCGGGCTGGACGCGCAGGCCGAGCACGAGGTGCACAGCAGTCTGCGCCGCCACCGCGAGGGCGCGACGAGCGTGCTGATCTCGCACCGGCTGGGCGCGGTCCGCGACGCGGGTGTGATCGCGGTGCTCACCGGCGGCCAGGTCTCGGAACTGGGCACGCACGACGAACTGCTGGCTCTCGAAGGCGACTACGCGCGGCTCTTCCGGCTGCAGGCTTCGGGATACGACGAGGTGGTGGCCAGGTGAGTGGTGCGGCGGTTGTCGTTGGCGGGTCGGTGGCTCGGGCGGTAGGGGGATGAGTCTTGTGTCAGTTGTTGTTGCTACCGCAGTTGTAACAGTTGCGGCTGTTGCGACTGCTGTTGGCGGGATTGGGACCTGGATGATCTGGGTGGTGCCGGTCGTGGCCGTGGTCGCACTGGTGGCCTGGCTGCTCGTGTTGCGCAGCCGGTTGCTCGTGGTGACGGTGCACGGCGTGAGCATGGAACCGACCTACCGCTCCGGCGACCGGCTGCTGGTGCGGCGGGCCGGGCTGAACCGCGTGCGCGCAGGGCAGGTCGTGGTGGTGCGGGTGGACGGCGCCGCGCCGGACGACCCGACGGGTGGCCGCATGGTCAAGCGCGCGGTGGCGGTGCCGGGTGATCCCGTGCCACCGCAGATCCCCGTGCCCGGCCCGCGGGTGCCCGTGGACAGCCTGCTGGTGCTCGGCGACAACCCCGCGCGCAGCAACGACTCCCGGCGCCTGGGCTATCTCACCGCGGACGCGCTGATCGGCGTGGTGCTCCGCCCGATCGGGCCGAGGTGACGTGATGCTGAGCACGAGTGCGGTAGTCCTGTGTGGACTCGTCCTGCTGGTGTCCGCGGTGAGCAAGGTGCGCGGCAGGTCCGACTACGCCGAGTTCGTCGCATCGGTCCCGGCCTTCGGGATCCCGGCGCGGTGGACGAGCCTGTTCGCGGTGCTGACGGTGGTGGCGGAGTTCGTGATCGCCTTGCTGCTGCTCGCATCCCTGGTCATCGGCTCGCCCGTGCCCGGGCTGCTGCTGGCCGCGGGCATGTTCGCTGTGCTGACCGCCGCGGTGTGGCGCGCGGTGGCACGGCAGTCCGGCGCGGTGTGCCGGTGCTTCGGCCGCGCCCGCACCAAGCTCACGCACCGGCACGTCGTGCGCAACGCCTTCCTGCTGGCCACGGCGGCCGGCGGGCTGGCACTGTCCGTTGTGGACGCTGTGGCGAGCCCCGCCGCGGTCGTGCTCGCGGCGGGGGTCGGTGTGGTGGGCGCGGTTCTGGTGGTGCGGTTCGACGACCTCGCCGATCTGGTCGCCGGCCCGGTTTAGCCGCAGCGACGGGCGGCACCGCCGTAAAAACCTGTTGGTAAAGAGAGTGAGGATTGTGCATGTTCCGCATGAAGCATGTTCTGCCTGTCGCGGTCGGCGCTGTCGCCTGTGTCGCCCTGGTGCAGACCCCGGCGAACGCCATCGGGTCCTACCAGTTCGCGAACGCGTCGAACAACCGGGGATACGGGGCGTTCAACAGCGTTGACAACAACAAGTTCAAGGTCGCGGACACCAGGGCCGACGGCTACAGCATGGTGCTTCGCATCAAGTTCCCCGGCCGCGATGAGCTCACGTCGTGCGACGACCGGAACGGCGCGAACAACGGTGAGGAGTTTTGCCGGATCTCCAACATTCCTCACCGGACCGCGTTCAAGTTCAAGGCCTGTGCGAAGGACTTCAGCGGCGAGCTTCCCGGATGGATCGACTGCTCCGGGTGGATCGACGACGTGACCTCGTAGCCGGTGCGCCTTGTTCTGGCCTGACCACCGAAGGTCTGGTTGATCGACTCGACGGTCTGGCGCAGCGGCTTGAACAGTCGCGCGCCAGGCCGCCTTGGCGGAATCGTTGCCCGCCGAACCGTGTGGCCCAGCCGGTGATCACCCTTACGGCGCAGTGCGTATTCCATGCGAGGGAGTTCCCTTACCGCTGATCGTCCGCATGGCTCCCCCGATCGGCCTCCTCCGACCTGCCCCACTTCACGCAAATCAAACGTTTGGGGTGGTGTCGAGTCCCAAGCCGGAGTACGACCTAAGGCCAACGGGGGTTCAAGCCTGACCAATGGGGGAGTCATGGCTGATCATGCGTCCTTGCGTCGTGCTGTCCGACGGGTGTCGCTGTTGTGCGTCGGCACGTTGGTGGCGTCACTGCTGCAACCCGTCGTGGCTCCTTACGCCGCGGCAGGCGATCCACTGACAGTCCAATCAGGACAAGGTCCGGCCGACCGGCCGATGCCGGATTCGGTGCGGCCCAACGAGGCTTTCCCGCTGGACAAGCGGCCACCGGTCGTACCGCCGGGCGTCAAGGCAGGGGCGCGGCCGCAGCAGCTGAGCGCCGAGCGGTGGGCTCAGGTGCCCAAGCCCGGTGACGCCAGGAAGCAGCAGGAAGAGGTCTTCACGGAGCTGTTGCTGCGGCCCGGTTTCGTGCTCGGCGACACCTCGCTGGTGACCTACTTCAACCTCCAGGGCGACCAGAAGTCGTTCGACAGCTGGAAAGTGACGCTGTTCGACGCGGCCACCGGGACCGAGCAGACGTCGACGTCGTTGTCCAAGGACGAGCTCGACCGGGCGGTGTGCGGTACGCCGCGCAAGTACTGCCGGTCGTTCGGGGCGGCGGACGGCTGGGTGCTCGATGCGGCCAAGGAGTACTTCGTCACGATCACCGCGGTGTTCGCGGACCGTGAGGTCGTGTCGGCGCCGTCGGAGAAGGCCAAGCCGCGCACGACGATCGTGCCGCCGGCGATTCCCGGCAAGCAGGCGGCGGGGTGCACGTGTGCCAACGCGCTGGGCATGTTGGCGACTCCTCAGGCCGTGCGGGCCATGGGGGTCAACACCGGCACTGGTGCGTACACGCGCACTGAGCAGGACCTGGCGATGGCGAGCTTCGGTGTGCCGTTCATGTCGGCGCGCACGTACTCGTCGAACGGGCCGATCTCCGGGCCGTTCGGGCCGGGCTGGGCGTGGATCTACGGCATGCGCGTCACCGCCTCCGACGAGGGCGCCGTGGTGCGGGCCGAGGACGGGTCCGAGGCGCTGTACAAGCTGGTCGACGATGCTTTCCAGCGGCCTCCCGGCGTGCGGTCGACGTTGACGAAGACGGCGGACGGCTGGGCGTTGCGCACGCCCAACCAACTCACCTACGGCTTTGACGCGCAGGGCCGGCTGACCGGGATCACCAACGCGCGCAACGCGGGCGTGCGGCTGGCCTACGTGGCCGCGACGACCGGTGACGCGCCGGAGATGACGATCACCGACTCGTCCGGGCGCGTCGTCAAGGTCCAGATCGAGAAGGACCTCGTCCAGGAGATCTCGCTGCCCGACGGCCGCCGGGTGCGGTTCCACTACGAGAACTCGCGGCTCGCCGTGGTCAAGGACGCCCGCGACAACGCGTGGAAGTACGTCTACGACGCCGCCGGGCTGCTCACCGAGGTGAAGACCCCCAAGGGGTTCGCCGAGGTGCACAACGCCTACGACGCGAACGGCCGGGTCACGAGCCAGAAGGACGCGCTCGGCAAGGAGACCAGGTTCGAGTGGAACGCCGCCGAGCAGGAGGCGAAGACCACCGACCCCGACGGCGTGCTGGTCTTCGACGGGTATCGCGGCAACGTGCTGATCCACACCCAGCGCGGCAACGGCGACACGATCAACCACCGCTACGACCCCGGGCTGAACCGCAACCTCGTCGTCAACGGCAACCAGAACCAGCACCAGAGCCAGTTCGACGCCGCCGGCAACCCGATCGAACGGACCGCGCCCGCACCGTTCGCCTTCGGTGACAAGACGAAGTACGACGAGCGCAACAACCCGATCGAGCACGTCGACACCAGGGGCAACGTCTGGAAGGACGCCTACAACGAGTTCAACGAGCTCGTCGAGAGCACCGACGCCGAAGGTCACAAGGTCCGCTACACCTACGACGAGCGCGGTCTGCTGGTCTCCAGCACCGACCAGCGCGGCAAGGTGTCGCGGTTCGAGTACGTGCCCGCCGGCAAGGAGAACTCGGGCATGCCGACGGCGACGATCTCGCCGGAAGGCAGACGCACCGAGTACGACTACGACCGGACCGGCCGCCGCACCGAGATCGTCGACCCGCGCGGCGCGGTTCCCGGCGTGCACAAGGACAAGTTCACCACCCGCTACCGCTACGACGCCCAGGACCGCGTCCTCGAGGTGAAGCAGCCGGGCAAGGAGGGCACCTGGCGGACGTTCTACGACGAGCTCGGCCGGGCGAAGTCGAAGTTCAGTCCGGAGTGGACGAAGCTGGAGTTCACCTACCTGGACAACGGCCTGCTCAGCCGCGCGGAGGACGCGCGCAAGCGGTCGCTGTTCACCTACACCGACGCGGGCCGGCGCAAGACCGTCTCGGTGGACATGCACAAAGAGCCGGACATCACCACCAGCTACACCTACAACGCCAAGGGTCTGGTCAGCACGGTCACGTCGCCGCGCGGCAACCTGCCCGGCGCGAACCCGGCCGACTTCACCGCCACCTACCACTACGACGCCAACGACAACCCGATCCGCATCTCCCGCCCGTATCCCGGCGGCCGGATCGTGAGCCGTGACATCAAGGTCGACGCGCTCGACCGCACCACGTCCAAAGTGGACGAACTGGGCAAGACGTCGTCGTTCGACCGCGACAACGCGGGCAACATCACCGCCACCACGGACAACCTCGCCCGCACCACGCGGATGGACTACGACCGCAACAACCGGCAGACCGGGATCAACGAGGCCCGCGGTGGTGGCACCAAGTTCACCTACGACGAGGCCGGCCACAAGATCAAGGCCGTCAGCGCCACCGGTGGCGTCACGACCTGGACCTACACCGACGACGGCCTGCTCTCCAGCGCCACCGAACCGCGCGGCAACGTCGAAGGCGCCGACAAGGAGCGGTTCACCACGCACCGCGAGTACGACCTCGCCGGCAACCCCACGAAGATCATCGACCCGCTCGACAACGCCACGTCCTACGTCTACGACGCCAACAGCAGGCTGAAGTCCGTCACGGACGCCAAGGGCCGCCCGACCCGGTACACCTACGACGAGGACGACCGGATCCGCGCGATCAACACCGCGGACGCGCCGTACGACGAGGACGACCCGTTCGACAACGCCACGGTCTACGAGTACGCGGCCGACGGTCAGCTGAAGTCCGTGCGCGACCCGTACGGCAACCGCACCGAACTCGGCTACGACGAGGCCGCCCGCCTGGTCTCCAGCACCGACCCGCTCGGCCGGCGCACCGAGGTCGGCTACGACGCGGACGGCAACCGGACGACGACGATCACGTTGCGGCCGGGGGAGAAGCCGAGCGCCGCGGAACGCGCGAAGCGCACCGTCACGGACCACTACGACATCGTCGGCCGCCGCGAGAAGCGCACGCTCGGGTCGGAAGGCCCGGTCTACGCGTGGGGTTACGACGCCAAGGACCGCATCAGCTCCTACGGCGACCCGGCCGGCGTGCGGGAGATGACCTACGACGACGAGGACCAGATCAAGGAGGTCAACCGCGTCGAGCAGGGCGGTCTGCGGGAGAAGTTCGCCTACGGCTACGACGTCAGCGGCAACATCACCTCGCGGGACTACCCGGACGGCACGAAGATCACCGCCGAGTACGACAAGGACAGCCGGATCACCTCGCAGACCGTGAGCGGCGGATCGGCGGGTGCCACGTCGTCGACCTGGCAGTACGGCTACGACGTCGCGGGACGGCGGACCAGCACCACGTTGCCCGCCGCGACCGGCCTGATCGAGAGCCGCGTCTACGACGACGCGGGCCGGTTGACCGGCATCGGTACCTCACGCGTGCCGCAGCAGCCTGGTCCGCAGCAGCAAACCGTTGCGCCGCAGGCGACCGCGAACACCGGTGCGCCGAGCGAACCACGTGAGGTGAGCGCACAGCCCGGTGCCGGGCTCGCGGTCGTCTCGTGGAAGCCGCCCGCCTCGTCCGGAGGTTCGGCGATCAGCGGGTACGTCGTCACGGCGCAGCCCGGTGGCAAGACCGTCGCGGCGACGCCGGGTGCCACCAGCGCGGTCGTGACCGGGCTCGATCCGGGCACCGCGTACACGTTCACCGTCACCGCGCAGAACCAGTCCGCGACCGGGCCCGCCTCGGCGCCGACCGCCCCGGTGACGCCGCTGCCGGTCCCGCAGGACCCGGTGTCGGGCTTCCAGCTCGAACTCGACCAGGTCGGCAACCCGACCAAGGTCGTCACCACCCGCGGTGGCGTCTCGGAGTCCGTCGCCTACACCTACGACAAGGCCGACCGGGTCACCGCGGCCTGCTACGGCGTGGCCTCCTGCAAGGACAAGGGTCTCGGGCGGATCGAGTACGACTACGACCTGCTCGGCAACCGCACCAGCGAGAAGCGGTCCGGCAACGCGGGCACCGAGGACACGAGGTACGAGTACGACGCCGCGAGCCAGCTGCGCAAGGCGGTGAGCCGCAACGGCGGTCACACCGCGGTGGTCGACTACGACTACGACGAGCGCGGCAACCAGACCGGTTCCGGCAAGGACAAGTTCACCTACAACCTCGACAACACCCTGGCCAGCGCCACGGTTCAGGGCCGCACCACGACGTACGCCTACGACGCCACCGGGCTGCGCCAAACGGCCAAGACCGGTGACACGACGCAACGCTGGTCGTGGGACGTCAGCGGGTCGTTGCCGCAGATCGCACTCGACACCGTGACCGACAACAGCGGTGCGGTGCGGGAGAAGCGCGGCTTCACCTTCGGCCCGGACGACGAACCGCTGGCGTTGCTCGACCCGGCTTCGGGCGCGCACCCGTACACGCACGACTGGCAGGGCGGCGTCGCGAACATGCTGTCGCCGGCGGGACAACCGGAGTGGGCCTACGACTACGACCCGTTCGGCAACCCGCGCGTCGGCGAGACCCTGAAGCAGCCCTCCGCGCAGGCCGCGCCGGGCAACCCGTTGCAGTACACGGGCGCGTACCAGGACTCGTCGAGCGGTAGCGGGAACTACTTCCTGCGGGCTCGCAACTACAACCCCGGCACCGGCCGGTTCACCACCACCGACCCGCTGCCGCGTGGCGGTCCGGCCGTCTCGCCGTACGTCTACGCGGACAACAACCCGCTGGCGTTCACCGACCCGACCGGCATGCTGCCAGAGGGCGCGGACGCGGGTGCGGCACCGGATCCCGGGCCCAGCCCGGAGGACGTGGCCAAGGCCAACCAGCTGCAGAGCAAGAGCGTCCTCGACGTCATCCTCGAAGCCGGTGGCCAGATCCTGATGGAGATCCTCGGGATCAACGACCTGATGGCGTGCCTCAAGGGCGACATCGGCGCCTGCGTGATGACGGTGATCGGCGCACTGCCGTGGGGCAAGATCTTCAAGGCCAAGAAGATCGCGGAAGCCCTGTGGCGCGCGGGCAAGGCCGTGATCACGTTCTTCAAGGAACTGGAATGGGCCCGCGCGATCCTGCGCGGTGCCGAACGGGCCGCCGAGGCGGCCAAGGCCGCCGCTGCCGCCGCGGCGAAAGCGGCCGCGGAGAAGGCCGCGGCCGTCAAGGCAGCCGCAGAGGCCGCGGCCAAGAAGGCGGCGGAGGAGGCCGCCGCGCGGGCCAGAGCCCTGGCGGCCAAAGCGAAAGCGGCGACCAAGAAGGGCGCCGGGTCGTGCAAGCACAGCTTCCCGGTGGGCACGCTGGTGCTGATGGCCGACGGCTCCACCAAGCCGATCGAGCAGGTGCAGCCGGGCGAGGCCGTGCGGACCTCGTTCTCCCAGGGCGGCGCGGTGTCCCAGGACAGCGGGATCTCCCAGAACAGCGGGATCTCCCAGGACAAGGGCGCCGACCAGGTCACGCACACCATCCGCACCGACGACGACAAGCACTTCGTCACGATCGTGCTGTCCGACGGCGGCAAGGTCGACGCGACCGAGAACCACCCGTTCTGGTCGGTGACGCGGAAGCAGTGGGTCGAAGCGGGCTCGCTCGCACCCGGTGAACTGCTGCGCACCGCCGCCGGCACCTACGTCCAGATCAGCGCGGTCCGCAAGTACGAAGGGGCACAACGGACCCACGACCTCACGGTCGACGCCCTCCACGCGTACTTCGTGCTGGCGGGTACCACCCCGGTACTCGTCCACAACTCCGACACCCCGTGCAAACCGCAGGCCGAGAACATCGTCGAATGGGTCGACGAGGGCGGTAACCTGCGCGCGGGCAAGTCGGCGGGCATGAAGCCGGACGCCTACGAGTACCAGTCGGGTGTGCCCGGTGCGAGGTCCAACGCCGTCACCGGCCGTGGTCAGGCCCCGCAGCTCGAGTTCGTCGACAACGCGGGAGATACGATCAGGGCCAAGTTCGACGGCGTCAGCGGCAACGAGGTGATCGACCGCAAGCTCGACGTCAAGTGGACCGAGAAGACGGCGGACCTGGCCCGTCGTCAGGCCGCGACCGCGGCGCACCACGGTCTGCAGGCGGTGTGGGAACTGCCGACCGCGAGGGCGGCGGGAGGTGCGAGCCGGTTCCTGAATCACAACGGCATCGAGGGCATCTTGGTGAGGGTGGCTCCCTGAATGAACATCGAACCCCTGGTCCGCGCGATCGTCTCCGCCTTCCTGTTCCTCGAGCACTCGGGTGCCGACGAGATCGACCCCGATGCCGCGGCGCAGGGCGAGGAGAACATCGGTGACGAGCTGAACGCGCTGACCGACGCGGACCGGGTGGAGTTCCGGCGGGTGCTGGAGGAGATCGCGTCCTCCTCCAGCGACCCCGGCTACGCGGAGTTCGTGCGCAGGATGCCGTTCATGCTGTGGGGGCCGGACGAGGACGGGCCTGACCCCTCGGGGTCGTAGCCGATCCGAGCCTGGCCGGCAGCCGTTCGAAGCCGCGCAGGATGCGGGTCGGCCGGCGACGCGCTCCGGGCAGCGGCTGGAGATCGGGGAAGCGGTCGAAGATCGTGCGCAGGCCGATCTCGCCCTCCATGCGGGCGAGCTGGGCGCCCAGGCAGTAGTGGCGGCCGGCGCCGAACGACACGTGGTCGCGCGCGTTCGGGCGGGTCACGTCGAACGCCAGGGGGTTCTCGAAGACGGACGGGTCGCGGTTGGCGGCCGCGAGCACGGTCGTGACGAGCTGGCCGCGGCGGACCGGGACGCCGGCGATCGTGGTGTCGGCGACGCACATGCGGCCGGTCAGCAGGACCGGCGGGTCGAAGCGGAGGACCTCGTCGACGGCGTTGCTCCACAGTTCTGGTTGGCGGCGCACGGTTTCGAGCTGTTCGGGGTTGGCGGTCAGCAACGCGATGCCGTTGCCGAGGAGGTTGACGGTCGTCTCGAACCCGGCCGCCAGCACGAGTCCGGCGGTGGCCTTGAGCTCGCGTTCGGTGAGGCCGACGCCGTCCTCGCGGGCGGTGATCAGGCGGCTGAGCAGGTTGTCGCCGGGTTTGGCGCGCAGGGTGTCGAGGTGGCGGGTGAGCCAGGCGTCGAACGAGTTGAGCGTGGTTTCGACGTTGCGGAAGACCCGCCAGGACAGGCCGAGGTCGAGGCTCGGGGCGGCGGCCGCGCCGAGGGCCAGGACGGTCGCGCGCTCCTGTGGCGGGACGCCGAGGATCTCGCTGATGACCGTGACCGGCAGCAGGCCGCAGTAGGTCTCGATCAGGTCGACCGGGTCGGCCGGGTCGAGGCCGTCCAGCAGTTCGTCGGCGATCGCCTGGGTGCGGGCGCGCAGCTGCTCGACCGCGCGGGCGGTGAAGACGCGGGTGACGAGCTTGCGGTAGCGGGTGTGCGCCGGCGGTTCGGTGACCAGCAACGACGGTGGCTGCACGGGATGCATCACCTCGGTGGCGGACCACGCGGCGAGCTTGCCGAGGATGCCGGCTCCGTACCTCGGACGGGTCGTGACCAGGGCGTCGTTGGTCAGGACCTCCTTGACGACGGCGTGCCGGGCCGTGGTGTGGCCGACCTGGGTGACCGCGAGCGGGCCGCGGGCGCGGATCTCGTCGAACAGGCCGGTCAGGTCGGCGCCGGTGGAGGCCTCGACGGTGATGCGGCCCTGCAGGTCGCCGCGACGGGCCGCGAGGCGCAGCACCGCCCGTGGCAGCGCGTGGCCGATGCCCCAGCGCACTGCCGGTTTGACGTGCTCCTCAGCCAGGTTTGAGGTACTCATCAGTTCCGCAGCTAAGCGAGTGCGCGGCTCCGCGTCAAGGGTGGGCCGTCCGGCGGAACTGAAAGTCCACTTCGGACCAACGAGTATTCTGCCGCGCCATGGAAATCCGGGCGCTGCTCGACCGCATGACGCACGAGGACAACCGGCGCGAGGTCGGGGACTTCGTGGCCGAGCACGGCATCACGTCGTTCGACGAAATAGCCGACGTGATCGCGACCTCCGACGACGGTCAGGTCGTGCGGTCGGCGTGCCGGGCGTTCACCATGCTGCACGCCGGGGACGAGGTCTACCTCGCCGCGACCCGGCACCCGCACGCGACGGTGCGCCGGATGGCCGCGAGCATGTTCCGCGGCGAACAGGCGTTGCGATACGCCGGAGAACTGCTACCCGTGCTGGCCGACGAGGACCACTACGTGCGGCGGGAAGCGTTGTGGGCGTTCGGGACCATGGGGCCGGACGTGTTGCCGCTGCTGCAGGAGACGCGCCGGACGGCCAAGGGCGCGGTGCGCAGGGGAGCGCTGGCGGGGATCGTCGAGGTCGCCGGCCCGGACGCGATGTCAGCCCAGGACCGCGCGATGATCGAGCGGTACGTCCGGTTCAAGATCGAAGAAGAGCGGTACGGCACCGAGGAGATGCATCTCTGCGGTGGCTGGTTCGCGATCAGGACCGAGGACCAGAACGCCGTGCTCCAGGTGTGCGGCCTGCAGGACCCGACGCCGGTCACCAAGGTCCTCGGCGGCGCGGCCTGGAACAACGACCATCACGCGTGGGTCAAGGACGAGGAACACGTGCGGTGCGCCAGGGTCTACGTCACGGGCTCGTGGGGCGGCTGGACGCTCGTGTTCGGCGAACCGTTCGAGCACGCCGACAGACCGGTGACGGAGATCTGCGCGGTGCTGAGCGCGGCTTTCGGCGAAGCGCACTACTACGGCATGAGTTGCGGTGACGGCTGGACGGCGTGGTGCATCGCGAGAGGTGGCGAGATCGTCCGCTACTACGACGCGTTCAAGGCCGACGAACAGATCGGCGAACTCGAGGTCGAGGACGGCTGGGGACTGCCGCACGACTGGAGCGACGAGAACGAGGACCTCGAGGACATCTGGGCGACCGACGTCGCCGAGGAGTTGTCGGTCGACCCCACCTGCTTCGAGGGTGACATCGAGGGTCACGGCGTGCTCGCGCTGACGCAGTGCGGCCGGACGTACGGCTCTCCCAAGGGTTTCCTGGAGATCTAAGCCCGGATCACCGGCACCTCCAGCGCCCGCACGGTGTCGTTGTCCGCGTCCGTGACCACGCCGGCGACCTCGCTGAACGGCAGCACGCCGAACCGGGACGCCGTGCCGATCTTCTCCGAGCTCGCCAGCACGTACGTGTCGGCGGCCTGATGCGCCAACGCACGCTTCATCGCGGCCTCGTCGGCGTCGCCGGTCGTGAGGCCGGCTTCGGGGTGCACGCCCGTGACGCCGAGCAGGAACACATCGGCGTGCACGCCCCGTGCGGCTTCCACGGCTGCGGCACCACAAGCGACCATCGAGTGCTTGAAGAGCCGCCCGCCGATCACATAGACGTCCACGTTCTCGTGCTCCTCCAACGCGCTCGCGATCGTCGGACTGTGCGTGACGACCGTGGCTTCGAGATCGAGCGGTAGGGCGCGCACGACGGCGAGGGTGGTCGTACCGCCGTCGAGGATCACCGTCGCGTGCGGCTCGATGAGCGCGGCTGCTGCTCGCGCGACCCGCTGCTTGCCATCGATCTGCACGTTTTGGCGCGTTGTGTAGTCCGCGATCGCCGGCGAGACGGGCAACGCACCGCCGTACACGCGTTGGCAGAGGCCGGCCGCCGCGAGTTCGCGCAGGTCACGACGGATCGTGTCCTCCGAGATGCCCACTTCGGCGGCGAGGTCCTTGGCGACGATCCGGCCGTCGACGCGCAGGCGTTCGAGCAGCAGATCACGGCGTTGGGCGGCCAGCATGCACGTTTCTCCTTGTTTTTGCCGAGTCTTGCACATTATGGTCGGTCGCATGCTGATTCTGATCGCAGGGCCCTACCGCTCGGGCACCGGGGACGACCCCGCACTGATGGCGCGCAACCTCGAACGGCTGGAGGAGGCCGCGTGGCCGATCTTCCGCGGTGGCCACGTGCCGATGATCGGTGAGTGGGTGGCGCTGCCGGTGCTGCGCGGTGCCGGCGGCTCTTCGCCTGCCGACCCGATCGCCGCGGAGATCATGTATCCGACCGCGGAACGCCTGTTGCGGCACTGCGACGCGGTACTGAGGTTGCCCGGCGAGTCGACTGGCGCGGACGAGGACGTGCGGATCGCGCGCGAACGCGGTCTGCCCGTTTACGAACGAGTCGACGACATTCCGGGCTGCACGGCGTTGAGCTGACCGCGGGCGGCGGCGACGAACGCGCGCATCCGGCCGTGGTCCTTGACGCCACGGCTGGACTCGATGCCGCTGGACACGTCCACCCCCCACGGCCGGGCCACGCTGATCGCCGCGCCCACCGTCTCCGGGTCGAGCCCGCCCGCCAGCACCCACCTGCCTTCCGGCTGCTTCTCGCGCAGCCGCGTGATGTCCCACTGCTCACCGGACCCGGCGACCGGCGAGTCGATCAGCAGCAGCTCCTCGCCGAACGCGCCGGTGCGCACGTCGGTGTCCGGCCCGAGCGCGGTCGCCCGGACGAGCTGGAACGGCAGGTCCGCCAGTTCGTCGAACGCTTCCTTCGGGTAGTCGCCGTGCAGCTGCAACGCCTTCACGCCGGTCTTCAGCGCCATCGCACCGGCTTCGGCGGCGGTGATGCCGCGCACCACGGCGACGGTGAGCACATCGTCCGGCACGTCGGCGACGAGCCGGCCGGCCAGGTCGACGTCGATCTGGCGCGGGCTGGTGGTCAGCACGAAACCGACGGCGTCGGCGCCGGTCTCGACCGCTACGGCGACATCGGACTCGTTGCGCAGACCACAGAGCTTCACGAACACGAAGCCGATTCTAGTGGCGCGGCTAACAGTCACACATCCCGGCGCTGCGCGGTCCTACTTGTAGAGACACGGGCAACGGAGGCCGCGATGACTGAACATCAGATGTCCACCTCAGTACTGGTGATCGGCAGCGGCGGCGCGGGACTGCGCGCCGCCATCGAGCTCGCCGAGCGCGGGGTCGACGTGCTGGTCGTCGGCAAGCGCCCGAAGGCCGACGCGCACACCGCGCTCGCCGCCGGTGGCATCAACGCTGCCCTGGGCACCATGGACGCCGAGGACACGTGGCAGCAGCACGCGGCCGACACCATCAAGGAGAGCTACCTGCTCGCCAACCCGGACATCGTCCGCATCGTCGCCGAGCAGGGGCCGCGCGGCATCGAGGACCTCGAACGCTGGGGCATGCCGTTCGCGCGCGAGGCCGACGGCCGCATCTCGCAACGGTTCTTCGGCGCGCACACCTTCCGCCGCACGTCGTTCGCCGGCGACTACACCGGGCTGGAGATCCAGCGCACGCTCGTGAACCGGGCCACGCAGCTCGGCATCCCGATCCACGACACCTGCTACATCACGCACATCCTGGTGCGGGACAACGTCGTTTTCGGTGCGTACGGGTTCGATCTCAACAACGGCACGCGGTACGTGTTCCACGCGGACGTGGTGATCCTCGCCGCGGGCGGGCACACCCGGATCTGGCGGCGCACGTCGAGCCGCCGCGACGAGAACACCGGTGACTCGTTCCGTCTGGCCGTGTGCGCGGGCGGGCGGATCCGCGACCCCGAGCTGGTCCAGTTCCACCCGTCGGGCCTGCTCGAACCGGAGAACGCGGCCGGAACCCTGGTGTCGGAGGCGGCCCGCGGTGAGGGAGGCATCCTCACCAACGCGCTGGGCGAGCGGTTCATGGCCCGCTACGACGTCAGGCGCATGGAACTGTCCACTCGGGACAGGGTGGCGCTGGCCGCGTACACCGAGATCAAGGAAGGCCGCGGCACTCCGAACGGCGGTGTGTGGCTGGACGTCTCGCACCTGCCGCGCGAGCAGATCATGCGGCGGCTGCCCAGGGTGTACCAGACGCTGCTGGAGCTGCAGATGAAGGACATCACCCGCGAGGCGATGGAGATCGCGCCGACCGCGCACTACTCGATGGGCGGCGTGTGGGTGTCACCCGACGACCACTCGACGGGCGTGGACGGTCTCTACGCGATCGGCGAGGCGTCCAGCGGCCTGCACGGCGCGAACCGGCTCGGTGGCAACTCGCTCATCGAACTGCTGGTGTACGGGCGAATCGTCGGCGAGGCGGCCGCGGAGTACTCGGCTTCCCTGAGCGCGCAACGACGTTCGCTGACCGTCCTCGGCGAGGCACGTGCCGAGGTGGACGGCCTGCTCAACGCCGACGGACCGGAGAACGTCCGCGCCCTGCAACGCTCACTGCGCAACACGATGACCGAGCACGCTGGTGTCGTCCGCGACGAAACGGGGCTGCGCAAGGGACTCGCCGAGCTCGACGAGCTGGAGGACCGCATCCGCGACGTCGGCGTGCACCCGGATCTGGCCGGCTACCAGGATCTGGCCCACGCCTTCGACCTCAAGGCCTCGGCGCTCGCCGCGCGCGCGACCCTCGAGTGCGCCCTGGAACGTCGCGAGACCCGCGGCTGTCACAACCGGTCGGACTTCCCGGACCTCGATCCCGCGCAGCAGGTGAACCTGGTCTGGGCGGGCCCCGGCCGGATCGACCGGGAGGAGATCCCTCCGGTGCCGGACGAGATCGCGTCGCTGATGAGGGACGTCGACACGACCGGCAAGCTGGTCGAGTGACGTGGAGGGGCGGGCGCACCGGGGATGGGCGCCCGCCCCTCGCGCGTCAGGGCCGCGCCGCCCGCAGATGCCTGCGCGCCTCCAACTCCTCCGGTTCCACGACGGTCAGCATCGGCTGGCCCGGCGCGCAGAACATCGTGACGACGAAAGCGGATTCCTCGTCGCTGAGGTGGTTGCCGTCCTGGTAGTGGATGACGTCACCGCCCGGTTCCCAGAACGTCCCGCCCGCGGGTACGACCCGTTCCGGCTCGCCTTCGAGTTCGAAGACGATGGCGCCCTTGACGACGTAGCCGTACGCGGGGCCGGAGTGCCGGTGGGGTGGGGCGCCGGGGCTGTTCGGCGGCAGCGTCACGAAGATCGTCATGGCCTCGGCACCGTCCGGGATCTGAGGTGCTCCCGGCACGGTGCCGATGACGTCGATCTTCGGCGGCGGGCCGCTCTGATCGGGATTGTGCAGCTGATGCGTGTGTTCGTGGCTCATGTCAGCTCAGACCGGACACGCCGTCGTTCTGTGACAGAGCGGGGTCAGCAGCGCCGGACTCGCACCGCGCCACGGCTCGACTCCACGATCGCGAAGTTGAGCCGGTCCGGATCAGCGGAACCGAGGCTGACGCGCACCTCGGCGTTGATGTTGATGTTGCGCGGCGAGCCGCACGGCGACCACTGGACGTCCGCCGCGGAGGGGCGGTACTGGAGTTCCCAGTCGTCGCTGAACGGGCCGGTGAACGGCTGGCTCACCGTCGCGGTGGCCGACGAGCCCTGCAGGTAGGTGCTGATCCGGGCCAGGCCGGTCGCGCCGGCCTGCAGGTGCGTGTAGCCGTTGTAGGTGGTCCGCGCGAGGCCGTAGGTGTAGCCCTCCGGCACGTTGACGCGGATGTTGATCTGGCAGTTCTTCCGCTGGTCGACGGGCGAGGAGTCGTTGCCCGCGCGAGCCAGGAACTCGTGATAGCCGACTGTGAACGTTCTGCCGTCAGTCTGGACGTCGGCGTCGCCGGCCCGGCATCCCGAACCGTTGACGGTCGCGATCTCGAGGACGGGCGCGGGTTCCGCCGCGTCCTCGGTGGGGGCCAGGGCGGATAGGGCGATGAGTGCTGCCGCTGCCGTGGTGAGCATGAGGAACCTCTCCGAGGGGTTCGTGGCGGCGGCAGCACCAGACGCTAGTGACGAAAGCCGGTCCCTACCTGACGGTTGCCTGACGATTCCCGGTCCGGCTCACGGTTTGAACGGCAGCAGTTCCTCTTCCACGCCGGGCCGGACGATCACGCAGGTCGACTCCGGCACCTCCTGCCAGGCCCCGACCAGGTCGCCCAGCGGTTCGGACACGATCAGCCGTGAGTCGTCATCCACGTCGTGCAGCGCCGGGTTGTCCGGGTACTGCCGCCGCAGCGTCGACACGTCGGTGCTGTGGAACAGGGTCCGCGACTTACCCCGGCTGGAGTAGCGGAACGCCCAGGTGGTGGAGCCGTCCGTGGTCGCGACGGTCATCTGCACCGGGTACTCGACGCCCGCGCGCCGTCCGACGTCCTCGACGAACTCGACCATTCGCGCCACCGCGGCGGGCGGATCCTGCTCCAGCCCGAAGCTGACCGCCAGGTAGAACATGATCTCGGAGTCCGTCGAGCCCTCGATCAGCGGGAACAACAGCGGATCGATCGCCAGCATCAGTTCGCGCCGCACCAGCGCGAATTTCGGGATCAGGCCGTTGTGCATCCACAACCAGTTGTTCCAGCGGAACGGATGGCAGTTCGACCGTTGCACCGCACCGCCCGTGGACGCCCGCACGTGCGCGAACACCCGGTCGACGGTGATCTGCGCGGACAGTTCCCGCAGGTTGCGGTCGTTCCACGCCGGCTCGGTGCTCAGGAACAGGCCGGGAGTGGTCGTGCTGCCGTACCAGCCGATGCCGAACCCGTCGCCGTTCACCGCGGTCGCACCCAGTCGCGCGTGTTTGGACTGCATGACGAGCGAGTTCTCCGGCGCGTAGAGCAGTTCTTCCAACAGCACCGGCGAACCGGAATACGCGAGCCACCGGCACATGACGAACCTCCCTATACCCAGCGCTACATGGGAACATGTACTGGATGTGAACGCGACGTTTGCGGCGGCGCGCCTGTCTCGGGCAGCATGCATGGTGTGACCGTCCCTCCCGGCCTGCGGCAGCCGCCTTACGAGCAGCGCGGCAACTTCGAGACCATCGAGGTGTACGCGCCGGTCCAGACGGTTCAGGCACCCGAGCCGGTGGAGCAGCCAGAAGCCCGCGAGGAACGCGCCGACATCGCCGTCATCGGCCCGATCGCCGCCCTCGTGCTCGCCCTGACGATCAGCACGCTGATCCTGGAACACCCCGCCGCGCGCGCCGTCGCCGCCGGCCTGGCCACGGTCGGGCTGGTCGTGGCCGTGGTCCTGATGCTGATGGGCAAGCGGCCGCAGCCCGGCCGGCACGTGGCCCGGCACGCCATCGAGGGGGAGACCTCGGACCAGACCGGCACCGTGCGGTTCGCCCCCGGCCAGAACACGGCCGATCGGGACGGTACGGCGCGGATCGGCGGCGCCCACTGGAAGACCCCCGACCAGCGCCGCTGACCGGCATCGCGTGACAACCAGTTGATCTCTGGCGCGTCCTCACTTGTGGAGAGGTTTCCGAAAGAGGGGACAGGACGTTGAGTGTCAACCGACGTGCGGTGCTGGCTCTGGGCGCTGGAGCGGCGCTGGCCGTCGCCGTGCCCGCCACGGCGCAGGCCGCACCGCTCACCGGCAAGCTGCGCGAGCTCGAACGGCAGCACAACGCGCGGCTCGGCGTGTTTGCGACCGACACCGGCACCGGTCGCACGGTGCTGCACCGGGCGGACGAGCTCTTCCCGATGTGCTCGACCTTCAAGACCCTCGTGGCCGCCGCGATCCTGCGCCGCGACCACGACGGAACGTTGCTGAGCAAGGTGATCCACTACACGATGGACGACTGCATCAAGTCCGGCTACGCCAAGATCACCGAACAGCCGCAGAACCTCGCCAACGGCATGACGGTGTCCGCCCTGTGCGAGGCGACCATCACCTTCAGCGACAACTGCGCGGCCAACCTGCTGCTCAGGGAACTCGGCGGCCCCACGGCGATCACCCGCTTCAGCCGTTCGATCGGCGACCCGGTCACGCGCCTCGACCGCTGGGAACCCGAGCTCAACTCGGCGGAACCCGGTCGCACCACCGACACGACGTCGCCGCGCGCCATCGGCCAGAGCTACGCGCGGCTGACCCTGGGCCACGCGCTCAACCGAGCCGACGCCGACCAGCTGACGAAGTGGTTGCTGGCCAACACGACCGGCGACCACCGCATCCGCGCCGGGCTGCCCGCCGCGTGGCGCTGGGGCGACAAGACCGGCACCGGTCAGTACAGCACCACCAACGACGTCGGCATCGCGTTCCCGCCCGGCCGCGCGCCGATCGTGATCGCCGTGCTGTCGACGAAGAAGGACGCTCCGACAGGCGGGGCGGACGAGCCGCTGGTGGTCAAGACCGCCGAGCTGGTGGCGGCGTCGTTCAGCTGATCGGCACCCACAGCTCGATCACGGTGTGCCGCCGGTAGAACTCGACGAGCGGCCGCGAGGGGTCCCAGGGCCCGGCGGCCTTGAGCGTTTCCATGGCAGGGCCGATCCGCCCGTACAGCTCGGGCGGGTCGCCCTCCAGCACCGTGCGCCGGTACCGCCCGCCCGGCAGCACGCCCACGGTCAGCGAGAACGAGTCCGCGGGCTTGCGCGGCGTGCAGACCGTGTAGGTGCCGGCCGTCTCGTCCACGCGCGCGAACATCTTGCGCCCTTTGAGGCCCACCAGGTTCTCGAACCAGTTCCACGCTTCGCTCATCGCGGTGAGCTCGTCGGCGACGGTGTGTTCCAGCACCTCGACGTCAGCACGGTTGATCACGTCCACGACTCGATTCCCCCTTCGCAGTCGAACGCCCAGTCGAACGCTAGTCGAATGCCCGAATCATCAGCTAGCTTCCAACGCGAATCTGGTTCACGTTCCCGACGACGATGACGGGGTGGCGGCGATGCGGCGAGCAGTGCTCCTGGCAGTCCTGTTCCTGTTCTCCACGGTGATCAGCCCGGCACGGGCGGAGTCGTTCGACGGCTCCGAGCTCCGGGTGTCCGGTGGGGTGTTCCGTGACGAGCACGGCCGTGAGGTGGTGTTGCGGGGCTTCAACGTCTCCGGTTCGGCGAAACTGGCCGAGTACCGCGGGCTGCCGTTCGCGAACGTCGCGGACGCGCGCAAGTCGGCGACCGCGATGAAGCAGCTGACCGGCGCGAACGCCGTGCGGTTCCTGCTGACGTGGGCGTGGATCGAACCGCAGCGCGGCCAGATCGACCACACCTACCTGGACGGCGTGACCGCGCAGCTGAGGGCGTTCACCGACCAGGGCATCCGCGTCTACCTCGACTTCCACCAGGACCTTTACTCGCGGTACCTGTTCAACAAGGACAGCTGGTATACCGGCGACGGCGCCCCGGCGTGGGCGGCGAGCGGGTACCCGAAGGAGTCGTGCGGCCTCTGCTTCCACTGGGGCCAGAACATGAAGAGCAACAACGCCGTCATCGCCGCCACCTACGACTTCTGGCACAACCGCAACGGTGTGCAGGACTCGTTCGTCAACGCGGCCGGCGAGGCGCTCAAGCACGTCAAGCAAGCTTTGCCCGCCAACGAGTTCAAGCTCGTCGTCGGCGTCGACCCGCTGAACGAGCCCTACGCGGGCAAGTACGACAACGGTCAGAACTCGCAACAGTGGGAGCGCGACCTCCTGATGCCGTTCTACCAGCGTTTCCGGACGAAGATGGACGAGACGGGCTGGACCGCGAAGCCCGCGTTCGTCGAGCCGCTGGTGTTCTGGAACCAGAACGTGGACTTCTTCGCCGAACCCGGCGGCCTCACCCTGGTGCCGAACCTCGGCGAGCGGTTCGTGTTCAACGCGCACTTCTACGACGGCAAGGCGCAGTCGGGCGTGTTGATGCCGGGCAAGGCGGGCGACGGCCAGTACACCCAGGCGTTCGGCACGATCCGCCAACGCGCTGCCGCACTCGGCACCGCCGCGATCGTGTCCGAGTTCGGGCACCCGGTGGCGGGCAACACGTCCGACAAGACCCCGTCGGTGCTCAAGGCGATCTACCAGGGCCTCGACTCGAACGCGACCGGCGCCCGCTGGTGGTCGGCGCCGCGCGGCACGGTGGTCTCCGGCAGCCAGTGGCACTGGGACACCAACTACGGCCGGCACCACGAGCTGATGAACGACAACCCGGGCAAGGTCAAGACCGACGGCGACGCGATGAACGACGAGCACTTCTCGGCGGTCAAGCTCGACGACGCCGGCGCCCCGGTCCTCACCGTCGACCGCGCGATCGTCGACCGCGTCTACCCGCAGGCCGTCGGGGGCACCACGCTCGCCTTCACCTACGAGGACCGCGCCTACCAGACCTGGCAGCAGATCCCGCTGCCGAACGTCCGCGCGCTGGTCGGCTCCGCGCCGTTCGCCGTGCTCGTCTGGGACTCGAACGGGGGCTCCGCGCCGACCGAGCTGCACCTGCCGGACTCGCTGCGGTCACCGCTGGTCGTGAGCTCGGCGCCGTCGTCGGTCACCGGCGACCGGCTGCTGCTGCGAGGGGGCTCCGGACGGCAGTTCGCGCTGGTCACGGCCGCGTCGGGCGGCAACGTGGCCGCGGCGGAGGCCGAACTTCGCCAGTGGTACCAGAGTTGGTGACGGCGTCGGCTCGCCCACGCCACGTAGCCTGGTGAAGTGCGAACTAGGCCCACACTGAGCTGGTCGCCTTCGGGCCCGTCGCTGCCGCGCACCTCCACCCTGACCGACGTCGTCCCGATCGTCGCCGACGGCGGTGTGCTGGTGCTCAGCGGCGCGGGCCTGTCCACGGAGTCCGGCATCCCGGACTACCGCGGCGAGGGCGGTTCGCTGCGCAAGCACACCCCGATGACCTACGAGGAGTTCACCGGTAGCGCGGCCGGCCGGCAGCGCTACTGGGCCCGCAGCCACGTCGGCTGGCGGACCATCGCCCGTGCGCACCCCAACGCGGGCCACCACGCCGTCACGCGCCTGGTTCCGAAGCTGTCCGGCGTGATCACCCAGAACGTCGACGGCCTGCACCAGGCCGCGGGCACGTCCGGCGTCGTCGAGCTGCACGGCGGCCTGGACCGGGTGATCTGCCTGGACTGCGGGGTGTTGTCGCCGCGCGTCGAACTCGACCGGCGCCTGCGCGAGGCCAACCCGGACTTCGCCGCCACGACCACCGAGATCAACCCCGACGGCGACGTGTTCCTGCCGGAGGAACAGGTGCGCGGCTTCGAGGTCGTCGGGTGCGTCGAGTGCGGTGGTGTGCTCAAGCCGGACGTCGTGTTCTTCGGCGAGAACGTGCCGCGCCCGCGCGTCGAACAGTGCTACTCGCTCGTCGACAGCGCCCGCTCGCTCCTCGTTCTCGGCTCGTCCCTGACGGTCATGTCCGGCCTCAGGTTCGTCCGGCGGGCGTCCGAGTCGGGCATCCCGGTCGTGATCATCAACCGCGGCGTGACGCGCGGCGACCCGTACGCGTCGCTCAGGGTCGATCTGCCGTTGGGCACATCGCTGACGGAGCTCGTTGACCTAGTTCTGTGACCGGAACTGGTCCAGCACGCGGCGCTCCCGCTTCGTCGGACGGCCGGCGCCACGATCGCGCCGTGCGATCGGGATGTCCGGCGGTGGCGGGGGAGTGCGGTCGATGAAGCACGTGGACGCGTCCGCCGCGCCGACCCGTTTCTGGATCACGCGGACCACCTCGACGATCCACGTCTTGTCGTTCACGCGGACGCGGACCTGGTCGCCGGGCACCACGGTCGCGGAGGCCTTCACGGGCTTGTCGTTGATGCGCACGTGGCCGCCCCGGCACGCCGCGGCGGCGTCCGGGCGGGTCTTCGTCAGCCTGACCGCCCACAGCCAGCGGTCGATGCGCGTGGACTCCACCACGCCATCATGGCACTCTCGGAGATCATGAAGACTCTGGTGGTCGCTCTGACCCTCGCGGCGTCGCTCACGCCCGTCGGCCCGCTCGGTGAGCTCACCGGTCTCGCGGTGCAGCGCGTCCAGGTCGCGGACCTGGTGGCAGCGGCGAAGTTCGGCACGACCCAGCCCATCGACGACCCCGCGCGCGAACAGCAGGTGCTCGACGGCGTGCGCACCAAGGCGACCCAGCTCGGCCTCGACCCCGAGAACGCGGCGAAGTTCTTCCGCGCCCAGATCGAGGCGAACAAGCTCGTGCAGCGCGGCCTCTACGCGCGCTGGACCGAGCACCCCGAGGAAGTCCCGTCGCGGCGCCCCGATCTCGGCACCGAGGTGCGGCCGATCCTCGACCGGCTGACCACGGACATCCTCGCCGAGCTCAAGGACACCGAACAGCTCCGGCGCCCCACGCTGAGGTGTGAGATCCACGCGACGATCGCGGAACGGTCCGCCGTCGTGCTGAACCGCCTCGACCGGCTGCACGAGAACGCGCTGGCCGAGGCGATGAGCACGATCTGCGCCTGAAGCTTCCCCGGACTCAAAGCTCCACTGTGGACTTCAGGCCGAGCATTCTGGCGAGCCCTGACAGTTCGAGCACCCGCGCCACCTGAGGCGACGCGGCGGACAACCGCAGCCGGCCCGCGGCGGCCGACGCGCGGGCGTGCCCGCGTACCAGGGCGCTGATCCCGCTGGAGTCGCAGAACGTGACCCCGGTCAGGTCCAGCACGACCGAACGGTGGCCCTTGTCGAGGAGACGGTCGAGTTTGGTGAGCAGTCGTTCCGAACCGGTTCCGGCGAGTTCACCGGTGACGGTGAGGAGGGTGGAGGCAGGCGACGACTCGGTCACCGTGACTTCGAGCATTTCGCGGTAGTACCCAGTAGCCGCCACTCGGAAACCCGTGGTCCGCTCACCGGTTTCGAAGTTGTCCGGTGAGCGGACCCAGGAGTTCCCTCGCAGACAGCTGCGGAAGGGGACCCACGTGCGCGTGCTGCTGACCTCGTTGCCCATCCACTCCCATCTGATGCCGACGGTGGTGCCGCTCGCGCGGGCGTTCCGCGACCACGGGCACGAGGCGGTCATCGCGACCGGACCGGCGATGGCGCACCTCGACCACACCGTCGTGATGCCGGACATCCCCGCGCCACAGGACTTCGGCCCGCCACCGCCGTGGATCCCGGAACGTGACGGCATGTTGCAAGTGCCGCTGTGGGCCGAGGAACTGGTGGTCAGGGCGACCGCGAACCTCCTGGACTTCGCGCGCAACTGGCGGCCGGACGTGATCGTGCGCGAGACCAACGAGTACGGCGGCGAGTTCGCCGCCGAGGTGCTCGGCATCCCGCACGCCGTGGTCGACATCGCCCCGTTCGCGCCGCTGGAGATCCCGCGCCTGCGCGAACGCAAGGACGAGGTGCGCGCCAGGTTCGGGATGAGCGCGACCGAACCGAGCTTCACCGCCGGCCTCACGCCCGCGTCGTGGCACCCGGCCCAGCACCACTTCCGCGTGCCGACCAGCGGCAGGAGCTGGGAGAGCGCCCCGGAGGTGGTCGCGACCTTCGGCACCAACGCCGGCCTGCTGATGTCCGGCTCGAAGCTTCTCCACATCGTGGTCGAGGCGCTGGGCAAGGTGGCGGCCCGGTCGGTCGTCGCGATCGGCCGCGGCGACTGGACCGGGCCGCGGCCGTCGAACGTCCGGCTCGAACCCGAGATTCCGCAACAGGAACTGCTCAACACCGCCAAGGTGTTCGTGACGCACGCGGGCTACAGCGGGGTGCGCGAGGCGTTGACCGCGGGCGTGCCGATGGTGTGCCTGCCGTTGTTCGCCGATCAACCGCGCAACGCCGCACGAATTCAAGATCTCGAAGCGGGAGTCCAGGTGGACGTGAAAGGTCTTACCGCTTCCGCGCTCGCCGAACGTATCCAGCACGTGCTGGATA
>NZ_MUYM01000150.1 GCF_002150765.1 Lentzea kentuckyensis
CCACGTCGACCACGTCGCCGAGCACCACGTCGACCACGTCGCCGAGCACCACGTCGACCACGTCGCCGAGCACCACGTCCACGCCGGAGCGCCCAACCACCTCGGGCGGTCGGCCGACGACGACCAGCGGTGCCGATCAGCACGTCGCGGCCTCGCACGGTGGCGGAAGGCCCACCACCCGCCCCGCCACCGAAACCGGCCCGCAAGCCGAGCAGCCTCCCGCCGCTGATCGCGGCCGGACCCAAACCACGCCCAGCGGCGAACCCAGGCCGATGCCGACCACCGAGTCCAGGCCGACCAGCCCGGTTTCGTCCCCGTCGCGCCACGACGACCGGCACACCGGCGACCCGACCGCGCCGGTGCCTGGGCCGTTGGATCCCGGGGCGCAGCCGCCTCCGCACATCCGGCGCACCGACCTGCCCTTGCCCGAGGAGCAGCCGCATCTGGTCGACGAGATCAGGCCGGAGCCGGAGCAGCCCCCGACGCCGCCGGTGCCGAGCCAGCGGCAGAACTCCTCGGAACGGCCGCGGCCTGCCACGCCCACCGAGAGGGTCGAGCGTGCTCGTGTCGAGCGGCCCAAGGTGGACGGCGACATCGACGGCAAGGCGGTGCGCGAGGCCATTCTCGGGCTGCTCAACCTCAAGGACAATCGGGGCGACCGTGCGCTGAAGGCGTTGGTGGAGCAGCAGTTCTCCGACGACAACCTGAAGGAGCACTTCCACCGCGCCCTCGACGGCGGTCTCATCGTCGACCTCGGGTCGCGGCGGCGCAGCGCTCCGCAGATTCGCCTCGACATTACCTCGCTCGGTTCGCCGCCCAGCAGTCCTACGCGGACCACCACCGGCATCACCGGGTCCCACTCGCGCGACCCGATGAAGACGAGCCTGAGCAACGCCCGGTTGCTGGTTTCCACGGGAGAGCGGAACTTCCGGATCCCGTTCAAGATCGCGGCGCTCACCGTCCGGGTCGGCGGTTTGTTCAACGTGCGTGGGTCCGACCTGACGTCGAAGACCGTGTCCAAGGGTGAGACGAAGGTCGAGCAGACCGACGTGCCCGGCGAGAAGTCGCTGCACGACGTTCAGTTCACGATCACCGCGCGCAAGCCGCGCACGCCGAGCTTCCTGCCGTTGAAGCCGGTCAAGAAGATGGACAACGTGTCGGTGCCGGTCACGTTGCTGTGGCCGGAGGCGCCGCGCTCGTCGACCTCGGCGGACGTCCACACCACCAAGCTGGAGCGGCCGCAGGACGTCGTGCACGCGGACTTCGCCGGGCTCGGCGACGTCTACCACGCGGTGGAGGATCAGCTCGGCGGGTTCCCGCCCAGTTCGGAAGGTGCCCGGCGGCTGCGCGACTGGCTGCACACGCTGCCCGCGACGGCGCCGGAACTGCTCAGCGGCAAGCCGCAGCGCTCGTCGTTCAGGTTGCCCGGCCGCAGCGGCCGGACGGAGATCATCGTCTCGGTCAGCGAGCCGAAGGTCACGCATCCGGCCGCGGAGACCCCCGGCACCATCACGCGGTCGCGCGAGGCCAGTGCCGAGACCAGCACCGGTGAGTCGATCACCCGGCGCCGTGGTGGTGGGGTCGGCCTGCAGTTCGGCACCTTCAAGAAGGGCGTCAACCCCGGCGGCGGCATCGGTCCCAACGTCGGCTTCTTCCGCAGCACCAAGACCGAGACGCGGGTGACGCAGAAGGTCCACGACGAGTTCTCCGCCAAGTACACCGGCCCGGTCAGCAAGCAGGACGTGGAGTTCGAGTTCGTCGTGCGGGTCGGCGACGGTCAGCACGAGGTGGCGGCGCCCACGGGCGGGAGTCGCGACGGCAGGCCGGCCATCGCCGACCAGCACGAGATGTCCAAGCCGGACAACTTCCACGACGAGGGGGCCACGGAGGCGGAACGGGCGAAGGTCAAGTCCGCCAAGCCGGTCGATCCCGCGAAGGTTCGTCACTACGAGCCCGACGTCGTGCTCAAGGTGGACGGCAAGGCGACGGTGTGGAGCAAGCCGCCCGAGGCCGCCGACACCGCCACGCCGTCCACGTCGCACGACCCGTCGACCTCCGGCACGCCGTCGACGGTCAGCGGGCCGGACCCGGCCACGCGCCCCGCACACGAGGCACCGGCCATGCCGCCCGGCATCGACGCGGCACGGGTGCTGGACCGGGTGGACGCCGACCACCGGCTGCCCGAGGAGACGCTCTCCCACCTGGTCGGCTCGGTGCTGCACCGGCTCGAGGGCGAAGGCCTGGTGCGGGCGAGCGACCTGGCCGAGGTCGAGCAGCGCTTCCGGCGTTTCCTCGAAGACCACGCCCACGACCTGGTCCGCGGTGGCGACGGCGTGCGGTTCCCGCTGGAGTCCTGGCACGGGAAGGCGCCCGACGTCTTCGTGCGCGCCATCCCGGACCTCTCGGAACCGAAGTACGTCGGTGTCGTGCCGAGCGAGACCGGAACGGGCAAGCGCCGGGCCGAGCAGATCGACAGCGTCGAGGTCGGCAAGAGCACCGAGGTGTCCGGTGGCGTCACCGCGTCGGGCTTCAAGTCGGTGAAGAACGAGTACTCGCGCAGCGGCACCGTCGGGGTCGGCTACGAGGGCACGTTCAAGGAAACCAAGGAGATCAAGCACCAGGTCGGCCACGAGGTGCGGACCGAGAGCGACCGGCCGCTGCACCGGGTCCGGTTCCCGGCGAAGTTCGAGATCAGTTTCGGTGGCCGGTGGGCCGATCCCGGCAAGCCGATGCACGCCGAGGACGTTCACCAGTTCCGCAGCGAGATCGAGGTGGTGGCGAGCGAACGACCCGTGCCGCTGGACGAATCGGTCACCGGTCCCAGCGACACCACGCCCGCATGGCACGACGGTGAGCCGCCGGAGTCCCAGCAGGAGCAACGGCGTGCCTACCTGCCGCCGCGCGTCGAGCTCGACTCGCTCAAGCCGATCCCGGAGATGCTCGGCACGGTCGCGAAGATGATCGACGCGCCGCGGGAGGCGAGCTGGCTGACCTTGGTCACGTCGCCGCTGGCCGGCAGCCGTCCTGCCCGTTTCGACGAGCACAGCAGCCTGGGGCCGTTGGGCCGTCAGGAAGGCGAGCTCGACGAACGCAACGCGGCCAGGGACGCGCTGGAGAGCTTCACGAGCTCGCCGGCGCGGGTGGCGCGGTTCGAACGTGCCGCGCGGGGCGCGGACTTCGTCGTGGTCAAGAGCCACAACCGGCCCGGCGTGGTGGCGAACCGGGAGCGGACCGCGCGGATCGAGCTCGCGACGGAGCTCGCGAACCCGAGGATCCTGACCGTCGACGACGCGCACCGGTTCTCGGCGGGCGACACCCACGGCACCGAGGTCACGCAGACGAAGGGCGACAGCCACGCCGTCAAGGCGCGGGTCGACTTCGGCAACACGTTCCCGGTGGGCAAGGACAAGGTCACGCCGACCGTCACCGCCAACGTCAGCGGCGGGTTCCAGTGGGGCAAGGAGACCTCGCACGGCGACACGGCCCGAGCGTCCGAGACCGCGACCCGGTCCGAGCGCGGCTACCTGGTCAGCTTCGACGCCACGCACAAGGTGCACACCAAGGCGCAGCACGTCTGGCACGACGTCGTCGGGTTCGGTCACGAGTGGCCGGTGCCCACCCGCGAGGAGACCAAGTGGGTCCACGTGCCGGACGCCGCGACGGTGTGGGTGCCCGCGAGCGAGATCCACCGCATCGGGCACCTGCTCGACGGCGACCTCGCCAAGCTCGACCCGGCCGACGCCCGCAGGTACGAGCGGCAGGCGGCTTCCGACAGTGCCGCCGAGGGCGCCTCCAGCGGAGCTTCCGACCACTCTGTCCACAGCGACACCGAAAACGGCACCGAAACCGCCGGGGAAAGCACCACCGAGGGCGCGGGACCGAGCAGGCGCCACGGCAAGGAGCCGATGGAGGACGTCGGTGACGAGCCGGTCAGCCGTGGCGGGGAATCGTCGGGCGACGAGCTGCCCGAGCGCGACGACCTGCGCCCGCCCGCGGACGTCGGCAGGGGAACCGGCCGGGTCGAGGTGTACCGGCCGGAGTCCGGCAAGGAGCTGCTCACCCAGATCGCGGCGCACCTGGCGGACTGGACGAAGCAGCCAGAGGCCTTCCGCCCGGCGGGACTGGTCGACCTGGCCCGGCAACTGGTCGGCGGGCAGAGCAGGCGGCAGGTCGAGTTCGAGCCCATCAACGACCGGCTGGTGTCCGACGTGCTCGGTCCGAAGCTGGTCGGGGCGGACTTCAACGCGGCGCTGCGCGAGATGCTCGGCAACGGCCTGCCGATCTTCCTGCCCGGCCACCGCCCCATCGGCAAGATCGAGCAGCTGGTGGTGCTCACGGCCGAACTGGGCGACGGTGCCTACCACCGGACCGTGGCGAAGGAGAACGTCGAGCTCGACCTGAGGTCGGGCGACAAGTCCGGCACGAAGTCCAACCGCGGCTGGGTCGTGGAAGGCGGGCTGGGCTTCACCGCGGGCCAGAGCAGGGTGGGCCAGATCGGCTGGGGCCTGAGCCAGGGCGGCGCGCTCGCCCACACGCGCAGGGGCGAGATCGAGCTGACCCAGGAACGCGGCGAGAAGGTCAAGTACGCCAAGGAGTCCGACAGCGTCGAGTTCCTGCACGACCTCAAGGTCAAGATGGAGGTCTACTCGTACGCGCGGTCCGGCGCCTACCGGATGCTGCTCCCCGGCTCACGCCGGCTCGCCGAGCACTTCGACGGCACCTTCGAGTTGAAGGGCGCGGTCCGGTCGACCGTGCCGATCGACGAGGCCGTTCCGCTGACGGGCCACGACCCGCGCCCGCCGCTGACGCAGGCCGACGGATCGTTGCGGGACCTGCCGGAGCAGGAAGGCAGGCCGGCCGGTCTGTCCGACGACGCCGTGATCCGCCCGTTCGACGCCCCGAAGCTGAACGACGCGATCCGCGAACTGGCGAGCGGCGGCAACGGCCGCCCGATGATGTCGCCGCGCGCGATCCACGAACTGCAGGCGGCGACGACGTCACCGATGCTGCGCGCGCACCTGAACGACCTGATGTCGCCCACCGGCCACGAGGTGAAGTTCTCCAGCGGTGGCGTCAAGAACGTGAAGATCTCGGTCGACGTCGTCAAGCGCGAGCTGGTCGAGGTGCTGGACAAGCCGGCCACCCTGGACGTGACCGAGACGGGGACCGGGTCGCGCAAGCAGTCGGCCAAGACCGAGCTCAAGGGCACCTCGTCGTCGGCCACCAACGAGCCACAGCTCAAGGGCGCCGCCCAGCGGCCCAGCGAGATGATCCACGACGTCGGGCTCAAGCGGGAGTGGGAGACCACCAGCACGGGTGAGTCGTCCACGACGAAGGAGTCGACGCCGGCGAAGCCGAAGGACGACCCGTCCGCCGAGTCCACTCCGGACGGTCCGGCGAGCGTGGAGAACCGCCGGTACCTGGTGCGGCTGACGCCTGCCTGGGAGATCACCCCCGGCTACCGCAGCTCGCGTGCACCGCAGGAGTGGAGTGCGCCGGTGCGGACCGAGGCGGACCGGCCGGTCCTGATCGAGACGAACCGGGAAGGCCTGCGGCGCCTCGGTCTTGACGATCCGACCGCTCCGGTGGTCGAGCGGCCAGTGGACCCGTCGACCACGACGACCACGGCGGACCCCACCCGACTGAACACCATCCCCGAAGGCGACGAGCTCCACACCCTCAACGAGGCGGACAACGCCGGCAACACGGCGGAGACGACGCAGGAGCCCACCCGACCGGCTGACGAGGGCGTCCGGCCGACCCCGCGCCGGTCCGGCCTCGCGGCTTTCCTGCAGCGGCAACCGGAAACCGAGCGGGCCCCGGAGACGAGCAGCCGCCCGTCGCGGACCGAACGGGCCACGCACTGGGTCCAGGAACGACTGGGCCTGCGGACCGCGACGCGCGAGAACGTCGAACTGCACGGCGAGGGCCTGGCCGACGGCGCGCGCAGGACGTTCCACGCGGCCGACGTGAAGGCCACGCGGGTGTCGCGCAACGGCCGCGATGTCGGCCTCATCTTCTACCGCGGCCAGGACAAGGCCGATGTGCGTTCCTGGTTGCAGCGGCACGACCCGTCCGAGACGACCCAGCTGTTCCCCGCGGGGGTGCGGGACGGGGAGGGCATCAGCCAGGCCCGCGCGGCCGGCGAGTTCGAGAGCGTGCCCGCGCCGTGGCCGAGGAACTCGCTGCACGTCTTCGCGCACGGAGGCGAGAACCGCGCCCGTGTCGCGTTGCGCGACGGCACTGAGGTCAACGTCGACGGCCGGACGTTCGGCCGGTTGGTGAACGACCTGAAGACGTTCCACAAGGCCCTCAACCGCTCGCAGACCGAAGCGCTCGTCATGGTGGTGTGCGACCCCGTCACCGTCGACGGTCCGTCCGGCACCGCGCGCGACTTCCACCAGGCGCTGTCCGAGTCGTTCCAGCCGCCGCGCGTGTTCGCGCCGAACCGCGACGTCTACTCGCGGCTCACCGAGAGCACCGGCAAGGTGGAGTACTCGGTCGCGGACGGCGGCCGGTGGCACGAGTTTCCCGAGCGACAGTCCACTGAGGACCCGGCGACGACCGCGTCGGGGCCCGGGCCGCAGGACCCGCCGTCGGGCGGCAGGCCCGACCGGGAACCGCGGACCGACCGGCGGTCGTCGGGATCGCTGCCGATCAGGCGTCTGCTCGGCATCGACTTCACCACGTTGAGGAACGCGGACGGCACCGGCGCCACGCCGTTCCAGCGTCCGAACGTGGTGTCCCAGCCGCACACGTCCGGCGCGCACACGGTGGGTGCGTCGTTCCACGCCGGTGGCCCGGCCACACCGCATGCGACCCCCGAGCACGGTGTGGTCCACAACGCGGACACCAACGCCGACGTCACTCCGACGGAGAACCGGTTCGCCGGTGTGACTGAGCGGATCGAGCCCTTCCGGCCACTGGTGGCTCATGGCGATCTCACCGCCGTGGTGGTGCCGGGCTCGCTCGCGGACGGCACGGCCGCACACGACTTCCAGCGTGCACTGAACGAGCGGCTGGGCGCCGACCTGCCGATCGTGAAGCTGGAGGCGCAGCCGCTCGTCACGACACCGAGCTCGTCGCACGAGATCGTTGCGCCGCACCACGATCTGCGGATCGTCCCGGCCGCCACGGCGCACGTGAGCCTGCCCGCCGACGGCAGCGTGTTCTCGGTGCTGGCACCCAACGGCCACGCCGTCGAGGTCACCGTCTTCACCAGGGACGGCGGGCCGGTCGCGGGCAAGACGCAACTCGAGGGTTACGTGCAGTTGCGGTGGGCCGGCGACGTGCGCGCGGTGTCGGACGTGTTCCCGTCCGCCGGGCTGCCCCGAGGCTCCGTCTGGCACACGCTGGTCTCCGGGCCGTTGCCGGTCACGGTGCTGGACCACCTGCACGGCCCCAAGTCGTTCGTGCACATCGACGGCGAGACCGCGGCCCGGATGGTGGCCCAGGTGGAGCCGTTCCGCCACCTGCTGGGCAACCGCGGCCCGGACGCGCTCACAATGCCCGTCCAGCACGTTCGCCACGTCGAGAACCTGTCCGGTCCGGAGCGCATCGAGCCGGACGTGACCATTCCGAGGCAGCTGGACGACCCTGGCACCAGCAACACGCACGAGATCGACAGCGAGAGCGAGTCCGGCGGGTCCTCGCCGGAGTCGCAGCGCTCCGGTGACGGGTTCACCGATCCGGCCGAGCGGGCGCGCAGGGCCAAGGCCGACGGCGTCAAGGTGGAAGGCGACGTCGACGGCGCCGAGTTGCGCGACAAGATCGTCGGGCTGCTCGGGAAGAAGGCGGGCAAGCCGGGCAGCGTGCTGCGCCGGATGGTCGGGACGGCGTTCTCCGACGTCAACCTCAAGGAGCAGTTCAACCGGATTCTCGACGGCGGGCTGACCGTCGACTTCGGCGGACGCCACAAGGGACCCCAGATCACCGTCGAGGTGGTCTCGGTCCACTCGCCGATCGAGCCGAGGCACGCCACGTCGACCGTGGTGCACGAGCAGTTCCGCCAGTCCACGCGCACGGACGTCACCACCGCGCGCAAGCAGAGCGGCCTCGACCCGCGGTCGATCCGGGTGCCGGCGCCCTGGGTGATCTTCTCGGCGAGCGTCGGCGACCTGGTCAACACCCGGGACGCGACGCTGACCACCGGCACCGAGCACACCCGCACGGCCGACCTGGAGGAGGCCGACCGTCCGGTCACGACCGCCCAGCACGACGTCGCCTACCGGGTCACGGTGCGCAAGCCGGGACGCTTCCCGTGGAGCAGCACGGTCACCAGGACCGACACGCACGACGTGCGGATGGAACTCACCTGGCCGCAGCACCCCGAGGTCGCGGACGCGCCGGCGCGGTTGCGGCCGGACACGTTCGAGCACGTCGAGCTCAGCGGGCTCGGCACGGTTTACCGCAAGGTCTCCGACGCGCTCGAACTGCGCCTCAACGACCCGGCCGCGCGCGACTTCCGCGCGTGGTTGCAGACGCTGCCCGCGCGGGCGGACGAGCTCTTCAGCGGTGGGGCCGTCCACGAGCGCTTCGCCTTCAACGGCAAGAAGCCCGTCGACGTCGTGGTCGGCATCGCCACCCATGGCGAGATCAGCAGGAGCACGGTCGAGGCGAAGCTCACCCGCACCGAGTCGACCTCGTCGGAGATCACCGACGGGCAGACGAACAAACGCCGTCGCGGCGCGGGCACGGAGATCAGCATCGGCGACATCGTCAGCGCCGACGGTGGTTTCGGCGGCTTCACCCTGAGCCGCTTCGTCAACACCACGACCGGAACGAGCACGACCCACCGGCACGCGGCCGAGCTGAGCACCGTCTACTCGGGACAGTTGGACAAGCACCGGACCGAGGTCACCTACGTGGTCCGCATCGGCGACGGCGCGCGCAGGACCGACGCGCCGGCTGACGGCGGCATCGCCGCCGACCGCCAGGGCGCCCCGGACACGAAGCTCGTCGATCCGGCGAAGGTGCGGCACTACGAACCCGAGGTCGTCGTCCGGGTGGACGGTTCGGCGACGGTGTGGGCGGGTCCCCAGGAACCTGTGCGCCCGGACACGAGCACGCCCGCGGCGGTGGAACGGCAGGACGTGCCCGATCGCGTCGATGCGCGGTACCGCCTCGACGACTCCACGCTCGACGATGTCGCCGGCACGACGCTGCACAAGCTGTGGGGCCGCGGCGAGATCAGCGGCGAGGACCTGCCCAGGCTGGCCGACCGGTTCCGCGACTTCCTGCGCGAGCACGCCAGGGAGGTCGCCAACGGTGGTGACGGCGTGCGGTTCCCGCTCAGCGCGTGGGTCAAGGGAGCACCCGACGTCTTCGTGCGCGGCTCGCTGGTGCGCGCGGACGGACAGCACGTCGGCCCGGTGCCGTCGCGGACCTTCGAGGGCAAGGTCGAGCTCGGCCACACCCACACGACCACGGTCACGAAGGGCAGCGAGTCGACCGTCGGCCTGTCCGGGAACGCCTACGGCACGCCGCACAAGCCGATGGCGAACCTCAAACCGGGCCAGGTCGACCCGAACGCGCCCAAGCAGCCGGTCTTCCCGTCCGGGAGCCTGTCGCTCACGAGGGACCAGAGCGTCACCGACACCCGGACGACCGAGCAGCAGGTGCAGTCCGAGCGCTCGCTGGTGAACGCGGAGCCGGTGCACCGCTACACCTACCCCGCGAAGTTCGAGGTGCACGTCGGCGGTCGCTGGTCGGAGCCGGGCGAGCGGCTGCACTGGCCGGAGGGCCCGCCGCCGGTGCTGCTGGTGAACCACATCGAGGGCGTCGTCGACATCGACACGCCACAACGCGGCGGCACGGTGCTGGAACCCGACGCGGTGCCGTCGCACGCCGAGGACCCGGTGTGGCTCGACAGCGACCCCGCCCTCGACACCACCGGTTCCGGCACCGACCGCGGTCCGCTGGGCGAACTGCCCGCCGGCTTCGAACTGGAGTCGATCAGGCCCGTACCCGGTCTGACGCAGACCGTGTCCGCGATGGTCGGCCGTCCGGAGGGACCCGGCCTGCTGGACTGGCTGGCCCGTCCGTTCGTCGGCTCGGCACCGCCGCGGTTCGACGAGCACCAGCGCAGGCACGCCCTCGACCGCAGGATCGGTGAGCCCGACGAACGCAATGTCGCGCTCGGCGCCCTGGAGCAGTTCACCAGCCCGCTCGCCCGGGCAGCCGGGTTCGATCGCGCGGCACTCTTCCAGGACACGCTCCACCTGCGCAGCCACAACAACGGTGGGCTGGCCGGTGGCCGGGAACACGACGCGAGGGTGGACCTCTCCACCACGCTCGGCGCGCCGCACGTCGTGGCCGTCGACGACGCCCACGTCTTCCGCTCCGGCCGGCGGCTGGGCACGAGTGGCGAGGTCAGGTCCGAGGCCAGGCACGGCTACCAGGCGCGGATCGGCGGCTCCGTCGCGACCCCGATCAGCAAGAAGATCGGCTTCAGCGGCTCCGTCGTGGTGGGCGGCGGCGTCCAGCGCTCGGAGGGTGCGGCCCAGACGCGCACCACCCCGGTCGAGTCCAAGGAACAGCACACCGAGCGCGGCTATCTGGTCAAGTACGACACCACTCACCAGGTTCGGGCTTCGGTGCGGCACAACTGGGGCGACCTCACCGGCATGTGGCACCAGGGTTCCGCGCACGAGCAGTCGAAGTGGATCCACGTGCCCGACGGCGTCCGGATCTGGGTGCCCGCGAGCGAGATCCACCGCGTCGGTGCCCTGTCCGAGGCCGACCTGGCGAAGCTCGACCCGGCTGACGCCGAGCACTACCGGGCCAACCGGCAGGAGGAAACGCCGGCCGACCCCGCCGAGCACGACCCCGCCGACCACGACACCGCCGAGACGCCGGAGACGTCCACCCGCGCCGAGGAGCTCGACGAACAGCCGTTGCGCGCGCCGAGCGACGTCGGTACCGGCACCGGCAAGGTCGAGCTGTACCGGTCCGCCGCCGGCACCGAACTGGTGCGGCAGATCGAGGACCGGTTGCGCCACTGGACCCGGCAGAACGGCGGCATGCGCGCTACCCGCATCGTGGAAGGCGCCGCGGCCACGCTGGGCGGTCCCTTCACCCAGACGACGCGCCACCCGTTCGAGCCGATCAACGAGCGACTCGTGCAGGACGTGCTGGGGCCGACGCTGGCCGGCGCCCTCGCCAACTCCGTGCTGGACGACATGCTCACCGGTGGTCGCGCCGTCTTCGTCGAGGGCGACCTGGCGTTCGGCCGGGCCGAGCAGCTGATCGTGCTGCGAGCCACGCTGGGCGAGGGCCGCTACCAGCGCGTGATCACCGAGTCGTCCACCACCGACCGGGTGGAGACCTCGCAGGGCATCTCCGCCTCGGCGGGCAGGGGCACCCGGTTCGACGGCGGCGTCCGGACCTTCGTCGGCTACTCGACGAAGGGCAGGCCCGCGGTCGGTTTGACCGTGAGCCCGGTGACCGGCACCTGGCGCCGTGAGGACACCACCGAGCTCTCCACCACCCGCACGGACGCCGTGCAGGCCGAGCACACCAGCGACGCCGCCCAGTTCGTGCACGACCTGCACGTGACGATGGAGGTCCACCCGTACGCGCAGCGGGGCTTCTTCAGCAAGCACCTGCCCCTGTGGCTGCCGACGCCGGGACCGAGGGCGGTGCGGGAGAGCTGGAACACCGAGTTCGTCCTGCCCGGAGCGGCCCGCTCGACCGTGCCGGTCGAGGACGTCGTGCGCGCCGACACCGAACCGCCGCGGCCGCTCAGCCGGGCGGAGGGTTCGCTGCACGAGCAGCAGCGTGCGCAGAACCAGCCGATCGGCCTGCCGGCCGACGTGCCGGTGCACGTCCGCCCGTTCACCTCACCACGCCTGCGCGACGCGTTGCACGAACTCGCGACCGGCCTCGGCGGCCGGCCGATGCTGCACCCGAGGACGATGCAGCAGCTGGTCGCCGAGACCGGCACCGCGCCGCTGCGGGCCCAGATGGCCGATCTGCTCTCGCCGACGGGCCACGTCGTGCGCCTCGGCAGCGACCCCGTCTCGCACGTGCGCGTCGGTGCCGACCTCGTCGACCGCGAGCTCGTGCGCGTGCTGGACAAGCCGCTGAGCCGGGAGCACAGCGAAGGCAGCAGTCTGACCGCCACCACCGCGCGCACCGGACAGCTCAGCGTGGCGGTCGCCGGCGCCGTGAGCTCCGTGCCGATCGAGCACGCCCGGCCCCGCCCGACGCTGCCGATCGCCGAGACCTCCACCCCGGTGCTGCCCTGGAGCATCGAGGACGTCAGCACCGTCACCAGCAGCCACGACGTTCCCGCCACGACCGGCGACGCCGGCGAGCGGTACCTGGTGCGCGCCAAGCCGGTGTGGCAGATCAAGCCCACCTACAGCGGCAAGCGCGCACCGGCCGAGTGGTCGGAGACGGTGCGCACCGAACCCGACGAGCCGATCCTGCTCGAAGTCGACCGCCGCGGCCTCGAAGCCCTCGGTCTGCACGCCCCGGACGCCCCCAGCCCCACCTCCGGCAGGACGCCCGACGTCAACACCGCGCTGGGCGAGTTCCCGTCCGGCCGCCGCGAGTCGCACTCCACCACCGGCTGGACCACCTGGGACCTCCCAGCCACCGTGTCGGGCCGGGACCGCCTGGGCCGGACGCACCACTTCGACCCCGCCGAGGTGCGCACCCAGCCGGTCCTGCACGACGGTCGCACGGTCGGCATCTCGTTCCGCTCCGAGCCCAGGCGCCTGCCGGAAGGCGCCTCCCCGGACGCCTTCCACGTGGACGCGAACGCCCGGCGCGGCGGCTTCGAGGTCAGGCTGGCCGACGGCTCCCGCCGCGTCGTCGACGGCGCCACCATGGCCCGCCTCGTCGCCGAAGCCGAGCCGTTCCAGCGGGCCATCGGCTCCCGCCCCGTCTCGACGATCGTGCTGCGGGCCCCCGGCACCGGTGCGACGCGCCGTGGCAACAGTCCCGCGGAGGACTTTCAGTCCGTGCTCTCGGAGCAGTTCGGCCACGACCAGGCGGTGATCGCGCCGCTGCACAACACCGTGCCGAACCGCGTCGATCCCAACGCCGAGGTGTTGCGTCCGGACACGGGCTGGACGGTGTTCAGCCCCACGAACAGCTCGTCGGCCGGCTCGTCGCCGCGCGGGTCGGGTGACACGTCGCCGCAGCACGAGTCGGGTGACACGTCGCCGCGGCACGAGTCGCAGCCGACGCCTCCGGCTCAGCCGACGCCTCCGGTTCGGCCGCCGGCGACGTGGGATCGTCCGGTGCACCGCATGCAGCGGATTGACGAAGGCGACGAGCACGCCGCGTTGGCGGAGCACGACGCGGAGATGCGGGGCGAGGGGTCGAGCTCGAACGGGCCGACCGGACAGCGGCCCGCCACGCTGGCCGACGTCATGGGGGAGTTCGACGGGCGGGCGTGGGGCGAGGAACGTGCCGGCACTGGGCACACCGACAGCACTCAGCACGCGGACAGTGCCGAGCACACCGACGGCACCGAGAACACCGGCACCGAGCACACCGACGGCACCGAGCACACCGGCACCGAGCACGCCGACAGCACCGCCGCCGAGGCGGGCAGCAGCCACGACGCCGAATCGGCGCAGAGTCCGGAAAGGACTTCGGCCCGGCCGGAGCCGTCACCGCTGCGGAAGATGGCGCAGCAGGTCCGCCGCCTGCTCGGCTTCGACCGGAGCAAGGTCGTGCAAGGCGTCACGCTCCGGGGCATCGACCCGGAGACCGGCCAGCACTTCTCCTTCACCAGCTCGGACGTGAAGTTCCGCCAGATCAAGTCCAAGGACGGCAGCACGGTCGGGCTGTCCTTCTCCGAGGACCTCCAGGCCGAGGGTGACGGCCACTTCAGCACGCTGACCCACCGCGGGACGACGATTCTCCTGCCCGAAGGCGTGAAGACGCCCGAGCAGAGTTCGCGGGCCGCCAGGGAGGGGCGGACACGCACGACGCGCGCGCCGTGGCCCGAGAACAGCTTCTACATCAGCACCCACGGCTACCCGAACGCGTTCGGCGTCGACCTGAAGGACGGCCGGTGGCTGCACGTCTCCGGTGACGACTTCGGGCACCTGCTCAACGACCTCCGCCCGTTCCACAAGGCGGTCGACCGCAACCAGTCCGAGGCGCTGGCGCTGCTCGTCTGCAACGTCGGCAGCATCGACGCGCCCGGTGGTGCCGCGCACGACCTCCAGCACGCCCTGGGACAGTTCGGCCGGCGGCAGCCCGTGGTCGCGGCGACCAAGCCGATGGGCTCGACGTCCGACCCGCGCAGCGGCACCTGGGGCACCTACATCACCGACGGCGGCAAGTGGCGGATCATGTCGTCCGGGGCCGCGCAGGTGCTGGGCCAGGATCTGGAGGGCGGGCGCCGCGCTTTCGACGCCGACGGGGTCGAGGCGGTCCCGCTGGTCCGCGACGGGCGCACGATCGGCGTGTCGTTCCGCGCGCCAAGCCCGGAGCGTTACGACGCCGCCACCTGGGCGGACTCCGGCGCGCACGTCGCCGACGGTGCACCGTTGCCGGATCGCACGCTCTTCATCGACGCGGAACCCGCGGGCGATGGTCGTTTCGTGGTGTACACGCCGGACGGTCCTCTGGCCGTCGACGGCAGCACGCTCGGCCGGGTGGCGGCCAACACGCAGGTGTTCCGCGACGCGATGGCGCACGAACGGCCCGAGGCGTTGGCGCTGCTCACGTCGGGAACCAACGGCACGCCGCGATCGCACACGGACCACGTCGGCGACTTCACCGCCGCGGTGCAACGGGAGTTCGGCACCACGGCGCCCACGTTCGCGCCGAAGGGCGACGTCGATCTCGTGGGCAGCGGCGACCATTCGGCGCTCAACGCCGACGGTGGCTGGACCCTGCACAGTCCCGCCGGGCCAGTGGTGTCCGGAGTCGACAGTGCTGGTGCGCGGAGGTTGGTGCACCCGGACGACGTGCGGTCGGCGCCACTGCACCACGGCGATCGCCAGGTCGGCGTGTCCTTCCACGACGAGTCCGGGCACCGGGGCCTGGCCGAGTGGATCGAGGAGAACGGACCGCAGCACCCCGACGTCCCGCGGTCGGACGACTCGTTCGTCATCGCCGCCGACGCGGCGCCGGACGCGGTGCAGGTGCGTCTGCACGACGGCAGCCGGCTGTGGCTCGAAGGTGAGGACTTCGCGCACCTGGTGGCGACCACCCGGACGTTCACCGACGTGATGGCGGATCCGGCACGGGCCGAGAACGTCACCGGGTTCACCATGTTCACCTCCGGCGCCGGTACCGGCCTCGCGGGCGACTTCCAGGCCGCGCTCGCCGGCGTGCACGGCCACCTGCAGCCGGTCACCGCACCGACCGAGTCGATGCGGCACGGCGGCGGCGAATGGCGTTCGTTCCCCGAAGGCCCGCTGGAGCCGATGCGGGGCTTCGACCCGGTCACCGGGACGCACGGCTGGTTCTTGCCCAACACGGTCGACGCCGTTCCGCTGGAGGTGGACGGCCGCGTCGTCGGCGTGTCGTTCCACCCCGAGCCGCGCCTGGCCCAGGAGTGGGCCGAGGGTGCCGGCCGGGACGTCACCCAGCGCACCCCCCGGGAGAACGCCGACGTCCAAGGCGCACAGCACTTCGAGGACGCGCCGTCCAGGCCGTCGCCGTGGACGGACCGGACGTTCTTCGTCGACACGGCCGGCAGCGACGGTCGCTTCCTGGTCACCGCGGACGGGTCGCACCGGTACGTCGAGGGCGACGACTTCGCCCGGCTCGTCGGCAACCTGGAGACGTTCCAGCGCGCTGTCACCGACGAGCACGCCGACTCGGTGACCCTGCTCGTGTCCGGTGCCGGGCACGGCGCGACGGCCGAAGCGTTCCAGCGGACGCTGGCCGACGAGTTCGGCTTCGACGGACACGTCCACGCGCCGACCACGGAACTGGAACTGCAGACCTTCGCCGAGCACGGGGAAGACGGCACCGTCCTGCACGACGACGGTGACTGGCGCACCCTGCCCGAGCCGGACGGAACGACTCCCCGGATGGAAGGCGAGTTCTTCCACTCACCGCGCGGAGAAACGCGGCCCGCCCCGCGACCTGGTGACGGCGCGGGTCCGTCCGGCACCTCGGACACGCCGGGCAAGCGGCCACGCGAGGACTCGCCCGTGCCGGGCGACGACCAGTCGGCCAAGCGGCCGCGGTTCGACGACGTCGTCCTGCATGGTCCGGAAGTGTCGGTGGCGTCTCTGGATGAGGCGCGGGTTGTGCACAACGCGGCGTTCGACGAGTTGGCGCCGGGGCCGGTGCGGTTGCCGTCCAAGGACGACTACCTCGATTTGATCGCCGCCGGAGTCGACGAGCGGAAGCCGGTTTCCTTCGTGGTCACGGCGATCCTCGGTCACGGCGCGCTGAAGGACCTGCCCGCCGTGCTGGACGGCATGCTGGCCGGTGCGCGGGACGTCGAGGGCAAGGTGGCATTCGTCTTCGGTGTCAACGCGAAGGCGGGCGGTGAGGCTGATCTCGCCCGGTCGCTGGATCAGGCGGCACCGGTGGTGCGGTCGCGTACCGAGCCAGTCGCGTTGGTGCCGTTGGTGTGGGAAGGCAACAAGTTCCCGTACGGGGACATGCGCAACCAGACGATCGACAGCCC
>NZ_MUYM01000151.1 GCF_002150765.1 Lentzea kentuckyensis
GGCGGCGGGCGGCGGCGCGACCGGGGGCGGCGGGGCCTGCATCTGGGCTTCGAGGCGCGTGATGGACTCGAGCTCGCCGTAGTCGAGGAAGACCCCGCGGCAGCCGTCGCACTGCTCGATGTGGACGCCCATGCGGTCAAACGTGCGCATGTTCGCATGACACTTGGGACACTGCATCGTGGTGAGCCTCCTGCGGTGGGACCGGACAAAAACGATATTAGCCGCGGTCGCCGTTGTCGTGCGTCGTGACGATCCGACGACAAGCCTCAACCAGCGGTTCCACTGCCTGCAGCCCGGACATGAGTGCCCGTGCCGCCATCTGAACAACGTACGCCTGAGCCGGAATGTTGAGGACATCCCATTCCGATGTCGTCACGGCCACACCGCCCGTTTCACGGTAGGTGTTGAGGAACCGCGCCCACAGGTCGGCCGGCAGGACCCCCACCGCGAACAGAGCCGCAGGTCGCGCCAGGTCCCACACGGGATCACCCACCCCGAGATCGTCCACGTCGATGAGCCGCCAGGCGCCTCTGTGCACCAGTTGCCCGAGGTGCCAGTCGCCGTGGATCAGCGCCCGCCCGGACATGTCCAACGGTGGCAAGGCTTCGTACGCTCGCAGCACCACGTCGGCGTGCGGCAGATCCGGCGGCAACGCTTGAATGGCTCGCACGATCCGGTCAGGCGTACCGGCCGCTGGCCCTTGTACGGGCAACGCGTGCAGTCGCGCCAGCAGTGCGGCGCTCTCTTCCCACGGCGCCCCGTCGGGGTCCTCCTGGCTCACCGGCGTCCCGTACGGCCAGACCGTCACCGGCCGGTCGTCCACGAACTGCAACGGCTTCAACGGTGGCAACAACAACTCGGGGTGTGCCGCCGCGATCTCCACTCGCTGCCGCAACGCCTCCACGTCGACGTCCGCGGGATGGGCCTTCGCCACCGTGTCGCCGACCCGCACGACCACGACGTCACCACGGTCGCCGCCGAGCACCTCGGGATCGGCCGAAGAGCCGGTCAGCGAGGCCATCGCCGCGATCAGATCGTCCACGCCGTCAAGTGAATCAGGCGGGATCACTTGGTGATGCAGATGGTCTTCATGGGCTGGGAGTAGGTCTTCGAGTCCTCGCCGGCGCACAACAGGCGGTCGGACTTGCCGTCGACCACCTTCGTCACCCTGCGCGTCCCGGTGCCGCACGCCACCCGTTCGAAGTACTGGTTGACCGCCTTGAGGCAGTCGCCCTCCTTGACGTTCAGCACATAGCAGTACCGCGTCTTGCCGGTCTTCCTCGACCGCCCGGACGACTCGTCGAGGTAGTCACCGGTCGGGCACATCGTGCGCTTCTCACGCGAGGACACCCGGTACACGGCCTGTTCGGACGAGCAGTCCACTTCCTCCATGTTGACGCTCGTGTCGTTCACGTCGATCTGCTTCGCGCACTCGCCCACGCCGGCCTGCTCGTGCCATCCAGAACACCCGGACAGCACCAGCACGAGCGCCGCGATCAGGGCAGCGGACCTCACGGCTTCTCCATGCAGATCGTCCTCGCGGGCTTGGAGTAGGCGAGCGAGAGTTCCGCGTTCGGGCACCGCGCCTTGTCGAAGGTGTCGTGGAGGACGTGCACGCTCTTGCGCGCGCTCGGGTCCTTGCAGTCCCCCCGAACGAGGACCGCCTCGCTCACGTTCGGATACTTCTTCGTCACGAAACACACGCCGATGGCCGCGCGCGAGAGATAGCAGGTCTTCTCGTCGTCCCTCGGAACGGCGAGGTAGTCGCCGTCCGGGCAGTTCGCCCCGATCGCGCCGACCTCGTACTCGGCGCTGGGCTTCTTCGCCTTGCAGCCGATCTCCTCGAACTTCAGTTCGGAGACATTCGCCACCTGCCGCGCGCACTGGCCGACCAGGGCGTCCGACGTCAGGAGGTCACGGGCGATCAGCACCGCGGGAATCCCGATCACCAGCGCGGCGATGCCGTAGACCAGCAGGTTGAGCTTCAAAGTGCGTTCTCCGTCACGCGAGTACCCTCAGTTCCAGCGGCCATGTCTACTGCACGTGCGCGTGCGGCACCCCCGTTTTGACCCAGGTAGACGTGGGCGGGTATCTTTGCTACTCGTGCCCGACCCATGTCGGGCCGCTCCGCGTGCCCGTGAGGCAGCGGTGTCCTCCACTCGCAGTGGCAGTTGAACTGTTGCTTGCGGACCTTGGGAGCGGGCGACACGCCCGACCTCGGGTGCAGAGAGGGATCAAGAAACACGAGGGTGAGCCGCGAGGCGAACCCGCAAAAGACGGAAGAAGCAGCCGGCGAATGCCAACGATCCAGCAGCTGGTCCGCAAGGGCCGCCAGGACAAGGTGGCCAAGCAGAAGACGGCGGCCCTCAAGGGCTCGCCGCAGCGGCGCGGTGTGTGCACCCGCGTTTACACCACCACCCCCAAGAAGCCGAACTCCGCACTGCGCAAGGTCGCTCGCGTGAAGCTGACCAGCGGCATCGAGGTCACGGCCTACATCCCCGGTGAGGGTCACAACCTCCAGGAGCACTCGATGGTGCTCGTGCGTGGCGGTCGTGTGAAGGACCTGCCGGGTGTTCGTTACAAGATCATCCGTGGCTCTCTCGACACGCAGGGTGTCAAGAACCGCAAGCAGGCTCGCAGCCGCTACGGCGCGAAGAAGGAGAAGAGCTGATGCCCCGCAAGGGACCGGCCCCGAAGCGGCCGCTTATCTCCGACCCGGTCTACAGCTCGCCGCTCGTGACCCAGCTCATCAACAAGGTGCTGGTGGACGGCAAGCGCTCCGTGGCGGAGAAGATCGTCTACGAAGCCCTCGAAGGTGCTCGCGAGAAGACCGGCACCGACCCGGTCGTCACGCTGAAGCGCGCCCTGGACAACGTGAAGCCGTCGCTGGAGGTCAAGAGCCGCCGCGTCGGTGGTGCGACCTACCAGGTGCCGATCGAGGTCAAGCCCGGTCGCTCCACCACGCTGGCGCTGCGCTGGCTGATCACCTTCTCCCGGCAGCGCCGTGAGAAGACCATGGTCGAGCGTCTGATGAACGAGCTGCTCGATGCGAGCAACGGTCTCGGTGCGAGCGTCAAGCGCCGTGAGGACACGCACAAGATGGCCGAGTCCAACAAGGCCTTCGCCCACTACCGCTGGTGATCTGACGCCCGGCCTCGGTGAGGCCGGGCTCTCCCAGCCCTAGTGAGCTCACAAGCTCAAGACAGGGGAAAGACCCGTGGCACAGGACGTGCTCACTGATCTTGCCAAGGTCCGCAACATCGGGATCATGGCCCACATCGACGCGGGCAAGACCACGACGACTGAGCGGATCCTCTTCTACACGGGGATCAGCTACAAGATCGGCGAGGTGCACGACGGCGCTGCCGTGATGGACTGGATGGAGCAGGAGCAGGAGCGCGGCATCACGATCACGTCGGCCGCGACGACCTGCTACTGGAAAGACCACCAGATCAACCTGATCGACACGCCCGGCCACGTCGACTTCACCGTCGAGGTCGAGCGCAACCTGCGCGTCCTCGACGGCGCTGTTGCCGTCTTCGACGGCAAGGAGGGCGTCGAGCCGCAGTCCGAGCAGGTCTGGCGGCAGGCGACCAAGTACGACGTCCCGCGTATCTGCTTCGTCAACAAGATGGACAAGCTGGGCGCGGACTTCTACTTCACCATCAAGACCATTCAGGACCGTCTCGCGGCGAAGCCGCTGCCGATCCAGATCCCGATCGGTGCCGAGAGCGACTTCATCGGCGTCGTCGACCTGATCGAGATGCGCGCCCTGACGTGGCGTGGCGAGGTCCAGAAGGGCGAGGACTACGCGATCGAGGAGATCCCCGCGGATCTCGTCGAGCGTGCGCAGGAGTTCCGCGAGCAGCTTCTCGAGGCCGTCGCCGAGACCGACGACGAGCTGACCGAGAAGTACTTCGAGCAGGGCGACCTGTCCGTCGCGGAGATCAAGGCGGGCCTCCGCAAGATCGTCTCCGAGGGCACCGCGTACCCGATCCTGTGTGGTTCGGCGTTCAAGAACAAGGGCGTTCAGCCCATGCTCGACGCGGTGGTCGACTTCCTGCCGTCGCCGATGGACCTCCCGCCGGTCGAGGGCACGCTGCAGGACGGCGAGACCGTCGTGTCGCGCAAGGCCTCGAGCGACGAGCCGTTCTCGGCGCTGGCGTTCAAGATCGCCGTGCACCCGTTCTTCGGCAAGCTGACCTACATCCGGGTCTACTCGGGCAAGGTCGCCTCCGGCACCCAGGTCATCAACGCGACCAAGGACCGCAAGGAGCGCATCGGGAAGATCTTCCAGATGCACGCCAACAAGGAGAACCCGGTCACCGAGGCCATCGCGGGCCACATCTACGCCGTGATCGGTCTGAAGGACACCACGACCGGTGAGACCTTGTGCGACCCGGCACACCCGATCGTGCTCGAGTCGATGACCTTCCCCGAGCCCGTCATCCAGGTGGCCATCGAGCCCAAGACGAAGGCGGACCAGGAGAAGCTCGGCACCGCGATCCAGAAGCTGGCGGAGGAGGACCCGACGTTCCGGGTCAACCTCGACCAGGAGACCGGCCAGACCATCATCGCCGGCATGGGCGAGCTCCACCTGGACATCCTGGTGGACCGCATGCGCCGCGAGTTCAAGGTCGAGGCCAACATCGGCAAGCCTCAGGTGGCGTACCGGGAGACCATCCGCAAGGCGGTGGAGAAGTACTCCTACACCCACAAGAAGCAGACCGGTGGCTCCGGCCAGTTCGCGAAGGTGCTCGTCACCGTCGAGCCGCTGGAGAAGAAGGAAGACGGCGCGCTCTACGAGTTCGTCAACGCCGTCACCGGTGGTCGCATCCCGCGTGAGTACATCCCGTCGGTCGACGCGGGTGCGCAGGACGCGCTGCAGTACGGCGTGCTGGCGGGCTACCCGCTGGTCGGCGTGAAGGTGACGCTGCTCGACGGCGCCTACCACGAGGTCGACTCCTCGGAAATGGCGTTCAAGATCGCTGGTTCGATGGCCCTCAAGGAAGCCGCCCGTCAGGCGTCTCCCGCGATCCTCGAGCCTCTGATGGCCGTCGAGGTCACGACGCCCGAGGAGTACATGGGCGACGTGATCGGCGACCTGAACTCCCGCCGTGGCCAGATCCAGGCCATGGAGGAGCGCAGCGGCGTCCGTGTCGTCAAGGCACTGGTTCCGCTGTCGGAAATGTTCGGGTACGTGGGTGACCTGCGGTCCAAGACCCAGGGTCGTGCCAACTACTCGATGGTGTTCGACTCCTACGCAGAGGTTCCCGCGAACGTCTCGAAGGAGATCATCGCGAAGGCGACCGGGGAGTAACTCCCCACCGGAGCACCGCAGTTCCACCGCGGGCTCTCCGGGGGTGAATCCCTGGGGTCCGCACTTTTCGACCCTGACGTGTAGTCCGGCGGGTGGCCACAGATGCCCGCCGGACCAGCAAAAAGAAGTCCAGGAGGACAATCCAGTGGCCAAGGCGAAGTTCGAGCGGACGAAGCCGCACGTCAACATCGGCACCATCGGTCACATCGACCATGGCAAGACCACGCTGACCGCGGCGATCTCCAAGGTTCTGCACGACGCGTACCCCGATGTGAACGCCTCGTTCGCGTTCGACCAGATCGACAAGGCGCCGGAAGAGAAGCAGCGCGGCATCACGATCTCGATCGCGCACATCGAGTACCAGACGGAGAACCGTCACTACGCGCACGTCGACTGCCCCGGGCACGCCGACTACATCAAGAACATGATCACCGGTGCGGCGCAGATGGACGGCGCCATCCTGGTGGTCGCGGCCACCGACGGCCCGATGCCGCAGACGAAGGAGCACGTCCTCCTGGCCCGCCAGGTCGGCGTCCCCTACATCGTCGTCGCGCTGAACAAGGCCGACATGGTGGACGACGAGGAGATCCTGGAGCTCGTTGAGCTCGAGGTCCGCGAGCTGCTCTCCGAGTACGAGTTCCCGGGCGACGACCTGCCGGTCGTGCGCGTCTCGGCGCTGAAGGCGCTCGAGGGCGACGAGCAGTGGGGCAAGTCCGTTCTCGAGCTCATGGCCGCCGTTGACACGGCGATCCCGGAGCCGGAGCGCGACACCGAGAAGCCGTTCCTCATGCCCGTCGAGGACGTCTTCACGATCACCGGCCGCGGCACCGTGGTGACCGGTCGTATCGAGCGCGGCATCATCAACGTGAACTCCGAGATCGAGATCGTCGGTATCAAGGAGACGTCGAAGAAGACGACGGTCACCTCGATCGAGATGTTCAAGAAGTTCCTGGACGAGGGCCGCGCCGGCGACAACGCCGCGCTGCTGCTCCGTGGCATCAAGCGCGAGGAGGTGGAGCGCGGCATGGTCATCGTCAAGCCGGGCACCACGACCCCGCACACCGAGTTCACGGCGCAGGTCTACATCCTGTCCAAGGACGAGGGTGGCCGCCACACGCCGTTCTTCAACAACTACCGTCCCCAGTTCTACTTCCGGACGACGGACGTGACCGGCGTTGTGACGCTGCCCGAGGGCACCGAGATGGTCATGCCGGGTGACACCACCGGTATGGACGTCAAGCTGATCCAGCCGATCGCCATGGACGAGGGCCTCCGCTTCGCGATCCGCGAGGGTGGCCGCACCGTCGGCGCCGGCTCGGTCACCAAGATCATCAAGTGATCTGGCTCTGACCGCGGCTAGCCGCAGTTAGTTCGGCAAGGCCGGGCCAACGACTTCGTTGGCCCGGCCTTTGTCGTTGTTATCCTTGCGGCGCAACGGGTGTGAGGCAGCACGCAACGCAGGCGGACGCGTCCTCGCGGATTCGCGGACCTTGATCCCAACGTGATCTGCCTCTAACTCACCCACCCCGATTTGGATCGCCTCGCAACCGTGTGGCATCCTTTACGGGTTGCTCGACGAAGGCCGGGTTCACTTCGTGTGTGCCTGAGCTCTTCGACCGAGCGTCCGCGCCCTGTTAGTGAACGCCTCCTTGCGGAGATGGGCATCAGGGTGCATGGGCTGTGGTAGGCCCAATCCCACCGGGGAGACCTTGAGCGGGACCGGTATGCGCACCGGGCGCGACACGCCCGACCGCGTGGACCGGGCACCATGACACTTCAACAGGGGCGGAGCGCGCCAAGAGGCTGTAACAGGCCTCATCCGAGGCACCGCACCGCAGCGGTTACGAGAAGCAGAGGAACGGCAAGCCATTATGGCGGGACAAAAGATCCGCATCCGGCTCAAGGCCTACGACCACGAAGCGATCGACGCGTCTGCGCGCAAGATCGTGGAGACCGTGACGCGCACCGGCGCTCGGGTCGTCGGGCCTGTGCCGCTGCCCACTGAGAAGAACGTGTACTGCGTCATCCGCTCGCCGCACAAGTACAAGGACTCGCGCGAGCACTTCGAGATGCGCACGCACAAGCGGTTGATCGACATCCTCGACCCGACGCCGAAGACGGTTGACGCGCTCATGCGCATCGACCTGCCGGCCAGCGTCGACGTCAACATCCAGTAAGCGTTGGGCGCGGAGAGTAACGGACCAATGTCTGACAGGCAGATGAAGGGCATCCTGGGCACCAAGCTCGGCATGACTCAGGTCTTCGACGAGAACAACCGGGTTGTCCCGGTGACCGTCGTCAAGGCTGAGCCCAATGTCGTGACCCAGGTTCGCACCGAAGAGAAGGACGGCTACACCGCCGTCCAGCTGGCGGCCGGCGCGATTGACCCGCGCAAGGTCAACAAGCCCGTTGCGGGCCACTTCGCCAAGGCCGGGGTCACGCCCCGCCGCCACCTGGTGGAGCTGCGCACGACGGACGCCAGCGAGTACACGGTCGGCCAGGAGATCACCGCTGAGGTGTTCGAGGCCGGCGCTGTTGTCGACATCACCGGCACCAGCAAGGGCAAGGGCACCGCGGGTGTCATGAAGCGCCACAACTTCCGGGGCCTCGGCTCCAGCCACGGCACCCAGCGCAAGCACCGCTCGCCGGGTTCCATCGGTGGCTGCGCCACTCCGGGTCGCGTCTTCAAGGGTCTGCGCATGGCCGGCCGCATGGGCCACGAGCGCGTCACGACCCAGAACCTGAAGGTGCACAAGATCGACGCCGAGAACGGCCTGCTGCTCATCAAGGGCGCTGTTCCCGGCCCCAAGGGTGGTCTGGTGTTCGTCCGGACTGCCGCGAAGGGTGGTGCCTGATGTCGACTGTTGAGATCCGCACCCCGGACGGCAAGTCCGCCGGCACGGTCGAGCTCCCCTCGGCTGTTTTCGACGCGCAGGCGAACGTCGCGCTGCTGCACCAGGTGGTCGTCGGCCAGCAGGCCGCCGCGCGCCAGGGCACGCACTCGACGAAGACCCGCGGCGAGGTGTCCGGTGGTGGCAAGAAGCCGTACCGCCAGAAGGGCACCGGCCGTGCCCGCCAGGGTTCGACGCGTGCGCCGCAGTTCGCCGGCGGTGGCATCGTCCACGGCCCGCAGCCGCGTGACTACACCCAGCGGACCCCCAAGAAGATGAAGGCCGCCGCTCTGCGCGGTGCCCTCTCTGACCGGGCTCGCGCCAACCAGGTGCACGTCGTGTCCGGCCTGGTGGACGGGGACACCCCGTCGACCAAGACCGCGCGCAAGGTCCTGGAGTCGGTCACCCAGGCTCGCCGCGTTCTCGTGGTGCTCAACCGCACCGACGAGGTCGCGTGGGTCAGCGTGCGGAACCTCCCGCACGTGCACGTGATCGCGCCCGACCAGCTCAACACCTACGACGTGCTCGTCAACGACGACGTGGTGTTCACCAAGGACTCGCTCGACGTGTTCCTCGCCAGCAAGGCCCAGCAGGGTCGCGGCTCGGCCGAGGCCACGGCGGCTGTCGTGGACGAGGAGGGTTCCAAGTGATCCCCGACCACAGGGACATCTTGCTCGCGCCGGTGATCTCCGAGAAGTCCTACGGGCTCCTCGAGGAGAACAAGTACACCTTCTTGGTGGCGCCGGGGTCGAACAAGACCCAGATCAAGATCGCCGTGGAGAAGGTCTTCGGCGTGAAGGTCGTCAGCGTCAACACCATCAACCGGCAGGGCAAGCGCAAGCGCACCCGCACCGGGTTCGGCAAGCGCAAGGACACGAAGCGCGCGATCGTCACGCTGTCGGCTGACAGCAAGGCGATCGAGATCTTCGGCGGCCCTGCCGCCTGATGACGAGGACTGCGTAGAGATGGGCATTCGCAAGTACAAGCCGACGACCCCCGGTCGTCGCGGTGCGAGCGTCTCCGACTTCGCCGAGATCACTCGGTCGACGCCGGAGAAGTCGCTGATCCGCCCGCTGCACAAGCTGGGTGGCCGCAACGCGTCGGGCAAGATCACCACTCGGCACAAGGGTGGCGGTCACAAGCGGGCTTACCGCCTGATCGACTTCCGTCGCCACGACAAGGACGGCGTGCCGGCCAAGGTCGCTCACATCGAGTACGACCCCAACCGGACCGCGCGCATCGCGCTGCTGCACTACGCGGACGGCGAGAAGCGCTACATCATCGCCCCGGAGAAGCTCAAGCAGGGTGACACGGTTGAGAACGGCCCCAAGGCCGACATCAAGCCGGGTAACAACCTGCCGCTGCGCAACATCCCGGTCGGTTCCGTGATCCACGCGATCGAGCTCCGCCCCGGTGGCGGCGCGAAGATCGCTCGCTCCGCCGGTGCCTCGGTGCAGCTCGTGGCGAAGGACGGCCCGTACGCCCAGCTGCGGATGCCTTCGGGCGAGATCCGCAACGTGGACGTGCGCTGCCGCGCCACGCTCGGCGAGGTCGGCAACAAGGAGCACCAGAACATCAACTGGGGCAAGGCCGGCCGCATGCGGTGGAAGGGCAAGAAGCCCACCGTGCGTGGTGTCGCCATGAACCCCGTTGACCACCCGCATGGTGGTGGTGAGGGTAAGACCTCCGGTGGTCGCCACCCGGTGAACCCGGCTGGTAAGCCCGAAGGCCGTACCCGCCGCCGTAAGCCAAGCGACAAGCTCATCGTCCGGCGTCGTCGCACCGGTAAGAAGCGCTGAGCAGGAAGGGAGTGAAGGATGCCTCGCAGCCTTAAGAAGGGCCCCTTCGTTGACGACCACCTGCTCAAGAAGGTGGACGTTCTCAACGAGTCGGGCAAGAAGACGGTCATCAAGACGTGGTCCCGCCGGTCCACGATCATCCCGGACATGCTGGGTCACACCCTCGCGGTGCACGACGGCCGCAAGCACGTCCCGGTGTTCGTGACCGAAGCGATGGTCGGGCACAAGCTGGGCGAGTTCGCCCCCACCCGGACCTTCAAGGGCCACATCAAGGACGACCGGAAGTCTCGCCGCCGCTAGGCGCCGAACTAGGAAGAGCAAGGGGAAGCAGCGATGAACGCCCGTAAAGATGCTGAGGCGCAGGAGTTTCCGCGCGCCGTGGCTCGGGCTCGCTACGTCCGCGACACGCCGATGAAGGTGCGCCGCGTCGTCGAGCTCATCAAGGGACGTAACGCCCGCGAGGCCCTGGCCGTGCTCCAGTTCGCGCCGCAGGCAGCAAGTGAGCCGGTCGCGAAGGTGCTCGCCAGCGCCATGGCCAACGCCGAGAACAACCTGTCCCTGGACCCCGACACCCTCTGGGTTTCGGTGGCCTACGTGGACGAGGGTCCGACCCTCAAGCGTTTCCGCCCGCGTGCCCAGGGCCGCGCGTACCGGATCCGCAAGCGGACGTCGCACATCACCATTGAGGTGGAGTCGCGTCCGAAGAAGACCAGCGCGAAGGGAACCCGGTAGTGGGCCAGAAGATCAACCCGCACGGCTTCCGGCTGGGGATCACCACCGACTGGAAGTCCCGCTGGTACGCCGACAAGCAGTACGCCGAGTACGTCGCGGAAGATGTCAAGATCCGCAAGCTGCTCAGCAAGGGCATGGAGCGTGCCGGCATCTCCAAGGTGGAGATCGAGCGGACCCGTGACCGGGTGCGCGTCGACATCCACACCGCCCGGCCGGGCATCGTCATCGGCCGTCGCGGTGCCGAGGCGGACCGCATCCGCGGTGAGCTGGAGAAGCTCACCAAGAAGCAGGTCCAGCTGAACATCCTCGAGGTCAAGAACCCCGAGTCGGACGCGCAGCTCGTGGCACAGGGTGTCGCCGAGCAGCTGTCCAACCGCGTTGCCTTCCGTCGCGCGATGCGCAAGGCCATTCAGTCGGCCATGCGTTCCTCGCAGGTGAAGGGCATCCGCGTGCAGTGCGGCGGTCGTCTGGGCGGCGCCGAGATGTCCCGCTCGGAGCACTACCGCGACGGCCGCGTGCCGCTGCACACGCTCCGCGCCGACATCGACTATGGCTTCTTCGAGGCCCGCACCACGTTCGGCCGTATCGGCGTGAAGGTGTGGATCTACAAGGGCGACATCGTCGGTGGCATCTCCGCCAAGCGTGAGCGTGACGCGGCCCCTTCGCAGGCCGACCGCGCCCCGCGCCGCGACCGTGGCGAGCGTCCGAACCGGGCCCGTCGTTCCGGTGCCAGCGGCACCACCGCGACGAGCACCGAGGCCGGCCGTGCCGCAGCTGACGCTTCCGCTGTCAGCGAGGCCCCGGCTGCTGCAGAGAAGACGGAGAGCTGAGTCATGCTCATCCCGCGCAGGGTCAAGCACCGCAAGCAGCACCACCCGAAGCGGTCGGGTGCTGCCAAGGGCGGCACGAAGGTCACCTTCGGTGAGTACGGCATCCAGGCTCTCGAGCCCGCCTACGTCACCAACAGGCAGATCGAGTCCGCTCGTATCGCCATCACGCGCCACATCCGTCGTGGCGGCAAGGTCTGGATCAACATCTTCCCGGACCGTCCGCTGACGAAGAAGCCGGCCGAGACCCGCATGGGTTCCGGTAAGGGTTCGCCGGAGTGGTGGGTGGCCAACGTCAAGCCGGGTCGCGTCCTCTTCGAGATGGCCTTCCCGAACGAGCAGGTGGCCCGCGAGGCTCTTCGCCGCGCGATCCACAAGCTCCCGATGAAGTGCCGCATCGTTACGCGTGAGGGTGGTGAGTTCTGATGGCAGCGGGTACCACCGCTTCCGAGCTGCGTGAGCTCACCGAGGAAGAGCTCGTGCTGCGTCTGAAGGAATCGAAGGAAGAGCTTTTCAACCTTCGCTTCCAGATGGCCACGGGCCAGCTCGACAACAACCGGCGGTTGCGCACGGTCCGGCACGAGATTGCCCGGATCTACACCGTGATGCGGGAGCGGGAGCTCGGGCTCTCCGCTTCGCCGGAATCCACTGGTGAGGGTGCGGCATGACCGAAAGCAACGAAGTTCAGACCGAGAAGCGCAACGACCGCAAGGTCCGCGAGGGCCTCGTCGTGTCCGACAAGATGGACAAGACGATCGTCGTGGCGCTCGAGGACCGCAAGAAGCACCCGCGTTACTCCAAGATCATGCGCTCCACCACCAAGGTGAAGGTGCACGACGAGGAGAACGCGGCGGGCATCGGCGACCGCGTCCTGCTCATGGAGACCCGGCCTCTGTCGGCGACCAAGCGCTGGCGGCTCGTCGAGATCCTCGAGAAGGCCAAGTAAGTCCCCGAAAGGGATTGAACACTGTAGACAGACCGAGCCCGTCGGGTCGGAAATCCGGCGGGCCAGGAATGGTCAGGAGCAAGTAAGTGATTCAGCAGGAGTCGCGGCTTCGTGTCGCCGACAACACTGGTGCGAAGGAAATCCTTTGCATCCGTGTTCTCGGTGGTTCGGGCCGCCGCTACGCGGGCATCGGCGACATCATCGTCGCGACCGTCAAGGACGCGATCCCCGGTGCCGGCGTGAAGAAGGGTGACGTCGTCAAGGCCGTCATCGTCCGCACCGTCAAGGAGCGCCGTCGCGCGGATGGCTCGTACATCCGTTTCGACGAGAACGCCGCTGTGCTCATCAAGAACGACAACGAGCCCCGCGGTACCCGCATCTTCGGCCCGGTCGGGCGCGAGCTGCGCGACAAGAAGTTCATGAAGATCATCTCGCTGGCTCCGGAGGTGCTCTGACCATGAAGGTGAAGAAGGGCGACACGGTCGTCGTTATCGCCGGCAAGGACAAGGGCGCGAAGGGCAAGGTCATCCAGGCCTACCCGGAGACCGGCAAGGTCCTGGTCGAGGGCGTCAACCGGATCAAGAAGCACACCAAGATCACGCAGACCCAGCGGGGCGCGCAGTCCGGTGGCATCGTGACCCAGGAAGCCCCGATCAACGTCTCCAACGTGATGGTGGTCGACTCGGACGGCAAGCCGACCCGTGTTGGTTACCGGACGAACGACGAGGGCAAGCGGGTCCGCATTTCCCGTCGTAACGGGAAGGACATCTGAGCATGACTACCGCAGAGAAGATCATCCCGCGGCTCAAGACGCGTTACCGCGCCGAGATCACCGGGGAACTGCAGAAGCAGTTCAACTTCGACAACGTGATGCAGATCCCGCGTGTCGTCAAGGTCGTTGTCAACATGGGTGTCGGCGACGCCGCCCGTGACGGCAAGCTGATCGAGGGTGCCGTCAAGGACCTCTCGATCATCACCGGTCAGCGTCCCGAGGTCCGTCGGGCCCGCAAGTCCATCGCGCAGTTCAAGCTGCGTGAAGGCATGCCGATCGGTGCGCGCGTCACGCTGCGCGGCGACCGCATGTGGGAGTTCCTCGACCGTCTGCTGACGATCGCGCTGCCCCGTATCCGCGACTTCCGCGGCCTCTCGGGCAAGCAGTTCGACGGCAACGGCAACTACACGTTCGGCCTGAACGAGCAGTCGATGTTCCACGAGATCGACCCGGACGCGATCGACCGGCCTCGCGGCATGGACATCACCGTCGTCACCACCGCCACGAACGACGAGGAGGGCCGGGCGCTGCTGAAGCTCCTGGGCTTCCCGTTCAAGGAGAACTGAGTCGATGGCCAAGAAGGCGTTGATCAACAAGGCCGCGAAGAAGCCGAAGTTCAAGGTCCGGGGTTACACCCGGTGCCAGCGTTGCGGCCGCCCCCACGCGGTGTTCCGCAAGTTCGGCCTCTGCCGGATCTGCCTGCGCGAGATGGCTCACCGCGGTGAGCTGCCTGGCGTGAGCAAGTCCAGCTGGTAATTCAAAGCTCCATTACTTCGCTGTAGGCCCGCACACGACCGTCCTGTCCCTCCCTTCGGGGAGGGCAGGTCTGGACCCTGAGCCGGTGAACCGCAGCGAGAAAGGTTGACCAGGTCACCATGACGATGACCGACCCGATCGCAGACATGCTCACTCGTCTGCGCAACGCGAATTCGGCTTACCACGACAAGGTCGTGATGCCGCACTCGAAGCTGAAGGCCAACATCGCCGAGATCCTCAAGCGCGAGGGCTACATCGCCTCGTACCGCGACGAGGAGGGCGAGGTCGCGAAGAACCTCGTCGTCGAGCTGAAGTACGGCCCGAACCGGGAGCGCAGCATCGCCGGCCTCCGCCGCGTGTCGAAGCCGGGCCTGCGCGTGTACGCGAAGTCCACCGGCCTGCCCCGAGTTCTCGGTGGCCTCGGCGTGGCGATCATTTCGACCTCTGGCGGTCTCATGACCGACCGTCAGGCCAACAAGGCAGGCGTGGGCGGAGAAGTCCTCGCCTACGTTTGGTAAGGGGGAGTAGACATGTCGCGCATCGGTAAGCAGCCGATCATTGTCCCCTCCGGGGTCGACGTGAACATCGCCGGCCAGGACGTGAGCATCAAGGGCCCGAAGGGCACCCTGACGCTGACGATCGCTGAGCCGATCAGCCTGGAGAAGGCTGAAGACGGCACTCTCGAGGTCAAGCGCCCGAACGACGAGCGTCGCAACCGCGCGCTCCACGGCCTGTCGCGCACGCTGGTGCACAACATGGTCGTCGGTGTGACCCAGGGTTACGAAAAGAAGATGGAAATCCACGGCGTCGGTTACCGCGTCGCGCTCAAGGGCTCTGAGCTCGAGTTCGCGCTCGGTTACTCCCACCCCGTCAAGGTCGAGGCCCCCGCGGGCATCACCTTCGCGGTGGAGACCCCGACCCGCTTCTCCGTCGCGGGTATCGACAAGCAGCTGGTCGGTGAGGTTGCCGCCAACATCCGCAAGCTGCGCAAGCCCGACCCGTACAAGGGTAAGGGCGTCCGGTACTCGGGCGAGAAGATCCGTCGCAAGGTCGGAAAGACGGGTAAGTGACATGAGCGAGTCGACTGTTACGAAGCGCAAGCCGGTGGGCAAGGACATCTCCACCAGGCGTCGTGTTGCGAAGGCCCGTCGCCACTTCCGCCTCCGCAAGAAGGTCAGCGGCACCGCCGAGCGTCCGCGCCTGGTCGTGCACCGGTCGTCGAAGCACATCACCGTTCAGGTGATCGACGACCTCAAGGGCCACACGGTCGCGTCCGCTTCCTCCATGGAGGCCGACGTCCGTGCGATGGACGGCGACAAGAAGGCCCGCGCGGCCAAGGTCGGCCAGCTGGCCGCGGCCCGTGCCAAGGACGCCGGCATCACGGCGGTCGTGTTCGACCGCGGTGGCAACGCGTACCACGGCCGGATCGCTGCTCTGGCGGATGCCGCTCGCGAGGCGGGGCTGGAGTTCTGACAATGTTGATGACTGGAATTGAGAGGGACGCCTGATGCCAGGACGTACGCGTCGCGAAGGCGGCGGGGGCGAGCGCGGAGAGCGCCGCGACCGTCGTGACGGCGGCCGCGGCGGCGCGGCCCAGGAGAAGACCCCCCACCTCGAGCGCGTGGTTGCGATCAACCGCGTCTCCAAGGTGGTCAAGGGTGGTCGTCGCTTCAGCTTCACCGCCCTCGTGGTGGTCGGCGACGGCGACGGCATGGTCGGCGTCGGCTACGGCAAGGCCAAGGAAGTTCCCGCGGCCATCGCCAAGGGCGTCGAGGAGGCGAAGAAGAACTTCTTCCGCGTTCCTCGCATCGCCGGCACCATCCCCCACCCGGTCCAGGGTGAGAAGGCCGCTGGTGTGGTCCTGCTGCGTCCGGCCTCGGCCGGTACCGGTGTCATCGCGGGTGGCGCTGTCCGCGCCGTCCTCGAGTGCGCCGGCGTGCACGACGTGCTGTCGAAGTCGCTCGGCTCCGACAACGCGATCAACATCGTGCACGCGACCGTGGCGGCCCTCAAGGGTCTGCAGCGTCCGGAAGAGGTCGCGGCCCGTCGTGGCCTGCCCCTCGAGGACGTGGCTCCCGCCGGCATGATCCGCGCTCGCGCGGGCCAGGGGGTGTGATCATGGCTCAGCTCAAGATCACCCAGGTCCGCAGCACCATCGGTACCAAGCACAACCACCGCGAGTCGATGCGCACCCTCGGGCTGCGCAAGATCCGCCAGTCGGTCGTGCGTGAGGACACCCCCCAGGTGCTCGGCCTGATCCACGCCGTGCGTCACCTGGTGGTTGTTGAGGAGGTCCAGTCGTGACCATCAAGATTCACGATCTGCGTCCCGCCCCCGGAGCCAAGACCGCCAAGACCCGCGTTGGTCGTGGTGAAGGCTCCAAGGGCAAGACCGCCGGCCGCGGTACGAAGGGCACGGGCGCTCGCAAGAACGTCTCGCCGCGCTTCGAAGGTGGCCAGATGCCGCTGCACATGCGGCTCCCGAAGCTCAAGGGCTTCAAGAACCCGTTCCGCACCGAGTACCAGGTCGTGAACGTCTCCGCCATCGCTGCCTCCTTCCCGGAGGGCGGCTCGGTGGACGTTCCCGCGCTGGTGCTGGCCGGGCTGGTCCGCAAGGGCTCGCTCGTCAAGGTGCTGGGTGACGGAGATGTCTCCGTCAAGCTGGATGTCACGGCTGACAAGTTCTCCAAGACCGCTGTGGAGAAGTTGGCTGCTGCTGGTGGGTCTTCCACTGTGGCGTCCTGACGCCTGATAGCTGCCTGAAGGGCCCTGAGGCTTCGCCTCGGGGCCCTTTGGCGTTGTTCGGGGGTGTCGGACCTGGTGAGTAGGTTGAGTTGTAGGGGTTCCCGATTCAGGGGGACGCCTGCGTGAGCTTGCCGGGGCTCGTTTTGGGTGGGGCGTCAGCGGGCGGGTGGTCACCTTGCGTTGGGGTGCTTTCCCCAGGGCTCTGCCCCCGGAACCCCGGCAATCTGATCGGGGACCCCACCGCCGGGCTCGCTTGCTCTGCGCGGGGTGCGCTCGGCTTCGCCGAAGCGGACTGCTCGGCTTCGCCGAAGCGGACTGCTCGGCTTCGCCTTGGCGGTTGGCGTGCGGGGTTCGCTTTGCGGTGATTTTTGTGGGAACTTCGGGGTGGGCGCAAACGTTCGCGGCGGCCGAAAGTCCTGCTAGTAGCATGGAATCCTGGTTGTGACTACCCCGGATGGTCTAGCTGGTCGGGGAGAGATCAACCGGTTCTAACCTGTGATTGGCCACTGGGTACGGCCTGGTCGTGGGGGACTGTTAGAGTCGCGGGCTGAACCCGGATGTCCTCCGGGTCGCTTGGTCGTGGCTGCCTGCTGCGGCCTGCCAACTACCGCATGTGCCGGTCCCTGGGGGTCGGCAACGCTCAGGAGGTTCGCGTGCTCGGCGCATTCCGCTCGGCTCTCGCGACGCCGGATCTACGCAAGAAGATCCTCTTCACGCTCGGGATCATCATTGTGTACCGGCTTGGAGCGACCATGCCCGCGCCGGGCGTGTCCTTCAAGAACGTGCGGGCGTGTGCTGAACAGCTTGAAGGCCAGAACATCTACTCGCTGATCAACCTGTTCAGCGGTGGTGCACTGCTCAACCTGTCGATCTTCGCGCTGGGCATCATGCCCTACATCACCGCGAGCATCATCATTCAGCTGCTGACCGTGGTCATCCCGCGCTTCGAGCAGTTGAAGAAGGAAGGGCAGGCCGGTCAGGGCAAGCTGACGCAGTACACGCGTTACCTGACCATCGGGCTGGCGATCCTGCAGTCCACCGGTCTGGTGGCGCTGGCGGTGCGCGGACAGCTGTTCGGCGAGTGCGACCAGGACGTCATTCCTGGCAAGGACAGCATCTTCACCCTCATCGTGCTGGTCATCACCATGACCGCCGGTACCTCGGTCATCATGTGGCTGGGCGAGCTGATCACCGAGAAGGGCATCGGCAACGGCATGTCGCTGCTGATCTTCACCGGTATCGCCGCCCGTATCCCGGCCGAGGGCAAGAACATCCTTCAGAAGAGCGGCATCACCTTCGCCCTGGTGATCGTGGCTGCTCTTGTGATCATTGCGAGCGTCATCTACGTCGAGCAGGCCCAGCGTCGCATTCCGGTGCAGTACGCCAAGCGCATGATCGGCCGTCGCATGTACGGCGGCACGTCGACGTACCTTCCTCTCAAGGTGAACCAGGCCGGCGTCATCCCGGTCATCTTCGCCTCGTCGCTGCTCTACCTGCCGGACCTGGTCGTCCGCCTCACCCAGGGTTCCTCCACCGAGCCGAACTGGTTCTCGACGTTCGTCCAGACGTACCTGGTCAAGCAGTCGAGCTGGGTGCACATCAGCGCGTACTTCCTCCTGATCGTCTTCTTCACGTACTTCTACGTCGGCATCACGTTCAACCCGGACGAGCGTGCTGACGAGATGAAGAAGTTCGGTGGCTTCATCCCCGGCATCCGTCCTGGTCGTCCGACCGCCGAGTACCTCAAGTTCGTGCTGGGTCGCATCACGCTCCCCGGCTCGCTCTACCTCGGCATCGTGGCGATCCTGCCGAACCTGTTCCTGGACCTGACCGGTGACGGCCAGAACCAGAACTTCCCGTTCGGCGGCACCGCGGTTCTGATCATGGTCGGTGTCGGTCTCGACACCGTGAAGCAGATCGAGAGCCAGCTCATGCAGCGCAATTACGAAGGGTTCCTCCGCTAGATGCGACTCGTTCTCGTTGGCCCGCCCGGTGCGGGCAAGGGCACCCAGGCTGAAGTGTTGAGCCGCAAGCTCGGCGTGCCGCACATCTCGACGGGCGACCTCTTCCGGTCACACATCAGCAACCAGACCGAGCTCGGGCTCGAGGTGCAGAGCATCCTCGACGAGGGCGCGCTGGTGCCTGACTCCATCACGAACGAGATGGTGCGCAAGCGCTTGGCGGAGTCCGACGCCGCGGACGGGTTCCTGCTCGACGGGTTCCCGCGCAACGTCGCCCAGGCCGACAAGCTCGGTGAGTTCCTGGCGGTCGGTGGCCACTCGCTCGACGCGGTGCTGGAGTTCCGGGTCGACGAGGACGTCGTGGTGGACCGGTTGCTCGCGCGCGGTCGCACGGACGACAAGGAAGACGTCATCCGGCACCGCCAGCAGGTGTACCGCAACGAGACCGCGCCGCTGCTGAACTACTACGCGGACAAGGTCATCTCGATCGACGCCGTCGGTGAGATCGACGAGATCAGCGAGCGCGCCCTCGCGGCGCTGCACTCGCTGCGCGACGAGAAGTGACAGGTGGACTGCTTGACCGGCTCCGCTCTGTCGTCACACGTGCAACAGGCAGTGAAAGCATGATCGAGATCAAGACCCGCGGCCAGCTGGAGGCCATGCGCGCCTCCGGCCTGGTCGTGGCACGTGCCCTCAGGAACGTGGTGGACGCGGTCAAGCCCGGGGTGTCCACCTGGGACCTCGACGAGATCGCCGAGCAGACCATCCGCGACGCCGGAGCCATCCCGTCGTTCAAGGGCTACCACGGCTTCCCGGCGAGCATCTGCGCGTCGGTGAACGAGCAGATCGTCCACGGCATCCCCAGCCGCAAGCAGGTGCTGGCCGAGGGTGACCTGATCTCCATCGACTGCGGTGCGATCCTCGACGACTGGCACGGCGACTCGGCGGTCACCGTCGGCGTCGGCGAGCTGTCGCCGGCGGACCACAGGCTGTCCGAGGCGACCCGGTTGTCGATGCTCGCGGGCATCGAGGCCGCGGTGCCCGGCGGGCGGCTCACGGACATCTCGTTCGCCATCGAGTCCTCGGCCATCGAGTCGGGCGAGCGCGACGGCATCGAATACGGGATCGTCGCGGACTACGGCGGCCACGGCATCGGTTCCAAGATGCACATGGACCCGTTCCTGCCGAACTACGGCAAGCCGGGCAAGGGGCCGAGGCTCAAGGTCGGCATGGCCATCGCGATCGAGCCGATGCTGACCCTCGGCACCGACGACTCCCAGGAACTCGAGGACGGCTGGACCGTCATCACGCTCGACGGGACTCGGGCGGCGCACTGGGAGCACAGCGTCGCGATCACCGAGGACGGCCCCTGGGTGCTCACCGCGCCCGAGGAAGACTAAGCGCCCCAACGTTTTTCGGACATAGCCCCGTTCGCCCTCCGGTGAACGGGGCTATTTCGTTTGTCAGGGCCGATACGGTCGAGGTTGACGAACGAGTCCAATGCTTGGGGGCATTGTGGGGGTAACCCGTTTCGTCCTGTCCGCCTCTCTGATTTTCGTTTCAGGCTGTGCTGCCTCTAAGCCGGCCACCGACTTCACCTACCAGGACGTGCCGGCGGACCGGATCGTCGACCAGATCTTCCTGGCCGACGCCATCGCGGCGGTCGAGCGGTGCGATCCGCCGTTCTCCGACGTGCGCGTCCAACGTCCGAACTTCGTCAGCCCGCCGCCTCCCGCCGACGGTGGCTGCGGGGGCAGGGCGCGGTCCGCCGCACCCTGGGAGTACATCGACGCAGTGAGTCGCATCACGGCACTGCACGACACGGTCGTCCGCGAGTGGGAGGTCCGCCTCCAGTCGGGGCCGGAGGCCGCGGAGACGCGGGCGGCCGGCGCGACGCTGCTGCACTGCCTCGACCGGGCCGGGTTCACCCAGCGCGGGCCGGGGGACCCGAGCCTGGAGAGCTACGGCATCGGAACGGGCGACCTCGCGCTCAACAACGCAGCTCAGAGGTGTTCCGACGAGAGCGGATACGGCGTCCGGATCGCGACTCAGCGCCTGCGCACGCTTCGATCGGTGCTCGGCAGGCACGAGTCCGAGATCGACAGCATCAAGAAGCTCCGGCCGGTGCTGGAGCGGGCCACGCAGCCCGACAGCGGGCCTTACCGGACCCGATTTGGGTTGCCGGAGTGAACTGCGTACACTGGTCAGGTGGCGCATCCGTCGCGCCGGTTCAGTCATGCCCTCGCAGGTGAGATCGAACCGGGCTGACGCGCGTCCAAAGGTTATTATCACCGTCACGAAACGCGGAGGACATGGGCAAGAAGGACGGGGCCATTGAGGTCGAGGGCCGCGTAGTCGAGCCGCTCCCCAACGCGATGTTCAGGGTCGAGTTGGAGAACGGTCACAAGGTACTCGCGCACATCAGCGGCAAGATGCGACAGCACTACATCCGCATCCTCCCTGAGGACCGGGTTGTCGTGGAGCTCTCGCCCTACGACCTGTCCCGCGGGCGCATCGTCTACCGCTACAAGTGACCTCCAGTAGCAGGAGATCTCAGGCGTGAAGGTTCAGCCGAGCGTCAAGAAGATCTGCGACAAGTGCAAGGTGATCCGCCGTCACGGCCGGGTCATGGTGATCTGCGAGAACCTGCGCCACAAGCAGCGCCAGGGCTGAGCGGTTCCACCTCGCGCTCGTCGAGATCTTCGATGACGCAGTAACGAGAAGCCTCCTCGTACCTGCCGCACGCAGGGCTTCAAGCGTGCGGACACCCCCGGATTCCAGGCCGGGGCCGGGACACCGGTTGTGAGAGCAGCCGGAACGACACTCAGCGAGTCAGTCACCGGAACTGGACGAGGAGCAGACCTGGAAGTAATCGACAGGAGTTAACCGCCACATGGCACGACTCGCTGGCGTCGACCTCCCCCGCGAAAAGCGGATGGAGATCGCGCTCACCTACATCTTCGGCATCGGTCGTACGCGCTCCAAGGAGCTGCTCGCCGCCACCCAGATCTCGCCTGACCTCCGGGTCAAGGATCTGACGGACGACGACCTCGCCAAGCTGCGGGACCACATCGAGACGAACTACAAGGTCGAGGGTGACCTTCGCCGTGAGGTCGCGGCCGACATCCGTCGCAAGATGGAGATCGGTTGCTACGAGGGTCTTCGGCACCGTCGCGGCCTGCCCGTTCGCGGACAGCGCACGAAGACGAACGCCCGTACCCGCAAGGGTCCGAAGAAGACCGTGGCCGGCAAGAAGAAGGCCGGCAAGAAGTAAGACCTCGGGTCTGCTGCCCTCAACTTAGGAGTTCGTTTTGCCACCCAAGTCCCGCACGGGAGCCGGGGTCAAGAAGATCCGGCGCAAGGAAAAGAAGAACGTCTCGCACGGCCAGGCGCACATCAAGAGCACGTTCAACAACACCATCGTGTCCATCACGGACCCGATGGGCAACGTGATCAGCTGGGCGTCCGCCGGCCACGTGGGCTTCAAGGGCTCGCGCAAGTCGACGCCGTTCGCGGCGCAGATGGCTGCCGAGAACGCCGCCCGCAAGGCCGCCGAGCACGGCATGCGCAAGGTGGACGTGTTCGTCAAGGGTCCCGGCTCCGGCCGTGAGACCGCGATCCGTTCGCTGCAGGCCGCCGGTCTCGAGGTCGGCACCATCCAGGACGTGACCCCGCAGCCCCACAACGGCTGCCGCCCGCCCAAGCGGCGCCGGGTCTGAGGCACGGGGAGGAGTAAGAACTAATGGCTCGTTACACGGGACCCGCGACGCGTATCTCGCGCCGCCTGAAGGTCGACCTCGTTGGTGGGGACCAGGCGTTCGAGCGCCGTCCGTACCCGCCCGGCCAGCACGGCCGTGGCCGGGTCAAGGAGTCCGAGTACCTGCTGCAGCTCCAGGAGAAGCAGAAGGCTCGCTACACCTACGGCGTGCTCGAGAAGCAGTTCGTCCGTTACTACAAGGAAGCGGTTCGTCGCCCCGGCAAGACCGGCGAGAACCTGCTCCAGATTCTCGAGGCTCGCCTCGACAACGTGGTGTACCGCGCTGGCCTCGCCCGCACGCGTCGCCAGGCTCGTCAGCTGGTTGCTCACGGTCACTTCCTGGTCAACGGCCACAAGGTGAACATCCCGAGCTACCAGGTGTCGAAGTTCGACATCATCGACGTGAAGCCGAAGTCCATGCCGACGCTGCCCTTCGAGGCTGCTCGCGCGTCCTTCGGTGACCGCCCGATTCCCGCTTGGCTGCAGGTCGTCGCCTCGAACCTGCGCATCCTCGTGCACCAGCTGCCCGAGCGCGCGCAGATCGACACGCCTGTCACCGAGCAGCTCATCGTCGAGCTCTACTCGAAGTGATCCTCTCGGTGGGGCGGTTCGCCGTCCCACCGGTCGGGTCCCGCATCGGCGCGAAGGGTGTGCCGAGTGCGTTTGCCGGTCTCCGCGACCGGCGTCGTGACGGCGTCAAATAGCGGGCGTCGTTGTAGAAAGGTTGAACCCAGTGCTGATTTCCCAGCGCCCCTCGCTCGGCGAGGAAGCGGTCTCCGAGACCCGTTCCCGGTTCGTCATCGAACCGCTGGAGCCGGGCTTCGGTTACACGCTCGGCAACTCGATCCGCCGCACGCTGCTCTCGTCGATCCCCGGTGCTGCTGTCACGAGCATCCGCATCGACGGCGTGCTGCACGAGTTCACCACGGTTCCCGGGGTGAAGGAGGACGTCACCGACGTCATCCTGAACCTGAAGGAGCTCGTCGTCTCGTCCGAAGAGGACGAGCCGGTGACCATGTACCTGCGCAAGCAGGGCCCCGGTGTGGTGACCGCGGGCGACATCGTGCCTCCGGCCGGTGTCACCGTGCACAACCCCGACCTGCACATCGCCACGCTGAACGGCAAGGGCAAGCTGGAGATCGAGCTCGTTGTCGAGCGCGGTCGCGGCTACGTCCCGGCCGTCCAGAACAAGCAGGCCGGCGCCGAGATCGGCCGCATCCCGGTCGACTCGATCTACTCGCCGGTTCTCAAGGTGACGTACAAGGTCGAGGCGACTCGTGTCGAGCAGCGCACGGACTTCGACAAGCTGATCCTCGACGTGGAGACCAAGCCCTCGATCACCCCGAGGGACGCGGTTGCCTCCGCGGGTAAGACCCTGGTTGAGCTGTTCGGCCTCGCTCGCGAGCTGAACATCGACGCCGAGGGCATCGAGATCGGCCCGTCGCCGGCCGAGGCTGACACCATCGCCGCGTTCGCGATGCCTATTGAGGACCTGGACCTCACGGTCCGGTCTTACAACTGCTTGAAGCGGGAAGGCATCCACACCGTCGGCGAGCTCGTGTCGCGCAGCGAGGCGGACCTGCTGGACATCCGCAACTTCGGTGCGAAGTCGATCGACGAGGTCAAGATGAAGCTCGTCGGCCTCGGCCTCGCGCTGAAGGACTCGCCTCCTGGGTTCGACCCGTCCGCCGCCGCGGCCGACTACCACGCCGGTGACACCGGCTGGGGTGCCGGCAGCGGTCTGGACTCCCACGACGACGGTCAGGACTACGCGGAGACCGAGCAGCTCTGACGCTCGTTTCAGAGCAGAGGATCTCTTTAGTTACTACAGGAGCAAGCGATGCCCACCCCTACCAAGGGCCCCCGGCTCGGTGGGTCTCCGGCGCACGAGCGGCTGCTGCTCGCCAACCTGGCGACGGCGCTGTTCCAGCACGGCCGGATCAAGACCACTGAGGCGAAGGCGAAGCGGCTGCGTCCGTACGCCGAGAAGATCATCTCCAAGGCCAAGGCCGGCGACCTGCACAACCGTCGCGAGATCATGAAGGTGATCCGCGACAAGGACGTCGTGCACAAGCTGATCGCCGAGATCGGTCCGTTCTTCAGCGACCGTTCCGGTGGCTACACCCGCATCACCAAGACGCTGGCGCGCAAGGGCGACAACGCCCCCATGGCCATCATCGAGCTGGTGCAGCAGAAGCTCGTCTCCACCGAGGCCGAGGCTGCGCGCAAGACCAAGTTCGCCAAGGACGAGAAGCCGGCTGAGGCCGCTGTCGTCGAGGCTGACGCTGACGAGACCAAGGTTGAGGACGCTGTCGAGGTCGACGGCGAGCCGACTGCTGAGGCCGTCGAGGCTGAGGAGTCCAAGGACGAGGCTGCTGAGGCTTCCGACAAGGACAAGTCCTGAGCGGATTGAACGCTGACGAGCCCGTCGTTCCCGGTTCCGGGGGCGGCGGGCTTGTTCGTGTGCGGTTCGACCTGGGGTATGACGGGACCGAGTTCTCCGGCTGGGCTCGGCAGCCTTCCCGGCGGACGGTTTGTGGCGTTCTCGAGGACACGCTGTCGATGGTGTTGCGCGAGGACGTCGTTCTGACTGTTGCCGGGCGCACTGATGCTGGGGTGCATGCGTCCGGGCAGGTTGCCCACGCTGATTTGCCGTCCACTGTGGATGTGGATGGGCTGCCGAAGCGGTTGGCTCGGGCGCTGCCTTCTGACGTGCGTGTCTTTTCCGCGCGGGTGGTTCCTGGGGAGTTCGACGCTCGGTTTTCCGCTATGCGGAGGCACTACGAGTACCGCGTCACGGATGCTGCTTTTGGGGCGCATCCGTTGCGGCGGTTGGACACGTTGGCCTGGCCTCGTCCGCTGGATGTTTCGGCGATGAACGTTGCTGCCGCGTTGTTGTTGGGGGAGCACGACTTTTGTGCGTTCTGCAAGCGGCGTGAGGGTGCCACGACCATTCGTGAGCTGCAGCGGCTTGAGTTGGTGCGTGGGCCTGATGGCGTGATCACGGCGTTTGTGTCTGCTGATGCGTTCTGTCACTCGATGGTTCGGTCGCTCATTGGGGCGTTGCTGGCTGTTGGGGAGGGGCGGAAGCCGGTGGAGTGGCCTTCGTCCTTGTTGTCGCTTCAGGGGCGGGCCAGCGGGGTCACTGTGGCTCCTGCGCATGGGTTGTGTTTGGTGCGGGTGGATTTTCCTGGGGATTCTGAGTTGGCGGCTCGGGCTGAGGCGACTCGGAAGGTTCGGACGTTGTCGTCCTGACAGGCGGGTCACGGCCGGGTGGTTGTCTTGTGTTGGGCGGGTCGCGGGGGAGCTGAAATCCGAGGGGACCCCTGCGTCAGCCTGCCTTTCTGTCGTGGAAAGGGAGGAGCCCCCAGGCCCCGGCAAAGTCGTTTCTGCTGGTGGGCGTCTGCAAGTACTACCAACTCTTGATCAAATCGCCGCCAACTACACCCAACATGGTCGTCAGTTGCCGAACGTGCCTGAGCCGGGCGCTGGGATCGACGAGGCCAGTTGGTAGTAGCAAAGTGCTTGTTGATGTTGGGTTGGTGGTACTTGCACACGCCATCGCCAGCCAGGTGGATGGCCTGACGGGACTTTGCCGGGGCC
>NZ_MUYM01000152.1 GCF_002150765.1 Lentzea kentuckyensis
CAGTGGGTGCCCGCGGGCACCATGGCGTCGCGTCTTGACGCCGCCGGCGTGCGGAACGTCCGCGGGTTCTCGATCAACGTGTCGAACTACCACACCACGGCCGCTTCCACGGCGTACGGCAGCTCGGTCAGCGGTTCGTTGCCCGGTTACACCAAGCCGTACGTCGTCGACACGAGCCGCAACGGCAACGGGCACAACGGGGAGTGGTGCAACCCCGGTGGCCGCAAGCTCGGCACGCCCGCCCGGACCGGTGGTGGCGCGGAGATGCTGCTGTGGGTGAAGGTGCCCGGCGACTCCGACGGACGGTGCGGCAAGGCGCCGGGCGTGGACGCCGGCAAGTTCGACCCGCAGCTCGCCTACGACCTCGTGTTCGGCTACTGACGGCTGGTCAGGCCGTGGACCGGCGCGAGCTGGCTGGTGTACTCGGTCAGCTTGCGTCGCGTCTGCTCCTCGTCCAGTGCCACGGAGTCCAGCAGGTCGAAGAGCTTCTCGGCACGGTCGACGGCGGCGTCGTCCTGGGCGAACACCTTGGCGTGGCCGGACTCCGCGTAGACGATCGGGGTCGCCTTCTCGAACTCGAACAGCGTGCACTTCGACTGGAACGCGGCCGTGGTCGCCTCCAGCGGCACGATGCGCACGATGTTCGCGTGGGCCAGCAGTTTGGTGTGCTGGTCGTGCATGACCTGGAGGCCGCCCAGTCGCATCCGCAGCGCTATCTCGTGCAGGTAGAACACGCACTCGGGGCTGGCAGGGCGACGCATGACGGCCTGGCGGTCGCTGTCAATCGCGCTGTCCTCGTGGGTCGCGGCCTGCAGCGCGCGGGCGTAGGCAGGGGTCTGCAGGAGGCTGTGCACCGCGACGATGTCGTAGGACGTGATCTTGGTGGCCGACGCCTCGGTCAGCAGGAGCGTGCGGAGGTGGTCCGGCGTCTGGGCCAGGTAGGGGTCGAAGGCGTTGCGGTAGCGGCGGAAGAAGTCCTCGATGAAGTCGATGTCCTTGCCGCAGGCGGCGAGGTACTGCGCGAGGTCGATCTCGGTGGCCCGGATCTTGCCGTGCTCCATGTTCGAGACCTTGCTCGGATCCCAGCCGAGCTGGGTGGCCAGGCCGCGGCCCCGCAGGCCGGTGAACCTCTGCCGCATCCGGCGCAGTTCGTCGCCCAGGTCGCGGCTGTACGCGGTGGAGTTGATGGTCGTCACGAGTACGACGCTATGGCTTGGAATTACTCCATGATACGGGCTCGTTCGGGTGAAAACCGTCTGCTTGATCAGGTCGCTGTGGTGAGGGGGAGGCCGCCGCCCGACGCCTGCCGCGGCACAGAGGTCGCCGCAGTCTGCGATCTACGGCGGTGGCCCGTTCTACGCGGACGGCCAGGCCGTGATGAACACCCCTCGCTCCTCCGGGTTCACGACCGTGATCCTCTGGAGCATCCATGTCCGCCCCAACGGCGTCAGTTAGACGGTATGGAGTGACCGCTCGGGTTTCGGGTGGTTGCGGGCCGGGGCCTCGCTCACGCTTGTTCGTGGGTTGCCGGGCAGGAGTGGCCTGCTCGGCCTATCCGACAGGCGTGGGAGGCCCCGGTGTTTACCGAGCGTACGAGCGTGGGGCTGGACGTGCACGCGCGATCGGTCGCGGCAGCGGCGATCGACGGCGTCACCGGCGAGCTCGTTCAAGCGAAACTGACCCCGTCACATGATCACATCCGGTCCTGGCTGGCGGCGGTGCCCGGCC
>NZ_MUYM01000153.1 GCF_002150765.1 Lentzea kentuckyensis
CGGTGGTGCCGGAGGTGTAGATCAGATAGGCCAGGCCCTCAGGTCCCTGCGGGGCGTCGACGACGGCCACCTTCGCCGCCGGGCTGTCGGTTCTGATCACGGCCCCGCGGTAGCCGATCCGCGCCGCCCGCTCGGCCCCCTCCGCGTTGGTGACCAGCACCTGGGCGCCGGAGTCCTCCAGGATGTACCGGACCTGGTCGTCCGGGAACGCGGGGTCGAGGCACACATGCGCGGACTTGGCCCTCAGGACCGCGAGCTGCGTCGCGTAGAGGGCGACCGACGTGCGGGGCAGCATGATCGAGATGACCCGCCCACGGCCGGTGATCGCATGGAACGCTCCCGCCAGGGCACTGGACTTGCGCAGCAGCTCCGCGTACGTGATCTGGCTGCGGTGCGGACGGCCACTGGCGGGAGGGACGTCCACGGCGATGGCGTCCGGCCACTGGTGGGCGGCGTGGTCGAAGAAGTCGACGAGCGAGACCGCCAGGGTCCGGACAGTCGCGGTCACCGTGACCCTGCGGACAGATGGGAGGCCAGCCAGGGCCGCAGCCGGCGCCGTTCCGCACCGGCCAGGTGCCGGAAGNNCCGGTGCACCGGTCACTACCGCAGCGGCAGGCGAAGGGCTCGGCCATGTCGAATTCGGTGGTGTTGTAATTGAATGTGATGTCCTGTCCGAAACTGACCGGTTTGAGACTGATTACCGCGCGGCCCCTGATGAACACCGTCGGGTCGCAGCTGTGGTTCATGAAGCGCCAGTAGAAACGATCGAGGATCGCCTCGAAGTCGTATTCAGCAGGTACGTCCACATGCGCGTCGCGGCCGATCTGCACCGTGTACCGGTTCGGGGTCGCTGTCAGCTCGCCATCGATGGTGAACAGCAGCTCTCCCTCCAGGACCGGGCGATTCGCCACCAGGCGGTACTCGCCGTCGGCGCGGACAACGGCGACCGCGCTCATGAGGCTGATGCGCTCTTCTACAATCACGTGAACTCCCGGATTGTTGATTTCCGACCGGCTCTACGTGGGGTAGTACGGGGACGAGGCCGAAAAGGTTCACCGTGGCGAAGTGATTGACAATCCGGCGGAAAATCATATCGGGGTGGACATTGTGTAAGGGTGTTCGATTGCGTCGTGCGCGGCGAGGGCGGCGTGCAGTGACGCCCTGACGTGAGGTGAGTCCAGGTCCGCGTCGAGCAGCTGGCTGATTCGCTTCAGCCGGTCGTACAGCGACTGTCTGGACAGGTTCGTGGCCGCGGCCGCG